>NZ_BJZU01000073.1 GCF_007992195.1 Methylobacterium oxalidis | reverse complement strand
GGCCACCCCAATCCCCACCGAAGCGGTCCCGGAAATTACACCTCGTCCGTGGACGCTACCGCGCGCGAACTCCCGGAAGCACCGCGGGAAAAGTTCATCCGCTGTTGAGGTTGATGTTTACCTAACGAGGCAAATTGTATTTTAAGCCTCTCTGAAGCTGTTGCTTTGAAACATCAATCCATACTAGGACTAAAGCGGAGGATCAGTCTCGACTATTCCGATGTACTACCGCCGTAGCATTTGCGCGCCCTCATCATCGAAGGACGGTTCTCATGGCTGCTGTCGGCGGAAAAGGTAGCGAAGAGAGTTCAGTCGCAACAGCGGCACGTCGAGAACGCATCCGCAATCATGTCCGTATGATCCTCAAGAAGCTCCCTTCAGCCCAGAAGAACGAGAAGAAGTAGCTCAAGCCTTGGCTGTTTGTGGAACCAATACGCGCAGGCGCGCGGGAGGGCAGTCGCTCTACATGGTGTGTTCGGCAGTTGCGTCGGCGCCGAGCCATGACACTACATCCCCGAACGTCTCGAAGCGATGTTCAACCTGCTTAAACGGCTTCGGCCTTCGCGCTCGCGGAAGGTCTTCCAGCAACTCGGCCCACCACCCTGTCGCGTGATCGCAGGATGTCTCGCGAACTACACTTCCGATGAGGGCACCGTCGAGCAGAAGGTCGTAGCTGCCGGCTGCGAGGCGGTGAAGCGTGTAGGGCATCGAGTTCCTGATCGTAGAAGCTTGATGTGAAGCGCCGTGAAGGATGGACGAGATCATCACCAAGGCGTTGGCTAGTTGAGACCCTACGCGCGATGCTCAGGGTCTTCCGATCTCGCATCGCCTCTTTGCTGGAGAGCAGCTGCCTGAGCCCGCAGGCGAATAGCCTCGGCGGTGTGACGCCGCGCTTCCTCAAGAAGCGCCCGAACAGCGGCTGCCTTGCCCTTCTTGGTAAGCGCGTCAGCAGCTGCGGCCATTTCCGACACGATGCTCTCGGCCATCTCGGCGGCGGCGATAAGTTCGGCGGGCGACATCGAAAGGGAGCCTTGACCGGGAAATGCCAATGGCGACCCGCGGCCGGCTCATCGAAGCGCCATGTTGCAGCGCAGTAGAAGACACAGATAGTTTCGCAACGCAACGAAAAGGGTGCGCAGCTAGGATGCTTGTTTGAACCGTACCGCGTCGATGTACAGCTAAGCCTGCGTTGCTTGTACCATTTCAGAGTGAAGGCCAAGTTTACATCTGAGCCTCTGGCAGGCAGATAAGCGCATGCCTCCTATGCTGCGCCGCACCATACCGCTGCCGCATTTGGCTTCATTTTGCCGACCCGTTCGAAGGACAACGGGAAGGCACGATGATCTTGAACGCTCGTCTCGCACTCTTCGCCCTGGCCGCAGCAGCATGCATTGCTACGTCCGGCGCAGAAGCTGACGAACCTTCGGCTGAGCAAGCTGGGGTGGCTTCCTGGTATGGCCCGGGATTTCATGGGCGGCGCACAGCCAATGGCGAACGCTTCAATACACGTGCCCTGACCGCGGCCCATCGCACGCTGCCCTTCGGCACACGTGTGCGGGTGACCAACCAGACCAACGGCCGCTCGGTCGTGGTGCGGATCAATGACCGCGGCCCCTACGCCGGCGGACGGGTGATCGATCTATCCAGCGCCTCGGCTCAGGCGATCGGCGTTTCTGGCACGGCGAAGGTCAGCGTCGTGCCTCTGTGACGGTCCGGGCTGGCGAACGCTACAGCTTAACCCACGGACGCCAACGGCTGAGTGCGAGATCAATCACGCCGCGATCCGGCGTATTCTGAGCCCTCCATGGTATCTTCTCGCAGCATGGCGCAGCGTCCGCATCCTTTCGTCATCGACATCAAGCCAGCATGGCACACGCCTGGCCGCTACACCTACTCGGTTGGCCGGATAGGAAAGCCGAAGAGCTATTCGGCCCAGACGTTTGCGACCTTCAGCGAAGCGCGGCTGGCGGCGCAGGCAGAGCTGAATGAGTTGATCACGGCGTGGGAGCGCGATAGCGCTTAGTGCCTACATACCAGCTTGCCGGGCGACCAGCGAGCCGATGAACCCCGAGGTTCATCGGCTGTTGTTCGGTGAGGAGGCGCCCTATGGCGGATGTCCGCTACGCCGCGCACTCGCCCCTCGACTGCGCCGTCCGAAGCGCCTGCCCCCGTTGTGGGAAGGGCCACCTGTTCGAGGGCTTCTTGACGGTCGCGCCGCGCTGCGACGTGTGCGACCTCGACTTCTCGTTCGCCGACCCAGCTGACGGCCCGGCTTTCTTCGTCATGATGACCGTCGCCTTCCCCATCACGGCACTGGGGATCTGGATTGAGCTGGCATATGATCCGCCGCTCTGGGTCCACGCCGTGACAACCCTCCCAGCCCTGCTCGTGGGCTGCATACTCCCGCTTCGCTTCTTCAAGGGTTGGCTTGTCGCCAGTCAATACATCCACAAGGCGGAGGAAGGCCGCTTAGCCAAGCCCGCCACCGGCGCGGGGTCGAGGCCGCCGAACGTCTGAGGGCCGGTGGCGTCTTAGCTCTCCGCCTTTTTCGGCTTCGCGACCCGCTTCAACGCTGCATCGAGGTCAGCCTCATCCTCGCTGGCGCCGGCCTCACGGAAGGGCCTGTGTTCCGACCCATCTCGCGCTCGGGCAACATGCGCCAGGTCGGGCGCCTCACGACGCGGACCATTGCCGACATCGTGAAGAAGTGCGCGACCGCCGCCGGCCTCGATGCCTCGACCTTC
Source organism: Methylobacterium oxalidis (assembly GCF_007992195.1). Lineage (GTDB taxonomy): Bacteria > Pseudomonadota > Alphaproteobacteria > Rhizobiales > Beijerinckiaceae > Methylobacterium > Methylobacterium oxalidis. The sequence continues at coordinate 61,819 of NZ_BJZU01000073.1, read as the reverse complement.
GGAGCACATAGCCTGCCGGCGGGGTACATCACGACGGCAGCCGAGCGGGGCGCAGATCTCGCCCGGATCATGGATCAGAGCGGACGCCGCGACCCGCAGACAGTGGTGGGCTACATCCGCCGCGCCAACGCCTTCAAGGACCACTCGGGCAGCGGGCTTCTATAGTCTTTAGCCTAGAGGAAAACGGCCGAAGCGCCAGCTCCGGCCGTCATCGATCGAGCTTTCGCCTTACCCAATGCTGCCTGACCCGAAGGTCCCGTCAGCGAACGCCGAGCGGCCCTCGTAGAAGCCGAACTGCAGATAGTGGGTCATCGGGTTCACGCCTGCAGCCGCCACGTCGCCGTAGGTCGCAAGGTAGGACGAGGTGTCGAAGCCGGCCGAGGGGTCGCGGCCCTCGCGGAAGCCAAACTGGTTGTAGTGCGTCAGCGGGTTGATCCCGGCTGCCGCCACGTCGCCGTAGGCCGCGAGGTACCCACTCGTGTCGAACACCGCGTTCGGATCTCTTCCTTCGCGGATGCCGAACGCCTCGTAGTGCTGAGCGGCGAACACGAAGCTGTTGCCGCCCGCTGCCCTGGCCGCATCGGCCACGTCTCCGTTGGCCAAGAGATAGTACTGCGCGTCGAACCCAGCCGGGCTCAGGTCGCCCGCCCGGCCGATAGCGGGTGAGGCTGTGCGTCCCTCCTCCTGCCCGACAGAGAGGAAATGCGCGAGCGGGTTGATGCCCGCAGCAGCAACATCCGGATTGGCTCTAAGGTAGGCCTCGTTGTCGAAGTTGACGCCCGGATCCCGCCCCTCGCGCCAACCGATCTGCGCGTAGTGGTCGAGCGCGTTCAGTCCGGCTCGGGCCACGTCCGGATTAGCGGCGAGGTAGCCGTCCGTGGAGAAGAAGGCGTTGGGGTCGCGCCCCTCGCGGGCTCCGAAGGCCGCGTAGTGACTGTCCGGATCGATCCCCGCCGCGGCCACGTCGGGATTGCGGATCAGGTAGAACAGGTCATCCACCAAAGGCGAGCCGTCGTTCACCTCGACGGTGCGATCGCTGAACTGGAACTGCTCGATGCCCCGGAAGGTGTCGGTCCCCTCAGCACCGGTGATCGTGATGGCACCATCTGCCGTCACCCCGATGCTGGCTGCACTCAGCGCGAAGGAGAAGATCGCGCGATCGGTGCCGCTGCCACCGGAGACGGTGTCGTTGCCCGCCCCACCGATGAAGCTGTCATTGCCGGCGCCGCCCGAGAGGCTGTCGTTTCCGCCGCCGCCCACAAGGAAGTCGTTGGCTGTGCCGCCCGTGACGGTGTCGTTCCCCTGGCCCGCGTTGAAGTAGTACGAGCGGGAGGCTTGGAGGGCTGTCAACGTATCCGCGCCCTGCGTGCCGAGCGTGACGACCTCAAAAGCATCGCCTCGCTGCACACCCGAGACGAGGTCGCGCACATCGAACGTGGTGCCGGCGGCGGCCACGAAGGTGACGCCCTCGTCGTCGAAGCGACTGACCGCGCCAGTCAAAGCTCCCGACGCGTCCTCGGCCTGGAGACGAACGGCGAGGCCACCGTCCTGATTGGCGAGTGCGCCTCCATCGTTCGCGTTGCCGTTGCCGACCTCCGCGGAGGTGAAGGTCAGCCTGACTTGGCCTGCGGCCGCGGCCGAGACGTTGACGATGTCGTCTCCTGCACCGAGGTTCGTCGTATCGCTGCCATCCGTCGACACGTTGAAGATCGCGGTATCGTTGCCGTCACCACCGGTCACGATGTCATTCCCGCCGCCGCCGATGAAGCTGTCGTTGCCCAGCCCGCCTGTGAGCGTGTCGTTGCCAGCGCCCCCAACGAGGAAATCGTTGGCGTTCCCGCCGGTCAGAGTGTCGTCGCCCATCCCGGCGTTGATGTAGTAGGATCGTGCAGCCTGGATGGCGCTCAGGACGTCGTTGCCGGAGGTGCCGAGCGTCACAACCTCGAACCGATCGCCTCGCTGCGTGCCGGCGACGAGGTCTCGCACGTCGAAGGTCAGCCCGGCCGTCGCGGAAACGAAGGTGATGCCTTCATCATCGAAGCGGCTGATCGGGCCGACGAGCGCATCCGCGGCCCCTTCCGCCTGAAGGCGAACGGCGAGGCCGCCGTCCTGATTGAGCATGTTGTTGGTGTCGTTGACGTTCGCATTGCCGACCTGAGCGGAGGTGAAGCTCAAGCGGATCTGTCCTGCGGCCGCAGCGGAAACGTTGACGATATCCGAGCCATCGCCGAGGTCAGTGCGATCGGCTCCGTCGGTGGACACGTTGAAGACGGCGGTGTCGTTGCCGCCCAGTCCCGTGATCGTGTCATTTCCTGCAAAGCCGGTGATGGTATCATCCTGCGGAGTGCCGGACAGCACGTCGTCGCCTGTCGTCCCGTCGATGGTGGCCATGCGTGATGTTCTCCCGAGAATTGGACGCATCAGCGAACCCCCGTTCATCGGAGGATTGCACGCGTCTCGTTAGGCAGATTTGGCGCTGTTCGAGGTGTTGATGACGATGAAGTGGCCAGCGGGACAGCACTCGTCTGTGACAGCAGTCGTCATCATCCAGCGGGCCTCGGAGACGGCGAAGAATGCCGACATCCGGGGTACACAGCAGCACGCTCGCCGGATGCAGCGCTCACAGCATTTTTTAGTGACGTCGCATCCGCCGTCAGGGCTGAGGTGTAGGTGCAGGGTGATGGCAGAGACGCGATGACAGATACCAGGGCCGCCGTGGGAGCGGCAGCACCGTCACTCGATCTGGAGAAGGCACTCCTTGCCTGCGCGCGCGGAGAGAAGGAGGCGCTGAACAGGATCTACACCAGCGAGGCGTCACGAATGGTGGGGGTCGCACGGCGCTTTCTGCCGCGCGCGGAGATCGCGGAAGAGGTCGTCCACGATGCGTTCGTGAAGATCTGGCAGAAGGCTAGTGATTTTGACCCGGCGCGCGGCAGCGCCCGCACCTGGATCTACACGATCTTGCGCAACCACGCGCTGAACACGCTCCGCAACGAGCGCCGCGTCGATCCGACGGATGACCTTGAGGCCTTCGGATTTACCAGCGAGGAGGAAGGGCCGGAGGCTGTCGTCATGCGCCTCTCCGAAGCCAGCCGCCTACGGCGATGCCTCGGTGGCTTGGAACCCATCCGGCGCGACGTGATCGTCCTGGCGTACACCCAAGGGCTGACGCACGGAGAGCTTGCAGGCCGATTTGGAGTTCCGCTCGGCACGATGAAGTCCTGGATCCGCCGCTCCCTCACCGCCCTGAAGGACTGCATGTCATGACGGCGCAAACAGAGAGGGAAGCGATGGCCTTGGAGTACGCGCTCGGTCTCCTCGATGGAGAGAGCCTCGCACGGGCCGAGCAGCTGGAAGCGGAGGATGGCCGCTTTGCCGCGGTCGTGACGATCTGGCGAGAGCGCCTGAACGAGATCGATCTGACGGCCTCGCCCGCTGAGGCCGGACCGGAACTATGGGCGCGGATTGCAGCGAGCGTTGAAAGGATCCAGACGGATCATAGGCCGGCACAGATCCGTACGGCGAGGGCCGTGCGGCCGAATGCATCTATCCTCACAGGCCTGTGGCACAGCCTGCCTGTGTGGCGTGCTGCTGGACTTTCAGGTGCTGCCGCAGCACTCAGCCTCGCTCTAGCTCTTGCCCTGATCCCGCGTCCCTCATCCCACCCGATCTATGTCGCGGTACTGATGACGGAGGCAGCTGCGCCCGCAGCCATCGTCAACACCTATCGCGACGGTCACGCGGAGTTGATCCCCATTGAACCGATTGCGGTACCTGAAGGCAAAGCGCTTCAGGTCTGGACGTTATGGGATCGTGAGCGAGGCCCGGTTTCGATCGGTCTGCTTGACCGAGCGCACTCTGTCCCGCTCGATACTGCCCGTCTGCCACAGACAGGCGCTGATCAGTTGTTCGAGATATCGCTTGAGCCGAAGCAGGGCTCTCCGACCGGGCGGCCCACGGGGCCGGTTCTGATGAAGGGCACAACGCACCCTGCTCTCTGAGGCTATCTCAAGTACGAATGGGGATTAAGCGTCGAACCCGTTCAAGACGCGCCGCCGGATTGCGGCTGATTGTGCTGTAGTCTCGGCTTGCTTTGTTCGATTTTTGTTTCAGATGTTGCCCAGACAGTGGAATGGGCAACGTGGGACGCAATCGGATCCTCGTCGGCGCCGAGCAGCGCGACTTCCTCGAGGGCGGCGCTCTGGTGAGAAGAGTGCCTCCGCGTCTCGTCCCGCGCTCCGATCAACTCTCCGGTCTACATGGCTGCGAGCGGCATCGTGGACGCCATCAATGGGTTGGCCGATGCCGCCACGGGACCCATGCTGCCTCCGGGCATGCGCTTCCTGCCCACAGGATGGCGCGTCAGGTGCGGGCGCCTAGTTTCAGGCCATGCCCCGCTTGCTCCTCATCCTCGCAGTGGCTGCTCTCCTGCTAGCAGTAGCCGGGAGCATCTTCTTATCCCTGCGAGGCTCGCCGGCGGACGATCCGAGCCAGAAGCCGGCTGTCGTAGTGCCATGTGGACCGGCCACGCCGCCTGGTGCGGGCACTCCTCCTCCGGCATGCCCACAGACCTCGCCGCCGAAGTGACAAGTTGATGCGACTGACGGTCTGGCTGAGGCCGTCACCGGCGACCGCAAGCACTTCCACCTGACGGCACCGACCACGCCCGGCGGGAACCTGACGCCGCCACAAAGGGGCAGCGAGCAGGAGTCAGGCCAGCATCAAGAGATCTGATCCTGGCCTGGCGAAAATTTTCGACGTTTAGCCGGTCTTGCGCCGTCCGCCGCTCGCCTGATCGGCTTCCGCCATCGCGCCGGGCCGGCCGAGGCCGATCGCCTTGGCGAGCTCGGAGCGCTGGGCGGCGTAGTTGGCGGCCACCATCGGGTAGTCGTTGGGCAGGCCGTAGCGCTGGCGGTAGCTGTAGGGGTCGAGCCCGTGCGTCGAGAGGTGGCGCTTGAGCGTCTTGTAGGGCTTGCCGTCGATGAACGAGATCAGCGCGTCCGGCGTGATCGACTTGCGCACCTGCGCCGGCGCCGGCTTCTCGACCTTTTCCGCAGCGGCCGAAGTAGTGGCGCCCTGCCTAAGGCTATTGAGCGTCGTATGAACGCTGGCGATGAGTGCAGGAATGTCGCCTGCGGCAACATGATTGCGCGCAATGTAAGCTGAAACGACCTCAGCCGTCAGCTCCACTAGCTCAATGCGCGGGCTGTCATGTTCGTCCTGCACGTTTATCTCCCTTCTACGTTGAAGGGCGCACAGATGATTGCCGGTGGTTCATATGTTAACTGTTCGGCGGATGACGTTCCCCGGTCCTTGTACAGATCCACAAGGGCGTGGGGACGGGCGCAAACTCATCGGCGGCTGCGTTCCCGCCCTGTGGCACGACACCGCGCGCCAGCACGTGATCAGATTGGGCGGCGGAGCAGCTCAGCGCCCCATCGAGTGGCGTAAATATTTCAGGTTCATTCAGCACGTTTGCTTAATATGCTTCTAGCCGGCAGAAATTCATCCTTATTTCCGGAAGTTCGAGCATGGTTTTGACTTGATCTGAGGAGTTCGACAGCAATGGTCGTGGCGCTGGTGACTGCAGAAGAGGAGCGCAACGGCCTCCGCCTTGCCGAGCTGCTCGGTGCCCTCAGTCACGCGCTCGACCTGACGGAGGGGCAACCTGCAGGCCACTGCGTGCGCTCGACCTGGATCGCCATGCATGTCGGGTACGAGCTGGGCCTGCCGCAGATACAGCTCTGGGAGCTGTACTACACGGTGATGCTGAAAGACCTCGGCTGCTCCAGCAACGCGGCCCGCATCTGCGAGCTTTACCTGTCCGACGATCTCGGCTTCAAGCGCGACTTCAAGACCGTCAGCGACAGCCTACCGAAGGTGCTGGGCTTCGTCTTCTCGCACACCGGCCTCAAGGCAGGATTGGCCGAGCGGTTCAGAGCCATCCTCAACATCCTCCAGAACGGCGGGGAGATCGTTGACGACCTGATCCAGACCCGCTGCCAGCGAGGCGCAGAGATTGCCGCGCGCCTGCGCTTTCCGCCCGCCGTCTGCAATGCCATCCACGCACTCGACGAGCATTGGGACGGCAAGGGCCGCCCCGACCACCTGGCGGGCCCGACCATACCCCTTTATGCCCGCGTCGCACTTCTGGCGCAGGTCGTGGACGTGTTTCACACTTCGGCTGGCCGAGAGGCGGCGCTCGCTGAAGTGCGTGCACGAACAGGAACTTGGTTTGACCCGCATATCGTTGCCTGTTTCCAGCGTGCCGCCCAGAGCAGTGACTTCTGGCAGACCCTTGGCTCCGACTGCATCGAGGACGCCGTAGCGGCCCTTGAGCCGGCCCAGAGCCTGATCGTCATCGACGAGGACTATCTGGATGACATCGCGCGTGCCTTCGCGCAGGTGATCGACACGAAGAGCCCGTTCACCTCAGGACACTCCGAACGCGTTGCCGTGTACGCTGACATGATCGCGGCGGAACTCGGCTACAGCTCGGAGCGGCGGCGCTGGCTGCGGCGAGCGGCCCTTCTGCATGACATCGGCAAACTCGGCGTCTCGAACTCCATCCTCGACAAGAACGGGAAGCTTGATGAGGCGGAGTGGCGAGCCATGCGAAACCATGCCTCGCTATCAGAGGGCATTCTGGCGCGTGTGAGCGCGTTCCGCGACATGGCGCGGATAGGCGGTGGCCACCACGAACGGCTGGATGGCAAGGGCTATCCGCGCGGGCTGGTAGGCGACGAGATTGAGCCGGAAACCCGCATTGTGTCGGTTGCCGACGTGTTCGATGCACTGACGGCGAACCGCCCCTATCGCGCAGCAATGCCGACCGAGCGAGCCCTTGAGATCATGCGGTCTGACGTTGGCACCGCCTTCGATCCTTCCTGCTTCGCGGCCTTGGAGCGGATGCTCACAGCTATCGAAGGCGATCTCACGCGGGCAGCTTGAGCGTTTCGCGCCGGCATCAACTACAAGTTCGCTTCCTGCTGGTCACTCGAAATCAGCAAGACCTGCGCTGAGCCCCTACGCCCGATTGCCGCCGGCTCAGCCTGAGCGCCCTGAGACACTCTCTCAGGGCGCTTTTGCTTGAGACGCTCTGAGCGGCCCGCTCTGTCCCTCGCGCTGAAACTTCTCGTCACCGGTCCTCGTACAGGCGCGCGGCATCCCTGCGGGGGATCAACCATCATCAAGGGAAGGACCTATGCTCAAGAATTTCGCCGCACGCCCACTTGGCCGCCAGATCGCGGCTGCTTCACTCGCTGTCTCGCTCGGCGTATCGCTGCCCGCTGCCGCGCTTGCCAAGAACCCAATGGTCGGAGGCGCACCGATGTATGCCTCGAAGACCATTGTCGAGAACGCGATCAACTCGAAGGATCACACCACCCTGGTAGCGGCTGTGAAGGCGGCCGGGCTCGTTGAGACGCTGAGCGGGCCTGGCCCGTTCACTGTGTTTGCGCCGACGAACGCCGCCTTCGCCGAACTGCCGCCGGGCACGGTCGAGACGCTGGTGCAGCCCCAGAACAAGGGAACGCTCACCAGCATCCTGACCTACCACGTCGTGCGCGGCACGCTCACCGGCAAGGACCTGATGGCCATGGCCAAGAAGAGCGGTGGGCAGACGCAGCTGAAGTCCGTCCAGGGCACGCCGCTGACGGTGCAGACCAAGGGCAAGAAGGTCCTCGTCACGGATGCGAAGGGCAACACGGCGGTCGTGACCGTGGCCAACGTGATGCAGTCGAACGGCGTCATCCACGTCATCGACGGCGTGCTGCAACCCTAACGTGAAGGTGCCGGCCCGCTCAGGGCCGGCATCATTCATAGGCTTTGCCCATCTGAGCCAGCAGGCTGCCTCGTAGACAGCCGCCAGGGTCAGGACCCTACGAACGCTCTCTCGGGTGCTCACGAGTGATAGTGGATCTCCACCAAGCTCCGAGTTGCAGGACGAGGATGAGCACCAGAGGGCCCACAGCAACCCAGAGAAGCGGGTTGATCGGCTCACTCTTCCAGAGGTCATAGCCAACAAAGCCACATACGGCCACATTCAGCACAATGATGATGATCAGGGCAGCAGTGTCCGACACCATCTGCCAGCGCCTCTCGCTCGCGTGACATTCGGGCATGACGGCGCAAACCTGCGTCAGTGGGGGCCGTTCACCGGGAGATCCCAGTCGCCGTAGGAGCGGGCTCGTTCAGAGCTGTGCGGATGGGCTCAGCCTTCATTTGGTGATTGCGATCCTTCAAATGCTTTGTCAGGCGGAGCATGCGCATCAAGGGTCTTTCCTCGGGGCGGTCTCCCGCAGGATCCGCTGAACAGGTGGACTGCTCCCTCGCGGGTCCATTTCTGCAGGCACGGCCTCCGACTGCGGCTGTTGAACCGGCTGCGTCATCAGGAGTGCCACGGCCGTGGGTACCACCTCGGGCAGTTCCGGCAGGGGCAGCGCCTCGGCCAAGCCCCATGCGACGCCCTCCAGCAAACCGTCCCACTGCGTGCCGCGTCGGCGAATGTAGCGGTAGGGAGCAGTCATCTCAGTAGCCGAGCAAGCGTGGCGTTTCTAACTGTCTAAAATCACACAATGGAGAAAGGGTTTCTCGCAACCGAGGGCGGCAGCGGGTCGCAGCCAAAAGTCCAATTGCGCGCAATGTGGGAGGTCGCTCACGGTGAGGGTGGCGGGTGTCGCTGACGGCGGCCCGCTGTCGACATTGGCAACCTTCGAGCGTGCCTCCCCGGAGGTGCGCTCACCTTTGCCCATCAAGCGTCGGCGGTGGGCCACGCTGTTCCACAGGAAGGCGTCAGGCGATCTCTTCCGCGGACCGTACTCCTGAACCAGTCGCGGGCAGAGCCGGCGGTCGCGCATGTGCGACCAGTACGCACGCCCGCACGCGCGAGGCGGTCTCACATGGCGCAACCTGCACTGAACAGGCCAGGGAGGGACCGGCCACATTCCTCATCCAAGCCAGCAAGCCTTCCCTGCAGTTCAAGCGCCTTGACGCGATGAAACCGAGCGCGCTCGCGCAGTGTGCTGGCCGAGGCCGCCTTGCCTTCCGTCTCAAGAGCTGCCGCTGCCTCGGAGAATTGGTGAGCCAAGGCCCTGTCGAGGGCGATGCCCGCGATCATGACCATCACCAGTTCCTTGTCGTCATCGGACATGGCCACTCCTCGATGCGCAACTCAGCCACCACCAGGCGGACTTCGAGGTTTACCACTCGCTCGCCGCTGTAGATCAAGCGCATGGCACTGAGCTGCCGCCAGCATTCCGATTTGCCTGTGACGCCAGCGTCCAGCTAAAGCGCAGCAGCAACGAGTTCGAGCTGCTGCACAACTCCCTGATCGGCTGTGCAGCTTTCCCAACGTTCGATCCAGACGACAGCGCAGCGACCTCCTGACCGTGCCGCCCAGCGCCGTTCGAGGTCTGCCGGAGAGGTCAAGCATGCCGAATTCCTTTGGCCTCAACCGCTCGCTGGGTGGTGCCATCGGCACCATCGCGTTGGTCTCACTTCTCAGCAGCGGCGCGATTCTCGTCACTCTCAACCGCCTTCACGAGGCTACCGAGGCGCGCGGCCGCTCAAGCCAACTTATCCGTGCGCTAGGCGAGCTCCGCACCGCCATGCTCAATCAGGAGACCGGCTTGCGCGGCTACCTGATCACCGGGCGCACAAACAGCCTGGAGCCATACCAGTCCGGACGACCAGCCCTGGATGCAGCAATCAATCGCCTCCGAGCCATGATCGGCAACGATGGTGAGCCCTCGCGCTTGCTGGCCGATGCCGTCTCGGCTGCCCGCACGTGGCAGACAGAGATCGCCGAACCGGCCATTAGTCGCGCAGCCGATCCAGCAACACGGCCCGAGGCCGTCCGGATTGAGGCTGACGGACCGGGAAAGCAGCTGTTCGACACCTTCCGACAGAAGCTGGATGCCATCGAGAGCGTGGAGGAGGCCAACCGCTTGGCGCAGAACGAGCGCCTCGCTGAAGCTCAGCGCAATGCGAACCTCGCCCTCTGGTTCGGCACACTTGTCACGCTCCTGATCTGCGCCGGGATCGGGATCGCCATCAGCCGCCTGGTCGTCCGGCCCCTCCTGGTTGTGATGGCTTTCGTCGAAAGGGTGGGCTCGGGCGACCTCTCCCGCACTCTCGACGCGCGGAGCAAGAACGAGATCGGGCGCCTTGGCCGGACCCTCAACGGCATGGTGGCTGGGCTCGCCGACCTCGCCCGCACCAACCGCGCGGCCACCGCCGACCTCAACGCGGCGGCGGCCGAGATCCGGGCCTCCGCCCAGGAGCAAGCGGCCTCCGTCGAGCAGCAGTTCGCCGCCGTGCAGGAGACGGCCGCCACCGTCGACGAGATCACCCACTCAGGCTCGCAGGTCACGAAGCGTGCCAACGAGGTAATTGCCACGGCTCAGGCGACAGCGCAGACGGCGCGTGCCGGGTTGCGCGCAGCAACGGACACCGCCAAGGCCATGGACGCGATCCGCGAGCAAGGCGAGGCGGTGGCCGGCAACATCGTGGCGCTGTCCGAGAAGACGCAGACGATCGGCGAGATCATCACGACCGTGAACGACATCTCCGAGCGCACCCACCTCCTCGCGCTCAACGCCGCCATCGAGGCGGCGGCGGCCGGCGAGGGCGGACGCAGCTTCGCCGTGGTCGCCTCCGAGATGAAGCTCCTCGCCGACCAGACCAAGAGCGCGACCGCGCAGGTGCGCGGCCTTCTCGGCGAGATCCAGCGGGGCATCAACACCTCGGTGATGCTGACCGAGGAGGCGATGAAGCGCGCCGCCTCGGGCAAGACCCGGACGGATGCAACTGTGCGCACGATCGAGGAGATGGCTACGCGGGTTGAGGAGAGCGTACTGACCTTCCAGCAGATCGTCGCCTCGACGAACCAGCAGCAGCTCGGCATCGAGCAGGTGATGGGGGCGCTCCAGAACATCCGGCAGGCGAGCCAGCAGACGGCGGCGGGCACCCGCGAGGTCGAGGCGGCCTCCGCCAACCTCACGGATCTCGCCCAGGCGCTGATCACGCTCGCCGAGCGTTACCGGCTCCGAGCGTCCGAGCCGGTAACGACCCCTGCGCACTTGCTCCCGTTGCGATACACCGCAGCGGTTGGTGAGCTTGAGGCGTGTAACCCTCCGTCCACTCCTCGACCGTGAGCGGCCGCTGCATCAGCCAGAGCACCTTGCCCTTCACGAATGCACGACCATCCACTGCCCACTGATGCCAGTGCGCGAGGGCGTCGCGGGCTCGGTGCTTACGATTATGTGGGGCGCATCAAGCCTGCCCGGCGCACTCCCGAGCGTTGCGGAAGCGGACGAGTAGAGCCGGCCGACCCCGCATGTGCGACCGCTACGCGCGATCGCGCGCCCGCGCACGCGAGGGCCGCCTTGAACAGCGCAGCTTGCCAAGTGCCACACAAGCGTGGCCCTTTGCTGCCATGCCCATCCGGCGCGAGCATCGTTTCTTCTACCCCATCGACTGGCCTCAGCTCTCGGCCGTGATCCGATTTCGGAGGGCTGGCGGCTGCTGCGAGGGCTGCGGCAGGACACATGGGCAGCGTGTGCTGCACCTCGGCGACGGCCGCTGGTGGGATGCCTCTGCCGGCGCTTGGCGCGACGGGCAGGGCAGGACGCTTCAAGTTCTGCCGACAGCCGAGGAAGTAGCTCAAGTCCGCATGACGCGGGTGGTGCTCGCGGCCGCCCATCGCGACCACGACACGAGCAACAACGCGGGCACGAACCTCGCTGCCTTCTGCCAGCGATGCCACATGATCCACGACCGGCCGGAGCATCGGCGCAGGCGGTGGGCCACGCTGTTCCGCAGGAAGGCGTCAGGCGATCTCTTCCGCGGACCCTACGCCTAAGCGAGGTCGTTAATGCCGCCCCTCGCCGGTGGGCGTTATGGTGCAGATCAGCCCAACCCTTCTCGACACCCGTCCGCATGGATCAGGGCTGGCGTGCCATCCTGCTCGACGTGCTCAGTCAGGCGAGAAGAACATCGGATCTCTGCAGAGCAATGCTGTTCTGGAGCGCGATCTCGAAGTCGGCCTTCCCGTCCCCATTGATGTCGGCTTGAAGAAGGCCTGCACCGTAACGTAGCTCGCCCACCACTTGGTGGAATTGAGCGGCGTCGATCCACCTGCTGGCACCGAGCCCCTTCAGATCGATGTGGTCCTCTCCCGGGCTGAAGTCGGTGATGATGTCGCGTGTCTTCGAGCCTGGAGCCGACTCTGCTGCCTGAGCAAACACGAACGTGTCTGCGCCCGCGCCGCCCGTCATCACGTCGGCCCCGCGTCCACCGATGATCCTGTCCGCTCCGCCAAAGCCGTTGAGAGTGTCATTCCCCCCGTTTCCAGTCAGCGTGTTGGCAGCTTCGTTGCCGTTGATCGTGTCCGCATAAGCTCCGCCAACAGCGTTCTCGATCACGGCTCCGGCCGCCCCGTTCGGGTTGGCAATTGTGAAGCCGCCCTGGATGCCCTTGACCCAGGATACGTACCCGCCCGCGCCTGTCCCGCCAGCAGGATCGAGCGTCGCGGGGCGGAGGTCGATGGTGGCCGAGCCTGTGGCATTGGCCGCAGAGAGGGTGTCCGTCCCGCCCGCGTCCCAGATCGCGAGCCAGCCTGTCCCCGATGTGTTCGCGCTCGGGAGGATGTAGGTGTCGTTCCCGGTGTGCGAGGTCAGGTTGGGGCCGTAGAGGTGCTGGACCGCCGCGATGTCGAAGGCGCCGGGTCCCTTTTGATAGCCGTAGTCCGCTCCTTTGGCTGGTTGCCCGTTCCAGCCATCGGTGTAGCCCATCGTGCTGAAGATGCCCTGGTTGAGGCCGTAATCGCCCGTGTTGTTCCAGGCGTTCGCGCCGGGGAAGTACGGCTCCGGGATCTTGTTGCCGCCAGCGTCGAGCAGCGGCGCCCCTCTGGCATCGACGTACCAGCCCTTCTCGTTCCACGGGTGATCCAGCCCGAGCAGATGGCCGACCTCGTGGATGAGCGTGACGTAGCCTAAGCCGCCCGGCTTAAGGCCTGCCGTCGTCCAGCCATAGCCCTGCGTGTTGAAGATCGCCCAACCCGGTGTGTAGTTGGGCTCGGGCTCGCCGTAGTTCGGGCCGTAGTTGAAGGGCAGCGTCGACATCGCCTGGATGCCCTTCGCTCCCGAGAAGTACGCCTGCATGCCGGCTTCGCTGGTGGTCAGGAGGTGCCACGTCGCCGAGTTGAAGTCCGCGGCGGGTTTGAAGGAGATGTTGGCGACATCGGCCCACGCCTGCAGCGCCTTGAGGGTAGCTTGCTGCTCATAAGACTGCCAAGCCGTCGCTGTGATCCTGTCGACGGTCGATTCCGGATCATAGACGGCGTAGGTGCCGGGGCCTCCAAATGCATAGGTGACCACGGTCTGCCCAGTCCTGCTGACCGGGAACGGGTTCGTTGGTGTTAGCCAGAGCAGCGCGTCCAGATAGTGGCTGGCCATCACCGTCCCTCCCACCCGTTGGTTTGCATCCATGCTGACGCCTGTGAGCAGAGTGTGCAATGCCGTTGAGGCGATGAAATAGGGCTTGCCGTAGTGGAATGTTCCGCAGTCGTCCCGAACGCGAGGCTGAGGAATTCGCATAAGCACCGGTATGAGATGTGCTCAGTAGGTGTAATGAACGATGCGCCGGCCGCACCTCAGAAATCCGGGTGAGCCATCAGCTTCCCAACGCGACGCAGATGATGATGTCCGTGCGGGTGCGTTTGTGTACCGAAATCGTAGTACTGGACTTTGGTCGTAGGCGAGGTGGCCTATGGCACCTAGCCAAATATACATACGTTGCTAGTATCTCTACTCTGTTCCGCTCTCGCAAATGACAGGAGCGGAAGCGTATGCCGCGGTACTTCTTCGACATCCATGACGGCGAGTTCCTGCAGGATAAGGACGGCCTAGAGCTTGCCAATCTGTCAGCGGCGCGTGCCGAAGCGCGGCGGGCCCTAACGGGTCTGATCGGGTGCTGCGATGAAGCGAAAGACGCCGCTCACGTGCGTGTCGACGTTCGTTGCGAGGGTGGGCAGCGGCTCCTGGCCGCCACGCTCCTACTGGTCGTCGAGGACATCCAGGCTGCGTCCTTGCCGTGAACCTCTCGCTCTACGAGCGCCTCTCCGCCATCGCTCGCGCCGAGAGCTTCGCGTTCGAGTTCGCGCTGGCGGCGGACACTCTCCGCCAGAAGGGGCGGGCAGAGGTTGCTTGGGCGCTCCTAAAGGAGGCGCAGCGCCACACGGCCGAGGCGCAACGCCTGCGGGCTGACGGCGAAATTCGCATCAGGCGCCGGCCCCCGGTCGCGTAAGCGAGCTTACGGGTGGAGTCGCGATCCGCACAACGACGCACCGAGTGCCGTGCGGGGCGACGACGCGGGCCGCTGATAGGTCGGGCAAAATCGGCCCGCGTCGTCGCCTCTGGACCCGTGTCATCCGAGCCCGGCGCCAGGTCGGCACGCCCGTGGTTAACAAACCCTTACCACGCGCAACAAAATAGCCGGGCGCACCCTCTAGCTTGGCCTAGAGCAGCGCACGGCGACTTCAAGAATGGGCGGAGCAGCCAAGCTCCGGTAGAGCCCCGCGCAGGTGATTTGCGGCAGCAGAGGACCATGGCGGGCGCACAGGCAAGGACCGTTCACATCCGCAGCATCCGGCGCAGCCGTGACCTGGAGATCCGCAGGAGCGGCGTCGCCAGGAGCCGGCCTGCGGCAGACCGCCCCGGGCACGAAGCGGCCGAGCTGCCGGCACGGCAACTCACGGCTCACGAACTGATTCAGATGGCCCAAGCTGCGCGACGGGCCCAACCCCAGAGCGCCGGGAGTGTCCTGCTCCCGGGCGCCGGTAAGGAGTAGGCATGCAGGACCTCTTCGTGACCCACAGGTCGGAGGACGATACCCCCGAGCCGACTTACCGGGCGGTTGTCGTCGATGCGCAGAACGCGGTTGTCAGCGTCGATACTCTGCAGGCGACACAGCTCGAAGAGGCTGCAACACTCGCCCGAGAGATGGCTGCGACCTCGACCGTCTACCTGTGGGACGGGCCACGGTTCATCCAGCGGTTTCAGCCAGAGGATCGCTAGGCAGGCCCGCTACCGACACCTGGCTGTCGCCCGCCGCCCCGCGTTCTGGACACCCTCACAATTGGCGGCTCGCATCGCCAACGGCCACGCTTTGACCATGATCGGGCTTAGCTTGGCCGTTTAGTGAAACGTTAATCCTAGGGGAGCGCGTGACGACCCGCATCCGGCCTGCCGCACCTCAAGGCTCAGTCGGGGCCAGTCACCGCCGCGGCGATTTCCTCCACCCGCCAGGGTTTGGCAACGAAGGGCACGTCCTCTGGCAGGTCCTTCGGACCGACATAGCCGGAGGTGAGCACGACCTTGAGATCGGGCCGCAGGCGCTGTGCGGCCTCGGCAAGCTCCACCCCATCCATGCCGGGCATGCGCACGTCCGTGAACAGGACCCGGATTTCCGGATGGGCTTGAAGAACCTCCAAGGCTGCTGGGCCGTTGTAGGCCGCAAACACCTCACAGCCCAGCTCTTGCATGATCTCGACGGCGTTGTGGCGAACGAGGGGAAGGTCCTCCACCACGAGAACGGCAGCCTTTTCGCTCTGCAATGCTCAACCTCAGGAACGCACCAGCACTTTAGTCTTTGCGATCAACGCACCAGGACGATGGATGGCCAACAAATCCGACGATTTCGTGCCCGGTAGGTCCGCCGGGGGAGATCCCGAGGCGGTGATCGCACGCGGACGCGAACTGGCGGCGCAGGCCAGCCGGCTACGGCGAGCGGCTGATCGTCAGATCGAAGAGGTTCAGGCGACCATCGAAGAGGCTGAGAGCGTCCTGGAGCACACGGCCCACCTCCTCGAGGGCGGGGCAGACCCGTGACACTGTTCTGGGGGTTGCAGCCGGCGGGGATCCCGCGCGGACCGAGGATTGCGAGGAACGGCCGATCTGTCTGAGCGCTATGCCACCGTCGCGCCGACCCGGTGAGGTCGTACCCCTTTCCGGGCGTACCGCGCAGCAGGAACGCTTTAGGGGTCCTCCCGTTAAGACAAGCATAACCAGCGGTTGTATCTAGGATGCGGAAAGCAACCTGGGGTAATCGATGAAGCGTGTCTCGCCCGCCGTGGCAGTTTTAGCCTTGCTCAACCATGCAGTTGCTGCTCAGCCAGTCACGACAACGACCGGAAGTGTTGGCGATACCGTGGAAATTGCCTCGGAACAACGCATGGCTCTCAAGAGCTACGCCATCGCGCGGCACGCGACCCCCGTCAGGCTCAAGGAGCGGATCGTGGCTGGCTCCACGGTCCCGGACTTCGTGGCGTTCGAGCCCCTGCCGGCCGCCATCGTCAGCGAGAGCCCGCGCCTAAAGAGCTACAGCTACTTCCACTCGGATACGGGGACCTACATCGTCGATCCCGCCTCACGTCGGGTGATCACGTCTATCGACTGATAGGTTCGGTCGAAGCGTGCGCCGTCGGCGAAGCACGGATCTCCTCGGCCTCGCCGAGAAGGTGCCCGACGAAGTCGAGTGGTGTGTTCCTCCAGCAGATCGTCTCCCGACAGATGCTCTGGGCTGCTCTGGGCAGCCTCAGCCGCTACCGAGCAGATCGTTAGCCTCGAGCTCAGCAACCCCAGCGGCGAGGTGGCCAGGATCAAACCCTGCCAGATCACGCAGCCTCGGCACATCCGTGATGGTCAGCTTCTGGTGCCCTAGGGACACAAGCCGTTCGCTGAAGAGCGTCTGCAGGACGCGGCTGACGTGCACATGAGAGGTCGCCGCGGCGTCAGCCAGATCCGCCTGCGACAGGCTCAACTCGCATGCGCCTTGTCCGGCGAGCCCGGCAGCTTCCAGGCGGGCCTGCAGCTCACACAGGAGGTATGCCACGCGCTGCAGGGACGGCTGGCTGTCGTTCAAGAGCCAGGCACGGGCGCGGTTGAGTTCGTCCTGCATCAGCCACTGTAGGGCGCGCCTGATACCAGGATAGGTCCTACTCAGCGTGCACAGATCGGGTCGGGACAGTCCGGCAACGCTGCATCGGATCAGGGTGCCGACACGCCAAGGCAGCCCGGAGGTGAAGCCTGCTGGCGATCCGACGAGATCTCCGGGGATGATGAAAGCGGCAATCCGCCGAGTGCCGTCCGGCAGCGTTGCGTAACGGCAGGCAAGGCCGCTCATCACCAGACAGATGCGCTCAGCATGCTGGCCGATGATGGCCTGACGGGCCGCCACGTCCAGCGGAGTGCCGACGAGCGACAGCAGCACCTCCTGCTCCAGATCCGAGAGCGTGCCCGCCCGCTCGAGCCGGCGGATGAAGGCGCCGCCAAGGCACGACCTCTCTCGACGCGAGTGAGAGCGCATTGTTTTTCATTCCCCCTCTGTCAGAGGCGTCTCTGCCCTCGCAGGAGCCGGGTTGCGATCGCGCTTCGGCGCGTTCTTGGTGTCCTGTTCGCTCTCCACCGGCTGGGCGAGCAAGTAGGTGGCCGCTCCGATGGCCGAGATGCTGCCGCCGAGCGGCGCCCACAGGAGCGCGATCCATTCACCCATGGGCCAGAGCAGGACGATGGTCGCCACACCGCCCAGGATCGCGGCGAACATCAGGAGAAACATCCGCCTAGTCCGGCCATTCCGTCATGAGCGACAGCCTTGCCCGAAAGACAAGTCTTCCGCTCCCGTCTCTCACGCTGGCGGTCAGTTCCCCCTGATCGCAGTCGCCGAGCGCATCGCGAGAAACCTCGAGGAGGACCCCGATGGCCTCTTTGCGCACGGCGCGAAGGCTAGGGAGCTCCTGTTCGCCGCAGTCGAGGCTGTGCCGGCCCAGGCCGTCCACGTCGATGTAGTAGCGTGCCACGGTGCTTCCCACCCCGCCGGATGAGAGCAACGCGACTCTCACCCGCCCCCGAGCTCATGATGAGCCACGACGCCGTGCGCCCAGACGAGGCTAATAATTCATGGCGTCTACGAAATTCGCAAGCATTTGTTAGGCCCTGTACGCTTGCGATCCGATACTATCGAAATAGTTAATCGATAAATTTATCATTAAATACTTGAGATTTGCTGGCGCGCTCTTAGGCTACCATTCGTGGAACCCAAGCAGAAACGAGCGCGGGGCGGATCGCTGGTCACCCACTCGCGATCGGGAGAGAGGCGCCGCTATGGCATCTGCCACCGACGAGATCGCGGGTCTGGAGACCCTCCTTGCCGGGCTCGCTGGGACCGCGCACGCCTCAGCTGCCTTGAGGCTCGCGGACAGCTTCAGGAGGCCGATGAGCCCGACGGCGGCTCGGGTCTATGACGAAGCCCTCCTGCGCCTGGCTCGCGCAGAGCGCACCGATCATCGTGTGCAGCTGTCGCGCCGCCTAGCCCCCGTCGAAGCTGGCCCTGTGCGCACCGTCACCGACCTTGCCTACGACCTCGATCCTGAGATCGCCGCTCCGGTGCTGCGCCACTCCGTTCTTCTGCGGGATGAGGACCTAGTCGCGATCGCGCAAACCCGCAGTCAAGGTCACCTCGGTGCGCTCGCGGAGCGGCGCGAGGTCAGCGAGCCTGTGACCGACGTGGTGGTCATCCGCGGCTCCTGGCCCGTGCTGCGCCAGCTGGCGGCGAACCGGACGGCGCACCTGTCCGCGCAAGGCTTGGCCCGGCTCACCGTGCTCTCACGCGGAGACGGCCACATCACAGTCGCGCTGACCAAGCGCAGCGATGTGCCAGCCGCCGTCAAGGGGGAGCTGCTGTCCCAGTTCAAGGAGATGGCGGTAGCCCGGCGCTCCTCGTTTTGCGGCGAGCACTCGGGCGTGAGCCTCGATGCAGAGTCCTCGGATGCCGCCCCGTTCGCGACTGCTCAGGGGAATACGGACCCGCTCTCGGCCGAGAGGCTCCGAGCTGCCGGAGCCTGCGTCGATGCCATTGCTCAATCGCGCCCGCTCACGTGTGCCGAGGTGCCCCACGCCCTCGCAAGAGGAGAGTTGGCCGAGGCCATCGTCATGGTTGCCCGTCTCGCGGAGCAGGAACCGGACACGCTCGTTCAGGCGCTCAGGGGGTTGAGCCCGGTCAAGAACTTGGCCCTGCTGGCGATGCGCAGCGCTGACCTGAGCTGGGCCATGGCCGAGCGGATCCTGCGCGAGGTTGGGAGCAGGGCGGATCGCGAGGGCAACCTGCCGGCCCTGAACGAAGCAAGCCAGAGAGGCGTATGTCGGTCTATCGAGCCAAGCGGCGCAGCGTGCTCTGCAGGCTGTCCAGCTGCGTGCCGGCTTCACGATCCTGGAAGGCGGGCGATCTGCGCCGGGTTGAGAGGTCAAGGTGGCGAGCCCCCGCCTGCCATAATAGATTGGATGTTATGGAGCCCTCGGTTCGTGTAAGTGCATTTATGGAATAGACTTGAGCACATTGGGGAAGACGATTCCATATTGATCACCCAGTGCCGCAAGCTTGCCCTGGAGTTCGAGAGACTTGACCCGGTGAAGACGTGCCTGGGTGCGCATGGCGTCGGCTGTGCTGGTCACTCCGGTAGCCTCTAAGTGCGAAGCTGCGCGGGCGAACTCACGGGCGCAGGCCTCATCAAGCACAATGCCCTTGATGAGGACGTTCGCCATCTGTTGAACCTCTTTCCGCATAACTACGCCATACTCGCAATATCACCCACTACACACAGAACTAACGCTCGCGCACGCATCGGTTCCTTTGCACTAGCGCGATTACGGAACCGAGAAACGGCTCTTTGAGGAGTCTTCTGCGCGCGGCGCACCAAGGCCTCGACTCGGCGCTCCACGAGTGCAACCGCCAATGGCACTTCCTGGCAAGGCCGGTCACACCCGACGGCATGATGCCGTGCTGACGAAAAGGGGGGCCTGCGGGATCCCTTCGCCCGCCACATAGAGCTGAGCAAAATGCAGTTTTGACTGATCCTTATCAAACACAAACATCTGTCCGTCCTCAGTACACTGCAGGATACCGGACCGGATTTCGTCGGGAGTGCTGCACGTGAAGTTCCCGTCGGCACGGTTTAAAGATAGATCATAGCGTACACGTGCTCTGCTGCCGTTGAACTGGATCTTGAACTTCCGCAGATTGAACTTTGTAGGTTTATAACCATGATCAATGGGGTGTAGGCCGGCGGAATGCTCTTCGATGCACTCATGAGCTTCCTTCTCCTGAGCGGCCGCGGGCGTTGCCATGCCGAGCAAAGTGGCCAGCGCAGTAAGAGCGCACACCCGTCTTCTCCGCTCAGAGCCTCGCGCGACCTTCAGCGCAGAACTCAACATTCTGACCTCCACACCCCAGGCGATCTCATCGTTGGGCATGTCGCAGCCGTGCCCCACAGGGCTCGTTGCTCCGTGGACTCGATACCAGCGCCCTCCGGCGCGCTCCGGAGGGCTTCTCGCTGCAGGACTGAGAGTTCTGCCTCGCCAGGCTCGGCTTCGAGCGCGCAGGATCCCGCTGATGCGCAGCCGCGCCTCGCTCGCCAGGATTGTCTGGTTCCACCGCAGCAGGCGGCGAGCCGCGAGGAGCTGAGCGCCCGTCATCCGCCTCTCAAGCCATCGCGCCGGGCCGGCCGAGGCCGATCGCCTTGGCGAGCTCGGAGCGCTGGGCGGCGTAGTTGGCGGCCACCATCGGGTAGTCGTTGGGCAGGCCGTAGCGCTGGCGGTAGCTGTAGGGGTCGAGCCCGTATGCCGAGAGGTGCCGCTTGAGCGTCTTGTAGGGCTTGCCATCAACGAAGCTGATCAACGCATTCGGCGTGATCGACTTGCGCACCTGCGAAGGTGTTGGCTTCTGAACCTCTTCCTCAGCGCTGGCCTGAGGCGCGCCGTTCCTGAGACCATTCACCGCCGCATGCACGCTGGCGATGAGCAGCGGCAACTCGGACAGCGGGATGCGGTTGTTAGACACGTAGGCCGACACGAGGTCAGCGGCGAGTTGGATTGATCCCGTCTCGCTTCCTTGACCGGAGCCGTTCGGCTCCGTGGTGACGGTGTTTGCAGAGTAGGCCATGGTAATCTCCTGAGTGAGTAGCGGGACCGCTTGGAACGAGCGTTCCGCATCGGTCAAAAAAAGAGACGCCTACCTGATCCGGCTCAGCGCCTCGTCGACGACCGATGCGAGCAGGCCCTCCTCAGGCCGGCTGCGGATCAGCACCATCAGGCCCAGCAGGCTAGCAAGGAAGCCCCTGGCGAGTTCAGGCGCAGGACGACCAGCTGGGATCTCGCCCGCCTCGCGGCCCGCCTCGATCCGGCTCTGGAAGAAGCCCTCGATCTGCCGCTGCGCCTCAGACACGATCTTGGCGACCTCCGGATCATGCGCGGACAGCTCAAGAGCCGAGTTGGTCAGCAAGCAGCCGCGATTGCCGTTGGGCTGAGCCGCCTCGTGTTGGAAAATCCGGAACAGCTCGCAGATCGCCTCGCGTGGGCTGTGCTCCGCCGTCAGGTTCGCGAGGAGCCGGGCCCGCACCTGTTCGTCGAACATCCGCAGGGCGGCAAGGAACAGCGCGTGCTTGTCGCCAAAGGTCGCGTAGAGACTGCCCCGGTTGATCCCCATGGCGTTCACGAGATCCTGCATCGAGGTTGCCGAGTAGCCGCGGCTCCAGAAGGCCTGCATGGCCTTGTCGAGCGCTTCCTCGCGGTTGAATTGCTTCTCCCATGGCATGTGCGACCTCTTTCCGGGTCGTCTACAGAGTTTGGAACGGACGTTCAAGGAGTGCTGCCCGCCACGGGCCTACGGGCGATGCTCAGGGCATATAGGCCTCGATCCCACCACCGGAGAACATGTAAGAGCCTAAAGGAACAGCTCAGTCCAAGTATACTGCCTCGTCGCCCTTCTACAGCATCAGGCTTCCGCCGGACTTGGTCGGCGCTGTATGGATCCATTCGGCCGATTGTTGGTTGGTCGGCTGTCCCCGGTTGCCCGCCTCAACGCGCACCTGGCGTGACAGGCGGGTCGGCGCTTTCTCCGTAGCGCTGACCCGCCGCTCTCGCAGGCTTCAGCGGCATCTGATCAGCTAACGGGAGTGGACACCGATACGCAGGCGGTCAGGCGACGAGACCAGCGGCACCTGAGCACAGCCGCTGCTCCGGCAGACGGTGCCCGCACCTTGCTTCGGCGCCCGACAGCGGGCAACCATGGGCCAGCCGTAATCCAGGAAGGGACGATTCAGTGCCGCGATCGTTCCCTCGTGCGGCGGCCATGACCCTCTTGATCTCTCTGGCGTCTCAGAGTTCCTCCGCACAGGATGAGCCGATCACGTTGGCCGACGACCCCTTCGAGGTCACAGACCCGAATGCCACGCCGCCGGGAGAGGCCAACCTATCCGTGGTGGGCTCCTACGAGCGCGCTGCGCGCGGACGTGTTCGCAGCACGATCGGGGCCGAGACAGAACTCAGCGTCGGCGTGGCTCCCAACTTGGATTTCCGGATTGGCCAGGCCGGAGCCTACGGCAACCTGGACATCCGCCGCAGACTTGGCACCGTGTCCACGGACCAAGATGACCCCTCTGGCGAGAGTGACCGGGCCGCTCTTGGCGGCACGTCGCGAGTAGGTGCGCTCTATCAGCTCAGCGAGGAGCGCGGTTCTTTGCCTGCCGTTGGACTTCTCGGTCGGGTACGCTCCCTCTACGGACCAGGGCGGGTCGCGTACGACACTGAGGCGATCGCCCTTTTCGGTAAGACCCTCAAGGGCGGGGATCTGCCGCTCGGCGCCAGTCTCAACGTAGGCTGGGTGGGTCGCCTGGACCCGCAGCCGGGCGAGCGGCCACATCGTTACCTTCTGAACGTATCCATTGGACAGGCGATCTCGCGAGACACGGTGTTGGTGGCGACGTACGCGAGGGAACAGCAGGATCGCGGAGATCAGGACTTCAGCCTTGTTCAGGCTGGCGTTCGCCACCGCCTGAGGAGCCAGAAGGCCATCGTTGGCTTGGCTGCGGGCTTCGGGCTGAACACAGACACGCCGCAGTTCCAAATCGCACTGGCCGTGCAATGGGAGCTGGGAGCGTCACCGTAGGACCAACTGCTCATCGGCGCTTGTTTAAACCCGCCACCACTGCAGTTTGAACCGCTCCGGGATTTCCGGAGGCTCCAACTCTTGAGAGACTGGAGCCATGACGAAGCATATTCCACCCTTCTCCCCTGAGGTTCGCGAGCGGGCAGTCCGGCTGGTTCGGGAGCATGAGAGCGAGCACGGTTCACAGTGGGCGGCGATTCAATCGATCGCGGCCAAGATCGGCTGCTCGGGTGAGACGCTGCGGAACTGGGTCAGACAGGCCGAACGCGACGGCGGCGTACGAGCCGGACCGACCACGGACGAGCGCGAACGGATCAAGGCGCTGGAGCGGGAGAACCGCGAGCTCCGGCAGGCCAACGAGATCCTGAGGAAGGCGTCGGCGTATTTTGCCCAGGCGGAGCTCGACCGCCGGTCCCGGTCATGATCGCCTTCATCGACGAGCACCGCGCCACCTACGGGGTCGAGCCGATCTGCAGGGTGCTGCCGATCGCCCCGTCGACGTACCACGCTCATGCCGCGCGGCGGGCCGATCCCGGCAGACTGCCGGCGCGGGCCAAGCGGGATGCCGTGCTCATGGCCGAGATCCGGCGCGTGTACGAGGCGAACTTCCGCGTCTACGGCGTGCGCAAGGTGTGGCGGCAACTGGCCCGCGAGGGGATCGTAGCCGCCCGGTGTACGGTCGCGCGGCTGATGCGGGCGATAGGACTGCAGGGCGTCGTCCGGGGGCGCAGGGTCCGCACCACCGTTCCCGATCCGGCCGCCTCCTGCCCGCTCGACCGGGTCAACCGCCAGTTCAAGGCCGAATGCCCGAACAGGCTGTGGGTGGCGGATTTCACTTACGTCGCCACCTGGGGCGGCTTCGTCTACGCGGCCTTCGTGATCGACGTCTTCGCCCGCCGGATCGTGGGCTGGCGGGTGTCGCGCTCGGCCCGTACGGACTTCGTGCTCGACGCCCTGGAGCAGGCCCTTCATCAGCGTCAGCCCTTCGCCGGCAGCGGCCTTGTGTGTCACTCAGATCGCGGATCGCAATACGTGAGCATTCGCTACACCGAGCGCCTAGCCGAGGCAGGCATCGAACCATCCGTCGGCAGCGTCGGGGACAGCTACGATAATGCTCTGGCCGAGACGGTGATCGGCCTGTTCAAGGCCGAGGTCATCCACCGGCGCGGGCCGTGGCGGTCCTTTGAGGCGGTCAAGTACGCCACGCTCGAGTGGGTCGACTGGTTCAATCACCGTCGGCTGCTCGAACCGATCGGCAACATCCCTCCTGCCGAGGCGGAGGCACGCTATTATGCCCAGGCCGAGGTCCGAGCCTTGGCTGCCTGACCCAAACCAACCGGCCTCCGGAAAACTCGGAGCGGTTCAGTTTGCCTGTCCAGCGACTCGCGAACCCCGCCAGCGTCATGCACAAGTCAGGGCACCGCGGTCCTCGGACAGTGGTGACTTATATCCGCCGCGCCAACGCCTTTAAGGACTCCTCTAAATGCGCGGAGGTGTCGCTGTCAGGCGCAAGTTGCAGGAGCTTGGCAAGCCACCGCGACCGGTTGCCGACCGCGAAGTCAACGGCAACTCAGCTCCGTGTCCGTCGGACGGTGAGCACGTCCGCGGTATGGTCATCAAGAGAGTCGGCAAGTTCCGGCCTGCTTCCGAGGGCAGGCGTACAGGCGGAGCGGCCCGAAGCGGCCGAGGTGTTGTCACCTTGGCGGGCAAGGGCTCTGCTCCGAGATCTCCGGAAACCGCGCCGCCTCGGCCATCGTTGAGAGCGGAATGGAAGAGTACTTCAAGGCCCTGACCCTCTGGCTCGCGGCAGGCACCGAGGCGGTTGCGGCCCTCATTATCGGCTTGGCGACCATAGAAGCCGCCATCTCAGCCCTGCGGCTTTTCCTGCCGGGTGCCTCGCATCATGTCCGCCCACGCGAGCCGCAGGACGCTAAAGAAGAGGTGCGGCTCAAGCTCGGGCGCTGGCTCGCGGTGGCTCTGGAGTTCGAACTCGGTGCGGACATCCTGCGCACGGCCGTCGCGCCCACCTGGTCCGAGATCGGCCAGCTCGCAGCCATCGCCACCATTCGGACCATTCTCAACTACTTCCTCCAGAAGGAGATCGACAAAGCTGAGGCACGGGAGCGGCAGGCTGCAGAGCGTCGGGGCACCGCTCCGGGGTCTCGGGGCCCTGTCGCCGAGCAGGCCCGAGGTTGACTTGCCATGTTCGCGCTCGACCGTCCGATCCTAATATTGGCCCTGCTCATCGAGTTCGGCGGCAGCCTCCTCGTCGTGACAGGCTGCGCGCGCGGACTCTTCACGCTCATCCGAGGTCGTGGCAGCCGGGAGGCCATCGTTCGTGCACGCTTCTTGGTGGCCGACAGCATCATCGCAGCTCTCGGCTTCAAGACTGCCGCCGCCTTGCTCAAAACTATCGAACTGCGGACCTGGGACGCCATCCTGATGTTCATTGCGGTCTTCACGCTGCGCACGCTGATCAAGCGCGTGCTCACCTGGGAAGAGGAGCGGCTGCGCACGGGATCCGCAATCAATGGGATAGAACGCTGACTGGCTTTCTCTCCTGAGACCGACCTGCAGACTGCTGCAGCGGCGCCTCAACGCGAGCGAGAGAGCAATATCGCGATCCAGCGTGTGCTGGGAAAGTGCTCGCAAACGATCATAACCGCCACCGTCAACGGGATCGCGACCAGCATACCCGCGATGCCCCAGACCCAGCCCCAGATCGAGAGGGCCACGACGACGGCGACGGGGGAGAGCGAGAGGCTGCGTCCTTGCAGAACCGGGTAGATGACGTTGCTGACCGTGATCTGGATCGCGCCGAAGCCGACGAAGATGATGATCGGCAAGACGGAGTTCGGGAACTGGACCAACGCATACAGGCTTGGGGGGACGATACCGACGAGATTGCCCACGACGGGAATGTAGTTCAGCAGGAAGTTCAGCGTGCCCCAGACCAGGGCCAAGTCGAGGCCAGTCGCGAGCGCCCAAAGGGCCGAAGCCCCGCCCGTGATGAGGCTGGTCAATGTCGTCGTGGCGAGATAGTCACGGATCTTGCCAGCAATCTCGTCCGCGGCCTGGGTCACCTCGCTCCGCTTATCGGCCCCGAACGCCGCCTGAAGCTTTCGCCGCAGGACAGATACCTCCGGCAGTCCGAGGACAACGAGAAGCGCGATGAATGCGAGGTAGACCGAGATCGTGTAGGCGTTGCCCAGCAGGCTTTGCCCGACAGTGATGAGGCGGGCGTAGCCTTCCTTGCCGCCGAGTGGCAAGCCCCAGCGGTCGGCCCAGGCTGTCGCGGATTCGTAGGCACTCTCGAACTCGGCCCAACGCTGCGCGAACGCCCGCACGACTTGGGCGGCCGAGAAGTAGACAGCCGCGATGAAGCCGAGGGCGATGACGAGCAGCACCAGGATCGTACCGAGGCTGCTGACGCGCTCCGGTAGCACGCGGCGGAGCCAAACCTCGACGGGCCACACCGCCGCAATGACCACGGCCGCGACCGCAAGCGGCATCGTTACCCCGTAGGACGCTCGCAAGGCCAGCAACACGAGTGGGACTGAGATCAGGGCAAGCCACACATTCCGGGCTTTGTCGGTCATGCTCAGCGGCACTTCCAACGCCGAGGTTGGGGCTTCATCCAGGGCAATCGCACGGCGGACATGCGTCACCCCATGTCGAGGTGGTCACGTATCCCTTACATGACCGGCCAGTGGGCAATGCCCGGACGTGGCGCAGATGTTCGCGGTGAGTTTGCGGGCAAGCCCGTTCCGACGCACCACATACCGTCCTGATCCGCGACCGTCTCGCAGACCAGGCGCCGGCGTTCAGTCCGGATGATCCGATGACACTCGCACGCGACCCGCTCGAGACCGCCGCGGTCGAGCACCGTGAGGCGACCACGGCCGCGCTGGATTAAGCCGGCCGCTTCCATCTCGCCCAGCGCGGTCGTCACGCCGGCGCGGCGAACGCTCAGCGATTGGCTCAGCGCGCGGTGGGTTAGCGGGATCTCGTCGCCGTCGAGATCATCAAGCGCACGCAGGAGGGAGCGGGCCAGGCGCTCGTCCAGGCTGTGGTGTGTGTTGCACAGCATGAGCTGCGCGCTCTCGACCAATCTCGTTTGAACGTGCGCCAGCAGGAGCGAGCGCAGAGCCGGCCTGCCGACCATCACACGCCGGAGATCCTCGGCTGCAATGCGCAGGGCCTCGCCCGGAACCTGTACAACGCAGCGGTACGGCGCGCGCGCGGTCCCGAGCACCGCGGACACGCCGGCAAGGTCGCCGCGCCCGAGCGCGCCCACTTCCGCGCTCTCCCGGCCGGCGGCACGGCACAACAGAGCTGCGGTCCCGCGCTCGATGAAGTAGACGTGCGCGACCGGAACATGGCGCTCGTGTAGCACCTGTCGCCGCCGTAGGACTACCGGCTCCAAAGCGGGGCGAAGAGCGGCGAAGTCCTGCTCTGGCAAAGCCGCGAGCAGCGTATTGCGGGATTCCGCCCCTTCGCTCAGGCCGTTCGGCAGTCGTGGAGGTCTGGTGTTCGTCCGTGATGTCCGTGAAAAGGCCGTTGCTGCCTTGCCCCAGGCGGACTCGGCGCACTGTGCATCGATCATCGTTCGCATCCTGGCTCAGAGCGGCCGGTCAAGCCCAGCCGAAGTTGTTTGGGAATGTGACGCTTGCATCATCCTCGGGCAGGCGATGTCGCGATCCCAGTCAGGCCCGACGGCAGGCGTGTCAGGAAAAACCTGACGAAGACGTGGGCCAAACCCGACAAGCCTATTGGCCTGACCCATGTCATTCTCTCATCGGAGATGTGCATGATGCGGTGTGGCCGGCGGTTGTCTTAGGCGGGGCCGTCGCCCGAGCAGGCGCCTTGCTGAACGCCGCAACTACGAGGCCGTCCGACTTGTCTGTACCGAGGAGGCGAACAGACCCGGAGCCAGTGGTGTGAAGCGCGAATCCCATCCGGGCGCCCGCCTGCTGATCTCGCTGGCCCTCGCGGCGGCTATCCCAATCCTCCTCTTCAGCGGCTGGGTCGCCTACGTCACGGCGGAACAGGGCCGCGCCGCCGCGCGGCACGTGGCCCTGGAGAGTGCCGCGCGCGTGGCAGACCGGGTCGCAGCGGATCTGGCTGCGCAATTGCAGATCCTGGATGTGCTGGCCGCCTCGCCGGCTCTCGACAGCTCACGCCTAGAACTGTTCTACGAGGAGGCGAGGCGCCTCAAGGCCAGCCGTCCCCTCTGGGAGACGGTCGAGCTGGCGGACGACTCCGGCAATCAGGTCGTGAACCTGCTGCGCCCATTGGGCGCCGCGCTTGGGCCTACGGCCGACCGCGACAGTTTCGACGAGGTCCTCCGGCTCAGACGAGCGATTGTCGGCGGCATCGGACCGGTCGGAGCCCTCTCAGGTAAACGGCTCGTCACGTTGCGCGTCCCCGTCATCCGCGATGGGCAGCTCCGCTTCATCCTCACCGTCGCGCTCGCGACCAATGCGGTCAGCTCGATCCTGAGGGATGCCGGTGCCCCGGCCGGATGGGTGGGCGAGATCGTCGACAAGCGGGGAAACATCATCGCACGCACCTCTGCCGAGGCGTCCGAGCTGGGTCGGCCCGCCAGTCCGGCCTTGCGCGCGGCCATCGCTCGTGCCCCGGAAGGCTTCTACACCGGCGCGACGCTGGAGGGCAGCGACGTGGAGACGGTCTACCGGACTCTGCCCGACACGAGCGGCTGGTCGGTGCATTTCGGCGTGCCGAGCGAGGCGCTGAACGCACCCGTGTCCCGGTCGTTCTACGTGCTGGTGGCCGGCGGCTTGGTGAGCCTCGCGCTCGCGGCCGGATTGGCGGCGCTGACGGCGCGCGACATCGCACAGCGGCGGCGCGACGAGGAGACGCGAATGATGCTGGCGCTACGGGTGAGCGAAGAGCGGGGAGCACTGGCCGTGGAGGCTGCGGAGCTCGGCACGGTTCGCTGGAACCTCGCGCTGCATCAGGTGACCGGGTCGGAGCGGACCCGGGCACTCCTCGGCTTTCCACGCGCGCCGATGGAGGAGAGCGAGGCGCAGTGGTCATTTGCAACCTTCCTTGAGGCGGTACACCCGGAAGACCGGGAGCGACTGGAGCAGGCGCTGCGGCTCTGCGTGGCGGAGGATGCGCAGCTCGACATCGAGTTCCGCTCCGTCCGGCCGGACGGCAGCGCACGATGGCTGCGGACGACCGGCCGCGCCCCATGCTTCCACGACAGCGACCGACCGAGTGTGATCTACGGCGTGATCGCAGACGTCGAGCCGCGCAAGCGCGCCGAGGCCGAACGGACTGACCTGTTGCGGCGGCTCTCGGATGCTCAGGAGAACGAGCAGCGCCGGATCGCGCGCGAACTTCACGACCAGGTCGGTCAGACCGTCACGGGGCTCTCGCTGGGGCTGAAAAGCCTCGAGACGCGGCTCGGGAGCGGGGCGTCTGAACCGGCTGCGGTGAACCAGGTGCGCTGGCTGCAGGCTCTCGCCGCGGAGATCGGGCGCGACATCCACCGCGCGGCCCTCGACCTCCGGCCGACCGCACTCGACGATCTCGGGCTGCACAAGGCGCTCGCCGCCTACGCAGGGGAGTGGCGTCAACGCCACGGCATCGATTTGGACTTCCAGGTGCTGGGCAGTGAGGCCCGGCTGCCTGCGAATGTGGAGACAGCCGCCTACCGCATCGTCCAAGAGGCCCTTACCAACATCCTGAAGCATGCCGGGGCCCGCAGCGTCAGCCTTGTGCTGGATCGCCGAGCCGATGGGCTGCGCGTGATCGTGGAGGACGACGGCGTGGGCTTCGATCCGGAAGCGGTCAACGGATCCACAATCCATGACCCCGCCGCTGACGGCAAGATCGGGCGCCGCCTCGGCCTGTCTGGTATCCGCGAGCGCCTCGCTCTGCTCGGGGGCACGCTGGCGGTCGAATCGGCATTGGGATCGGGCACGACCCTGTTCGCGGAGATTCCGTTGCCCTCTGAAGGAGCAGAGCCGTGAACCCGATCCGCGTCGCGGTTGCCGACGATCATCCCATTGTGCTGGCGGGCATCAAGGCCCTGCTTCAGGCCGCGCCCGACATCGCCCTCGTCGGCGAGGCGACCACTGGGACGGCAGCGCTCGATACGATCTGTCGAGCCTCGCCCGACGTCGCGGTCATCGACATCTCGATGCCAGACCTCAACGGCATAGATTTGGCGCGCCACCTCGCCGAGCGCTGTCCTCAAGTTCGGCTACTGGCCCTTACTGTCCATGAGGACCGGGCCTACGTTCAGCCGCTGCTGCAAACGGGGGCGAGGGGCTATCTGCTCAAGCGGTCGGCGGCCGAGGATCTCCTGCGGGCCGTGCGAGCGGTCGCGGAGGGCGGGATATACCTGGACCCAGCCGTCGCCGACAAGGCGCTGCCGAGCGCGAGCCGACCGGCGGCCGAGCCCGGTGCCGAGGAGGCGCTGAGCCCCCGCGAGGAGGAGGTGCTGCGGCTCACCGCCCAGGGCTTCAGCAACAAGGAGATCGCGGCGCGCCTGGGCGTCAGTGTGAAGACGGCCGAGACCCACAAAGCGCGCGCGGCGGAGAAGCTTGGCCTGCGCACCCGTGCGGACATCGTCCGCCACGGCGCCTCACATGGTTGGTTGGAAGAACTCGCGCGCCGTTAAGTCATGAGCCGTCGAGCTACCATCCATGTTCTTCACTGGGGCACGTCTGGCACCCGGACGGTCTCGTCCCTTGGCAGGAAATGCCAGAGAGCGAACTGAGAGGGCGGAGCGCCGCCGACCGCACATCGGCGCCGTCATGCAATGACCTGAACCGGCCCTTCGCGGAAGCGCTTTTCGCCTGCCCCCCAGCTGGCTATCCATCAAGCGGCCGCCGGACCCTCAGGCCCAGCAGCCGCTACAGGGTTCAGCCGCGGTACACCGAGAACTCGGCCTGCCGGTTCTGATCTGCGTCGCGGTAGCCGCGGGCGTTCCGGTCGAACTCGGGAATAGCCTTGATCTGCTCGTCCGTCAGCCCGGACACGGTCAACCGGCCGTCTCGCACCTTGATCCGGTCGAACGGCAGCAGGATCTGCTTCTCACCCAGCCCCAGGAACCCGCCATGGCCGATGACGACGTACATCTTGTCGTCCGTGCCCACGAGGACGCGCTCGATATCGCCGAGCTGCTGCCCCTGAGTGTTGTAGATGTCCTTCCGGAGCAGGTTCGAGACCTGGAAGCTTCGCGTCGCAGGATTCCCGGTCGTGCCCGTGACGTCGGCCGCGTTGACGTTCGGTGCGGGCGGCACGGCCGCAACTGTCAGAGGTGCCAGCGCGGACGCCTCGACTTCGGTGTACTTGCCGGACTTCGCGTCGTAGCCAGGCAATGCCTTGATCTGCTCATCCGTGAGTCCGACGATCATCAGCCGTCCGTCGTGCATCAGGAAATGGTCGATCGGGAGCACGATCTCCTTCTCGCCCAGGCCGAACAGGCCGCCATGTCCCACCACGGCATAGAGCTTCTTGTCCTCGCCACGCACGAGGCGCTCGACGTCGCCGACCTGCTGCCCACGCCCGTTCATGACGTCCATATCGGTCAACTCGGAGGCGGAGACCTGCCGCACCTGCCGCTGCGACGCGCCCGTGCCCGTCTGGCCCTGCGTCAACGCCTCCACCCGGACCTGCGGCTGACCCTGCGCCCGGTTGACGACGACCTTGGGCTCGGCGCTCTCGTAGTGGATCACGGGTTGCTGGTCGGACCGCTGCACCTGCACCTGAGGTTGGGCTGCCTGGGCGACCTGAACCTGCGGTTGACCGCGCGCGACGTTCACGTCCGGCTGCGGCATGCGGAGCGTGATCTCGGGCTGCGGGATGGTCACCGTCACGACCGGCTGCGGCTGACGCACCGTGATCTCGGGCCTCTGCTGCTGCACCGTCACACTCGGCGTGCCCGGCTGAACCAGGATGTCGGCACCCTCCGCCGTGCGTTGCGCTGTGCTCGGAACCTTGACGACCGCAAGAAGGGCGGCGGGCAACGTGATGCCGGCCTGCTGGATGCGTACGGCACCGTCCCGGCAGGCCACAATGTTGTTGTCACGCTGGTAGGTTTTGGCTTGGTCGACCGAAACCGGCGAGGCGGGCTTTGCGTCGCCGCGCCGTTCCAGGAACGTCACGAGGTCGCGGCAGAGGTCGGCTTGGGAGGCGCCCGGCGCGGGCGAGGTCGTTTGCGCGAGCACCGCGCCAGGACTGACCGTGAGAGCGAGGGCGGTCATCACTGCAGAGAGGCTAGGGCTTGTCATGCGTCTTCTCCATGTTGGCTACGTTCAGCGCGGGAAGTCCGCGCGTCCGGTCGACCAAGCTGCGAGGCGAGGCATGGTTCTGGAGAGTGTCCGGCGCTGTACTGACTTCCTGTGTTCCGGACGGGGGCCGAGCGGCGGTGCAGGAAAGAGGCTGCGCCCGCCAGTGTCGGAGTCAGGTTGCTCGAATGTCTCAGCTCCCGCACCGAAGGCTATCGCGAACTTGGTACACTAGCGAGCCGTCTTTGCAGAAACCGAACACTGGCGCTGGAACACGGATACGAGCACTCCGTTCGTCCATCACTTCCAGCAACTTGAATGGAGATCTTAGAAATGCGGAATATTGTAGCTTCCGTGCTAGTGGCCGGCGCTCTGACTGGCCTTGTCGCCCCCGCGCAAGCAGCCGGCAAAGATTGCGCGAGCGAGATGAAGAGGGTGGAAGCGGCGATGCCAGCCAACCAGGACGCGGGCAAATCCGCGATGGCGAGAGCTGAGTTGAAGATCGCCGCTGAGAAGGCTGCGAAAAAGGACGAGCAGGGCTGCATGACGCATGTCGGGAATGCTGAGAAAGCGATGAAGTAATCCGAATCGTTATCGCCTCTGTGGTCCGGCTGACTGCTTCGCCCTTTTCCTAAGGCAAATGGAGCGGTGGAGTCATTCGACGCCAGGAAGCCGGCGCAAGGCATCGCGATGTGTGAGCGCCGGACCAAAGCTTCTTTGATCGGGAGATTTTCATGCGTTTGACACCGTTCTCCATCGCGACCTTGGCCGCACTGAGCTTTGCAGGCGCAGCCAGCGCGCAGATGCCTGCTAGACCCGACGTTCCGAGGCCCTCGGGGCCGGTGGTTGCGCCGACCACCGGCACGACAGGCAACGACCGGAACTTGGCGATCGCGCCAGGACCAACGGGCGCATCCACGATCCAGACGGATTCGGCCGCAGCTGGCAACGCGGCCCAGCCCGCACGCAGGGTGCCGCAGGGCAGTGGCGGTCGCTGAACCTCTGCGGCAACGGACCAAGACCAGCTTCTTCCAGCCTCGGCGGCTCAGAGTAGGTGCAGTACTTCAGTGTGACGTTCTCGCTGCATGACTTCGGTGGTTTTGCGCGACATAGCAGCCTTCCTGCCGAGGACGCCGTCGCCCAGCCTGTATGTGCGTACCAGTCTGAGATCGCTACGGCTGCGATGTGTGACGCGTCGGTTGTGCAACAGGGCGCCAAAACCTGTGCTATGAGCAGCACAGACGAAGCAAATAGAAGTACTTTAACATCAATCTTGGATAAGTGAGCTCAGGGCATTTCGCGACGCCATCGCGCGTAGCTGTTTAGTCATCGCTCGAAATTCGAGAGAACTGAAATGCTCTAAATCTGGAATGGAGATGGGCCATGAGAAGGACTTCTACACTCTCGGCGGCAGCGCTGGTGGCTCTTGGTATGCTGGCCTCAAGCGGGGCGGAGGCCCGAGGCCGAGGCGGCGCCATCGCTGCCAGCGTGATCGGCGGCATTGCGGCTGCAGCCCTGATCGGAGCGGCTTCGAACGCCTATGCGAGCCCGGCGTACGGTTACGGCTATCCGTACGACCGATACGGCTATGCCTACCCCGCCTACGGGTATGGCTACGATGTCGGGTACGCCCCCATCTACACGCCCCGTCGCGTGATCCGGACCTACGGCTACGGTTACACGCCCGTCGGCTTCTTCTGGGGCGGACCGCGCCTCTACTACAGCTGGTAGAGGTTGCGGATACACGGAAGCTCGAGGTCTGAGACGTGCGCTGCCGCCCCCACCCGCCGGGAGAACATCCCGGCTCGGCCCATCCCATCACCACAGGAAGTGGAGGAATATGATGAAAAACCTCAAGCGCATCGCCCCTCTCGTCGGCGCCTTCGTGCTGGCCGCCGGTCCGGCGTGGGCCGTGACCGTCGCCAATCAATCCAAGCAGGAGCAGGTTCTGACGGTCGACCGCGGCGAGAAGCAGAGCGACCACAAGATCGCTGCCGGAGACGCCTTCCAGGTCGAGTGTCCGGACAGCTGCGGGCTGCGTACGCGTAGCGGACCAGCGGGCTACGGCCGCATGGCCCAGGGCAGCGACAAGCTGGTGATCAGCTCGGAGGGCATGCTGACCTATGCCGATGGAGACTTGGTGACCGGCTCCGCCCGGGAGACGCCTGCAGGCAAGGCCCAGAAGGGAGCCGTGCGGGAGAAGTAGTTCACCCAGCTGAGGCTCAGGGAACCAGAGCCGGCTTGGCCCACAGCGCAACTGTGCGCCTCACGCCCGGCGTCACCCGGATCGGATGCTGACAGTGCACGCGAAATCCGGTCCGCTCGCGGACCGGACAGCATAGCCAACAAGACTGTCCGGGCGGTACTATCGCCTGTCGCATCGTCCAGTACAGTCCGTTCAAGACTATGGGACTGGCGGACCGAGTTCAGTTCCTCCAAAGCTTTCCCAGTCCGCCAACGACAAGCCGATCTTCAGCGGCATTAATCGGACAAACCGAGTGGAGCGTGGGATCTCCGCGGCAGGCCCTGGACGGACCGGCCCGCGCACAACATGGGAATACATCTCGCTATGCAGACGCAGAACGAGCGAGCAACACGTGTTCAGATGCTCCGAGCAAAGCTCGACGAGGCGATCCCCTACGACCTCCGTCCTCTGTGGCGAGAGTTTCTGGTGGCCTTAGATGCCGAGGCTGCCGAATGCCACGAGTCGCATGCAGGCGATGAAGAGCGTCGGCCGGCCGCCGACGAGGTGGAACAGGACGCGCGTGCCTCCGCGAGTGGGGCGTGAGGCGAGTGTGCAACGCTCACGCTTTGAGCGACCGGTTGGGGGAGAGAGGGGGTCCGGGCGCCCACTTCGTCGAGACCGTCGCCGGCCAGTCAACTCGTCCGGCTGCCGTGCGGCCTCTGCGGCGGCCGGCTGATGCGAGGAGTGGGTTCATGAGCAGCGATGCAGCGCTTCGCGATGTCAGTGCCAACCGCTTGCGCGACATCGTCACCCAGGCTGTGTGCGATTGCCTGAATCGTGGCTCCGAGCCGGATACAGGCCTGATTCATCGTCTGAGGATCTACGAGCGTACGGCTCGGCAGGCCGGCTTGGAACGTCAGACGATCCAGGTGATTGCGTCCGGTCGGCGCCTGCTGGGCGACCGTCGCGACGCGACCTCGATTTGATCACGCTCTCCGTCCGGCTGTGCCGTGGACGCTCGATCAGCGCGCTCGCGTGCAGGTGGTGGTTGCTGATTGTCGAAGCCGCGCTGCTCCGGTCGGATCTTGCGTGGTGTCGGCCGCCCGATCTGGTTCATGCCGTTGCAGCTCGGCCCAGCGCTCGGTGTTGATTTGCAGCCCCGCGATCCAACGGTTGGGTATGAGGCCAGGCAGTGGCTCTTCCCTGTGTGGTGGGCAAGTAGGACCTCGCCGGGAATGTGCGGGTACGTCGCCAGGCGGTCATGATCTGGGATGGCAAACGCAAGCGGCGCAGCTTCGATAGGACGCAGAGTGCTCGGGCAGCGGTCGGCCCCTGGATTCGTTCGGGAGGGCACGGCGCGAGCCGCTGACGCGGCCACCTTCGCCGATGAACAGGCCTTATGTTCACCAGTGGACCAACTTTGGCCAGATCTGGCGGAACGCCTCCAGAGATCTCCGCTTTGGATTTCATGCGTTCTCGGGCTTTCTGCAGCCCGCCCAGCGAGGTGTTCGGATGCGTTTTCAAGAGCTAGCCAAAGTCGTGACATCCGCTCTCGGGCTGTATGGCTTTTCTGTTTGCGCTGGACTGGCGCAGGACCAGCCCGGAGCCGCGAACCCACTGGTGACCAGGCAGGGGGCGGATACTCAAGCCAAACCGCTCGAACCGGATCTGTTCTATAGAGGGTGGCGGGCGCGGCTGCTCCTCGGGCAGCCGGTTACGGATCGACATGCCGACCAGCAGATCGGGACGGTGCGCGACATCATTGTCGATGCAAACGGACGAGCGGCGGCATTGGTCGTTGAGAGCAGCGGGCCGGTGTATTTGCCTCAGGCCGTCTACCGCATTCCCTGGAAGAACATTGACCTGACGCCCTACAGGTCCGGCCTTGTGGTTGATCCGCCGAGCCGAGATCCTCATCGCTTCGGGCTCTTCCCTGGAAGCGAGAGTGTCGACACTCTGCCGCGCGAATTCCGTCTCAGCGAGATCCTCGGCGACTACGCTCGGTTACGGACCGGCTATGGCTACGGGATTGTGACCGATGCCATCTTTACGCTGGATGGTCGGCTGAGCGCTGTGCTCGTGAGCCGCCACGCGGCTTCGGGTGGGCAGACAATGGCCTTCCCGTTCCTCGGAACCCAGGGGCCATGGGATCCAGGCATGAGCTACTACGGCTTACCCTTTGTCACTGACCGCCAAGCGGACGCGGCCGGACTGAAGGTCGATCCTCATCGCTTCAACGATGCCGCTCTGTGAACATCCGTGCTGCCGCCTCGCCGTGACTTCGAACACCGGCGCTCGCGTGCCGCATCGTCATACCCACTTCACACCCGCTGCAGACTGATGATTGCAACGGGGCCGAATGTGGGCGCAGTTTGCCTGCGCCGGCTCCTCACTGTCTCCCAGGTCGCTGCGAGTAGCGTGATGAAGGTCTTATAAATCGCCTGAGGCGTGCCGGACGTGGCAGGCCGGTGATCTTCGGCGTCGCCACCTCCGGAAGGAGGCACCGTAAAAGTATTGTTCCAGGACAGATCTAGCCAGGCTCGGCGCAGGGCCTGCAGCAGGCATGAGAAGCGGTGATAAAGCAGACGTCCACAGAGAGCCTTCTTCAACCGGTGCGGACGTGCTGGCGCAGAGCCCATGCTGATCGCTTTGCCCTGATCGTGGACGCCGCCGACTACTTTGCCCAGCTCAAGGCGGCCATGACGCTCGCTCGTGAGCGGGTCATGCTGATCGGATGGGATTTCGACACCCGTGTACGGCTCGATCCTGAAGGCGAGCCGGATGGGTGGCCAGACAAGCTCGGTTCGTTCATCAGCACGCTCGTACAGCGTCGCCCGGACTTGCAGGTACACGTGCTCAAGTGGGACCTTGGCGTTCTGAAAGCGCTCGGGCGCGGCGCGACCCCTCTGTTCATACTCAACTGGATGACCAACAAGCGTGTCCACCTGCGGCTCGACAGCGTGCATCCAGCCGGCGCATGCCATCACCAGAAGATTGCCGTGATCGACGATGCCCTCGCCTTCTGCGGTGGCATCGACCTCACAGTCGGCCGCTGGGATACGCCCGAACACCGTGACGACGACCTGCGCCGCGCCAGCCCTTGGGGATTCGCGCAGCCACCATGGCATGATGCAACGGCAGCGGTGGACGGCGAGGCGGCGCGATCCTTAGCTGAACTTGCCCGAGAGCGCTGGGAGAGCGCGACGGGCGAGAGGTTGCCGCCCCTTCAAGAACGGCACACGATCTGGCCCAAAACTCTGCAGGCCACCTTCCATGATGTGAACGTCGGCATCGCCCGCACTCAGCCGAAACGCGACGGCCAACCGGCGGTGCGCGAGATCGAGGCGCTGACCCTCGCCGCGATCTCAAGGGCGCACCGTTTCATCTATGTGGAGAGCCAATACTTGGCGTCACACCGTATCGCCGAAGCCCTAGCGAATCGGCTCGGTGAGACGAGCGGCCCGGAAGTGATCGTGATCAACCCCCTATCCACGGAGGGCTGGCTAGAGGACGAGGTGATGGGATCAGCCCGAGCCCGAATCATCGAACGCCTGAGTGGCATCAACGGTGGGCACCACTTCCGGATCTGCTACCCGGTCGCGGCGGGCGGTACACCAATCTACGTTCACGCCAAAATCATGATCGTCGACGATCAATTTCTGAAGATCGGCTCCGCGAACATGAACAACCGCTCCATGGGGCTCGACACCGAATGCGATCTCGCTGTGGACCCTCACGACCAAACCGAGCGCGAGGCGCTTCGGGTTGCGATCTGCTCGATCCGGCATCGCCTTCTGGCTGAGCACCTAAACGTGGCGAAGGACGAGTTCGCGCGAGTGGAGCTGGAAGAGGACTCCCTCGTCCGGGCGATCGACCGCCTACGTATTGCGAACGGACGAACGCTCGTCCCACTTAAGCCGACGCTGCTCAACACGGCGGAAGAGGTCATCGCAGCGCATGGGATCCTTGACCCGGACCGACCGGAGCCGATCGTGAACCAGCTTGCAAAGTTCGCATCTGCCAGCCAGAGGGCACTCCGCAGGAGCTTCCGCGGCGCGGATGTGAAGGCCTAAGTTGTTCGGGATGTTGCCGGCCAGGGAAGTGCCATGTCGTGCCGCCATCAGTCTGACAGTCTGCCACTGGGGCCAGTCGAGGTCATGCCGGCGCGTTCGCGCAAGTGGCTCCGCTGGCCGAGCGAACTGCCCAGACCCTGCAACGACAACCGCAGCACAGGCATGGCGCAGGTTGCCAAAATCGCGGCCGTGGGTTTGGCGGGCCTCATGGGGCTGGCAAGCCTCGTCGCCGGGTTGGTGACCTGAGATCCAGGCCACGTTCGCGAGCTGCGATGGCTTGCGGACGGCTGTGTGGATTGGAGAGGACGAGGGTGGCTGGTCGCGCCGGCCACCCCCGCAAGTTTTGTCCGACCGGCGAGGCCAGCGTCCGGGGAAAGGATCACCTTGCCGGCCTCGGCAGTGTGAGGGGATCTGCGGCCGCGCACAAGGGCAGTCAGGCACGGCGCGGAGCACCTAATCAGAGGTTGAGCTCGGAGCAGCCACTCTCGGAGCCACCAGATCGGCTGCTCTTATCTCCTTCGTCGCTTCGACCGTGGAGCACCAGATGTCGGATGCACCAGGGCGAGCTGTGCTGGCGGCGAATGGATCTCGCCTCCTCCGAAACTCAGCACTTGATCAGCGTGGGCAATGGTGGCTGGCCGGTGCGCGACGATGATGAAGTCATATTTTGCGCACGTAGCGCTTCTGCGATGACAGCGTATGGCGGCTTTCGCCGCACGAGTGCACGAAAAGGGGCCGGCCGCGCCCCCAATTCGGAAAAAGGGCCGCCGGCTCTCGGTGTTATGCGCCACCCCCGAGTGGGCTCATCCGCCCCAACTTCGAAGCGGGTCACCGATAACGGCAGCCGACGCGATTGCGTTGCCACGAAGCCTGCCGCGCACCGACTTGATGAAGCATCCCGCTGGGTCGAACCCCTATGGCCTCTACGGCAGAGCAGTGGAACGCTTCCGCCAAGATCCTCGTTTGGGAGGCGGTTCACAGAGATGTGAGTTTGGTCCTCACATCACCAGGAGGAACTCGATGAAGCGTATGCTCTCCGCCGCTGCTGCTCTGGTCCTGCTCTCGGGGGCTGCCGTCGCTCAGACAACTGTCACCACGACCACCGGAACCGCCGACACGGTCGAGATCGCGCCCGAGCAGCGCACGGTCATCAAGAAGTACGTCACCGAGCAGCGTGCCAAGCCCGTCAAGCTCAAGGAGCGGGTGACTGTCGGCTCGACGGTGCCGGCAGACATTGAGTTCCAGCAGCTGCCCTCGACCATCGTCAGCAGCAACCCGCGCCTGAAGGGCTACAGCTACTTCTCCTCGGACAGCGGCACCTACATCGTCGATCCCGGCTCGCGCCGGGTGATCACCACCATCGACTGAGATCGAGCGGGCTGCCGGCTACAGCTGGCAGCCCCTCTGCCTCAGGCAGGTTTTCAGATGCTTGCTGCTGATAGGGCGAGACTGCCGATCACCCGAGCTAAGCGGAGGCCCGCGTCGCGGGCGTCCCGAGCAGGCTCGTCAGAAGCGAGCGTGCCCGGCTGACCCGGCTCTTCACTGTCCCCACTTGGCAGCCAATCACCTCGGCCGCAGCCTCGTAGGTCAGGCCTTGGGCCCCCACCAGCAGAAGCGCCTCACGCATGGGGGCAGGCAGTTTGGCGATGTGCGTCCAGATGGTGCGCAGATCCGAGCCGTGCTCCTGAGCGGCGGGTGCGATCAACTGGCCGGCAAGCGTGCCGTCCGCGTCCTCGACCTCGCGCTTGCCCTTGCGGCACTCGCTGTAGAACTGGTTGCGCAGGATCGTAAACAGCCAGGCCTTCAAGTTCGAGCCCGGAAGGAAGCGATCCTGGGCCGCCCAGGCCCGCACCACCGTCTCCTGCACGAGGTCGTCGGCGCGCGCCGCGTCTGGGACAAGCGACATCGCAAAGCCCCGAAGATCGGGGAGCACCGCAACCAAGCCGTCGCGGAAGGCTTCTGCGTTCCCGCTCTGGGTAGCCAGCGCGCTGTCGAGCTGTGCGATCAGGTCGAGCAGGTGCTGCGGCGGCTGGGCCTGCATCAGCGCGCCGTAGGCCGCCTGCAGCTCAGAGCCGAGATGATCGAGGATGGCTGTAGGCAGGAGAGCCGGAGCTGTTGCGTCCTGCACCTCCGGCTGATGCGCACCGAGCCCGCTTGGTATCAGCATGTCGTTCAACCTGCTGCTCTCTCTCATAGTCATGCACGGCGGCGTACGCCGAACACTCTGACCGTACAGTGAACATCAAACTAGGCTGTAAAGGGGATCGTTCCATGCGACCCTCGCGTTGCAGCCGTCCTTTGCAAGCCAGTGCGATCGGGGAAATGGCGCGAACAGTGACCTACAGCATCGTCGACCATCCAGATGGGCGGTTCGCAGTCGTGGCTGCCTCGGCGGCCGGTTCCGTGCACTGGCGCTGCGGGTTTCTGACGCTTGCCGAGGCCGAGCGATGCGTCGAGGACTTGCGCGCAATGATGGCGGCCTGCGGCGCTCCACTGGTGCGCTGGGAAGCCGAGCGGCCCGGCATGGACTTGCGGGCGATGCTCAGAGCGCTCAGGCCACCGCCCCAATAGGATTTGCTCTGCCGGTTGCATTCAGGAGCGCGACGCCGTCCGTAGTGTCATGCTGCCAGCTTGTTCAACTCGCATGCGGGTCCGGCGGGCCGCTCGGGATCTCGCCCGTCCGGAACCAATCGCCGATGTAGGGGCGGGTGCGCTCGAGGTACGGCTGCAGGTCCGGCTTGCTGGCAATCATGAAGCCAGTGATTAGCACTGCGGCCCCGAAACCAATGGCGAGCGCGTACTGGTTCCTCCGTGGCACGACGCCGTCGATCGTGCCAGGCGTGCAGACGTGCAGCACCACCGCGATGACCGAGATCAGAATGATGGGCGACAGGAGCTCGTTGTTGAGGAACCAGGCGGGTGTGCCGGCGAGCCGGTAGACCAGCGCGTAGATGCCGAGCAGCTCGGCGGAGAGGAACTTCAGCCAGATGCCCACGATCAGGAAGTCGCGCGGCTTCGGCACCGGCCGCAGCACGCCGATCCAGGCGTCCTTCGCGAAGATCCAGAGCGCGACGGCCGTGGCGGCCACGTCGAGGATGCGCACGTAGACGACCATCTCGCCATTCGGCACGAAGGCGTTGATCACGGTGTAGCCGAGGAAGAGGAGGGCGGCCGCCCAGAGAATGATGCTCTTGATGTTCTCGGGTCGGTTGTCAGCGTAGATGTTCACGAACACGGTCATCCCTCACCATCACCGGGACCGCCGAAACTTCTGAGGCGGAGGACGTCCTCGACAGCCAAGACCACGCCCCGCTCGCGCGCTCGTCGCTCCACTGCGTCGGCCGTCACCTTCATGTCGCTGACCCGGCGCCGTGTTTTGCGGGCGGCCGATGAGACAGCCTGGGCCGAAATGGCGTGGAGATGTGCCGCTCGCTGAAGCCGCTCGGACTCGTGCGAGCAGCGCGACGAGAACAGCCGATCGAGCAGCATCCTGATCCTCCGGATCATTGCGCCCCTCGGCGGCAGACGTTCTCGACCACGCGCGCGAGTCCTTCGAGCTTCTCACGGAGCCGCTCGTCGTCGTTCTCGACGTCGCGCTGCAGGAGCGTGACGACGCGCATGACCTCCGTCTGCCCCTCGCGCATCGCGTTCAGAGCCGTAGCGGTCTCGGTGTTCGTGCTGGTCTGCCGCTCCATCGCGGCGGCGCTGACCTTCGCGTCCGCGATGCGCGCGTCCTGACAGGCTTGGAGCCGCCGATCGAGGACGACAATGACGAGAGCGAACAGGCCGCAGAGCCCCCAAGGGCCATAGTCCTTGAGGAGGTCCGCGATCTCAAGCGCGGTCACGGCTCAGCGCCGGGTGGCAGCTGGCAAGAGCGCGGTGATCTGGCTGTCCTTGACCTGACTCGAGCGCGAGGACCCCAGCCAGAACGCGATGGCGGTGCCGAGGGCGAGGTTCGCTGCGCCGTAAGCTTGGCTCAGCAGCTGGTAGACGCGCTCCGGGATTTCGGCCTGCACGAAGTAGAGCGCCACCGAGAGGACGATCCAGGCCGAGAAGATGAGCAGCGTCACGATCGCTGGCATGTTCTGGACCCAAGAGTGGGTCTGTACGAGCGCGATCTGCATGTTTCGGGCGTCGGCGAGGTCGGCGAGGTAGGCGTCTTGCCGCTTCGTCTCGGCCTCGATCTCGGCGAGCTTCACGGCCGACCCGGTTGGGTCTGCGGCGACGGCCTGGGAGACCGCCTCGGGCGTGGCAGGCACGCCGAGTGCAGCTGCAACGCCCTTGCCCACCACGGCGCCGACCGTGCCGCCCAGCGGGCCGCCGAACAGGGTGCCGAGCGCCGGCAGACCGATCTGGGCGAGCTGCCCGGCAAGTTGCGACCAGTCCATGTCAGAAGGCCTTCTTGAAGAGGGCGGCGATGGCCGCGAGGAGGCCGCCCGTCTTCACGGTCGGCACAGGCTGCGTCGGAGAGGTGATGGCGGGCGCCGGGATCGGCTTCGCGGGAGCTGGCACGGGCCGCGACGAGGCGACCAGCGCCGCGGCCGCGGCCATCGCCAGCGCTTCGACCCGCACGCCCTCGACCCGCTTCGTCCAGCCCTTGCCGAAGGTCGGCCACGTCGAGAGGCGGCGCAGGAACACCATGCGGTCGTCGCAGATCCGTTCGATGATCTGCGCACTTGAGCGCGAGGCGACATTGGCGAGCGTGATGGGTCCGATCACGCCGTCGTCTGCCACGCCGATCGCCCGTTGAAGCGAGGGGATCGCGCGTCCCTGGCCTGAGTTCACGGCGAAATCGAAGACGCAGTAGTCGACCCCGCCGGGAAGATCGTCGCCGCGAACCGCGTCCCAGTAGTTCTTCCGGTAGATCGGCGCGACTGTCGCTTTGGTGAGCGCTCCCACCTCGGCCTTGGTTGCCGGCCGGCCGAGCCAACCCGAGAGCGTGCCGATCGTCACGCCGAGGTTCGTCGCACCGCCGGGGTCGGCAGGGTGATCGACGTACCCGCCTTCGTGCTGCAGGACGAGCGCGAGCGCCCGCTCGAAGTTGGCGGCGGCCATGGGGATCTCCACGATGTCAAAGAGCGCCGCTCGCAAGCGGCCGTGAACGAAGGTTTGAAGGCGGCGCGCTACATCGGCGCCCACGTTCCGTTGGTGCTGGTGGGCGACGTCTCCAGCGCGATCTTGTGCTTGGCGAGCACGCCGAGGATCGCTAGGACGTCGGCCGGCGCGGCGTCCAGCTCGGCCGAGACGCGCATGCGTTGCAGCTCGATCTGATCGGACTGCGCGGCCATCCCCACGATGACCTCCGCCCACTGTTGAGGCGTCGCCTGGAACGTCGGGTCGGCTTCCTTGCGCGTCGCGATCTCCGCCTCGATGAAGGCAGACGTGCCGCCCGCGAGCACGGCCTTCGCCTCTTCGAGCTTGCGCACGTACATCGCGCGCAGTGTCGCCGGCACCTTATCGTTCTCGGCCGCCTGCACGAAGAAGCGCATCGCCGAGTATTTCGCCAGCTCGCGCATCTGCGCGGCGTCAGGGCCGATGACGGTCTCGGCCTGCTCGACCGACCTCGCGTCGGCCGACGGCATGGCGACAGTGATGTCGAAAAGGCGGCGCTCGAAGGGGAACGACTCCACGATGAAGCGGTACGTGCCCGGGAGCGTGATGCCGAAGCTGGCGTCCTTCTTCTCCTCCCCGTCCGCGTCCCAATCGAGCATGGCCGAGACCGGTCCCTGCACATGAATTTTCGTGCCGGCAGGCAGGTTCGGGAACGTCGTCTCTTCTCCCGGCAGCAGCTCTGTCTTGCTGAATTCGCCCGGCAACTCGCCGCGCGGCCGGAACGTGAAGGCGCCTTCCGGCTGCATTTCGACCCAGCCCGAATGCTCGTCCAGGGGGATGACGACGAACGGGATGCCCTTCTCGCGGAACAGGGCAGCTTGCGCTGCCTCGTCGGGCGGCTGCATCGTCGTCTGAGCGACGTAGCCGCTGCCCTGCACGCGCTTCAGCGTGAGAAAGATCCCGACCATCAGTTCATGCCTCTACCGATAAGGAACATGCGCAGATAACCCGAGATGAATTCACGGTAATTGATCTGCTGCATGATG
This sequence comes from Methylobacterium oxalidis, assembly GCF_007992195.1. Lineage (GTDB taxonomy): Bacteria > Pseudomonadota > Alphaproteobacteria > Rhizobiales > Beijerinckiaceae > Methylobacterium > Methylobacterium oxalidis. The sequence continues at coordinate 17,199 of NZ_BJZU01000073.1, read as the reverse complement.
ACTTGTACCGAGAAGACGTTGCCGCCGCGGTGGACGACTTCGCCCTGGAGGCGCGCCATGCCGTCGAGGCTGTAGGTCGTGCTGGCCTGCGTCGGTCGGTTATTGAGTGAGCGCACGTAGGGATACGTGATCCCGCCGTCGTCGCGAATATAGACCATGTGCAGGTTAGGGTAGGTGATGAACTGCCGGCCTGAGTCCCATTGCGGCTGCCACGTGAAGTCAGCGGCGGCGTTCACGTCGAGGCGCCACTGCGCCCAATCGTAGTACATGGCCGGCCACAGCCCGGAGAACATTACCTCGTCGCTGAGGTCGTTCGGCTGGTACCCGGAATGGGTCAGCACGCGCATCGGGTCGACGCGGCCGCCCGCGCCGTCGACCGGGCGCATAAAGCGCATCGACATGCCCATCAGAGCTGCCCTCGCCTATGGACGGTGAAGATGACGCCGGTCGGCTCGGCCGGGGCGCCCGCGATGTTAGAGGCGATCGGGAAGTTGGCGGTCCAGGCGTTCTGCGCGATCGTGAGGTTCGCCACCGTCGATTGGACGAACTGCTGCGCCTGCGGAAACCAGCGGGCCGGTGGGACTACGACGCGGTCCCCGTAGAACATCTGCCACCAGACGTCCGGCGCCTGCGGGAATACTTCCGAGAAGGCCGTCCACATATTGCGGGCACCATCGATCGCCGCGTAGCCCTGCATCATCATGTGATCGGTCTTGTAGCCGATGATGAGCAGGTAATCGTCGGGCCGGCCGCCGTGGACTTCCTTCCCCGGCTTCGTGACAGCGATCTGCCCCGGGATCATGTAGACGCGCAGCGGCATCGCTCAGCCCCAAGCCGGGATGGTGTAGGCGAGCCAGCGGAACGTCGGCGAGACCGCGCCGCTGTCCGTGGCGGGATCGCGCTTGATGATGCGGAAGCCGTTACGGGCGAGATGCCCGAGCTGATACCGCGTCCAGTCCGCCCGGTAGAACCTCCCATTCGCCGAGAACGGGAAGCCGAAATTCGGATATGTAATCGCTGCCGACCCGGTCCATTCCTCGAAGCGGATCAGCGGCACATACCCCGGATCGCCGAACCAGACGTCTTGGTTCAGCCCGCACGTTCCTTTGGCGAGCACCGTCCCGACGTTCGCGAATTGGGTCGAGAACCAGAGATTGTTGTAATCGCCTGAGCCTACGTCCCCGACGTTGACGCCGGGCCGTGAGATGAAGAGGCCGACAGCTCCGTCAGGATGCCGACCTACGATGACGCGCTGTGCCATGTCTCAGTCGTAGATTTCGATGCGACCGGCGTCGAGGTTGATCTGCATTCGGCTGTCAGGCGAGCGGATCAATCCCGAGGTCACGGTGCCGAGAACAGCCGTGAAAGCTGACAGCGAGCCGGCCGTGATCTTCGAGGCGGAGAGCTGCCCGATGTAGGCTTCGCCGATCGCGGCGCTCGCGATATAGGTCGAGACGTTGCCGGCCGTGATCTGCTTGACGACGTCGGAGGGCGACCACGCCGACAGGCGGGTCTGCTGCGCCCCGGCCTCGCCGAAATAAGCCTGCGTGATCCAGGCGTAGGCGTCGTTGCCCGTGCCGGCGCCGTAGCAGCGGATGCCGACCAGCGCCGAGACGGCCGAGGGGTGTGCCGTCGCGAACCCGCCGATCCGGGCATACTGGCCGAGATGGAAGGTCGTGCCGAAGTTCATCTGGCCGACCGTGCTGGCCTGGGTCGAACCGTCGTCCTTGACCGCCCCAGCCGGCACGCTCTCGCCGACCACAGCGCCGTTGCCGTCGAACCACCAGATATGGACCTCGGCGGTGCAGCCCAGCGTCCCGATGTAGAGCGAGAGTTCGTAACGCTGGCTCGGCTTGACCGTGATCCGGCCCATCGGGCCCATATTGACCCAGTCCCAGACGTTGCCGCCGTGCAGAAGGCCGCCGGCCAGCTCACGGACCTGACAGACGTTCGTGTATTGCACGCCGCGAAAGTTGTCGTTGAGCGAACCGACCGGCGGGACGCCCGTGTTGTTGTAGAGCGGCCCCCAGAAGGCCAGGGTATTCATCGAGAAGTCGGAGTTTGGGAGCATGTTGACGCCCGAGCCTGTCGTGTTCACCAGCGCCAGCGCGTTGATGCGCGCGCCCGCGCTGTCGCCGGAATGCAGGATCTCGCGCCCCTGCCTGTCCCAGAGGATCAGGCCGAAATCGTCGTTGACGCCGGTCCAGTCGCGCAGCGCGCCCAGCGCCACGCGCCAGCGCACGTTGCCGTCGAAGGTGCCGTTGTCGAGGATGCCAATGGCGCCGCCGTAGCGGGCGGGGTTGCCGTTGACGTCGTAAGCCGCCCCGCGCTGCTGGATCTGGAACCGGTCCGAGCCGATGAAGAGCCGGTTCGTCAGCGTCGTGTCGCCCTGCAAGCGGTTGGCGTTGATCGTGCCGGCCTGGATGCGGTCGCCTTGAATCGAGTTGGCGGTCATGTGGCGGGTCTGGATCGCGTCCGAAGCGATCATCTCCGCCGCGATCGAGCGCGTCGTGATCTTGGTCCCGTCGATGATGGTGCCACCGTAGATCGGCATGAGTCCCGTGGTGCCCGAGGACACGCACAGGATGATGTTGTCGATGTCGGTGTTGATGAACGCCGCGACTGAGGGTGTCGCCGTGTCGTTCTGCGCCTGGAGCACCGTGTTCACGCCCGCGCGCCGGCACCACCAGACGTAGCTGCGGACACCGTTCGTCACGAGCGAGCCGGCCGCGATGCTGTGCACAGCGACCGTGCCGTCGTCGCCGACATAGGAGATCGTGCCGGCCGTCCAGGTCAGCTTGCCGGTCAGCGCGCCGTTTGCGTCGCGCTCCATCGCGAACTCGATGCCGGCGACTGTGATACCGCGGACGCCGATTTTCAGGAGGTTCGCGCCGATCGTGTTGGCGAGAAGTGCTCCCCCGTTGATCTTGGTGGAGTTGCTGCCCGCGAAGACGCTCGAGAGGGTGCCATCCCCGACCAGGATGCCGTCCGGCCCCAGCTTGATTGTCGCCATGTTGATCTGATCGGCGGTGATTGTGCCGGTCTTGATCTCCGCGGCCGTGATTGTCTGGCCGGCGATCTCGTCGGCGGTGATCGTCTTACCGGCGATCTGGGCCGCGGTGATCGTGTCGTCGCTGATGTAGACGCCGTCGATCTTGATGGTGGTCAGCGCCAGCGGGCCCGTGTAACTCGCTGCCGGCACGCGGGACGTGTTGACCGGGCGGACCCAGTAGTAGCGCGTCTGCCCCGGCGTGAGGCCCGAGCGCACGAAGTAGTCTCGCGTCGCGGAGCCGATCTGCGTCGCGTTGACGAGGACGTTCGTCGCGCCCTCCCACACCTCGACGTAGGCGAGATCCTTGGCCGCTGGATTCGTCCAGCGCAGCGTCGCGGTCTGAGCGGCCGCGTTCCCGGTGAGGCTCGTCGCGGGCCCTGGCGGTGTCGTGTTGAGCGCCACGGTGATGGTCTGGACCATCGACCAGCCTGAGATGCCGAATCCGTTCTCCGAGACCGAGCGGACGCGCATGCTCACGGTCGAGCCCGGCACCAAGCCGCGGCGGGTGAATTCCTGAACCGCCTTCTCAACTGAGCCGACCGTGATCCAGCCGCCCGCACCCTCCCGCATGGCGACTTCGTAGAATCCGAGGTTCGCCGTCGTGAGCGCCGTCCAAGTGCCCTTGACCCAGCCCGTCACCGTGCCGTCCGGAGCGACGTCGACTCCCGTGGTGAGCGCGAGGCCCTGCGGGATGCCCGGGTCGGTCGGATCCAACGCCACATCCGAGATCGTGACCATCTCCTCCGCGGAGATGTTCAGCTCGCCGGGCGTCTTGCCGAAAGCGTCGTAGGCGGCCGAGCGCACATAGTAGGTGCCGCTGCTGCGGGGCACGCTCGTGAAGTTGCTCCCGACGTCGAGCGTCGGCGGCGTCACGAGGGGGCCGAATCCCGAAGTGCTGGAGATCCAGTGCAGGTAGCCGACCCAGTCCTTATCGGACGGCTGGTCAATCGCGATGAAGAGGAAGCCCGGCGCGGAGTCGAGATCCGGATTTACCAGAGCCGGCGGCGGGTTGTTGACCAGAAGCGAGGCCTGGTTGCCCTCCGCGCCCGCCGGGTCCGTGGCGGCGACGGCCACGCGGAACTGGCGGCGCGGGCCGCCCTCGTTCACGTTCACGTCGTAGGCGTAGGTCCACTCCTCCGCCCCCGTCGCGAGGATCTCGCGGTGCAGGAGCGCGCCCGAGCTGGCGTCGTAGACGTAGACGACCGGCCGGATGGGGTAGGCGGCGTAGCCGCCCGGGAAGTCGTAGTCCCACTCGACGGTGCAGGCGCGGCCCACGAAGGTCTGGCCGCCGCCGAGCACCTGGAGGTTGACCACCTTCGCGGCCTGGCGGCCGCCCCAGCCGACCACGTCGTAGGTGATCTGCGCCGGCGCCGAGATCGCACCCGTGAGGCCGATCGCCGTCACGATGAAGGTCCACGTGCCGGCCGCCACGTCGGTGAAGTCGGCTGACGCGGAGGCGCGGCGCGGTAGCGTGATGATCGCGCCATCGGGCTTGATCGCGGTCACGAAGTAGCCGACCGAGTTGAACGGTTGGCCCGCGGTCCAGGAGAACGTGAGGGACTGCTTGGCCTGCCCCAGCTCGTAATAGACCGACTCGATGACGGCGAGGTTGGTCGGCGGGAGAACCGTTGTCGGGAAATTCGAGATCGGCAGCTCCTCGAAGGGAGCCCCGGTGTCGACGGTCGCGTACTTGCCGGGCTCGTGCTGGAGAGCCGTGACTTCGTAGATGTGCGGCTCAGCCTCCCGGATCGAGATGACCCGGAACAGCTGTGGCTTCAGCGAGGTCGCGACCACCCATACGGCGGCCGGGTCCGGAACCGCCGGCAGCGCGCCGGTGAGCGCGACCTCCGTCGCCGCGGTCGCCGGCTGCACGCCGCGCTCCGCCACGGTGCCGTCCGGCATCGTCACGGAAACCGTGGCCCCGGAGCCGACCGTCACCGGGCGGTCGAGACGCAACACGGTCGCCGTCGAGCCGGCGAGCACGCGGCCGGACAGATCTACCGCCGCGATCTGTGGATCCTGCACGGCGATCAGGTCGCCTGGGCGCACCACCGCGTGGTCGAGGCCGGCGCGGTAGGTGAGGACCTGCGTCTCCTGAAGCTCGGTCAGGAGCGTCCAGAGGCCGGCACGGTGCGCCTGGCCGCGCGAGGTGCAGCCGAGGAGGTCGACCTTCGTCGGGTTGTAGCCGTAGCGGGCGACGCCGGCCGGGTCCTCCACGACCTCGTAGTTCGTCCGGTAGAGGTCGGTCGGGTCGTTCCAGGCGACGATCGCCACCGTGTGCCGCGCCTGACGGCCGGACGAGGCGTAGGAGAACTCGCCGTCGATGACGTTCGCCTCGGTGACGAGGAGCTTCACGTCACCCGGGCGATCCTGCGTCGCGGTCACCGTGCCAGAGGACCAATAGGTCATTCCGCGGAAAACCTGGGCGACGAGCTCCAGGAGGTCGAAGGCGTCCTGCTGCTCGGCGATCACGCCGTTGAAGGTGAACCGCGGCTCCTGCCCGCCCTTCCCATCCGGCACGAGCCCGTCGCAATAGGCACCGATCTGGTAGAGCGACCACTTGTCGACCGCCGAGACATCGATCAGCTGGCCGAGGCCGAAGCGATCGTTCTCGAGCAGCATGTACAGGACCCAGGCCGGGTTGTTGCACCAGGCCTCCTTGAAGGTCCCGTCCCAGATGCCGGCATAGGTCCTCGCCACCGGGTCGTAGTTCGTCGGGACGCGCATTTTGATGCCGTCCACGAGGTACTGCCGCTGCGGCAGACTCGAGCCGAACTGGCTGGCATCGGCCGTGATGCCGACGATGGCCGAGCCCGGGTAGGTGAACTTCGCGTCCACGATGGTCGTGAGCGACTGGTAGATCAGGTCGCTCGCGAACTGCATGTTCGGGAACTGCGCGTTCGAGGTCTCGGTGTCGTCCGAGAGGCGCACCACCTGGATTTGCCAGGGCGCCGACGCGCCGCCGGGGTTGCGGGGAAGATCGATCTCGTAGCTCGGGAAGAAGGCCGAGGACGCCTTGCCCTGCACGGCCAGGGCGCCGAGCTGATTGACCCAGGGGCCGCCCGAGTACCGGACTTGGATCAGGAAGTCGATGCGCCACGCGTTCACGTTCCCCTTGCTGTCGGCATAGAGCAGCGAGGGGATCTGCAGCGTGATGCGCGCGCGGTCGGCGCTCGGATCGGTCACCGTGGCGGTGACGGGAAGCGCCTTCTTGACCTGCACGCCGACTTCTTGCGACGTCTCTACGTCCGGATAGCCGGGCATGTAGGTCTGCCCCGGCGTGCCTGTCCGGGAGTCGAGGGAGATGCCCTGGAAGTTGCGCGAGCCGTCCGCGTTCTCGATGGGCGTGTTGTTGAGGTAGACGCCCTTCAGGCCGCCGACGATGCCGTTGATCTCGCCCTCTCCGAGGAGGTCGACGAGCCGCACCGTCGCGTTGGTGAAGAGCGTGTCCTTCGGGACGTTGGCGCCGCCGCCGGTCTTCGAACCGGAGGTCTTCGCGGCTTCGACGAGCGCGCGCGAGTCCTCGGCCGGGACCGGCGCCCCGTCGTCGTCTCGGTTGAAGCTGTCCATGGTTCCCCTGGGGAGCGCCGGCGCGAGCGATCAGATGCGGGCGGTGGGAAGGCCGTTGCCGTAGTCGGTCGTGACGCCGGCCGAGATCGTGATGCCGGTCAGCATGCAGCGGCCGATCGGGACCGGAACGCAGCCACCCTGATCCGAGGTGTTGTTGCCGCCGTCGAACATGTAGCTGCGGCGCTCCTTCTCGGTCTTCTTCTTGGGCGTCAGCAGGCTCGCGACGCCGGTGAGGGCAAGCGAGGCGCCCATGCCGACAAGCCACATGGGCCCGCCCGCCCACCAAGTCGCCGCGGCGATCAGGGTGCCCACGATGATCTTGCCGATGCCGGCGCCGGACTTGGCCGCGCTCGCCACCGGCACAATGTGCAGGTCACCTTTGGGCAGGCCGAAGGTGATCTGGTCCTCACCGAGCCGGAGCCCTCTGCCGCGAGAAGCGCCGCAGGTGACCCGGAAACGGCCCTCCTCGATTGCCCTGCGGAAACCTGGGATCTGGCTGCCGAGCGCGAGGCAGGCCTCTGCCAGCGACCGGACGTCGAGCTTGAATGACGGCCCGACTTCGCGCGCGAGCGAGCCGTAGAGCCTCACAGTTCGGAGCATACGAAGTCCTCCGGGAGGTCGCGGTGCCGGACGAGGAAGTCGAGCTTCGGCCGCCACACCGCCGCGGGATCGCGGGCCGAGCACATGCCGGCGAGGTGGTGCAGGATCAGGCCGCCACCGATGTAGACGCCGGCGTGGTTCAGGACGGGCGAGCGCACCGAGCAGATGAAGCAGTCGCCAGCCAGGATGCTGTCGCGGCCGCGGTCGACGCGCACGAAGCCGGCCTGCTCGAAGCCTTGCGCGTAGAGGTCGAGCGGCGGCTCGCCCTCATGCGGCGCCCACCAGTCGGGTTCGCGCACGAAGTCGGGGATCTCGATGCCCGCTACCTGCCGGTGCCAGTCCCGCACGAGGCTGTAGCAGTCGTCCACGCCGTGCCGGAACGAACGCCCGAGCAGCGCCGGGCGCTCGACCTGGTCGCCGAACCAGAAGGGGTCCGTGGCGCCACCCTCGGTCACGAGCGAGATGCCCCACGGCACCGCCCAGTCCATCTGCGAGCGCATGTCCTGCGCCGAGGGGCAGTCCTGGGGCGGGACGATCTTGCCCTGCTCGTCCTCGCTCGAGCAGTGCGAGTGCAGGATGGCGGCCGGCCGATGCCCGCACACCGCCTCCATCTCGTCCTCGTGGATCTCGAAGTGCGCGATCTTGTCCGCCGCGATGCTCGAGCAGGCGTGATAGCGGCCCTCCTGGTCGATCACACCGCCGGCCTCCTGCGGCCAGGCCTCCGCCGCGTGCGCCTTGTGCGCGTCGACCGCGGCGCGCCAGCGGTCGTTTAGCCCGTGATCAAACGCGAACGCGGCCAACACCGGGGAATCCTCCGAACGGCAGCTGCGCGGCCGCGCCGAAGCGGGCCTTACAGCAGGTGTTGATGTGGCGGCTGGGCGTGTCCTTGTCGGGCGTCGTCAGATTGCCATCGACGTCGTAGGCCTGCCCGCCCGTGTAGGGGCACTTCACGTGGCTGTAGTCGAACGCCCCGGCGGCCGGGTCCCAGCGCCGGTACCGCCACAGGCAGATCTCGCGCACGATCAGGCGACCGGGCAGCGCGCGGCCCTCCTGATCCATCGCCGAGGCGAGCTCCCACTCGATCACCCGCTTGGTGTGCCGGGTCTTCTGATCGAAGAAGAAGATGTCCTGCGCGTAGGCCGCTTCCGGATCGGGTGTGGCGCCGTTGTCCAGGAACTGCGTGTAGGTGCGGGTGCGGATGAGCTTGGCGCCGATCAGGTCATCGTAGAGCAGCGAGGCTGAGGACATCAGCCGCGTCGCGTTCGAGACGCTGATCTTCGGCCGGGGCATCGCGCCCTTGCCCGTGTACTCGAACCCCTCGCACCGCACGTCGACCGGCTGGTACTGGATGCCCTGGAATGGCATGGCGGACGTCTTCTTCGTCGAGGGCGTGAAGGCGAACTGCTGGGGCACGCCGAGCGGCGATAGGTCGATCACGTAGAGCGCGACGAGATCGCCGGGCGTGAGGCTCTGCCCCGCCCGGCGGATGGCGGCATTCGGTTGCGTCACGGGTCGAAGTTCTCCTTGAACGTCGCCGTGAGCGTCCAGAACAGGGCGCTCGTGTAGTCGACGCTCCACTCCTCGCAGGTGAACTGGCGCGCGGCCGGCTCGCCCGGGGGCAGGAAGGTGAAGGGCTTGTAGCCGGCCCGCTCACCGAGGAAGTCCTCGAGGGTCTGGATGCCGGCGGACGGCAGGATCGCGGAGCGGTAGGTGAAGTCGCGCGGCAGCGGGTTGATGCCGTCGCCGGTCCGTTGCGAGTACCGCCCGCCGAAGTTGGCGGTCAGGATGGCCGGCGCGACTTGCTTGCTCGACCCGGGCGCGACCGGGCCGGACGTGCCCCGGCCGAGCGTCGGGAAGGCCGGATAGGGCATCGGGCGTCAGACGCCCGGCGCCGCTGGCACCGGTACCGGCAGCTGCACGACCACCACGGTGTAGGGTTCGGTCACGGCAAGCGCCGCCGGGTCGCTGTCGTTCTCGAGCGCATCGAAGAGCGCCGTGGCGCCGTTGACGCCACCGACCAACATGCCCAGCGTGTAGGCTCCGGTGTACCCGGCGGCCTGCGCGGGCCCGGCCTGCGCGTATACGCTTTGTCCCGCGTAGCGGTTGGCGAGATCGAAGAGCCGGCCGGCCTCGGCGTTCACGACGCGGGCTTCGAGCTTCTCGCCGTCCGAGCCCTCGATCTCGATGGTGCCGCGGGCGTCGGCGAACCGGTCGACGCCGCGGAAGAACAGCGCGGTCGGCGTGCCGCGCGGAATCATGCCTGCGGCCACTCCGGCCACGACGAATTTCTTGGAACGTGACATGGGTGCGGTCTCCTTACGCGACGGGCTTCAGGAACTGGCGGGCGCTCGGCGAGAGCTGCGCGACCCGCTCTGCCCGCAGGGCGATGTCGCGCAGGCCACCGGGGGGCGGGTTGTAGGGGCTGCCGCTCATGTCGAGCAGGAACATGAGGGTGATCTCGGCGACATCTGCGGCCGTGATGCCGGCGCCTGGGCGAAACAGGCACGGCGGCTCGTTCTCGGCGGTCGGCATCGGCACGTCGCCGGGCGCTTGGCGCGCCGCGTCGCCGCTCTGTACGAGCTCGGCGCCGCGATCGATCGGGGGCTTCAAATCCATGAGTGATAGGGTCTCCGGTTAGAAGCGGCGCGAGCCGGCCTGATGCAGCATCCCGCCCGGGCGCATCTCGCGCTGGGCCCAACCCGCAAAGGCGCCTTCCATCTCGCGCCGCATGGCTTTGGCGGTCTGCTCGGCGTGGGCTTGATCCTGGGCGGCGTTGCCGGACGAACCCTGCATGCTGACGGAGACCGGCATCGAGACCTTGACCCCGCCGCCTGCGGCGCCTGACCTGGCCGCCGCGATGTCCTGCGCGGTCCAGCCGCCGACCGGCCCGCCCGCCTCGTAGCCGCGCAAGCCCGCGCGCATCGCCTCGAGCGGCGCAAGGCCGATCCGGCGCACGGCGGCGGCATCGAAGACGTACTCCCCCCGGTGGACCACCCCGGCCGGTTCGAGACGCCCGCCCGGGCCCGTGTATCCGCCGGCCGCGAACTTCGGGAAGAAATTGCCGGAGAAGAAGTCCATGAGGCTCGGGCTACCTGCGCCAGAGCCGGAACCACCGCCGAACAGGTTGCCCAGCAGGCCGCCGTTCGCGGAGCCGCGCGCGCCGAACAACGAGGAGAAGATCTGGTCCGACGCGAGGTCGAGCAGGCGATCGGCCATGCGGTCGACCGCGTTCGCCATAGCGTCGGCTGCCGTGGCACCCTGGCGGATATCGCGCAGGAAGCCGCCGAGAGCGTCCCGGCCGGCGCCGCGCACGGCGTCGTCGAAGCGCATCCGCTCGCGCAGGTCGTCAAGGCGCTCGGCCGCGGCTGCCGCCTGGCCAGCGTAGCCCTTGATCTGGGCGGAGAGCTCCGGCGTGATCTCGCGGTCGGCGCGCTTGGCCGCGGTCAATAATTCCTGCTCGACCCGGTACCGTGCGACGGCCGCGGCGCCCATGCCATAGGTCTCCGCCTCCTGCTGCTGCCGGCGGATGCGGTCCTCCTGCGAGCGCACGGCGCGGTCGAAGTCATCGCGGCGCTCGCTGTCGGATTTGCCACCACCGCTCTTCGCCTCTGAGGCTGCAGCGATCGCTCCAGCGCGCTCGACTTGGCCGCGAGCGCCGCCCGGCGTGATGGCCTTTCCGATAAGATCGAAGGCCTTCTGCCGCTCGGCGACGGAGCGCTTCTCGGCCTCGGTTTTGGCGTTGATGGAATCGAGGCGCAGCTGGTCCTGTCGGCGCGCCATCTCCTCCTGGCTGATCAGCTTGCCGGTGGAGTCGCGGAGCGTGTCCACGGCGCGCGTGACGGCGGTGTAGGCTTCCTCGGTTTGCGCTTGGTCGGCGAGCTTGCTGCGGGCGAGCGGATCGGCGAGCGCATCGCGCAGGTCCGACTGCTTCTTCAGCAGGTCCGACAGGCGGGAGCCGTTCGGGTCGATGTCACGGGCGATGTTGCCGGCGGCGCGCGAGGCAGCGGCCGCGCGCTCCTCGGCAGCGCGGGCCTCGGCTTGGCGGCGCTCGGTGTCGGCGACGAGGCGGGCCGCGTCGCGCTCCGCCACGAGGGAGTCTCCGAGGCCCAGCGGCTGCAAACCGATCGCCGCACGGATTTGGTTCTTATTCTCGACGCGGGCGGACAGGCGGGCCGCTGCGTCCGCAGCAGATTCCGGCGCCAGCCCCGTGGCTGCGCCGGCCGCGCGCTTCAGCGCCTCCCAGGCACGGTCCGCGGCGCCGGTGACCGTGTTCCATGCCGCCGCCCAGCCGGTGGTCGCGGCCGCATTCGCGTCGATCTGCGACTTCAGAGACGCGGCCAGCGTCTCCTGCGCAGCCGAGCGGTCACCCTGCTCCATCTGCGTCTGGATCAGCTGTCGGGTGCGGTCGTCGAGGCCGCCAATCTTCGCAGCGAGATCGTCGGCGCCCTTGGCCGGATCCGCGAACATGCGCGCCAGCTCGGCTGCCGCGGCCGGCGCCTCGTGTGAAGTCAGGCGCGCGTACTCCGACGTCACACGGGTGAGGTCGCCGATCACCGGCAGAGCCAGCTGACCGGTCGAGGCATAAGCGGCCACTATCTCGCGAGCGGTGCCCGTCGAGATCTTGCCTGCCTCAGCGTTTGCGCGAGCGAGAGCGTCGAGCTGCGATGCGGTGGCGCCGGTGGCACGCCCCAGGCCCTGCGTGGCGCGCTCCAGCACCTCCTGATCGCGCGACGCCGAGACGGCAGCGGCCGTGAAGGCGGTGCCCGCTGCAGCGGCTGCCGCCGCTGCGACGTTGAACGGTGTCACCAGGCCGAGGGCGCTCTCGCCCAGTGCCTTCAGGCCGCCCCGCAGGCCGCCTTCGCCCGCCGCGAGGCCCTGCAGGATCTGTGGCCCCTGCTGGAACGCGACGGTGCCGAGGCCGGCGCCGGAGCCGAGCGAGGCAACCACGTCGCCCCCCTGGTACATCAGGTCCCGGCGCTGATTGGCGTCCAGCCCGCGCCGTCCCGGCACGTTGTCGTTCTCGCTGACGGCGGACGGCATGAACCGCGCGCGAGCCATGGCAAGCGCCCGCTCGCGCTCAGCCGCGTCGATCAGGCCCTGGTTGAAGGTCCGGTCGATCACGCCGCTGGCGCGGTCAAGGCGCTGCTGCGCGCGGTACGCATCATCGATCTGCTGCCGGAGCCGGTCATAGGCACTCGCCGCAGACAGCTGCCGGCGCGCGGACTGCTCCGTCACGGTTGCGGACTGGTTGGCCGCTTGGCCCATCCGCTCCTGCGACATGGCAACCGCATCGGCGTCGCCCCGCATCTTCTCCGCGCCCTCGGAGACGTAGCGGACCGTCATCGTGCGGATCGTGTTGAGGCTGACCATGGCACGACCTCGCGGGCCCGGCCGTCGCCGGCGGGCCTCTGGGATTTCAGCGGTGCAGGATCGAAGCCGACTGACTTAGGGGTTGTCGGCCGCCTTCATCTCCTCGCGCATCCGCTCGCGCCAGACGGCGTCCATCGCGCGGATGAGGCGCACGAGGCGCTCGAACTCCTCAGGGTCCGAGACGCCAACGCGCCCGGCATAGCGGTCGATCGACGACCACGGGATGGGGCCGACGACACCGAAGCCGAGCGCGCGATCATTGGATAGGTCCCAGAATGCGTCCCACGCGAAGGTGAGATGCTCGGGCAGGTCCGGCCGCGCGAGAAGCGCCGCCGGCACCGTGCGCTCTTCCTCCGCCAGATCCGCCAGCCACGCGGCGCGCTCAGCCCATTCGAGGTGCCAGCGGAGCGCTTGGGTCAGTTTCCCCGGTCGACCTCGTCGTTGCCGGCGACCTCGTCGGCCGCGACCGTCGCCGCCCAGGACACCGCCTGCCGGAACCGGGCGAAGTCCGGGTCGGTCAGATATTGCTCGGCGAGGTCGCGCGAGTAGGGGATCGTCGCCCCGTCGTCGGCGGTGAGGCCCTCCCAGTCGAGCAGCACCGTATCGAGAAGGCACTGTGCCGTGATGCGGTCGACCTCGTCGGGGTCGATGCGGCCGTGCACCCGCTTCGAGCGCGGCACTGCGTCGAACAGCTTCGACTGCAGGCGGCGGTACTCGGTGTTGCCGATGCCACGGACCCGGAGGCGGAGATCACCCATCTCGGGGATCTCGCCGATCCAACGGCCCTGCCCGAGCCGCGCGGAGTCGACCTTGATGGCGGAGAGCTTCACGCGTCCGTGTCCTTCTTCGAGGTGGTGTGCCGGGCGGCGGGCGCGAGATCTTCTGCCAGCCCCTTACTGATGAGGAGGTCGGCGTGCTCATTCGACAGCTCAGGCTCCTCGCCCTTCGTGAAGGTCCGCCGGTCCTTCCCGTTCGGGTAGCTGTCGAAGTTCTCTGTGATGCGGATCGTCTTCACGACACGGCCCTCGTGATCTGAAGGCTGCAGGCCGCGGCGCTGTCGTAGACGCCGCGAAACGGGATGGAGACCATCACGTCGTCGGTGTTCCCGCCCGGCCGCCGTTCGGCATTGCCGAGGATCAGCTTCGGCACCAGGACGGTGTACTTCTTGTTCGGCGCGTTCCCGACCGTGAATGACAGGGCGCCGCCGCCGGAGTGAGCGAGGGCCGCCGCGTAGAGCGTGTTGCTCTCGAAGTAGCACTCCAGCGTGCCGGTCACGTCGCACATCCCATAGCCGAGGCTGTCGGTGTAGAGGTTGCCGACGAGCGGACGGGTCCGGAGGTTGTTGTTCACCTCCAGGGTGAGGCTGCGGACCTTCGGGTTCGGCGTCACGCCCGAGAGCGTCAGGCTCGCCACGTTCGCCGAGGCGGTCGAGATCGGCTCGGTACCGGGCGCCGCATAGGTGGCGCCCGCGACGATCGCGGTGTCGATCGCTTCCTTCTGCGCCATGATGCCGACGGCGCCGGTGATCGCCGCGCGCGATGCGATGTTGAGCGACAGCGTGTTCACGACGGCGCCCGAGAAGCGCGAGAACGAGTTGCCGCCCTGGAGATCGAGCGTCTCTTCGATCGTGAAGCTCTTCAGGGTCGAGCCGTTCTTGAGGACGTTCGTCGCCCAGGCCGAGAACAGCGCGCCCTCGAGGAGGTCATCGAGGTTCCCGTAGGCGAGCTCGAAGTTGTAGTCGCCCGCCACATCCTGGCCGAGCTGGAACTCATCTCGCACGTTGCGATCGGGCTGGATCTCGTCGGAGGTGCCCGTCGTCTTGTTCGTCCGCGGGCCACCGCCGGTCGAGCGGAAGATCTTGAACGAAGGGGTGCCTGGCGTGGTGCCGAACACGGTCTCGGCGACATAGGCGATCCGACGCCCACTGCCCGAGGCAATAGCCATGGTGGTCTCCTGGTCTTGGGGTCAATGCGCGCGGGTTCAGCCAAAGATATCCGCCTGATACGGGCAACTTATACTGAGGACGAAGTACATACCCTCCTCGTTACGGTCATCGATGACTGGCGAAGACGGCGCGAAGGTCTGCACCCCGCAGAACTCCTTGCCGCGAAACAGCGCGGCGAGCTCGTCGGCCCAGGTCAGCCCCTCGATCACGCCGCGGCCGCGGCGGCTGTTGATCACGAGGCGGAAGGTGCCGGTCTCGCGCCAGACGTTCTCGCCCGGCGCGCCGACGGTGAGCTGCTCGCCGTTCGCGACCGGGTAGGACACCTGCACGAACGGGCTGCCGTCCTTCGGTGCGTCACCCTGCTTGTTGATCCCGAACACTGGACAACGATCCCAGGTGTCCGCGAGGCGCGCCTCGATCGCGTCGGCGACGAGCTTCAGAGGCATGTCAGCGGCCCTGGTCGATCAGGATGGCAGGCTGGCGCGTCAGCCAGTCCTGGCGTGCGCCGACGCGCCCACCACGGACGTTCCGCGAGAGCTTCTCCGCACTGGCCGTCTGCGCCCACTTCCCAATGGCGCCGCCCGGGAACGAGCGGTAGCTGAAGCCGACGTAGGCCACGTTGCCGAACCGCCGCTTTGCCAGGGTCGCCACGCCCTCATAGACGCCGGCCGGCGCCTGTGAGGACAGCCCGCGCTCGATCTTGCGGGCGTAGGGCTGGGCGTTCAGCACCACGTACTGCTCGGCGGGCGGCGGGTTCAGCGGGTCCATCTCGACGTCGTCGGCGAACCACACATGGCTGCGGGCGAAGCGCTCGGTCCGCACGGGCGAGTGGATGATCAGCTGCTCGTCGATCCACTCGACAATGTCGGTCAGCAGCTTGAACTCGAACAGGATCGTGCTGCGCGGGGTCAGCTTCGTGAGGTCGTCGCGCCGCGCGCCGTCCACGAAGGTCTCGTGCTCAGGCACGTAGCCGAGGGCCTGGCGGTTCATGTCCTGTGCATCGCCGAGCGCCTCGCGCGCGGCCCCCGCGAGCAACGCTGCTTGAGCATCCGGCGACAGGGTGTCGTCGAGCATCAGGGTGATGTCGCGCGCGACCGGGTCGACGCGGACAGAGGTGCGGGTCGCCATCAGCCGCGCACCGCGCACTCGATCCGGACCACCACGTCGTTCAGCACGACCGGGTTGGCGACTTCAACGTAGCGGGCGCGACCGGCGACGCTGACTCCGTCGCCGCGCTCAATGGTCTCGATGCTCGCGGCCGCGAGGTGGGTGGGCGAGAGGATCATCAGCGTGTCGCCCTGCTGGAC
This sequence comes from Methylobacterium oxalidis, assembly GCF_007992195.1. GTDB lineage: Bacteria > Pseudomonadota > Alphaproteobacteria > Rhizobiales > Beijerinckiaceae > Methylobacterium > Methylobacterium oxalidis. The sequence goes on along the minus strand of NZ_BJZU01000073.1, from coordinate 1,355 downwards.
ACCGCCCCCGAGCTCCTCCGGTTGGTAGCCGCGCACGAACGCGCGCACCGTCGCGCCGGCCGCATCGGGATCAGCCGCAGTGGGGCGCAGCTGCACGTCCTGGCCGTGCTGCGCGATCTGGCGGTCGAGCGCGGCGATGGCCTGAGCAGGCGTCATGCAAAGAGCAGCCGCCGATAGCCGGCAAGTGCCGCCTCGGCCTCCGGATGCGGCAGGGCGGCGGTGACGCCCTGCACGTACCAGGAGGTCGAGCCAACGCCCACGACGTCCTCGCTCTTGATCAGCGCATCGCGTCCGTTCGCGGAGATCGCGGCCCCCACCAGCTTGATCACCGCCGCCTCGACATCCGCGGGCAGGTCGGGCGCGGTGGTGATCGGTGGATCGCCGCGGCTCTCGCTGGGCAGGAGCCAGCCGGCCTCGTAGTCCACGACCGCGATCCGGCCGCTCCAGCCCTTCTGCTGGCCGTCCTGCAGCAGAAACACCGAGCGCCCGTCCGTCTCATAGGTTCCCGGCGACAGCGTTACGCTGTCGGCGGTCACCCCAAGGATGCGGACCACCGGCCAGCGGTCGAGCAAGAGGTCGGCTCCGCCGTTGGCGGCGCTCGACAGGCAGAGCGCAATTCGCTCGCGCACCGTCTCTCGGCCGAACTGCCGTCGGCAGTAGCTCGCCACGCGCGCCGAGGCTTGATCGATCCAGCGGTTGAGCTGGGCCTCAGGTGGCGCGGTCGCAGCGAGACCGAGATCGCCACGCACGTTGGCGGGCGTCGTGAGACGTTTGGCCGTAGCGGGCGTGATTATGCTGACGCTCATCGCCACTTCGCTCCGTCGGCGCCGATCTGCGTCAAGTCTCGGCCGGCCTCGCCCTGTTTGCCCTGCGGCCCGCGCTCGCCGTCCTTGCCATCCCGGCCATCGCGCCCGCGCTTTACAGCGAGGCGCCAATCGTCGCTCTCGCCAGGCCGGGTGCTGGTCTCCTTCTGCGCGAGCCACCATGAGCCGCCCCAGGTGACGCCGTCGCCGGGCTTGTAGGTCTCTCCCGCCTTGTAGACGCCCCGGTCGAGCGGGACGCTCAGGGCGTGCCGGAACTCCTTGACCTCGTCTCCGCGGCGATAGCGCCGGACGATGGTGCGCCCGCCGTCCTCAAGGGACTCGTCCATGTCCTCGAAGCCGAGACCGTCAGCGCCGCGTTCGCCGTCACGACCGGGAGCCCCGTCGGCGCCATCGCGACCGTCACGTCCGACAACAGCGCCAAGCTCTCGGGTCTCGCCATTCGTGAGCGTAATCACCAGCTCTCCGGAACGGCCGATCAGCGCGGAGGCGAGGCCGACCCCGTCGCGACCATCCTGACCATCCTTCCCGTCA
>NZ_BJZU01000072.1 GCF_007992195.1 Methylobacterium oxalidis | reverse complement strand
CCCTAGGAGGTCGACCACTCCCGCCGGACTTCCTCGGCCGGCCGGTCGAGGCGCACCGTGCCGCCGTCCACCGCCTGCACGAAGTCGACGGGGATGAAGTGGTGCAGGCCGCCCGCGTCCCGGTCCGACTTGGTCAGCTTGATCTCGCCGTTCTCGACGTGATCCACCGTGCCCACATGGGCGCCGTCGGACCCGACCACGTCCGCGTGCTCCTTGATCTGCGAAACATCGACCATCGTTCCACTCCCTGTCGGCCACCAACGGGACCCGTGCGGAGCGGTTCCTGCCGCCCGCCCCCGCCCTATCTCCCGCCGCGACCGGGAACGGATCCCGGGGGCATCGGAGAGGCCGTTGGGGAACCGCTACGGACTGGAGATCCGCACCGCGACGGGGGCCGACGCGCCCGGGCTCGCCGCGCTGATGGAGGCGGCTGGCCGCGCGGTTCCCGCCCACGATCTCGCGGACCGGCTCGACGCCCTCCGCTACGCCAGCGGTACGGCGCTCCTCGCCCTCGAATGGGGGCCGCCGAGCGGGGTCGTCGTGCTGCACTGGTACCGGGCCCTGGAACTCCCATCGCCGGTCGCGCAGGTGACGCTGCTGCTCGTCGGCCCGGAGGAGCGCCGCCGCGGCATCGGCCGCCAGCTCCTGAAGGCGGCCTCGCAGGCGGCGCGGATGGCCGGCTGCGGCACGCTGCAACTGCTCGCTCCCCCGGATCAGCCGGAACTCCTGGCCTTCTGCAAGGCGACGGGATTCTCCGAGGCCGCAGGCTGCTTCGTCAGGGCCCTGCGGAAGAAGGGGCCTGCCGAGACGTGACGCGCATCGCCTTCCTGGATTTCGAGGCTTCCTCCCTCGGCAAGCGGAGCTATCCGGTCGAGGTGGCCTGGGTGTTCGACTCCGGCGAGGGGGAGAGCTTCCTGATCCGGCCAGCGCCCGGCTGGACCGACTGGGCGGCGGAGGCCGAGGCCGTGCACCGCATCCCGCGCGCGTGCCTCCTCGCGGAGGGCCGGGCGCACGACTGGGTCGCCCTGCACATGCTCACCGTCCTGCGGGGCGCGGCGCTCTACGCCTCCGCGCCGTCCTGGGACGGGCAGTGGCTCAGCCGGCTCCTCCGCGCGGCCGGCCTGCCGCGGCACGCGCTGCGCCTGAGGGACACCGAGGAGGCGCAGCGCTGCGCCGTGCTGGAGATCCTGCGGTCGGGCGGCGTCCCCTCCGGCCGCGTCGGCGGCGTCGCGGACGGGATCCTCTCGGCGATGGCGAAGGAGGCGGAGAATGACGCCCCGCCCGCGCACCGCGCCCTCGCCGACGCGTGCCGCGAGCTGGAGCGCTGGCAGGAGGTCCGGCGCCGCGCCGAGGCCGCGGTCGCGGCGGCCGCGGGACCCTGACCCGGTGCGCGCTCAGAGGCCGGCCCGCGCCTCGGCGAGCTTGACCAGCGTCAGCAGGACCCGGTTCGTCGGCGTGGGAATACCGAGCTCCTGCCCTGTCCGGACGATGAAGCCGTTGAGGTGGTCGATCTCGCTCGCCCGTCCGCGCGCGAGGTCCTGGGCCGTCGAGGAGGATTGCTCGGGCATCGCCTCGGCGAGGCCGAGGACCGTCGCGAGGATGTCGTCGGGGACGCGGATGCCCGAGGCGCGCGCCACCGCCGCGCACTCGGCCACCACCTCCGTCATGATCTCGGGCACGCCCGCGACGCGGATCATCCGCCCGTAGGGCAGCCCGCCCACGGCCGAGAGCGCGTTGTAGGCGCAGTTCACGATCAGCTTGCTCCAGAGCGCGTCGACGGCGCTCTCCGAGACGACGGTCGGGATGCCGGCCGCGCCGAAGGCCGCCGCGATGCGCGCGCTTGCCGGTCCGGCGCCGATCACGAGTTCTCCCCGGCCGTGGTGCCGGACATGCCCGGGACCGGCCATCTCGGTGGCGACGTAGACGGCGACCGGGATCACGGCGCGCCCGAGCACGGGGGCGAGCCGCGCGGCGTTGTCGACGCCGTTCTGGAGGCTCAGGACCGCGGCGTCCGGGTGCAGGTGCGGGGCGACCGCCCGGCCGGCGGCCTCCGTGTCGCCGGACTTCACGCAGACCAGCACCACCTCCGCGTCCGCCACCGCGGCGGCCTCCGTCTCGGCGCGCAGGGGGACCGCGGTGCGCAGCGTCCGGGTCTCGAGCAGGAGGCCCCGCTCGCGGACGGCGTCGACATGGGGCGCACGCCCGATCAGGGTGACGGTCTCGCCCGCACGCGCGAGGAGGGCGCCGAAGTAGCAGCCGACGGCCCCTGCCCCCACGATGGCGATCGTCGTCATCCCGCGTCCCCGCTCCGGACCAGCCGGGGCTGAAGCGGAAGCGCGCGGCTCCGCCGGCTCAGCCCCGGTTCCGCGTCCTGTTGTAGCGCTTGATCGCCTTCTGGCAGCCCGGCGAGAGCTTGCTCATGTTCTTCTCGAAGCAGGCCTGCACCTCGGGACTGTCCGGCGCCATCCCGTCGCAGAAGGTCACGAGGTCGCCCGTGCAGTAGCGCTGGAGGGCCTTGCGTTCCGGCGAGGTCTCCCGCGCGCCGGCTGCCCCCGCGCCGATGACCGTGATCACGAACACCGCAACCCCGAACCGCATGATCCTCTCCCCTCGCTCGGCCATCCGCCTGCCGCATCAATGACGATGCGCCCGTTTCGGTTCGGCGGCGGGGAAAGGGTGCCGGGGGCGGCCTTGCACCCGGCAGCGGTTGGCTCCAATCACGGTGCGCCCCGGCGCGGAAGCTCGCCCGCGGGGCCGCGAGCCCATGCCCCGAGCCCGACCGCAGGACGATCTTGCCCCACCTCGACGGAACCGCGCTCGGCCTCGCCTGGGTCCTGCCCTTCGCCGGCCTCCTGCTGTCCATCGCGCTCCTGCCGCTCCTCGCCCCCAAGTTCTGGGAGCACCGGCTCGCCGCTGTGGCGGCGTTCTGGGGGCTGGCCTTCCTGCTGCCCTGCGCCGTCCGGTTCGGCGCCGGCACCGCGGCGGCGGAGGTGTGGCACACCGCGGCGCTGGAGTACCTTCCCTTCATCATCCTGGTCTTCGCCCTCTTCGTGGTGGCGGGCGGCATCCGCATCGTCGGCAATCTCGTCGGCACGCCGGCCACCAACACGGCGATCCTCGCCCTCGGCAGCCTCGCGGCGAGCTTCCTCGGCACCACGGGCGCCGCCATGCTGCTGATCCGCCCGCTGATCCGGGCGAATGCCGGCCGCGCCCGCAACGCCCACGTCTTCGTGTTCTTCATCTTCCTCGTGGCCAATATCGGCGGCTCGCTGACGCCGCTCGGCGACCCGCCGCTATTCCTCGGCTTCCTCCGGGGCGTCGACTTCCTGTGGACGGTGCGGGCGCTCGCGGGGCCGATGCTGCTGTCCTGCGCGATCCTGCTCGCGGTGTTCTACGCGATCGACCGCTATCTCTGGCGCTTCGAGGCCGCTCCGCCGCCGAGCCGCCTGCCCCGGCAGGTCCGGATCGAGGGCCTGCACAACGTGATCTACCTCGCCGGCATCGTCGCCGCCGTCCTCGCGAGCGGCCTGTGGCGGCCCGGAATCGCGGTGCCGGTGGGCTTCGGGATCGCGGTGCCCCTGGAGAGCCTCTCGCGCGACGTCGTGCTGCTCGGCCTCGGCTATCTCTCCTTCCGGACCACGGCGCCCGGCATCCGCCTCGAGAACGCCTTCACCTGGGTGCCGATCCGCGAGGTCGCGGTCCTGTTCGCGGGCATCTTCGTCACGATCGTCCCGGCGCTGGCGATCCTGCGGGCCGGCCGCGACGGGGCGCTCGCGCCCCTCCTCGCCCTCGTGACGCAGCCCGACGGCACGCCTCACGAAGCCGCCTATTTCTGGCTCACCGGCGGCCTGTCGAGCTTCCTCGACAACGCGCCGACCTACCTGATCTTCTTCGACCTCGCCGGCGGCGACCCGGCCGCGCTGATGGGCCCCCTCGCCCGCACCCTCACGGCGATCTCGGCGGGCGCGGTGTTCATGGGCGCGAACTCCTATATCGGCAACGCCCCGAACTTCATGGTCAAGGCGATCTGCGAGGAGTGCGGGATCCGGATGCCGAGCTTCTTCGGCTACATGCTCTGGTCGGGCTGCGTCCTCCTGCCGCTGTTCGGGCTCCTGACGCTGCTCTTCTTCGTCTGAAGAGACGAAGGGCCTGCGGCCGCGGCGCCGATGAATGACAAATTCTGCATAATCTCTCACGAGGGGCTGATCTTGGCCGGGCTTCCGGCTAGGGAAGAGCGACGGGCCCGAACACGGGTTTGTGAGGGAGGACCTGGATGCTCGGCCTGAGCCGGTGGATCGACGCGCTCAACGTGCGGATCGGCAAGCTCGCCGCCTGGGCCATCGTCGCCGCGGTGATCGTCTCCACCCTGAACGCGATCGTCCGCAAGCTGTTCGGCACCTCCTCGAACGCCTGGCTCGAGATGCAATGGTACCTGTTCGGTGCCGTGTTCATGCTCTGCGCCGCCTGGACCCTGAAGGACAACGAGCACATCCGCATCGACATCGTGTCGAGCCGCCTGTCGAAGCGCGGCCGCGACCTCGTCGACGTGTTCGGGCACCTGTTCTTCCTGCTGCCCTTCGTGGCGGTGATGATCTGGCTCTCGATCCCGTTCTTCGTGAACTCCTTCAACTCGGGCGAGGTCTCGACCAACGCGGGCGGCCTCCTGATCTGGCCCGCCAAGGGCCTGATCCTGCTGGGCTTCATCCTGCTCGGCCTGCAGTGGCTTTCCGAGCTGATCAAGCGGATCCTGATCCTGTCCGGGCGGCTCGAGGATACGGGCGGCGCGGGCGGCCACCACGCGGCGGCCGAATCCGAGGCGGAGCGCCTCGTGGCCGAACTCGCGGGCGAGCCCGCCAAGGCCGCCTTCGAGGCGGACCCGACCTCCGGGCCGAAGCCGGAGCCCGTCTCGAAGCCCGCCCGCAAGCCCTGACGCCTCCCCGCCCCGCCCCTCCAGCGACGAAGATCCGATGTTCGCCGAGCTGATCGCCCATAACCTCGCGCCGATCATGTTCGCCGCGCTCGTCGTGTTCCTGCTGCTCGGCTACCCCGTTGCCTTCGCGCTCGCCGCCAACGGCCTCCTGTTCTTCGTCATCGCGGTCGAGCTCGCGCCCTACGCCCCCGACACGATCACCCTGTCCTGGCCCCTCCTCCAGGCGCTGCCGGAGCGCGTCTTCGGGGTGATGTCGAACGAGGTTCTGCTCGCCGTCCCCTTCTTCACCTTCATGGGGCTGGTCCTGGAGCGCTCCGGCATGGCCGAGGACCTGCTCGACACGATCGGCCAGCTCTTCGGGACGATCCGCGGCGGCCTCGCCTACGCGGTGATCTTCGTGGGCGCGCTGCTCGCCGCCACCACCGGCGTGGTGGCGGCCTCCGTGATCTCGATGGGCCTGATCTCGCTGCCGATCATGCTGCGCTACGGCTACGACCGGCGCCTCGCCTCGGGCGTGATCGCGGCCTCGGGCACGCTGGCGCAGATCATCCCGCCTTCCCTGGTGCTGATCGTGATGGCCGACCAGCTCGGCCGCTCGGTGGGCGACATGTACGAGGGCGCCTTCATCCCCGGCCTCGTCCTGTCGGGGCTCTACGCCCTCTACGTCTTCCTCGTCACCCTGATCTGGCCGAACGCCGCGCCGGGCCTACCCAAGGACGCGATCGGCTACCGCGAGGCGGACGGCGCGCGTGGCGTCTGGCAGCTCGGCGTGCTGGTCGTCTTCTCGGCCCTCGTCGGCATCTACGTGATGGGGCAGACCGGCACCAAGGCGGGGGCCGATTACGTCATCCTGACGATCTGCGTCGCCACCGTAGTGGCGTTGATCTGCGCCGTGATGAACCGCTTCCTGGGCGCGAACCGCATCGTCCTCTCGGCCCTTCTGGCCGGCCTCCTCGTCGGCGCGAGCCTCTACCTGCAACAGACCGCGCCCGGAACCTGGGGCCTCCTCGCCGAGCTCGCCGCGGCCGGCGCCCTCTACGCCCTCCTGGTCGGCGTGCTGGAACGCTTCACGGGCCTTCGCCTGATCTCGCGGATGGCCGAGCAGGTCACCTTCGTGATGGTGCCGCCACTGCTCCTGATCTTCCTCGTTCTCGGCACGATCTTCATCGGCGTCGCGACGCCCACCGAGGGTGGCGCCATGGGCGCGGTCGGCTCGATCGTGCTGGCGGGCATCAAGCGCGCCCTCGACAAGAACCCGGCCCGCCTGAACTTCAACCTCGTCCGGCAGGCGACGGAGGCCACCGCCAAGCTCTCGACTTTCGTGCTGTTCATCCTGATCGGCGCGCGCGTGTTCTCGCTGACCTTCTACGGCGTCAACGGCCACGTCTGGGTCGAGCACCTGCTCACCAGCCTGCCGGGCGGACAGGTCGGGTTCCTGATCTTCATCAACATCCTGATCTTCCTGCTGGCCTTCTTCCTCGACTTCTTCGAGCTGGCCTTCATCATCATCCCGCTGATCGGTCCCGCCGCCGACAAGCTCGGCATCGACCTGATCTGGCTCGGCGTCATGCTCGGCGTGAACATGCAGACGAGCTTCATGCACCCGCCCTTCGGCTTCGCCCTGTTCTACCTGCGCTCGGTCGCCGCCAAGGTGCCCTACACCGACCGGGTGACCGGCCGGCGCATGGAGCCGATCACCACGGGCCAGATCTACTACGGGGCTATCCCGTTCGTGGTCATCCAGTGCATCATGGTCGCCCTCGTGATCCTGTTCCCCAGCATGGTGACGCACTACAAGTCGACCGGCACCAAGGTCGATCCGGCGGCCGTCCAGCAGCAGCTCGACAATCTGCCGGGCCTCGGCGGCCCAGGCGGCGACGCGCCGCCGATCGACATCGCCCCCCCGAAATTCGAGTGATCCCCGTTCCCGAGATCCCGCAGGAGCCGGGCAAGGGGCCGCACAAGGCCCCGCGGCGCCGCGGGCCACGCGCCCCGAGGAGGAAACCATGAAGAGACGCGAATTCCTGAAGAGCGCCGCGCTCGGCGCCGTCGCCGGCGGCGCCGTCGCGGCGCCCGCCATCGCGCAGTCGGCCCCGGAGATCCGCTGGCGCCTGAGCTCCGCCTTCCCGAAATCCCTCGACACGATCTACGGCGCCGCCGACGTCTTCGCGAAGTTCGTTTCCGAGGCGACGGACGGGAAATTCGTGGTGCAGCCCTTCGCGGCCGGCGAGATCGTCGGCACCTTCCAGACGGCGGACGCGATCGGCAACGGCACCGTCGAGATGGGCCATACGGCTGGCTACTACTACGTCGGCAAGGACCCGACCTTCGCCCTCGGCGCCGCCGTGCCCTTCGGCCTGAACAGCCGCCAGCAGAACGCGTGGCTCTATCACGGCGGCGGCAACGAGATCGTCAACGAGTTCATGGCCAAGCAGAACATCTACGCGCTGCCGGGCGGCAACACCGGGACGCAGATGGGCGGCTGGTTCCGCAAGGAGGTGAAGACCGTCGCCGACCTGCAGGGCCTGAAGATGCGCATCGCGGGCATCGCCGGGCAGGTGATGGCCAAGCTCGGCGCCGTGCCGCAGCAGGTGGCGGGCGGCGACATCTACCCGGCGCTGGAGCGCGGCACCATCGACGCGGCCGAGTGGATCGGCCCCTACGACGACGAGAAGCTCGGCTTCAACAAGGTGGCGCCGTTCTACTACTATCCCGGCTGGTGGGAGGGCGGCCTCACGCTGCACTTCTACATCAACAAAGGGAAGTGGGAGAGCCTGCCGAAGAGCTATCAGGCCATCGTGCAGGCGGCGGCGATGGCGGCCAACGTCGACATGCTGGCCAAGTACGACGCGCGCAACCCCGCGGCCCTGCGCCGCCTCGTCGGCGCGGGCGCGCAACTCCGCCCCTACCCGAACGAGATCATGGAGGCCGCGCTCAAGGCCACGAACGAGGTCTACGCCGACATCTCGGCCAAGAACGCCGACTTCAAGAAGGGCATCGACAGCCTGCGCGCCTTCCGCGGCGAGGAGTATCTCTGGTTCCAGGTGGCCGAGTACACCTACGACAGCTTCATGATCCGTAACCGCACGAAGGGCTGACGCCGGGCGGATCCGGGGGCGGTACCGCGCCGCTCCCGGCGCTCAGCCAACGGCCGCACCGCTTCGGCCGGCCTCGCCGGCCGGCTCTCGGACTTCACCGCACGCCTGCGCCGGGCGGACGAAGGCGCCTCAGTCGGTCATCGTCAGGTCGTCGGCGGACCACGTCTCACGAACGTTGCCGACGTCGATCTCGTAGGCTTCGCCGAGATTCCAGACGCCCACGATGGCTCCGACGCGTCCGTCGGGCAGGCGAACCAGATCGAGCAGTTCGAACGGAGAGCCGGTCATCTCAGGATCCTCCCTCACGTCAACGGCTGCGCTGCCGTTTCGCTCCCCGTCTCGATCCGCACCGAGGGCTCCGTTCGCGCACCGGGCTCGTCTCGCGCCCTGATCTTCCGGAATCCTTCAGTCCAGAACCGTGCCGGCGGAGTATCCGGAACCGGCTAACCTTCCGGTCCGTTCATCCAGTCATGTGAATGACTTGTGTCGAGCGGGAGCTTGGACATGGCGAAGGAGAAGGTGAAGGTTCCCAAAACCCTGGCAGGTCTGTCCTTGCCCAATCGGCTGCGCAAATCCGGTGCGCTGACCTCGATCCTCAACAACCCCCTTGCCCGGACCATCCTCGCGGACGTTCTCGTCGCCGCCGCGGGCGCGGCCGCGACGGCCCTCGTCCGGCATCGGCCGAGCGGTCCCCAGGTCGCGCATGCCGGCGAGAGGATCGCCGACGCCGGTGTCCACGCGGCCTCCGCGACATCCGACACGGCGCGAGCGGCCGTCGGGGCCATCGGCACTATGGTCACCGAGATGGCCAGCTCCGTCCTGCCGGACGGTGAAGGCAGGAAAGCTGCGGGGAAGGCCAAGAAGAAGGGCAAGAAGCGCAAGTCGGCTCGCAGGCAGCAGGAGGCGGCGAGCCGGCCTCATTGATGCGGGGCGGTCCGACGGGCTGCGTGCGCATCCTCCGTGGCTGCCCGGCCAGCATCCGCGACGCGGAAGCCGGAAACCCGCGGGGCCACGCTGCTGGACGCAGATCTCGTCGAGCGAGCCGGCGAGACCGCGTTCCGACAGCTTCCTCCGAGATGCCTGCTGCGCGCAGCGATGGAGGCTGGCACGCCGGAGCCGCGGACCGCCGATGCCGCAAGGACGGATCCGGACCCGCCGAGGGCACCAAGCTTCCGATCGCCGCTGCCCGCGTTGGCTCCGCTACGGGCAGGGTTCTCCCGGCTTGAAGCTCGCCGGCGCGCGCATCTCCCTGCCCTGCGCGGCGCAACCGCCCGAATCCATGCCCGGCGTGCAGAGCGGTTTGCCGTCACCGCCGATGACGATGCAGGCGCCCTTGTCCGGCCCGGTCTGGGCGGCGGGCGCCTTGCGCGCCCCCCGTCGACGGCGTGCTCTGCTGGGCCCCTGCCGCGCCGGTGCCGGCGAGCAGAACGGCGGCCACGAGACCTGCCCGGATCATCGGCATGGATTTGCTCCTCGATCGTCTTCAGGGAATGGGCCGGCCCGGCGCGAACCGGTGACCGGGACGGGTTACTGGATGCGCACGACCTTGGCGACGCTGGGCACGCCGTTGGCGTCCATGGCGAAGATCATCCATGGGCCGGGCAGCAGGACCCCTGCATCCGAGGAGAGTTGGAACTGGTAGCTCGTGCCGCTGCTGCTCGCCGGCGTCAGCGGCACCCGGCGCTGGTCGGCGTCCAGAGAGTGCGTGTTGCTGCTCATTCGCATCAGCGCGAAGCTCGCGGCCGGGCGGTCGGTGGAGACCGTGATGGTCGAGCCGACCGCCGCCGTCGCCGGCGCTGCCGTGATCGTCGGGCGGCTCGCGGGATTGCCGTTGGCGTCCAGGAGATACGGCGGCGTCAGGATCTGAAGGTCGGTGTGGTTGACGGCGCAGGCCCCGCACATGCCGCCGCCGGCAGAGAGCACGCGGCCGTCGAGCAGCAGAACAGCGGTGCTGTGGTAGGTGCGCGGCACGGCGATCCGGGGCAGGCGGCGGAACCCGCCGGTTTTCGGCGACCAGATCTCCGGGATGTAGACCGCCGCTGCATCGTTGAAGATCGCCGCGAAACTCTGTCCGCCGATCGAGACGACCTCACCGGAGGGCAGGACGACGCTGTTCACGAAGGTCCGCGCGAGCGCGAGCGGGCCGGTCGGCGTCACCGTGGGAGGTTTCCCGAACCCGGCCGTGATGTCGATGACGTAGGCGGAGTCGAGCGCCGGCCCGGTATCGTAGTCCGGTGCGCCACCGAGCTTCAGGATCTTGCCGACGTCGTACATCACGACGTTGCCGTTGATGGCGAAAGGATCCTGGCCACGCGCTCCGGCCGGCGCGATGGACCCGTTCCCCTGGACGTTCAGCCAGTACATGGCGGCGCTCGGGCCGGCATGGAAGACGTTGCCGTTCCCCATGGGGAAGAGCCAGAAGTGGTTGTCGAAACGGTTGTTCTGCACGCCGACCGGCCCCGAGACGGCGTTGCCGTTCATCGCGCTGAGCACGCGCCATCTGCCGGTCGCCGGCGACCAGACCTCGCCGAACTTGTTGCCGATGCCGCCCCACCACGAGCCGCCGAGCGTCAAGGCTTCTCCCGTCGGCAGGGTGGTGGTGCTGTTGTAGCCGCGTGAGATGTTGAGTGGTGAGCCGGACGACCACGTGTCGGTGGCCGGATCGTAGAACGACGTTTCCGTCCCGCTGAGGCCGCCCGCGATCATCAAACGGCCGTCGGGGAGGATGTTGGCGCCGGGGCAGAACATGTTGCCGGCGTTGGTCACGTAGCGCGGCGCGAAGGTGTCGGCGGCGGGATCGTAGATCGTCGTGTAGGTCGTCGGCTGCGCGCCGGGATAGGCGATGGGCTGGTCGGACGACCAGAGCATGACCTTGCCGTTCGCGAGCAGGGCCGCGCCTCCCGCGACCAGGCCCGCCTGCTTCAGCGGCGTCCAAGAAGCCGGTGCGGGCGGGTCCGAGAGGGTCCAGCGCTGCCAGTCGTAAAGCCCGCAATCCCAGATGCGGAGGCCGAGGCCGTTGTCACGCATGTTGCCGGGCAGTTCCAGGCAGCGGCCGGACTGCGCGGCGACGATTTCGGTCCAGTTCTGGAGCGCGCGCAGGCGCCAAAAGCCGGTGGCTTGCGTGTTGCACGCGCCTTGGACCACCGGAACCCCGTTGCCTTGGCCCGCGTCGCCCGGCGCGAGGCAGAGGCCCGTGGTCGCGCTCCTGATTTGCACGAGGTCGCCCACCGGCACGACCGACCAGTTCTGGCTCGTCGCCTCGCTGCAATCGAGTTGCTTCACCTGGGCGTTCGGTGCGGTCGCGGCATCGACGCAGCGGGCGCTGAAGCGGTTGACCACGATCACCGAGCGGGCGCTCGCAGCCGTCCCGGTGCCGTCGGTGGCGGTGGATGTCCCTCCGGTGCCCCCCGTGCCGCCCGTGCCACCGGCGCTCGTGCCGGTTCCGGTGCTACCCGTGCCGGCCGCAGCCTGCGACGAGAAGGTCTCGTTGGCTGCCCCGACGCAGGGCCACTGGATCGTGCCGGCCCCCGCCGCGGTGGAGGCTGCGTTGACGTTCAGGCACATATTCGAGACCTGCGCGACCAGCCGGTAGCCGCCATTCAGCGCCTGAGGCGTCCAGGTGTCGTTGGCCGCACCCGCGCAGGTCCACTGGAACACCTGTGTGCCCACGGCCGTCATGCCGTCGGGCTGAAGGCCCGACACGTTCAGGCACTTGCCGCTCATGCGATTGACGTAGGCGTAGCCGCCGCGCTGGACCTTCGTGTCCCAGATCTGCTCGGCTCCGCCTGTGCAGGCCTGCTGCGTGACCGCGGCACCATCGGCCGTGTTGCCGTTCGCCACGGCCAGGCAGAGCCCGGAATGCGCGGCCTTCAGCGGTCCCCCGCCCGGTCCCGGCAGCGCCGTGCCCGCGGCCGTGCCGGTGGCGGCGCTGGGGCTCCAGCTCTGGCTGGCCGCACCCGTGCAGGTGCGCTGGCTGATGCCCGCGCCGGCGCTCGTCGCGCCCCCTTCCACGCTCAGGCAGCGGCCCGAGGCGACGCTGACCAGCGCCGTGCCGGCAGCATTGTTCGAGAGGGTCCAGCGCTGCTGCGGGGCCTGAGGCACGCAGTCCCACTGGATGATGCCGGCCCCGTCCGCGGTCTTGTCGGCCTTGTCGTTGTCCAGGCACTTGCCGGTTGCCGCGTTGGCGACGAGGACCTGGCCGGCATAGCCCGAGTCGCGCAGGGTCCAGCTCTGCGCTGTCCGGCCGGTGCAGGTCTCCTGGATCAGGGGCGTGAGGTTGGCGCCGGCGTCGCCCTTGAGCGTCAGGCAGAGCTTGGAGTTGCCCGCCACCAGCGGAACCGGCGTGCCGACGGGAAGCGCCGTCTGGGCGGAGGCCGGGGCAACGGCTGGGCATGCAATCAAAACAGATATTGCAATAAATTCTGCAATTCGAGCGTGCATTTTGCAATTCTCCCGCTCGATTGTCTAACAAATCAAATGTTGCGCTTCCTTTAATTCAGTACAGGAGGTCCGGACTCATCAGCCGCTGCGCTCGGCTGCTGCGGCGCGACCCCGCGCGGTCGGCCACCGGTCCACCCGCCGAAGGCATGCCTCAGCGCCGGCGGACGGAGCGCATGTCTTCCCCGCTCCCTGATCGTCTTCCCGGAGCGCGTCGACGAGATCCGCCGCCGCAACGTCCGGATGCTCCGGGACGATCTCCTCCCCAACATCGCGGCCGAGGTCGTCGCGTACCGGGAGGCGAACGACCACCGCCGCGCCGCGCGATGGGCTGAGGAGGCGTCGAAGCGGCCGAGGCAGCCGGCACCGAAGGGGAACGTCGCCCGCCGACAGGGCCGTGCCGAGACGCTTCGGGCTACAGGACCAGGCCGAGGGGCCGGCCTTCTGTGCCGCGCGGAACCCTCTGCGGGCCGAGTCCGCTCCGGCCCGCCGGCGTCCAGTCCGATGAACCGGACGGAGCCGCCGTCGTGGTCGGCATAATGGACTCCTCTCGCGACCCGGACGATCGGGCGACCGGACGCGCCGTCGCCGCACGCCAGCGCGAAGCACCTGCCGGCCAGGAATGAGGAAGTCGGTTCTCGACGGGAGCCGGAAGCTCGGTCGGTCCCGTCCCGGAAACGGTCCGAGCTGGCAGGTCACCGGCTGACGACGGGAAAACCGGGGACCTCGATCATGGATCTGATTGGTAGCGAGGGAGGGATTTGAACCCCCGACACAAGGATTATGATTCCTCTGCTCTAACCAGCTGAGCTACCCCGCCCCAAGCCGGGCCGCCGATGAGATCGGCGGCCGTTCGGAGACCGGCGGTATAGGAAGAAGGGGCTTCCGGTGTCAACGGGCTCCCGCCGCCGAACCGGGCGGAAAACGCCGTCTCAGAGGCGGGTGCCGAGGATCTCGGCCACCTGCGGGATGTCCTTGTCGCCGCGGCCGGACAGGTTCAGCACCATCAGGTGGTCGGCGGGCTTGGCGGGAGCGATCTCCAGGACCTTCGCCAGGGCGTGGGCGGGCTCCAGCGCCGGGATGATGCCCTCGAGCTTGGAGCAGAGCTTGAACGCCTCCAGCGTCTCGCTGTCCGTCGCCGAGAGGTAGGTGACCCGGCCGGCCTCGTGCAGCCAGGCGTGCTCGGGGCCGATGCCCGGGTAGTCGAGGCCCGCCGAGATCGAGTGGGCGTCGGCGATCTGGCCGTCCGCGTCCTGCAGCAGGTAGGTGCGGTTGCCGTGCAGCACGCCGGGCCTGCCGCCCGTCAGCGAGGCCGCGTGCAGGCCCGTCCCGACCCCGTGGCCCGCTGCCTCGACCCCGTAGATCTCCACCTCGCGGTCGTCGAGGAAGGGGTGGAACAGACCCATCGCGTTCGAGCCGCCGCCGATGCAGGCGATCAGCGAGTTGGGCAGGCGGCCCTCCTGGGCGAGCATCTGGCTCCGCGTCTCGCGGCCGATGACGGACTGGAAGTCGCGGACCATCGCCGGGTAGGGGTGCGGGCCCGCCACGGTGCCGATGCAGTAGAAGGTGTCGGTGACGTTCGTGACCCAGTCGCGCAGGGCCTCGTTCATGGCGTCCTTGAGGGTCTTCGTACCGGATTCCACCGGCACCACCTCGGCGCCCAGCATCTTCATGCGGAAGACGTTCGGTGCCTGCCGCGCCACGTCGACGGCGCCCATGTAGACCACGCATTTCAGGCCGAAGCGGGCGCAGAGCGTCGCGGTCGCGACGCCGTGCTGGCCCGCCCCCGTCTCGGCGATGATCCGCGGCTTGCCCATGCGGCGGGCGAGCAGGATCTGGCCGAGCACGTTGTTCACCTTGTGCGAGCCCGTGTGGTTCAGTTCCTCGCGCTTGAAGAAGACCCGCGCCCCGTGGCCGGGCTTGGCGCCGGTGCGCAGGTGCTCGGTCAGGCGCTCCGCGTAGTAGAGCGGGCTCGGCCGGCCGACGTAGTGCGCGAGGTAGGCGTCCATCTCCGCCTGGAAGGACGGATCGGCCTTGGCCGCGTCGTAGGCCGCTTCCAGGTCGAGGATCAGCGGCATCAGGGTCTCGGCCACGAATCGACCGCCGAAGATGCCGAAGCGGCCGCGCTCGTCGGGGCCGGTGCGGAACGAGTTCGGGGTGGGGGCGATGGTCACGGGCAGCAATCCTTCGGAAGGCGCGCGGGCTCGGCGCGCCCGTGCGGCGACCTCTAAACCCGGGGCGGCGCCCCTGCAACGCGGCGCCTTGCGGCACCGGGACCGGAGGCGTCGTCAGGCGGTCCCGCGCGCGGCCATCACGAAGGCCCGGATCCGGTCCGGGTCCTTTCGGCCCGGACTCGTCTCGACGCCCGAGGAGACGTCGACGGCGGCGACGCCGCTCCGGCGCAGGGCCTCGGCCACGGTCTCGGGGGTCAGACCGCCCGACAGCATGGTGCCGGCGGGAAGACGCACGCCCGTCAGGAGGTCCCAGTCGAAGGCGATGCCGTTGCCGCCGGGCAGGGCCGCGCCGGGCGGCGCCTTGGCGTCGAGGAGAAGGCGGTCGGCCGCGGCCGCGTAGGGCGCGAGGAGCCTCAGGTCCTCGTATCCCGCGACGCCCACCGCCTTCATCACCGGGCGTCCCGTCCGCGCCCGGATCGCGGCGACGCGCTCCGGGCTCTCGCGGCCGTGGAGCTGGATCAGGTCCGGGTCGGTCGCCTCGACCGCCGCCGCCACGAGGGCGTCGTCCGGATCCACGAGGAGCACGACACGCTCCGCCCGTCCCCGCGCCGCGGCCGAGAGAGCGCGCGCGCGCTCGAGGGCGACGTGCCGCGGGCTCCGCGGGAAGTGGACGAGGCCGATCCAGTCGGCCCCCGCCTCCAGGGCCGCCGCCAGCGTCTCTTCCGTGCTGAGACCACAGATCTTGACGCGGACGGCGGACATGGCGGGCGGGCCCGGGCCTCAGCGGGGCGCGGGCAGCGCGGCGTGGTCCGCGCCCGGCCGGTAGAGGCCGCCGGTCTCGGAGGCCGGGGCGTAGGTCCGCAGGCGCGCGGTCTCGCCCTCCAGCCGCCGGATCTCGCGGCGACGCTCGCGCGCCGTGCGGCGGGTCTCGCCCTGGCCGAGCCAGGCGCCGATGCCGCCGACCACGATGCCGACCGCCACCGCGACGAACAGGATCGCGTAGAGCGGCACGTTCAGGCTGAAGACCGGCGTCTCGGAGAAGGGATCGAGCGAGAGGCGCACCGCCTCGCGGTTGGCCACCGCGAGCAGGATGACGAGAATCGCGACGGGCAGCAGCACCAGACCCTTGAGGAAGCGGATCATCGATCTCTCCGAGATATCAGTTCGATGCGGCGGCGGTGCTCTCGCCGATGCCGGCCGCGTTGAGGCGCAGGCGCATCTCCTTGCCGGTCTTGAACACGGGGATCGCCTTCTCGGACACGGCAACGGCCGCGCCCGTGCGCGGGTTGCGCCCGCGCCGCGCATCGCGCCGCTTCACCGAGAAGGCGCCGAAGCCACGCAGCTCGACCCGGTCGCCCCGGGCCAGCGCGTCGGCGATGGTGTCGAGGATCGCGTTCACGAGCGTCTCGACGTCGCGCTGGTAGAGGTGCGGGTTCTGCTCAGCGATCTTGAGCACAAGCTCTGACTTGATCATGCGGCGGTCTTCTCGAAGGGTCCGGGTCTGGGGCGGGGTGCCGGCGTCTCAGCGGGCGGAGGCGGGCTCCGGCCGCCAGACGGCCATGAGGCCGCCCTCGGCGATCCCGCTGGCCTCCGATCCGATGGCGCGCAGGCGCGCGCCGAGCCCCTCGAGACCCGCGAGATCGGCGCCGAGCCCGAGCGCCGACCAGAGCTGGAAGCCGCTCTCCGAGGCGGGCTTCCAGTCGCGCACCGGCAGGTTCTTGGCGACCTTCCGCTCGGTCTCCAGCCACGCGACGGCCTGGCGCTCGCCGCCGAGCTCGTCCACGAGCCGCAGGGGAACGCTCTGGCGCCCGCTGAAGACGCGGCCGTCCGCCACCTTGGCGAGATCGGCCTCGCTCAGCTTGCGCCGGTCGGCCACGAGGCCCTTGAACCAACCGTAGGTGTCGCCGACGACGGCCGCCAGCGCGGCGCGGGCCTCCGGCGAGGTCGGGCTGAAGCCCGAGGGCTCGGCCTTGAGGGGCGAGGACTTGATGGACTCGACCTTGACGCCGACCTTGTCGAGCAGGCCCGACACGTCCGGGTATTGGAACAGCACGCCGATCGAGCCGACGATCGCGGTCTCGCGGGCGACGATGTGGTCGGCGGCGATCGCCGTGATGTAGGCGCCGGAGGCCGCGGTGCCGTCCACGAAGGCGACGATCGGCTTCTTCTCGGCGAGCTGGCGCAGGTTGCGGAACAGCTCCTCCGAGCCCGTCGTGGTGCCGCCCGGCGAGTTGATCGAGACGACGACGCCCTGGACGGCGGAGGATTCGCCGATCCGCTTCATCAGCTTGGTCGTCGCCTCGCTGCCGGCGATGAAGCCGGAGACCGAGATGCGGGCGATCTGCGGCTGCACCGCGCCGAACAGGGCGCTCTCGGTGCCGGCCCGGACGCGGAAGCCCACGGCGCCGGCGGCGACCACGAGGCCGCCGATGCCGAGCACGCGCCACAGGGAAAGCTTGCGGCGCAGGCGCCGGCGATCGATCAGGAGTTCGGCGTCAGCGGCCATGCGATGGCTGTCTCCCTCGCGCTCCGGCGTGCGGCGCCGGCCTGTTCTCTCCTGAGGTCCGCGGAGCCGTTCCGCGCCCGATCGGTCCCGTCGCCGGCCTGCCCGCACCGCCCCGCCGGTCCGGGGCGCATCGTCGGACAAGTCATTGGTTTGCCAGGGACTCGCGGGCATTCAGGCCTGCCCGCGTGGCGTGTTCTAGCCTCGCGCGACGCGGACCGGCAAGAGGGCGCGGAGCGGTTCGGGGTCCGGCGGCCGCGTCCCGGTGACGATGCGGCGGTTCCGTTCGGGCTTCCGCCCCTGCCGATCCTCGCCGCGCGGGGCGCGGGGGGCGCGGCAAAAAGAAAGCCCGCGCGGGGGAAAACCCCGCGCGGGCCGTGGGCCGACCTCGCATCCGCCCGGAGGCGGATGCGAGAGCCTTACTCCTTGTCGTCGCTCGTGCGGGCCTTCTTGAAGGCCGCGCCGAGGATGTCGCCGAGGGAGGCGCCGGAATCGGCCGAGCCGAACTGGGCCATCGCCTCCTTCTCCTCGGCCACCTCGAGGGCCTTGATCGAGACCTGCACGCGGCGGGCCTTGCGGTCGAACTGCACGACGCGGGCGTCGAACTTCTCGCCGGCCGCGAAGCGCTCGGGGCGCTGGTCGCCGCGGTCGCGGGCGAGCTCGGCCCGGCGGATGAAGGTGGTCAGGTCGGTGTCGACGATCTTCACCTCGACGCCCGAATCCTTGACCTCGGTCACCTCGCAGGTCACGACCTGGCCCTTCTTGATCTCGCCGGCTTCCGCGAAGGGGTCGCCGCCGAGCTGCTTGATGCCGAGCGAGATGCGCTCCTTCTCGACGTCTACGTCGAGAACCTGGGCGCGCACCATGTCGCCCTTCTTGAACTCGTCGATGACCTGCTCGCCCGGACGGTTCCAGTCGAGGTCGGACAGGTGGACCATGCCGTCCACGTCGCCCTCGAGGCCGATGAACAGACCGAACTCGGTCTTGTTCTTGACCTCGCCCTCGACCTCGGAGCCCACCGGATGCTGCTCGGCGAAGGCCTCCCAGGGGTTCTGGAGGGTCTGCTTGAGGCCGAGCGAGATGCGGCGCTTGACCGGATCGACCTCCAGGATCTGAACCTCGACCTCCTGGGAGGTGGAGACGATCTTGCCCGGATGGACGTTCTTCTTGGTCCAGCTCATCTCCGAGACGTGGATCAGGCCCTCGATCCCCGGCTCCAGCTCCACGAAGGCGCCGTAATCGGTGATGTTGGTGACGCGGCCCTTGAGCTTGGCGTCGACCGGGTAGCGCTGGGCGATGCCCTCCCACGGATCGGCGAGGAGCTGCTTGATGCCGAGCGAGATGCGGTGCGTCTCGTGGTTGATCTTGATGATCTTGACCTTCACCGTCTGGCCGATGGTCACGACCTCGGACGGGTGGTTCACGCGGCGCCACGCCATGTCGGTGACGTGCAGCAGGCCGTCGATGCCGCCGAGATCGACGAAGGCGCCGTACTCGGTGATGTTCTTGACGACGCCGTCGATGACCTGACCTTCCTCAAGGTTGGCCACGAGCTCGGAGCGCTGCTCGGCGCGGCTCTCCTCCAGCACCGTGCGGCGCGAGACGACGATGTTGCCGCGGCGGCGATCCATCTTGAGGATCTGGAAGGGCTGCGGCGTGCCCAGCAGCGGGGTCACGTCGCGCACGGGGCGGATGTCGACCTGGGAGCGCGGCAGGAAGGCCACGGCGCCGTCGAGGTCGACGGTGTAGCCGCCCTTGACCTGGTTGAAGATCGTGCCGGTGACGCGCTCGTTGGCCTCGAAGGCCTTCTCGAGCTTGACCCAGCTCTCCTCGCGGCGCGCCTTGTCGCGCGAGATGACGGCCTCGCCGAGCGCGTTCTCGATGCGGTCGACGTAGACCTCGACCTCGTCGCCGACGTGGAGCTCGCCGTCGCGGCCGGGGCCCTGGAACTCCTTGAGCGCGACGCGCCCTTCCGTCTTCGCGCCGATGTCGATGACGGCCACGTCCTTCTCGATCGCGACGACGCGACCCTTGACGACGGACCCCTCGGTGATCTCGTGGCTGAGGAAGCTCTCCTCGAGCAGGGCCGCGAAATCCTCGCGGCTCGGCGCCTGCATAGCGGTACCAGCAGTCATTCTGTCTCCTGAATGGCCCCTGCCCGGGGCCGGCGTCGGCGGCTCGTGTTGCGGGTGCCCTCCCCCACCGCCGCCCGCGGCCGGATGGGCCTGAACGGGCTTGGCCTTCCCGCGGGAAGGGCCGACGCAGTCTCGAAGCGGTGGTCGAGGGCGATTCTCCCGGCGGCTGCGGGCCGGGCCCGAAGGAGCCGCGAGCCGCGGACAGCCGTCCGGACAATCGGGCGTTCCTTATCCGATCCGCGCTCTCGCGGCAACCGGAGCGGCTGCCCGCCTTCCTCAGGCCTGCAGGGTGAGGCTCGGCGGCGCGTTGCGCAGCCAGACCGCCGAGGCCACGGCGAGGGGTTCCAGGGGCAGGGTCACCCGCCCGCAGCGGCGGCCCCAGAGCTCCAGCCCCTCGAACGTGACCTTGCGGATCGACAGCCAGGACCCGAACGGGAAGGTCGCCTCCGTCCCCTCGCCCGGGCCGTAGCACTCCTCGAAGGCGATCGGGTCGACCATGATCTGATCGTACTTCTGCAGGTGCTCCAGCATCGAGACCTTCGAGCGGAACAGCACCCGGTCGCGGTGGAACGAGGAGAAGCAGGGCTCGTAGTCGGCGAGCGTCACCCTGAGCTTGCCGCCGATGCGCAGGTAGGGCGGGTTCGGCCCCGCCTCGCCGAAGTTCACCGGGCTCCAGCCCGCCTCCACCATCAGGGAATCGGCGAGGGTGACGGGCTCGGAGGGCACGGGCGGCCCGGGCAGGACCGGCGGCGGCTCGGGCGCCGCGGGAAGCGCGATGTCGGTGCCGACGGAGGCCATGAGGCACCCCTTTCCAGTCGTCGCGCGGGATGCGCGACCGGCACTATCGCGCATATCGGCCCGTTTGGCGACACCGCCCGGCTACCGAGGGACCCCGGCGCCATGAATCATACCGCCAAGCCGGCGCCGGCCGGAGCCGGCTCCAGGCCCCTCGCCTCAGTCCTCGTCGTCCTCGTCGGTGCGGCGCATGCCCTTGAGCTTGGCGAAGACCGAGTCGGCGTCGAGCCGCTCCTCGCGGCCCCCGGGACGATGATCCTCCAGCTCGGGCTCCGCCTCGGCGGTCGAGACTTCGGCCGGCAGGAGCGAGGCGCCGGCCTCGCCCGCCACGGCCGCCGGGCGGTCCTTGGCGGCGCGCTGCACCTCGAAGTCGAGGTCGATCTGCGTGCACAGGCCGAGCGTCACCGGGTCCATCGGCTGGAGCGAGCTGGAGTTCCAGTGGGTGCGCTCGCGGATCTGCTGGATCGTCGACTTGGTGGTGCCGACCAGCCGGATGATCTGCGCGTCCTTGAGCTCGGGATGGTTGCGCAGGAGCCAGAGGATGGCGTTCGGCCGGTCCTGGCGGCGCGAGAGCGGGGTGTAGCGCGGGCCCTTCGTGGTGCGCTTGACCTCGGGCAGCTTCACCTTCGAGACCGCGACCTTGAGGCGGTAGCTCGGCGACTTCTGCGCCTTCTCGATCTCGTCGCGGGTGAGCTGGCCGGTGGTGATCGGGTCGAGGCCCTTGATGCCCGCGGCCACCTCGCCGTCGGCGATGCCCTTCACCTCCAGCGGGTGCAGCTTGCAGAAGTCGGCGATCTGCTCGAAGGCCAGCGAGGTGTTCTCGACCAGCCACACGGCGGTCGCCTTCGGCATCAGCGGACCCTGGGACATCGGGCAACTCCAACGAATGCGCGGAAACGGGGCGGGGCGGCGCGGACGATGGTCCGCGGGCTCCGGCCCGGTCATCCGAGGGGCCGGAGCATCCCGTCTCACGCTGTAAAAGGGGAAGGCCATCTATATAGGTTTTAAGGGGTTGCGCGCAATCGCGATGATCGGGGCCCGCACGTCCGGCGCGTCCCGTCAGGCGTCCACCGGCGCGCCCAGGAAGGCCGTCACGACATCCGAGAGTTCGGGCGTGCGCAGGTAGCCGTAGGACTTGTGGTGGTTCGCCTCCCCGTCCGGGCGGCAGTAGCCGTTGAGGACGGGCACGTCGACCGCGACCACGCCCCGGCCGCTCGGCGCGAACTCCGCCCCGAGCCTCGCGGCGACCGTCGCCACGTCGGCCGGGTCGGCGAGGTTCGACCAGGCGCCGAGCGTGTCGGGCACCCGCACCTCCCCGTGCTCGGCCGCGATCGCCGCCTTCACTTCCACGAGCCCAAGGGGGGCGCCGAGGGTGACGAGGTGCTCGACGGCGAGGCGCTCGGGCCGGCGCTCCAGGATGCGCAGGCAGTCGTAGGCGATGATCGACCCCATCGAGTGGGCGACGAGCAGGATGCGCCGGCCGGCGTTGCGCTCCAGCGCATCGATCAGGCGCGCCCGGGCGGTGTTCCGGAAGCCCGCATCCTGGTGGTAGTTCCAGAGATCGTCGAGGCGATATTCGAGCAGCAGGTCGTCGAGCGGCGTCAGGCCGGCCATCGCCTGGAGATGGCCGACGCCGCGGTAGAGGCGACCGGTGAGGCTGGTGCGCCGGGCATCCCGGTCGGGGTCGTGCCGCGGGAAGGCGCCGAGCCCCTCCGCCACGTAGTAGGGCTCGCGGTTGCGCGCGTCGTCGAGCGGCGTCTCGTGGCGGAGATCGGCCCAGTAGACGAAGTCGAAGTCGAAGTCGCGCCCGGGCGCGGCGGCGTTGCGGGCAAGCCCCTCCCGGATCGCCGCCTTCCACCAGCGGGCCTTCTCTTCTTCGGGTGGCTTGTTGGCGAGCCCGTGGATCCCGATGACGACACGTCCCCCGTCCATTCCCCCGCAGACCCCCGGATCCCGCATGCCCTCGCGCCCGCCCGGCGGGCGCATTCCGATTGTGCGCAATGAGATAGGGCGCGAATGCGGTCGAGGTAAGGGGAACCGCGCGGCGGCCGCCCCGATCAGTCGAACAGGCTGGAGACGCTGGACTCGGTCGCCGTGCGCCCGATCGCCTCGCCGAGCAGCGGCGCGATGGTGGCGACGCGGATGTTGCGGGCGAGCTTGACGGCCTGGGTCGGTTGGATCGAGTCGGTGATCACGAGCTCCTTCATCCGCGAGGCCGCGATGCGGGAGACGGCGCCGCCCGAGAGCACCCCGTGCGTGATGTAGGCCGAGACGTCCTTGGCGCCGGCGTTCAGGAGCGCCTCGGCCGCGTTCACGAGCGTGCCGCCCGAATCCACGATGTCGTCGACGAGGATGCAGGAGCGCCCTTCCACCTCGCCGATGATGTTCATGACCTCGGACTCGCCGGGGCGCTCGCGGCGCTTGTCGACGATGGCGAGCTGCGCGTCGATGCGCTTGGCGATGGCGCGGGCGCGCACGACGCCGCCGACGTCTGGCGAGACCACCATGCGGTCCCCACCGGCCAGCCGCTCCTTGATGTCGCGCACCATCACGGGCGCGGCGAAGAGGTTGTCGGTCGGGATGTCGAAGAAGCCCTGGATCTGGCCGGCGTGCAGGTCGAGGGTGAGCACCCGATCGGCGCCGGCCTCCGTGATCAGGTTCGCCACCAGCTTGGCCGAGATCGGAGTGCGGCCCGAGGTGCGCCGGTCCTGCCGGGCGTAGCCGAAATAGGGGATCACCGCCGTGATCCGCCGCGCCGAGGAGCGGCGCGCGGCGTCGATCATGATCAGCAGTTCCATCAGGTGGTCGTTGGCCGGGAACGACGTCGACTGGACGATGAAGACGTCCTCCCCGCGCACGTTCTCCTGCAGCTCGACGAAGATCTCCATGTCCGCGAAGCGGCGGACCATGCACTTGGCGAGCGGCAGCTCGAGGTAGGCGGCGATGGCCTCGGCCAATGGCCGGCTGGCATTGCCGGCGATGATCTTGATCGAGGATTTCATGCCGGCACACTCATATCGCGGAACTTGGGCCGAACGACGCTGCGGGACCTGGATTATGCCGCCGACCCGGCCGTGCGGACCATCGATACGGCCGGCCGGGCTCTTATCAGCGGTGGATGGGCGTCACAATGCCTTCATCACCGCGGCATCCCTGCCCTGCACCGGCGGGCACCGCGGGATTCGCCTGACGGCTCGCTGCCGGACGAGCCTCACGGCTCCAGGAGACGGTGCAGGTGCACGATGAAGTAGCGGGTCTGGGCCGAATCGACCGTGGCCTGGGCCTTGGCCTTCCAGGCCGCCTGGGCGGAGGCGTAGTCGGGGAAGATGCCGACGATATCGAGGCCCTTGACGTCGCGGAAGCGCACCCCCTCGAGCCGCTCCAGCTCGCCGCCGAACACGAGATGGAGCTTCTGGTCGCTGTCGATGCTGGTGGTCATGCCCTCTCCTTCGGGATGTGGCGCAAGCGCGGGCCCGAGCGCGGCACAGGCTGAAGCCTCGGTACAGGCTGAAGCCAAGGATCGGGCGCGCAGGGCTTGCGCGCGAGGCGGTCGCAGACACGCGCGGGCGCGTCAACCGGCCGCCCGCGCGCGTCTGCCCCGCGCGTCTGCCCCGCGCGTATGCCCCGCGCGAGCGCTACCCGGCCTTGAGAGGCTTGATCTTGAGTTGGTCGATGACCCAGCGCCAGCCGCCCTCCGGCTGCTCGCGGGCGACCTCCGCCGAGATGGTGCCGTTCGGCAGCCGCGCGAAGGTCATGGCGAGGTTGCCGTTGCGCACCGGCTCCAGCACCTCGGCCGCCGGGAAGTCCGAGCGGCGCGACAGGAGGTCGGTGTAGAAGGTGCGGATCTCGGCGTGGCCGCGGGCCACCACGGCCCCGGCCGCCAGCACCGCGTCGGTCTCGTAGAGGGCGACGAGGCCCTCGACATCGCCCGCATTGGCGCGGGCGTTGAAGAGGCCCGCCAGATCCTGCGGTTCCCGGGCCGGCTCGCGTTCGGGATTCGACATGGGGTTTGATCCTTTCGGTTGGCTGCCCGGATGCCGCGACCCGGGCCCGTCCTTTCGCTCAGCGCAGCCCCTCGGCTCAGCGCAGCCGCTCGCCCGCGGCGTCGCGGACCGCGACGCTGACGGGGATGCCGGCCTTCACGCTCTCGGAGACCGTGCAGAACCTCTCGAACTGGGCCAGCACTCTGTCGATCCGCGGCACGTCCTCCGCGCGGCTGCCGAGCGCGATGGCGACGTCGATCCCGTAGATCCGCAGCCGCCCTTCCGGGTTGCGCTCGACGCGGCAGGTGGCCTCGGCGCGGATACCGTGGGCCTCCTGCCGGTACTTGCCGAGCGCGAAGACCATGCTGGCGCAGAGGCAGTTCGTCACGCTCGCGATCAGGAGCTGCTCGGGGAAGGGACCCTCCCCGGCGCTGATCGGCACCGACTCGTCGACGAGAAGGTCCGGGATCAGCGCGCCGAAATCGACGGTGAACTTGTACCCTTCGATCTGGGTGATCGTGATGCTCGGACCGCTCGCCATCGTGCCTCGTCGTGTGTTCCTCGCGCCGGACCCCGCCTCGCGGGAGCGCCGAGTTTCGAGAACGCCGCCCGGCCTCGGGCCGCTCCCGAGCGGAGCGCGGAAAGCGCGGCCTCGCGGACCCGGGCGGCGCCCGCCGGGCCAGCGCCGGCGGCGTCCCTTGACACTTGCCGATATCTGGCATACCAAATGCCAACAAGTCAGTGAGCGCCCGCCGGGGCGCGGCGGACAGACGTCACCTTCGGAACCGTAGCACATCCAACGGCGCACGCGTCGGAACGTTCATGCAGCAGACCTTCGACCTGGCGCAGATCATCACCGCAGCGGGCGACGCCATCGTCGTATCGGACGTCTCCGGGGCGATCACCGTCTGGAACCCGGCCGCGGAGCGGATCTTCGGGTTCTCGCAGGAGGAGGCGCTGGGCCGGTCCCTGGACCTGATCACGCCGGAGCGCCAGCGCCAGCGGCACTGGGACGGATACCACAAGACCATGCGGACCGGCGTGACGCGCTACGGCACGCAGGTGCTGCGGGTTCCGGCCCTGCACAAGGACGGTCGTCCGCTGTCGATCGCCTTCACCGTCGCGCTGCTGCGCGGCGAGGACGACCAGGTCACCGGCATCGCGGCGATCATCCGCGACGAAACGAGCCGCTGGAACGAGGAGCGCGAGATGCGCCGTCGCCTGGCGGATCTGGAGGCCCGCCTCCGTTGAGAAATTTGCGAGCCAGTCCAAAGAGATAATTGGATAGCGACGCAAGCGTTTCCCGGTCCTGGCCGGACCGGGCGTGAGAGCACTTCGTTACCAACCGTCGAAAGGGAGAATGCCGAGATGAGCAAGCCGCTCGAGGGAATCAAGATCATCGACTTCACGCACGTCCAGGCGGGTCCGGCCTGCACGCAGCTGCTCGCGTGGTTCGGCGCCGACGTGATCAAGGTCGAGCGTCCGGGCGCGGGCGACGTCACGCGGACCCAGCTCCGTCACGTCGAGGACGCGGACGCGCTGTACTTCACCATGCTGAACTCGAACAAGCGCTCGCTCACGCTCGACACCAAGACGCCCCAGGGCAAGGAAGTCCTGACGAAGCTCATCAAAGAGTCGGACGTCATGGTCGAGAACTTCGGCCCCGGCGCCCTCGACCGCATGGGCTTCTCCTGGGCCAAGATCCAGGAGCTCAACCCGGGCATGATCCTCGCCTCGGTGAAGGGCTTCTCGGACGGCCACCACTACGAGGACCTGAAGGTCTACGAGAACGTCGCGCAGTGCGCCGGCGGCGCCGCCTCCACGACGGGCTTCTGGGACGGTCCCCCCACCGTGTCGGCCGCCGCGCTCGGCGACTCGAACACCGGCATGCACCTCGCCATCGGCATCCTCACGGCGCTGCACCAGAAGAACAAGTCGGGCAAGGGCCAGAAGGTCGCCGTCTCGATGCAGGACTCGGTGCTCAACCTCTGCCGCGTCAAGCTGCGCGACCAGCAGCGCCTCGACGCGCTGGGCTACCTCGAGGAGTACCCGCAGTACCCGCACGGCCAGTTCTCGGACGTGGTGCCGCGCGGCGGCAACGCGGGCGGCGGCGGCCAGCCGGGCTGGGTGCTGAAGTGCAAGGGCTGGCAGACCGACCCCAACGCCTACATCTACTTCACGATCCAGGGCCATGCCTGGGCCCCGATCTGCAAGGCGCTCGGCAAGGAGGAGTGGATCGACGATCCGGCCTACAACACCGCCCGCGCCCGCCAGGACAAGATCTTCGAGATCTTCGCCCTCATCGAGGACTGGCTGTCGGACAAGACCAAGTTCGAGGCCGTGGACATCCTGCGCAAGTTCGACATCCCGTGCTCGCCGGTCCTGTCCATGAAGGAGATCGCCAACGACCCGTCGCTGCGCGCCAGCGGCACGGTGGTGGAGGTCCCCCACCCGAAGCTCGGCTCGTACCTGACCGTCGGCAGCCCGATCAAGTTCTCCGACATGGCGGTCGAGGTGAAGCCCTCGCCGCTGCTCGGCGAGCACACCGACGAGGTGCTGAAGGATCTCGGCTACTCGGCCGAGCAGATCGCCGCGCTCCACGAGGCCCGCGCGGTCTGATCCCTCAAAGCCTCAGGGCTTGAAATTCCAGGGGCGGCGTGCCGGCGGCACGCCGCCCCTTCCCTTTTGCAGGATGCACTGACATTCGGCGCTGAGCGCGCGCTCCCGGGATCCCCGCATCCGGCATCCTGGGACAGGGCGCGCGAGGCGTCGGGCAGGGCCGATGGCTTGTGAGCTCCCCACGCCCTGATCGCCCGGATGGGCACCACTGCCGGCGCAGCACGTCGGGGATGCAGCCGAGCCCGCCGCCGCCCCTATCGACTCACGGAGCGGCCGGGTTGTCGGCGGGGAATCGGCTGAAAGCGCCCACCGCCGGATGACCGGGCTCGCGGCCGCCGGCTCGATGGTGCGGTGCTGCCCGCCCCTGCCGGTCGCAAGGGCGCGGCTTGGCCCGGCTCTCGGCGCGTTGTCGAACCGCGAGGCGGCCTACAGCCTCGTGACATGGCCGGGCTGGCCGATACCGCTCGCGATGTTCGCGGCCGCGCACCCTCGGTTTGGCTGGGTGGGCGGCCCCGCCGCTCGAGCGGCCGTCCTAGCCGGCCGCGTCCTCGACGAGGAAGAAGTCCACCGCCATCGCCGCCACCGCGGGCCGGTAGGCGTGCGGGCCGTCGTACTCCACCGCCGTGACGTCGTAGCCCGCCTCGCGGAGGCGGGAGACGTGCGTGCGCGCGCTGCGGTCGATCGGGATCTGCTCGTCCCGGATGCCGTGCGAGATGAAGACCTTGGGGGCGCCGGTCTGCATCTGCACCGACATGAAGCCCGCCGAGGAGACGATGACGTGGCTCACCACGTCCCCGTTCGTCAGCCCGAGGGAGAGGGCATAGCTGCCGCCGTCCGAGTGGCCCGCGAAGGCGAGATGCGCCGGATCGAGCATGAAGCGCGAGGACACCTCGGTCAGCGCCGAGTCGAGGCGGGCGCGGTCGGGCCCGTTGCCGGCGATCACGAGATCCCAGGTCGGGTACTGGGATTGCGGCACCAGCAGCAGGAAGCCCCGCGCCTCGGCGTGCCGCTCCAGCATCGGCAGGATCTTCTCGGCGCTGCCGCCGCCGCCGTGGAACAGCACGACGAGGGGCGTCGGCCGGCGCGGCTCGACGCCCTGCGGGACGATCAGCACCGCGTCGCGCTCCTCGAACAGGCCGAGGGCGTGACGCCCGGGCGGGAGGGCCGGCTTCACCGGCAGGCGGTGATGGAAGCCGAGGCGGCCGGCGAGGTGGGGGTCGATCATGGGCGATCCTCGAAGGCCCGTTCCGGGCTCCGCGGAGGCCGGCGGGGCGGGCGTTGCGGGGCGCGATCCGGCCGCTGGGTCCCGAGGGGGCCCTGATGCGGCGGAGGCCGCGGCGGGCTGTGCTCAGCCCGCCGCGGCCTCCGTTCATCCTGCCGGATCGCCGGCGAGGCGGTGTCGAAGTGCGTGTCGAGGACGCGCTTACTTCTTCTTCTTCACCGTGCTCTGCGGGTTGAGGCTGCCGATGTTGCCGCTCTCGGTGCCCGCCTGCGGGTCGATCACCGCGTTGATCAGCGTCGGGCGGCCCGAGTCCATCGCCTCGTTGACGGCGCGGCTGAGCTCGTCCGGGGTCGTCGCGTTGACGCCGACGCCGCCGAAGGCCTCCATCATCTTGTCATAGCGGGAGTCCTTCACGAACACCGTCGTGCCGGGGTCGCGGCCGGTCGGGTCGGTGTCGGTGCCGCGATAGATGCCGTTGTTGTTGAAGACCACGACGCAGACCGGCAGGTTGTACCGGCAGATGGTCTCGATCTCCATGCCGGAGAACCCGAAGGCGCTGTCGCCCTCGACCGCCAGGACCGGCTTGCCGGTCTCGACGGCGGCGGCGACGGCGAAGCCCATGCCGATGCCCATCACGCCCCAGGTGCCCACATCCAGGCGCTTGCGCGGCTGGTACATGTCGATGACGCTGCGGGCGAGGTCGAGGGTGTTGGCGCCCTCGTTGACGAGGATCGCGTCGGGACGCTCTTTGATGATCGTGCGCAGGGCTCCGAGCGCGCCGTGGAAGTCCATCGGCGCCGAGTTCTTGAGGAGCTTGGACGACATCTTGGCGAGGTTCGCCTCCTTGCGGGACTTGATGGCGTCCGTCCACTCGGTGGGCGGGGCCTTCCAGTCGCCGCCCATGCCGTCGAGGAGCGCCGACACGCAGGAGCCGATGTCGCCGACGAGGGGGGCGACGATCTCGACGTTCGAGTCCATCTCCCGCGGCTCGATGTCGATCTGGATGAACTTCTTCGAGCCGGGCTCGCCCCAGGTCTTGCCCTTGCCGTGCGACAGGAGCCAGTTCAGGCGCGCGCCCACCAGCACCACCACGTCGGCATCCTTGAGCACCATCGAGCGGGCGGCGCCGGCCGACTGAGGATGCGTGTCGGGCAGGAGGCCCTTGGCCATGCTCATCGGCACGTAGGGGATGCCGCTCTTCTCGACGAGGGCGCGGACCTCGTCGTCGGCCTGGGCGTAGGCCGCGCCCTTGCCGAGCACGATCAGCGGGCGCTTGGCGCCCTTCAGCACGTCGAGGGCGCGCTTGACGGCGGACGGGGCCGGGAGCTGCTCGGGAGCCGCGTCGATGACCTTGACCAGCGACTTCGCGCCGGCCTCGGCGTCCATCACCTGCGAGAACAGCTTGGCGGGCAGGTCGAGGTAGACGCCGCCTGGGCGGCCCGAGACCGCGGCGCGGATCGCGCGGGCCACGCCGATGCCGATGTCGGCGGCGTGCAGGACGCGGAAGGCCGCCTTGCAGAGGGGCTTGGCGATGGCGAGCTGGTCCATCTCCTCGTAGTCGCCCTGCTGCAGGTCGACGATCTCACGCTCGGAGGAGCCCGAGATCAGGATCATCGGGAAACAGTTGGTGGTGGCGTTGGCGAGGGCGGTCAGGCCGTTGAGGAAGCCGGGCGCCGAGACGGTGAGGCAGATGCCGGGCTTCTTGGTGAGGAAGCCGGCGATGGCGGCGGCGTTGCCGGCGTTCTGCTCGTGGCGGAACGAGATCACGCGCATGCCAGCGGCCTGCGCGAGGCGGCCGAGATCGGTGATCGGAATGCCCGGCACGCCGTAGATCGTATCGATGTCGTTGAGCTTGAGCGCGTCGATGACGAGGTGGAAGCCGTCGGTCTGCTCGGGGCCGGTGTCCTCGGCGGCGGTCACGCTGTTGGCGTTGAATTCCGACTCGGTGAACCCTTGGTCCGTCGTGTTCCTGTCCATGGCCGCTTCCTCCGGATTCCTTGTTTGTGCTGTTCGCTCAGGGTGCGGTTGGCCAATTGCCGGAGCCACCCGCGTGCGTGTCGCCGAACGCGACGATGCGAGACGTTCGGCCTGCCGGTCCTGAGAGCGGCCGGCGCTCGCCGGCGGCCTCAATCCCGTGTCAACGGTGCCCGCGCCAAGCGGGCTGAATCGAGTTCTTGTTGTTGCTTATCGCGATGGCGCTGGCATACCAAATACCAAATTGCCTGTCAAACCCGCAATGGCCGGTCCGGACGGGCTGTGCGCGCCCGTCAGGCACCTTTCCCAGACACCCTGAGGGGGCGCCGGCCGCCCGGCTTCCGCGGGCCCGTAATCCTTCTAGGTGGGCCTGGGGACGGCGCGGCGCCAGGGCTTCGGTGTGCCTGCACGCAATTCGGGCAGCCGAAACCAACATCTGGGCAGTAAGCGCGGGAACGTTCGGGCCGCCGGATGTTTAGGGGATTTACATGGACTGACAAAAGCAACGGTTATGCGCATCCGCACCGGCTTCACCATCGCCTTCGACACATTCGGCCCGACGCCGATGCTGCTCCTGCTCAACGTGCGGCCGGAGCGCCGCCGGGACCTCGTGACACCCGAGCGGATCACCTTCGACCCGCCTTTGGAGGCGCGCCAGCACCTCGACGAATTCGGCAACCTGCGCACACGCATCCTGGTGCCGGGCGGCCGCATCACGATGTCGGCAGACTTCCTCATCGAGGACAGCGGCCTGCCGGACGCGGTCGCCGCCGAGGCCCGGCAGATCCCGTTGCAGGACGTGCCCGACGACGTCCTCGTCTACCTGCTCGGCTCCCGCTACTGCGACACCGACAAGCTCTCGCAGACCGCTTGGTCCCTGTTTGGCAGCGCGCCGGAGGGATGGGCCCGGGTCCAGGCCATCGTCGACTACGCGCATGCGCGCATCCGCTTCGACTACCAGCAGGCCGACGCGACCCGCTCGGCCCATGACGGCCACAGCCAGCAGGTCGGCGTCTGCCGCGACTTCGCGCATCTGGCGATCACCCTGTGCCGCTGCATGAACATCCCGGCGCGGTACGCCACGGGCTATCTCGGCGACATCGGCGTGCCGCCGGTGCCGGACCCGATGGATTTCTCGGCCTGGTTCGAGGTCTATCTCGAGGGCCCGGAGGGCCCGCGCTGGTACACGTTCGACGCCCGGCACAACACGCCGCGCATCGGCCGCATCGTGATGGCCTACGGGCGCGACGCCACCGACTGCGCCATCACCACGAGCTTCGGCCCCGCCCCTCTCGCCCGGTTCGAGGTCCACACCGACGAGGTCGGCGGCGACTTTCTGATCGGCCGCGCCGCCTGAGGCATCGCTGCCGGAACCACCGGCCGTTCCGGCCGTCCCGGCGGCGCGCACCCGTCCGGGCGGGCGGCGCCCGTCCCGAAACGCCATCACCATCGTAACGCACGGGCCGGAGGGTCCCGAGCGTGAGCCGCGTCACGGTCGGCGCGGGCGAACGGGCGGATGTTCGCTCCATCCGGAGCCCGCCCCATGTCCCGCCGCATCCTCAGCCTGATCGCGCTGCTCCTCGTCACCGACGCGATGGTCGTGCACGGGCGCGGTCCCCGGCCCTCGCAGATCGTCACCCCCGACGCGGGCGAGACCGCCCGCCTCGGCCGGCAGTACGTTCTCCCGCGGATCTGAGAGGAAGGAGGGGGCAAAGCGGCGGCGCGCCGGCGTCAGGCCAAGTGTCCGGGAGGGTTCGGAGTCCTCTCTTCTCGGCTTCGGGCCGAGCGTGATCTCGATCACGGTTCGCTTTTACAGGGCGAAATACAGGTTCGGCGGGATCCGGGAACGGGTTCCTCTTCGCGGCAGGAGCCTCGAAGACCTCGAACCTCAGGTTTGCGCCATGATCAAGCTCGTCGTCATCGCCGTCGCTCTTCTCGCGACCATGGTCATCGTCCGCGCGAGCATGCTCGACGCACCGGCCCGCGTGCCCGTCAGGGCCTCCGCCATCGACATCCGCGAGATGACCATCCGGTCCAAGCTGCCGGAATCCGCACCCTACGACGCGTTCTGAGCCGTCGGGGCGGCGCCTCAGCGGTCGCGGTGGCGAGCCACGCGCGGCCGCCGCCCGTTGCGGGTGACGAGCACCTTGATCGTCTCGGACATCACCGGGGGCACGTGCGGCACGTGGTCGGCATCGGCCAGGACGAGCTGCAGGGTGTGGGTTCCGAGCGGCAGCGTCACCTGCGCCTCGGTCTGCCCGAGGCCGAAATGCAGGTGGTTGAAATCGCTCGGGATACGCTCGTCGGGCGAGCGCAGCGGCGTGTCGATCAGCAGGTGGTGGTGCCCGGTATTCGCCTTGTCGAACCCGGCCGGCGCGACGCCCATGCCGACGAGCCCGAACCGGATCGTGACCTTGCGGGGCACCACGGCGCCGTTGCGCGGCTGCACGAAGTACACCCGCGCGCCGGGCGGCGAGGTCTTGCGCGCGGCCGGCGCCGCGGCCTCGGCGCCCGCGGGCGCCTCGACGACACGCACCTTCACCACCTCGGAGGCGACGGGGGGCGAGTGCGGGATGTGGTCCTTGTCGGCGAGCAGGAGCTGCAGCGTGTGCTCGCCGGGCGCCAACTCGATCTCGGCCTCGGTCTGGCCGGCGCCGAAATGCAGGTGGTTGAAGTCGTTCGGGATCGGCCGGTCGAGAGGCGGCATCGGCACGTCGACCAGGATGTGGTGGTGGCCCGCGTTCATGCGGTCCGAGCCCGCGGGCGCGACACCCATGTTGCGCAGGCCGAACCGGATCATCGGCCTGCGGGGCAGGACGCTGCCGTCCTTGATGTCGATGAAGTAGACGGCGGCGCCGGGCGCCGACGGCGTCGGCCCGCCCTTCCGCTCGGCCAGGGCGGGCTGTGCGCTGGCCGCCTGCGCGAGCACCAGGAACGCACCGATTCGACAGGTCCAAGCCGTCGCGCCGCGCATCGTCGCCCTCCCGTCAGGCATCGCGTGACCGCAGCCGAATAGGCGCACGACCTCGTGCCAACCGCCGACCCGCAAAAACGAGCTAGAGGCCCCCTAAAAAGGTGATTCGCTAGCCCGAAAGAGGCAGTGTGCGGTCAATGACCAAGAGAATACATGCCACAATGTTTTGCAACGGCTACGGTTTGATCTAGCGGGCGCGTGCTATACCGGACACTAGTCGAAAGCGGTCAAGCTGATGGGTTTGGATTGCCGCCGATGCGCGATTTACTCCTTCGCAACAGACCGATTCGACACGGGTGCATGACGCGCGGCCAGCCTCCGGGCGGTCGCCTGAGCGCCTGGAACGTCCGGCGGGCCCTCCGGGACGGCCCCTGTCCCGTCGGCCGGAGCGCCCTTCTGCTCGCCTGCCTGGTGATGGTCGCCCTGCCCCTGTTCGCCGCGCCGGCCGCCGCGCAGGCGACGATCGGGGCGGGACGCCGCTTCGCGCTCCTGATCGCCAACGCGCGCTACCCGGACGCGAAGGCGCCGCTCGCCGCGGTCGGCCGGGACGCGCGCCTCCTCGCCGACGAGTTGCGGCGCCACGAGTTCGACGTGGACCTGCGGGAGAACGTCACCCGCGAGGACATGCAGACGGTGCTCGACGGCTTCTACGGCAAGATCAACGCCGGCTCGGCGGCGTTCCTGTATTTCGGGGGCTACGGCATCCAGGTGAACCGGCAGACCTTCCTGCTGCCCGTCAACGCCCAGATCTGGTCCGACACGGAGGTGCGCAAGGAGGGGGTCAGCCTCGACGGGGTGCTGGCCGAGATGAACCGGCGCGGGGCGCGGGTGAAGATCGCCGTCGTCGACGCCGCCCGGGAGAACCCGTACGAGCGCCGCTTCCGCGCCTCCTGGGCGGGCCTCGCCCCCGTCGACACGCCGGAGGGGACGCTCGTGCTCCTCGCCGCCCCGCCGGGCAAGCTGGTGCGCGAGCCCGCCGGCGAGCCGAGCCTGTTCATGGGCGAGCTCGTGAAGGAATTGCGCACCCCGAACCTCAGCGCCGAGGAGGCCTTCGCGCACACGCGGATGGGCGTCTCGCGGGCCTCGAACACCGAACAGGTTCCCTGGGTGTCCTCCTCGCTGATCGAGGAATTCCACGTCGCCAAGCCGAGCGGGGCCTCGGGTGCCGCTGCGGGCCCCGGCCCGCGCGCGCCGGAGCCGGACGCCGCCCCGGCCCGGGCGCCCCGCGCCCGAACCATGGCCCTGAACACGCCGCCCCAGGCGCTGCCCGCACCCGCTCCACCCGCACCCGCTCCGGCCGTGGCGCCGCCTCCGCCCGCTCCGGTCGCGCCGCCGCCGGCGGCCGCCACGCCCGCTCCCGCCCCGCCGCCGGTCCAGGCCACTGCAGCGATCTCGCCGCCCAAGCCCGGCCCGCAGCGGGGCGAGACCCTGCGCGATTGCGGCGACTGCCCCGAGATGGTGGTGCTGCCCGCGGGCAGCTTCGAGATGGGTTCGGGCTCCACCCCCTTCGACCGCCCGGTGCACAAGGTCACCTTCGCCAAGCCCTTCGCCATGTCGGCCACCGAGATCACGGTCGACCAGTGGAACCAGTGCGTCGAGAGCGGCGCCTGCAAGTACCGGCCGCCCGGCGGCGGCTCCGGCGCGCGGCCGGTCACGAACGTGAGCTGGTACGACGCCAAGGACTACGTCGGCTGGCTCTCGGGCAAGACCCGGCAGAGCTACCGCCTGCCGAGCGAGGCCGAGTGGGAGTACGCCGCCCGCGGCGGCGCCCGCACGGCCTATGCCTGGGGCGCGCAGATCGGCGCCGGCAAGGCGAATTGCCGCGAGTGCCGCCCGGGGCAGGACGAGCAGATCCTCGACGCGGGCCGGTTCGCGCCGAACGGGTTCGGCCTGTTCGACATGGCCGGCAACGCGGCCGAGTGGGTCGAGGATTGCTGGAGCGACGATTATCGGAGCGCGTCCCCGGAGGGGGCTCCGTGGCTCCGCGGCGCCTGCGGCCAGCGGGTGCTGCGCGGCGGCTCGTTCGACAGCTCCGCGGCCTACGTGAAGCCGAGCGCCCGCTTCCGCTACGACGCGGACGTCCGCTACTACGCGAACGGCTTCCGCGTGGTGCGCGTCCTGCCGTGAGCGCGACGCGCCTCACCCCTCACCAGCCCTCCTCGTCCGCGTCGAGGAGGGCGGCCTCGCGCGAGAGCGCCGCCTTGTCCCGCAGCATGATGCAGCCCCGCCGAAGGTCGAGATGACCGGCCCTGCGCCACGCCTGGAGCTGACGGTTCACGCTCTCGCGGGTGCTGCCCACGTAGGCGCCGAGCTGCTCCTGCGAGATCTGGATCTCGCTGCCGAAATCCGCCGCGAGCACGGTGAGGCGGCGCGCCAGCCGCGTCGAGAGCGGCAGCACCGTCATCTCGTTCATCTGCCCCGCGATGTAGCGGACCCGGGCGCACAGGAGCTCGATCAGCTTGATCGCGATGCCGGGCTCCCGCGCGAGGTAGGCGAGGAGGTCCGCCCGGCGCAGGACGAACAGGTCGGTCGGCTCCACCGCGACGGCATCGGCGGTGCGCGGGCGGCCGTCGAGGAGCGCGATCTCGCCGAACACGTCGCCGGAGCCCAGCGTGTTGAGCACGAGGCGCTTGCCGGAGGCCGTACCGGTCTCGATCCGCACCTCCCCCCGGCGAATGCCGTAGAGCGCGTCGCCCGGGTCGTGCTCGCGGAACAGCACGTCGCCGGCCCGGAGCGAGCGCGTCGTGCTCATGGCGGCGAGCGTGGCCGCGATCTCGGGCCCGAGATCCGCGAAGAGCGGGTTCAGCCGCAGCAGCAATCCGAAATCGGAACCCTTGCTCATGGCGGCCCGCCCTTCAGGGAATCGGCAGGGAATCCGAACGAACTCCGGCGGCCGAGCCTAGGAACGCGGGCCCCCCTCCTCCTTCACGAATGTTATTTTCGCCCGCCTCCTCCCGAGCCGACAGTCGCGGGCCGGCAGGATCGCCGGCCTGGGGCGGAGGGGCCGATGAGAGGGCCGCGCGCATCCGGCCTGCCGCCGCGTGCGGACGGAGCCGCCGCATGAGCCTGCGCGCCCGGCTCACGGCGACTTTGCCCGCGCGCCTGTCCTGGCATCGCAGCCTGTTCCGGAAGTACGTGCTGACGCTCGTCAGCCTCGTCGCCCTCGTCCTGTCGATCAATGCCGGCGTCGAGACCTGGATCCTCTACCGCGAGACGGTGCGGGCGGTGGCTCGCGCGCAGGCGGACTACGCGCAGGAGGCGGAGCGGGCGGTCGAGACGGCGCTCGGCGAGATCGAGCGGCAGGTGAGCTGGGTGACCCGGGCGAGCGCCATCACCCTCGAGCAGCACCGGGACGATTACGACCTGCTGCTGCAGCAGGCGCCCGGCGTG
Source organism: Methylobacterium oxalidis (assembly GCF_007992195.1). GTDB lineage: Bacteria > Pseudomonadota > Alphaproteobacteria > Rhizobiales > Beijerinckiaceae > Methylobacterium > Methylobacterium oxalidis. The sequence continues at coordinate 30,331 of NZ_BJZU01000072.1, read as the reverse complement.
CTGGCGCTGGCCTTCGTGGACGCCTCCGGCAAGGCGCAGGTCCGCACGGGCCGGCCGGGCGCCGGCCCGCCGGCCGAGGCGCCGTTCCCGACGCGGCCGGGCTTCGGCAGGCCGGACGTCCGGGATGGCCGCCCCCACGCCGCCCTCGTCGTCGCCCACGCCTGGCCCGAGCAGGCGGTCACCGTCGCCGAGGTCAGCCTGGAGCCGCTGGCGGGCGCCCTGCCCTCCGCCACGCCCGGAAGCGGGAGCTACGCCTACCTCGTCGACACCGAGGGCCGGGTCCTCGGCCGTACCGGCGCCAGCCCGGTCGCCCTCGGGGCCGAAGTGCCGCGGGCGGGCGAGGGTGCCGCCGGCGCGCCGGCCGGCCGGTTCGGGCAGAGCCCCGACGGGCGCTACGTGCTGCGCACCGACAGGCCGGTGGGGGCGCTGCCCGCCGCGATCGTGGTCGAGCAGCCGCTGCCCGAGGCGCTGGCGCCGATCCGCGAACTCCTGATCCGGCTCGCCTGGCTGTTCGCCTTCGGCCTCGTCGTGGCGATCTGCGCGAGCCTCGTGCTGGCCCGCCGGATGGTCGTCCCGATCCGGGCTCTCCACGCGGGCGCCGAGCACCTCGCCGCCAACCGCTTCGATCACCGCATCGCGATCCGCAGCGGCGACGAGTTCGAGGCGCTGGCCGACGCCTTCAACCGCATGGCCGACGAGCTGTCCGGCTCCTACGGGCGCCTGGAGGTCGAGATCGAGAAGCGCACCCGCGATCTCGCCCACTCGGTGAGCGAGCTGCGCGCCCTGGAGGAGACCGGCCGGGCGATCGTGGCCTCCCTGAAGCTCGACGCCGTGACGGCCGCCATCGCCGCCCGCGCCGCCGCCCTGACGGGGGCCCGGGCGAGTCTGGTCTATCTCCGCGACGGAGCGAGCGGACGCTACGCCCTCGCCGCCGCGCGGGGCTGGCCGGAGGACGCGCCGGAGGCGGGCGCCGAGCTCGCCCCCGCCTCCCTGCCGGGATCGGGAGATCCCGCCGCACGCGGGGCGCTCGCCCTGCCCGATCTCGCCGAGGCGACGTGGTTTCCCGGCCGCGCCGCGGCGCTGGCGGCGGGCCTGTCCGCCGGCCTCGCCCTGCCGCTCTCCGACGCGGAGGGCCCCCTCGGCCTCGTCCTCGTCCTGCGGGACGCGCGAGCCGCCCAGTCGGCCTCGCCGGACGTGCTGCAGAGCTTCGCCCACCAGGCGGCCCTGGCGATCCGCAACGCGCGCCTGTTCCAGGAGGTCGACGAGAAGAACCGAGAGCTCGCCGCCGCGGACCGGCACAAGACGCACTTCTTCGCCAACATGAGCCACGAGCTGCGCACGCCGCTCAACGCCGTGCTCGGCTACTCCGAACTGCTGGTCGACGGCCTCTACGGCCCCTTGAGCGACAAGGCGCTCGACGCTCTGGAGCGCATCCAGATCAACGGGCGCCACCTCCTCAGCCTGATCAACGACGTGCTCGACTTCACCAAGATCGAGGCCGGCTCGCTGACGCTCAGCATCCAGGACTACTCGATGCCTGCGATGATCGAGCAGGTGGTCGCGGCCGCCTCCTCGCTGGCCCAGGGCAAGAAGATCGCGCTGACCACCGAGGTCGCGGAGGGGCTGCCGGTCGGCCAGGGCGACGAGCGGCGCCTGACCCAGGTGCTGATGAACCTCGTGGGCAACGCCATCAAGTTCACGGAGGCCGGCGAGGTCCGCGTCAGCGCCGCCGCCTCCGATGCGTGGTTCACCCTCAGCGTCGCCGATACCGGGCCCGGGATCGCTGTGGCCGACCAGGGCCGCATCTTCGACGAGTTCCAGCAGATCGACAGTTCCAGCACGCGCAAGCAGGGCGGCACCGGCCTCGGCCTGTCGATCGCGCGCAAGCTCGTGATGCTCCACGGCGGCCGCATCGAGGTCGAGTCGGAGCCCGGCCACGGCGCCGTCTTCCGGGTCCATCTGCCGGTCCGCGCCAGCGAGGAGAAGCAGGCCGCATGACGAAGCGCATCCTCATCGTCGAGGACACCGAGGACAACCGGCGCATCCTGCGCGACCTGCTCACGGTCGCCGGCTACGACCTCCTGGAGGCGACGGACGGCGGCAGCGGCGTGGCGCTGGCGCTCCAGGAGCGGCCGGACCTCGTCCTGATGGACATCCAGCTCCCCGTGATCGACGGCTACGAGGCCACGCGCCGGCTGAAGGCCGACCCGGCCACGCGTCACATCCCGGTCGTGGCGGTGACCTCCTACGCCCTGTCCGGCGACGAGGGTAAGGCGCTCGACGCCGGCTGCGACGGCTACGTCGCCAAGCCCTTTAGCCCCCGCAAGATCCTCGCGCTGGTGCGCGAGATCCTGCACGATGGGGCGGAGGCCGGAGGCGCCCGCCCGTGACCGCCCGCATCCTCGCCGTCGACGACGCGCCGGAGAATCTGGAGATCCTGCGCATCCGCCTGGAGGCGGCGGGCTACGCGGTGCTGACGGCGCCGGACGGGGAGGCCGGACTCGCGCTCGCCCGCGAGGCGATGCCGGACCTGATCCTCCTCGATGTGATGATGCCGAAGCTCAGCGGCATCGACGTCCTGCGCATCCTCAAGGAGGACCCGCATCTCTGCTTCATCCCGGTGATCCTGCTCACCGCTCGCGCTGAGACGCGGGACGTGGTGGCGGGCCTCGATGCGGGCGGCGACGACTACCTCGCCAAGCCCTACGAGCACGCCGCCCTGATGGCACGGGTGCGCGCCATGCTGCGCGTCAAGGCGCTCACCGACACGGTGCGGCGCCAGGCCGAGGAACTGGAGGCGCAGCGGGCGGAGCTCGCCCGCTGCAACGCGGATCTCGAGACCCGCATCGCCGAGCAGGTGCAGGAGATCGAGCGGATCGGGCGCCTGCGCCGCTTCCTGTCCCCGCAGATCGCCGACCTCGTCGCCTCGACGGAGACCGAGGGCAGGCTGCTCGAGACCCACCGCCGCGAGATCACCGTGGTCTTCTGCGACCTGCGCGGCTTCACCGCCTTCACGGACACGGCCGCGCCCGAGGACGCCCTGGAGGTGCTGCGCGCCTACCACGCCCTCGTCGGGGCCAGCATCGTCCGCCACGAGGGCACGCTGGAGCACTTCGCGGGCGACGGGATCATGGTCTACTTCAACGATCCGGTCCCCTGCCCCGACCATCCCCGCCGGGCCCTCGCGATGGCCCTCGACCTGCGCGAGCGGCTCGGCGCCCTCTCCGGCGACTGGCAGCGGCGCGGCTACGAGATCGGCTTCGGCATCGGCATCGCCGCCGGCTACGCCACGCTCGGCCAGTTCGGCTTCGAGGGGCGCCGCGAGTACGGGGCGCTCGGCAGCGTCACCAACCTCGCCTCCCGGCTCTGCGACGAGGCTTCGCCGGGGCAGATCCTCCTCAGCCAGCGCCTCCAGGCCCTGGCCGAGCCCTTCGCGGAGACCGAGCCGCTCGGGCCGCTCACCCTCAAGGGCTTCCACCGCCCGGTCACGGCCTTCAACCTCGTCGGCCTGCGGGAGGGGGGCTGAGCGGCGATCACGGCCGACAGGGTCTCTGCGCGCCCCGGTGCCGGCACCGCACGGTTCTGCGCCCCCGCCCGCGCCGACGAACCGTCCCGCTCCGCTCGCGTTGACCCACCGCCGGCCTGCCCGGATCTCCGCCCGAGAGATCCCGGCAGGGCCGGCGGCGAACCTGCGAGCTGCCATGGCGCCGGCGCGCATCGCCCTGCCCCTCGTCGCCCTCGCCCTCTGCCCCTCACCCGCGTGGCCGGAGGGTTTCCGGCTGCGCCTGCCGCTCGCCTGCGAGCCGGGGGTGACCTGCTTCGTGCAGTACTACGTCGACCGCGATCCCGGGCCGGGCATCCGCGACTACACCTGCGGCAGCCGCACCTATGAGGGCCATGACGGCACCGATTTCCGGCTGCCGACCCGGGTGCAGGAGAGCGGCCCCGCCGGGACGGTGCTCGCAGCGGCCGCCGGGCGCGTGCTGCGCACCCGAAACGACGCGCCGGACGTTTCCGTGCGCGAGACGGGCGTGGAGAAGGTCGCCGGCGTCGAGTGCGGCAACGGCCTCGTGGTGGGCCACGCGGACGGCTACGAGAGCCAGTACTGCCATCTCGCCCGCGGCAGCCTCAGGGTACGCCCCGGCGACGGCGTCGCCGCCGGCCAGCCCCTCGGACAGGCCGGACTCTCGGGCGCGAGCGAGTTCCCCCATCTCCACTTCACCCTGCGTCGGGAGGGCCGCACGGTGGACCCGTTCGCGCCGGAGCCCGGCCCCTCGGGCTGCGCGGCGGCGGCGGGGCCCGCCCGGGACAGCCTGTGGGAGGCGGACCTGCGCGACAGGCTCGCCTACCACGCCGGGACGGTGCTCAACGCCGGCTTCTCGGGGGGGCCCGTGACGATGGAGGCGGTGGAGGCGGAGACGGCGGGATCCGCCGGGCCGGACGCGCCGGCCCTCGTCGCGTATGTCCGCGCGATCGGCCTCGACGCGGGCGACGTGCAGAGCCTCGTCCTCGAAGGCCCGGACGGCCGCCCGGTCGCGCAGACCGCCGAACCGGCCCTCGCGCGGCCCCGGGCGCAGTCCCTGGTCTTCGTCGGGCGCAGGCGCCCGGAGGGGGGCTTTCCGGCCGGGACCTACACGGCGACCTACCGGGTGAGCCGCGCCGGCGCCGTGGCCCTGGAGCACAGGTTCAGCACGACGCTGCCGGGCCGCTAGGGCCGGGCCGCGTCGGGCTCCGCTCCCGGGTGCCCGGCCCTGAGGCGCGCCGCGTTGCCGCCCGAACACCCTCGCGTTTCAGGGTTCGGCCGCGATCCGCGGCGTGAACGGCAGGTCGATCCGGCAGCGCACGCCGCCCGCCCCGAAGCTCAGGGCGCACTCCGCCTTCAGCTCGTAGGGCAGGACGCGGTCGAACAGGGTCTGGCCGAAGCCCTTCCGGGCCGGTGGCGCGACCCCGGGCCCGCCCCGCTCGGCCCAGTCGATCACGAGGCGCGGCTCGGACGCGGGGGCGATCCGCCAGGAGACCGTGACGCGGCCCTCGGGCCGCGTCAGTGCGCCGAACTTCACCGCGTTCGTGGCCAGCTCGTGGAAGGCGAGGCCGAGCGTGCCCGCGGCGCGCAGCTGCAGCAGGATCTGGGGGCCGATCAGCTGGACCTGCTCGCCCTCCTTGGCGTGGAAGGAGAGCAGCTCGTCCGAGATCAGCGAGTGGAGGTCGAGCCGCATCTGCGGGTCGGCCGCGACCGCCCCCTGCACCCGCCCGAGGGCGGAGAGCCGCCCGTCGAGATGCATGGCGTAATCCTCGACGCTCTCCCCCGTCTCGGCCGAACGGCGCACGACGGAGCGGATGACGGCCAGGGTGTTGTGGAGCTGGTGCTGGAGCTCGGCACAGCGCCAATCGGCCTCGGCCAGGCGCCGCTCGGCCTCGGCCGCCCGGGCGTCCGCCTTCTCCAAGCTCAGGCGCAGATCAGCGTCCACCGGCTCCAGCGCTGCCTCCATGACGAACCGGTGCCCGTCTCGCCGGGGCCGGTGCCGTTCCCTTGCCGAAGGTCTCGCCGGCCATAGCTACGAGCTTCCACGGCACAATGCACGCCCTGTTTGTGCAGGCCACGCGCCGAGGAGAGTCCGATGTCCATATCCTCCCGCTCCGAAAACCTCGCACGCTGCCGCGTGCTCGTGGTGGAGGACGAGTACTTCCTCGCCGACGACGTGGCGCAGGCGCTTTCCGCCCACGGGGCGGAGGTGGTCGGCCCCGTGGGGACCCTGTCGGAGGCCGAGGCGCTGGCCCGGTCGCGGCCGCTCGACGTGGCGCTCCTCGACATCAATCTCAGGGGCGAGCTCAGCTACTCCGTCGTCGACATCCTGCGGGACCGCAACGTCTCGGTGGTCTTCACCACAGGCTACGCCGAGACGGTCATTCCCGCTTCCTACGCGCACGTCCCGATCTGGCAGAAATCCACGGAGATCGATCGCCAGATGGATGACCTGATCGCGTTGCTGCGGGAGAAATGCCATCTCCACCGCCCCTGATCCCTAGGGCGCGCGCGGCAGGCTGACGCGGACGCTGGCCCGCCCGGATTCCGGGGTCCGCGCGGCCGCGGCCCCCACGCCGCTTCCCCAGCCCGTCGCCTCGATGCGGACATCGCCCCAGCCCGTGGCGACGCCGATCGAAAGCGGCAGCAGGAGCGCGCCGCCGGGCACGGGGGCGAGGCGCACGCGCATCGCGTCGTTCCCGGCCATGCGGCGGACCGTCGGGCCGTTCGCCCGGTGCCCGGCGATCGGCACCCAGCGGACGCGGCAATCGAGCGCGGGGCCGCGATAGGGCCCCTCCTGCACGGTCACGAGGGCGCCGCGGGAGAGCACGAGGTCGGCCCGGGTGGCGCCGTCGAAGACCGGGATCCGCCGCTCGCAGAGGGCGGCGTCGAGCGGTACGTCGCCGAGGGGCACCGCCAGCGCGCTCAGCGGTCGATGATGCCGGTCCGGTCCTTGGGCGCGAGCGGGACCCGGTCGGGCCGCGGCGTGGGCTCCGGTTCGAGCGTCAGGCTCCGCACGCCGCCCCGTTCGAGCCGCATCGCGACGCGGATCGGCTTGCCGGCGTAACGGCTGTCGACGTCGAAGGCGGCCGGCTGCGCGCCCGCCGGACCGATGCGGCCGGACGCGCGCGCCGTGCCCGCGCCCTCGACGAAGAAGCCGACGAGCCCCCGGAGGGAGGCCGCGAGATCGAGGCCGTAGCGCCCCCCCGCCGGATCGCGATCGAGGGTGAGCGTCGCCTGCCCGACGGACAGGCCGAGGAAGCGCAGGTCGTAGGCGGCCGTGAAGGGCTGCGCATCGGGCTCGGCCCGGGCCGGCGCGACGAGCGCGGCGAGAGGCAGGAGGACGGCAAGCAGGCCGCGACGCGCGGCTCCCGCGCGGCGGCGCGGCGCCCGGCTGTGGCCGGGCCGCACCGTCGCGGCCGGGCGTTCCGTATTCGTGTGCGACATGGTCTCGACGCGTCCGGCCACGACGCTCCCGGCGTGCGAGCGCCCCGGATCGCTTCTAGCACAGGGGGCGGGGCGGATCCCGACCCTGCCGCTCAGGCGTTCGCGAGGCGGCTCAGGACGTCGGTGAGGCAGAGCGTGAACAGGATCGCCAGCCAGAACAGGCCGCAGGCGGCGGTGAGGCGCACCAGCGGGCCGGCCTCGTCGAGGCGCATGAACAGGACCGCGACGAGCGCAGCCTGCGTCGCTGCGAGCCCGAGGTTGACGGCGCTCGTCCAGCCGCCGAGGGGCGCCCAGGCGGCAAGGCAGCTGAGCCCGAGGAGCAGGATCAGGCCGGCCCAGACCAGGAGCGCCCGGCGCCAGATGCGGGCCCCCGAGGGTGCCGGAGGGGTGGGCCCGGCGCTCATCCGGCACGTCCGGGCAGGTAGAGCAGCGGGTAGAGGAAGATCCACACGATGTCGACGAAGCCCCAGTAGAGCAGGCTGACCTCGACCTGCGGGTTGTCGGGCAGGAAGGCGGGATCGCGCCAGCCCAGGATGGCCAGCCGCGCGACGAGGCCGATGCCGATCGCGAGGTGGATGCCGTGGATCGCGGTCGCGAACCAGTAGACCGCGAAGAAGAGCTGCGCGGGCGGCTGCGGCAGCGGGAAGCCGGGCCCCGGCACGAGGTGCCTGCCGATATCCTCGCGGTACTCGATCCCCTTCACGGCGAGGAAGGCGAGGCCGAGGCCGGCGGTGGCGGCAAGGCACCACAGGACGGTCCGCCGCGCGCCCGCCCCCTCGTTCATCCGCGAGGCCACCGCCGCGAGCATCCCGCTCGTGAGGAGGAGCGCGGTGTTGAGCGTCCCGTAGACGAGGTTCGTCTCGCGCGCCGCCGCCGCGAAGGCGTCCGGGTGCTCGAGGCGCATCACCGTGTAGAGGAGGATGATCGCGCCGAAGAACAGCACCTCGCTGGCGATGAAGATCCAGATCCCGAAGGTGGCGCCCGCGCGCTGGCGCGCCAGGGCGCTCTCCTCGGGCAGCCCCAGCCCGTCCCAGGGCTCGCGCAGCAGGAGCTTCTCCGCCGCGCTCACGTCAGCGAGCCCTGCGCCGGGATGCGGGGCTGGTCCTTGACCGGCGGCGCCCCCTCCGGGTGATAGTTGTAGGGCTCGGCCAGCACCTCGGGCTTACCGAGGAAGTTCTCGCGCGGCGGGGGCGAGGTCGTGCGCCACTCGAGGCCCGAGGCGTTCCAGGGGTCGTTGCGGGCGCGCTCCCCGAAGAGGACCGACCAGGTCAGGTAGCCGAGCGGCATGAGGTAGGCGACCGCGAGCACCGCCGCGCCCGAGGAGGAGAGCACGTTCCAGATCTGGAACTCCGGCGGGTAGACGTGGTAGCGCCGCGGCATGCCGAGGTAGCCCGCGATGAACTGCGGGAAGAAGGTCAGGTTGAAGCCGAAGAACATCAGGATCGCGGCGAACTTCGCCCAGGTCTCCGGGTACATCCGGCCCGTCACCTTCGGCCACCAGAAGTGCAGGCCGGCGAAGTAGGCCGACACCGAGGCGCCGACCATGATGTAGTGGAAGTGCGCCACGACGAAGTAGGTGTCCTGCACGTGCACGTCGATCGGGACGGAGGCGAGGAACAGGCCCGTCAGCCCGCCGACCGTGAACAGGCCGACGAAGCCGAGCGCGTAGAGCATCGGGGATTCGAAGCCGATCTGGCCGCGATAGAGCGTGGCCGTCCAGTTGAAGACCTTGATGGCCGAGGGCACCGCCACGATGAAGGACAGGAACGAGAAGACGAGCGCCGCGAAGGGCGACATCCCCGAGGTGAACATGTGGTGGCCCCAGGTGAAGAACCCGATCACCGCGATGGCCAGGAGCGCGTAGACCATGAAGGTGTAGCCGAAGACGCGCCGCCGCGCGAAGCAGGTGATCACCTCCGAGATCACGCCCATGGCGGGCAGGATCATGATGTAGACGGCCGGGTGCGAGTAGAACCAGAACAGGTGCTGGAACAGGATCGGGTCGCCGCCCCGGGCCGGATCGAAGATCGGCAGGTCGAAGGCGCGCTCGGCCACGACGAGGAGGAGCGTCACGGCGAGCACGGGCGTGGCGAGCACGAAGATCAGGCTCGTCGTGTACAGGGCCCAGACGAAGAGCGGCAGGCGGAACCACGTCATGCCGGGCGCCCGCAGGGTGTGGGTCGTGGCGATGACGTTGACGCCCGTGGCGATGGTCGAGAAGCCGGAGACGAAGACGCCGAGCACCCCGAGCGAGACCGCGCTGTTCGAGAACACGGTCGCGTAGGGCACGTAGAAGGTCCAGCCCGTGTCGATCCCGCCCGCCAGCATGGCCGAGGCGGTGAGCAGCCCCCCGAGGATGTTGAGATACCAGCTGGCGAGGTTGAGCTTGGGGAAGGCCATGTCCCGCGCGCCGATCATCAGCGGCAGCAGGAAGTTGCCGAGCGTCGTCGGGATCGACGGGATCAGGAAGAACCAGACCATGATCACGCCGTGCAGCGTGAAGAGCTTGTTGTAGGTGTCGGCCCCGACGACGTCGGCCTTCGGCGTGAACAGCTCCAGGCGCACCATCGTGGCGGCCGCGCCCCCGAGGAAGAAGAACACCGTGATCGAGATCGCGTAGAGGATCGCGATGCGCTTGTGGTCGGTGGAGGTCAGCCACGATCCCAGGGTGTGGCCCGCCGCGAGATAGCTCTCGGGCAGGCCGAGGGCGAGCTCGCCGCGGTCGGCCAGGGCGGTGGGGCTCTCGGCGAGGCCTGCGCTCATCGGGGCACGTCCTGTCTCTGGCGGCTCACGGCCGCGTCGCGGCGCCGGCGGGGGCCGGGCCGTCGTCGACGGGGGCGCCCGGCACCATCGCCGGGCTGCGGTCCCGGGCCGCGCCGGGCACGCGGGAGGAGAGCGGCGGCCGGCCGGGGGTGCGGCTCGCCCGCGGTCCGGCGCCGAGGGCGCGGATATAGGCCGTGAGCTCCTGGATCTCGCCGTCCGAGAGCAGGCCGTCGTAGCTCGGCATGATCGGCTCGTAGCCGGCCGCCACGTCGCGCTTCGGCTGCAGGATCGAGTCCCGCACGTAGGCGCCGTCGACGGTCGCGGTGCGGCCGCCCGCGAGCGGGATCTCGCGGCCCCAGAGGCCGGCGAGGCCGGGCGCGTGCACGCCGGATCCCGGCGCGTGGCAGCCGGCGCAGCCGCGCTCCGCGAAGAGCCGCTCGCCCGCATGCGCGAGGTCGTCGCCCTCGGGCTGGGCCGAGAGCCAGCGCGCGTAGTCCTCCGGCTCCATCACGACGATGCGGCCGAGCATGCGGGCGTGGTCGGTGCCGCAATACTCGGTGCAGAGCAGGTGGAAGGTGCCGGTCTTGGTGGCCTTGAACCACGTCTCGGTCTGCTGGCCGGGCAGCGCGTCCCGCTTCAGGCGGAAGGCGGGCACGTAGAAGGAGTGGATCACGTCCTGCGAGGTCAGGATCAGGCGCACCGGCGCCCCGACCGGGACGTGCAGCTCGTTGATCTCGCGGGCGCCGTTCGAGCTCTGGGTCTTCCACATCCACTGCTTGGCGACGACGTGGACCTCGATCGCGTCCTTGGGCGCGACGTAGGCGCGGATCTCCGCCGAGGCCGCCCACCAGAAGATGAACACGAACACGAACAGGGTCGCGGCGGTCCAGCCGATCTCGAACTCGCGGGCGACGAGGCTCGGCAGCGCGTCCCGGTTCGCCTTCGAGCCGCGGCGGAAGCGGATCGAGAAGGCGACGACGAGGCCGACGACGAGGAGGACGATGGCGCCCGAGATCGCCGTGAGCGCGAGGAAGATCGCGTCGACCCGCGGCGCCTGGACGGAGGCCTGCTCCGGCATGAGCCAGGCGAGCATCAGCGGGGCCCTCCCGCCTCGCCGGCGCCGCCGCGGCTGCCGGGCTCCGGCGTCACCTCGGGCTGGACGGGGGCGGCGTAGGCGCCGGCACCCCGCTCCGCGAGGATCCGCATCGCCTCCGTGACGGGGATGCGGGCGATGCCCCGCTCCCGGTCGACCCAGCCGAAGCCCTCCAGTCGCGCCCGCTCCTCCGCGCGCATCCGCGCGAGGTCGCGCTGCGGGTTCGACTGGAGGCGCGGCTCGGGAAAGTCGCGCGGGGCCTGATGCAGCGGGCCGGTGACCTCGCTCCGGTAGTAGAGGTGCAGCCCGACGAGCGTCGCCGCCGCGAAGGCGGCGATGCAGGCGCCGGTGATCAGCACGGGCCGCACGGCGATGGTGCCGGGCGCCTCGGTGCCGGGCGGCGCGTGGCCGACCGCGTCGTCGTGGACCCGCGTGTGGAGCTGGCCCCGCGCCGCCTCAGGCATGCCGCAGCCTCCCCGACGCGCGGCGCCCGAGGCGCCGCAGGAGGAGGGCCGAGGCGATGCCGAACCCGGCGAGGCAGGCGAGGCCGAGAGCCGCGGCGGGCCCCGCCCCCGCGCCGTAGGCCGGCAGCACGAACCACGCGGCGTGCAGGGCGAGGCCGACGAGGACGAGGAGGCCGACGACGCGCAGCGTCGCCGGGCTCGCCCGCACGGCCGAGAACAGCAGCATCCCGAAGGGCAGAGCGCCGCCCGCGACGAAGGCGGCCGCGAGCACGCCGGCCCAGGCGCCGTCCCCGCGCTTCAGGTACCACGCGGCCTTCGGCGGCAGGTCGCCGTACCACGCCACGATGTAGGACATCAGGCCCATGTAGAGGACGCCGAGCAGCGTCGCGAGGAGGAGGCCCGCGAGGTCTCGCGCGCGCCTCGCGTCGAGGCCCTTCGGGCTCGCCACCGCCGCGAAGGCGAGGCCCGCGAGGATCTGGTGCAGCGCGATCTCCGCCGCGAAGGCCGAGGAGGTGAAGCCCGGCTCCACGGACAGGATCCAGTCGACCGAGACGAGGCTGATCGTCAGCCCGTAGAAGGCGAGTCCGAGCCCCGCCGCGAGCTTGCCCGGGCGCCCCCTCAGGACGAGGAGCGCGAGGAAGGACCAGCCGGCGAGCGTCACGGCCGCCCGGAGGAGGAACAGCGCCGGGTTCAGGTAGAGCCGCAGCACGTCGGGCTTCGCGTGGCCCCCGCCGCTCGCCCAGGGATAGTCGGCGGGCAGACCGAGCGCCACGCCGAGGAAGGCGAGGGCCGCGAGCGGCACCAGGGCGGCGGCGGGCCGCAGCGCGGGCGCCAGCGTCTCGCCCCAGCGCCCGCCGGTGACGGCGTGGACGAGGATCAGCACGAGGCTGCCCACGGGCACCGCGCTCCAGGCGATCCAGGCGACGAGCCAGCCGCGGGCGAGGGCCTCCGTCACGGCAGCCGCTCCGCGAGGCCCGGGATCTCGGCGAGACGCGCGCCCTGGGCGAGCTGGAGCGCGCGGATGTAGGCGGCGATGGCCCAGCGGTCGCGGGGCTCGACGCGGGCGGCGTAGGGGTACATCGCGCCGTAGCCCCGCGTGATCACCGAGACGACGTAGCCGGCGGGGGCGGCACGCAGGCGCTCCTCGTGGAAGGAGGGCGGCGCCGGGAAGCCGCGGCGCACGATCATGCCGTCCCCGTGGCCGGAATAGCCGTGGCAGGGCGTGCAGATCGCCTCGTAGCGCTGTCGCCCGCGCCGCATGAGCGCCGCGTCGACCGGGGGCGCCTCGCGCAGCGCCGCCTCGCGGGCGAGGGCGCCGACCGCGACCGCGCCGTCGGGCGGCGTGCGCGCCTCGGCCCCATCGGGGAAGAGCGCGGCCCGCCCGTAGACCTCGTAGCGCTTCTGGAGGCGCATCGAGAGGTCGTCGCAGGCGGACAGGCCGAGGGCGAGGAGGGCGCACCACGCCCAGCCGGCCCGGGCGCCCGTCGGGGTCCGGCGCGCGCTCATTCGTGCAGGTCCGAGACGAGGCGCGCGCCGGCCTCCTCCAGGGTCCGGCGCAGCCCCTCCGCCGGCCCGCGCGGCGCGACGAGGAGCAGGAAGCGGTCCTGGCTCGCCCGCTCGAAGCGCGGCATGGCGAAGAGCGGGTGGTGCAGGCGCGGCAGGCCGCAGCCCCACAGGAAAGCGGCGAAGCCCGCGACGGCGGCGGCGAGCACCCCGACCTCGAAGGGAACCAGCAGGAAGACCGGCCAGGAATGGAGCGGCCGCCCGCCGGAGTTGAGGGGGTAGTCGTGGACCGCGCCGTACCATTGCAGGGCGTACATCGCGGCCGCCGCCCCGAAGCCGGCCGCCGCCATGATCGGCCGGACGGGGACCCGCGGCGGGTCGAGGGCCGCGGCCAGATCCTCGACCGGGAACGGCGAGAAGGCGTCGATGGCGCGGTGGCCCTCGGCGCGGGCGAGGCGCAGCGCCCGCACCAGCGCCTCCGGGGTCTCGAACTCGGCGAGGATCGGCCGGCTCATGCGGCGCCCTCCGCGTGGCTCACCTGCCGGACCTCGTGCATCGAGACGATCGGCAGGAGGCGCGCCAGGACGAGGAAGCCCATCACGAACAGGCCGAGCGGCCCGAACAGGATGGCGAGGTCGTAGAGGCTGACGTGGTAGGTCCGCCACAGGCTCATCGCGTAGCCGTGCGAGAGCGTGTTCCAGACGATGAGGATCCGCTCCAGCCACATCCCCACATTGATGAGGATCGCGATGGCGGCGAGGAGCCAGAGGTTGCCCCTCACGGAGCAGAGCCAGAGGGCCTGCGGGACGATGCAGTTGCAGACGAGGAGCCCGGCGTAGAGCCAGCGGTAGTCGCCTGCGAAGACGTATCCGACGACCGTGCGGTCGGCGTGCTCGCCGCCGTACCACGCCATGAACCACTCGGTGGCGTAGGAGAGGGTCATCGCGACGCTCGCGAAGAGCATCACCTTGGCCATCGCGTCGAAATGCGCGGGCGTGATCATCGCCTGGAGCCCGAGGCCCCAGCGGATGACGATCGCGAGCATCACCACCATGGCGAAGCCGGAATACATCGCGCCGACGACGAAGTAGGGCGGGAACAGGCTCTCCTGCCAGCCCGGCATCAGGCTCGCGGCGAAGTCGAGGCCGACGATCGAGTGCACCGAGCAGACGAGTGGCACGGCGAGCGCCGCCATCGTCCTGTGGAAGGTCTCGTAGACCTGCCAGTGCCGGGCCGAGTTGCGCCAGCCGAGCGCCAGCGCCCCGTAGACCATCCGGCCGGTGCGCGTCTCGGCCCGGTCGCGCATCGTGGCGAGGTCCGGCAGGAGGCCGGTGAACCAGAACACGGCCGAGAACAGGAGGTAGCTGAGGATCGCCCAGAAATCCCAGACCAGGGCCGAGCGCCATTGCGGCCACAGGTCCATGGTGTTCGGGTAGGGCGCGAGCCAGTAGGCGTAGAGCGGCCGCCCGAGATGGATGATGGGGAACAGGCCGGCGATGGCCGCCGCGAACAGGGTCATCGCCTCGGCGAAGCGGTTGATGGAGGCTCGCCAGCGCTGCCGGGTGAGGAGGAGCATCGAAGAGATCAGCGTGCCGGCGTTGCCGATGCCGATCCACCAGACGTAGTTGGCGATCGAGAAGCCCCACACCACCGTGGTGTTCACCCCCGACAGGCCGATGCCGACGAGGAGCACGGCGCCGATGGCGCCGAGGGTGAGCAGGACGAGGGGCAGCACGCCGAGGAGCGCGATCACCCAGGCCCGGCCGACCCCCTGCTTCTGGATCGGGTCGGCGACCGCCGCCGTGATCTCGCCGTAGCCGAGCCGGTCGGCCGCGATCCAGGTCTGGTGGCGGGGCGCGCTCACGAGCGATCCCCTGCGAGCTGCGGGTTCGGGGCGCGCAGTTCCGCGAGGTAGGTGGTGCGGGGCCGCGTGTTGAGCTCCTCCAGCAGGGCGTAGTGGCGCGGGTCGTCGCGGAAGGCCGCGATCCCGTCCTCGGGCCGGGCGAGGTCGCCGAAGCGGATCGCCCGCGTCGGGCAGGCGGACTGGCAGGCTGTCGAGACCGCGCCCATGGGGCGCCCGTCGCGCGCGGCCGCCTGCCGCTCGCCGGCGATGCGCTGCACGCAGTACGTGCATTTCTCCATGACGCCGCGGGCCCGCACCGTGACGTTCGGGTTGCGTTGCGCCCGCACCGGCTCGGTGCCGAGATTGGCGTATTCCTGGCCGTCGGCGTAGCCGAAGAAGTTGAAGCGCCGGACCTTGTAGGGGCAGTTCGCCTGGCAGAAGCGGGTCCCGAGGCAGCGGTTGTAGACTTGCAAATTGAGGCCCTCGCCGTCGTGCACCGAGGCGGCGACGGGGCAGACCGGCTCGCAGGGGGCGTGCTCGCAGTGCATGCAGGGCACGGGCTGGAAGCCGGCGCGCGGGGCCTCCGGCGTGCCGGAATCATAGATGTCGACCCGCAGCCAGTGCATCATGCGGCCGCGGGCGATCTCCTCGGGGCCCACCACCGGCACGTTGTTCTCGGACTGGCAGGCGACCACGCAGGCGTTGCAGCCGATGCAGGCCATCGTGTCGATCACCATGCCCCAGGCGTGCCCGTCCGCGTCGCCCTGCCAGAGCGCGAGCAGGGTCGGCCGCTCGGCGCCGGTGCCGCCCGGCTCCGCCCGCGCGAGGTCGGCGAGGTCGATCTGCCGGAAGAGCTTCCCCGTCTCGCCCTCGACCTCGACGTAGTTCTGGGTGCGCAGGACCTGCGCGGTCCGGCCGGCCGGGACCATCTCGACGCCGCTCGCCAGCCAGGGCGAGGCCGCCGTGACGAGCGGGTAGGCGTTCGCGCCGATCCCGTTGCCGATGGCGCCCGCGCGCTCGCGCCCGTAGCCGAGGGTGAGGGCGCCGACGCCCTCCGCGACGCCGGACTCGACGGAGACCACCGCCTCGACGGCGCGGGCGTTCGCGCCGAGCCGCACGACGTCGCCGGCCCTGAGGCCGCGGCGGGCCGTCTCCCCGCGCGACAGCGCCAGCGCGTTGCCCCAGACCTGCTTGCTCACGGGCTTCGGGCATTCCTGCAGCCACGCATTGTTGGCGTGGCGCCCGTCCCACAGGCACGGGTCCGGCCGCAGCTCGACCACGAAGCCGTCCGCCGGGGGCTCGGGCAGCGCCGGCAGGCGCGGCTCGCCGGCCGCGACCGGCTCCGCGGCGCTGCCGGCCACGATCCCGTCGTGCAGGCTGCGGCGCCAGCGCGCCTCGAAGTCGCGCTGCCCCCAGCGCTGCGCCCAGGTCTCCCGCACGAGATCGTGGCCCGAGGCGGCGGGCTCGCCGCCGAGGAGGGCCAGCACCTCGTGCACCGAGCGCCCGCCGTAGAGGGGGCGGATCAGCGGTTGCACGAGGCTCGCCGTGCCGTCGGTGGCGGCGAGGTCCGACCAGCTCTCGAGCGCGTGCGTGAGCGGCAGGTGCCAGTGCGCGGCGCCGGCGGTCTCGTCGCCGTGGAGGCCCGCATGGACGCAGAAGCGTGCCCGGCCGAGGCGCCGGGCGACGTCGAGGTCGGCGGGCGCGGTCTGGACCGGGTTGCTGTCGAGGATGGCGAGGCAGGCCACCTCCCCTGCGTCGAGCGAGGCGCACAGGCTCGCGAGGCCGGCGGGTGCGGCCTCGCCCCGGTCCGGCGGCGCGATGAGGTCGAGGGGCGCGCGCAGCCGCGCGTTGATCCAGTGGGCGAGCGCGTGAAGCTCCGACGCGAGCTGAGGGCCCGCGAGCACCAGCGCCCGGCCGGCGCGGGCCGCGAGGTCGGCGGCGGCCGCCGCGGCGAAGCGCTCCGCGGCATCCGGCAGACCGGGCGCCGGCAGCCCCGCGCCCAGCGCGTTCGCGACGTGTACGAGAAGGCCCGGGAGGATGCGCGGGTGCAGCGCGCGCCGCTCGTCGGCCTTGATCCCGGTGAGGGTCGGCGCGGATTCCGCGACGTAGAGGCGGCCGAAGCGGTCCGGGTCGCGGCGGCGCTCGGCGAGGGCGTTCGCGAGCCGGATCTGGTCCGGCCCGGGCCCGAGCGGGTCGGCGCCGACGCACAGGATGACCTCGGCCCGGTCGAGATGCGGCAGGGCCCGCAAGGGGCGGCCGAAGGCGAGCTCCGCGCCCCGCGCGGCGGCCCCCTCGTCAACCGGCTCGTGCACGTGCCAGACCATCTCCGGCAGGGCACGCCGCAGAGCCGCGATCTGGCGGGCCAGCGTCGGCGAGGTGACGCGGCCGGTCAGGAGATGCAGGCCGCGCCCGCCCTGCCCGCGCGGCTCGGCCGCCGCGGCCCGCCACGCGCGCTCGAACATCTCCCAGGAGGCGATGCCGCTCACGCGCTCGGTGACCGTGCGCGAGCGGTCCGGGTCGTAAAGGTCGAGGATTGCGGCCTCGGCGAACACGTCGGTGGCGCCGCGGCTCGCGGGGTGCAGCGGGTTGCCCTCGATCTTGATCGGCCGCCCGTCGACCGCGATGGCGTGCACGCCGCGGCCCCAGCCGCTGAGGGGCAGCGTCGTCGCGTAGCGCACCGGCACGCCCGGCAGCAGTTCCTCGGGCGCCCGGACGTAGGGGACGATCTCCTCGGAGGGCTTGGCGCAGGCGCCGAGGCCCAGCGTGATGCCGGCGCCGAGGAGGCGCAGGGCCTCGCGGCGGCTGGGGGCGCTCAGCGATGACATATCGAGCACTCGCTGAGCCGCTCCGGCGAGCGGATGTGGCGCTCCTTCGCGAGGCGCGCGCCGGCCGCGTCCTGGTCCGCCGGCGGCTGCCAGGCGACGTCGAACACGGCCTCGTGCGGGCGCAGGCTCGGGGCCGGGTTCCGGTGGCAGTCGAGGCACC
Source organism: Methylobacterium oxalidis (assembly GCF_007992195.1). Taxonomy (GTDB): domain Bacteria; phylum Pseudomonadota; class Alphaproteobacteria; order Rhizobiales; family Beijerinckiaceae; genus Methylobacterium; species Methylobacterium oxalidis. The sequence goes on along the minus strand of NZ_BJZU01000072.1, from coordinate 12,710 downwards.
AGCCCATCGTGAGGGGCGCGGCCTGGTAGACGAGCTTCATCGTCCCGATCGGCCCGTGGCAGGTGGTGCAGCCGACGCCCTTGGCCACGTGCACGGAGTGATTGAAATAGACGTAGGCCGGCAGAGCGTGCACCCGCCGCCACCGGAGCGGCCGCTCCTCGGCGAGGCTCGCGCGGACGGGGGCGAGCATCGGCGCGTTGGTCCAGATCTGCGAGTGGCAGCTCATGCAGGTCTCGGTCGGGGGCATCCCCGCGAAGGCCGCCTTCTCCACCGCGGTGTGGCAGTAGCGGCAGTCGATCCCGAGGCCGCCGACATGGTGCTCGTGGCTGAAGGGCACGGGCTGCTCGCGGGCGACGTTCTGGGCGGTCGCGTAGGGCGAGCGCCACAGGGTGCAGGCGAGCCCGACGGCGAGCACCGGCACCACGGCGATCGACGAGAGAACGACCCGGGCGACCGAGTCGGCGCCCGGACGGAAGATCTGCACCACCCCGCGGGCACCCTCTACGCCGGCCCCACCACTGACAGCTTAAGCATGCAGATACGGACACAGTTCAATCGCAGGTAGGAAATTTGAGCCCCCCGTCCCGGGAGGCGGCCCCGGGACGGCGCCGCCTCCCGGCCCCGTCACATGAAGGGCCGTCCGCCGGTCACCGGCACCGTCGCGCCCGTGACGTAGCTCGCCTCGTCCGAGGCGAGCATCACGTAGACCGGCGCCAGCTCCCGCGGCTGGCCGGCACGGCCGAGCGGGGTGTTGCCGCCGAAGCTCTTCACCTTCTCGGGCGGCATGGTGGAGGGGATCAGCGGCGTCCAGATCGGCCCCGGCGCGACGCAGTTCACGCGGATGCCCTTCTCCGCCAACATCTGGGCGAGGCCCGCCGTGTAGTTGTGGATCGCGCCCTTCGTCGTGGCGTAGGCGAGGAGCTGCGGGCTCGGAGAATCGGCGTTGATCGAGGTCGTGTTGATGATCGCGGCGCCGGGCTTCATGTGCGGCAGGGCCGCCTTGGTGAGGTAGAACATCGCGTGGATGTTGGTGGCGAAGGTCACCTCCCACTCCGCGTCGCTGATCTCCTCCGGGTCCGTGAAGGTCGCCTGGTGAGCGGCGTTGTTCACGAGGATGTCGACCCGCCCGAACGCCGCCACGGCCTTCTCGACGATGGCGCGGCAATGGGCGGCAGCGGTGATGTCGCCCGGCACCAGCACGGCCTCGCGGCCCGCCTCCTCGATCAGGCGGCGGGTCTCCTGCGCGTCCTCCTCCTCGTCGAGGTAGGAGATCAGGACGTCGGCGCCCTCGCGGGCGAAGGCCAGCGCGACGGCGCGGCCGATGCCGCTGTCCCCGCCCGTGATGATCGCCTTCTTGCCCTCGAGCCGGCCGGAGCCCTCGTAGCTCGTCTCGCCGTGGTCCGGCCGCGGGTTCATGGCGGCGGTCGAGCCCGGCATCGCCTGCTGCTGCTCCGGGTAGGGCGGCTTGGGGAACTGCTCCACGGATATCTCCCTGTCGAGCGGTGGCACTCGTCGGGGAAACCGCGCGGGCGGACAAAAGATCAGCGCGGACCGACGCCGATCCGCGCCCGCGCCGCAGCAGCGCCTCAGATCAGGAAATCGCCCTGCGCCACGCTGGCCGGCTGCACCCCGGCGAGGAGGATCGTGCCCGCGCCGATGCCGATCAGCGTGCCCTCCGCGACCGGCCGGACGGTGATGTCGGCGAAGGCGAGATGGAGGGCGCGCAGGTCGATGTCGTCGGTGCCCGGGCGGAAATCCGAGATCCGGTCGTTGCCGAAGGCCGCCTGGTTCACCACGAACAGGTCGACCCCGGCGCCGCCGGTGAGCCCGTCGTCGCCGGCTCCGCCGAACAGCCGGTCGTTCCCGTCGCCGCCGCTCAGGCTGTCGTTGCCCTCGCCGCCGAACAGCCAGTCGGCGCCGCCGCGGCCGCTCAGCGTGTCCTGGCCGGCGAGCCCGTCGAGGGTGTTCGCCTGGTTGGTGCCCGTCATCGCGTTGTTGCCGGCGCTGCCCGCAGTGACCGCCAGCGTGTTGACGAGGAGCGCGCGCGCCGCGCCCGTCCCGCCGAGGCCCGAGAGGTCCTGGTAGCCGCTGCCGACGCTCACCGTCAGGTCGCCGGCCGCGTTGCTCGCAGGGGTGAGGCTCGCCCGGTAGAGCGTCGGGTCGGCCGCGTCCTGCACGAGCGTGCCGAGTGTGCCGAGGCCGGAGGGCAGCGCGACGTCGCTGCGGGTGAAGCCCGTGACGGCCTCGCTGAAATCGAAGGTGACAGTGGTGGTCTCGCCCCGGCGCAGGATGCCGTCCGCGTCGGCGAAACCGATCGTGAGCGTCGGGGCGGCGTTGGCGGGCGGCATCGGGACGAGTTCGCCGACCTCGTAGGTCCGGTCGGCGAACTGGATCCGCTCGGCGTTGAGCACCTGGTCGGTCCCGTCCGCGCCGGCGCGCGTGTCGGCGACCGTGAGGCTGCCGCCCGAGCCGGTGATCTGGTACTGCGCGCGGCTGCCCGAGAAGACGACGAGGTCGGTGCCCGCGCCGCCGTCGATCGCGTCGTTGCCCGCCCCGCCGATCAGGGTGTCGTTGCCCGCCATCCCCTTGAGGGTGTCGGCGCCGTTGTTGCCCGTCAGGGTGTTGGCGAGGCCGTCTCCCGTCAGCGCGTCGGCGCCGGAGCCGCCCCGGACGTTCTCGACGTTGCGGAGCGTGTCCTCGGCCGCGCCGCCGACCGAGACCGTGACGACCATGCTGCCCGCGAGCGTTACGCTCACGGCCGCCGTCTTCTCCGCGAAGCTCGCCGTGTCCGAGCCCGAGCCGCCGTCGAGGATGTCGCGGCCGAGGCCGCCCGTGAGGAGATCGTCGCCCTGGATGCCCGTCAGCCGGTTGGCGCCGATGCCGCCCGTGAGGGTGTCGGCCCCGGTGGTGCCGGTCTGGTCGAGCGTCGCCAGCGAGCGCTCGGCGATGTAGGAGACGATGCCCGCGCTCCCGCCCCGCGCCAGCACGTCGGCGATCTGGGTCTCGCTCGTCACGTACTCGATGTTGAGCACCGTCTTGCCGGCGTCGGACGCCCGGTCGAGGAGGCCGAGGCTGTAGCTGACCATGGCGGGATCGTTCGCGATGCCCGGTCCCGGCACGCCGTAGAACAGGCTCTCCTTGTTGATCCCGTCGATGGCCGCCATGTAGGCCGGCCTCAGGAGGAGCTCCTCCCCGTTGTTCACGTAGATCTTGAAGTTCGGGTCCCGCGCCTTGGCGTAGGCCGAGATCCGGCCCACCAGCGCCACCATGTCGGCGGCGGGGTCGGGGCGCTCGGCGGCGAGGCCCGACTGGTAGATGTCGACGAGGTCGAGGAAGACGCCCCCGAAGCCCGCCGCCAGGATCTTGTCGAGATAGGCGCCGGGCGAGCCGAGTAGCAGCGCCTGCCAGCCCGCCTCCCAGTACCGGACCTGGAAGCTGCCCGGCCAGTTCGGGTTCTCGGGCCCGAGCCACGAGGGCGGGCTCGTGTCCCAGGCCGAGTTCCAGTAGAGGCGCCAGTCGGAGGCCTCGCCGACGCTCATGTAGGCGAGCATCAGGCGCGGCTCGGCGCCCGGCCGGGTCTCCATCTGGGTGACCTCGGAGGCCGAGTAGGAGCGGACGGCGGAGCCGTCGAACCAGTCCCGGTCGATGATCAGCAGATCGAACGGCGATGCGGCGATCTCGGCCGGGTTCGCGTTCTGCGACTGGTCGGCCCATCTCGATACGGCCATGCCCCCTCCTCCGGCCGCGTCTGCGCGGCCGCGCCAGCCCGAGGGGCGAGGACCATAAAGCAATCGGACTCCCCGGGAACCGACCGTACGCGCGCCGACGCCCGCGCGTCAGGAACCGTCCGGCGCGCCCGCGACCGGGATGTCGAAGTGCAGCACCTCCTCGCGGGTGCCGAGGCCCTCGTAGAGCGCGATGGCCGGGTCGTCGCCGTGATCGGCCTGGACGAAGATCACCCAGGCGCCCCGGCGGCCCGCGATCGCCCGCAGGTGCTCGATCAGGGCGGTGGCGATGCCGCGCCGGCGCCGGTCCGCCCGGACCGCGAGGTCGTAGATGTAGACCTCGCGCCGGGCTCGCTCGACCTTGTCGAACTCGTAGGCCACGAGCCCGCCGAGCACCGCCTCGCCCCCGAGCGGAGCCTCTCCCGCGAGCGCCGCCAGCACGACGACGTGCTCGCGCGACAGGAGACCGGCGAGGTAGGCGTCGTCCGGCGGCGCGTCGCCGTAGGTGTCGGGCTCGGCGAAGGCTTCGCCGAACAGGGCGTTCAGGGCGCGGAGCAGGGGAACGTCGGCGGCCGTGAGGCGGCGGACCGTGGCGGGCGGGCGCGACATGGCCCGACCCTAGCACGGTTCCGGCTGCCGCATCCCCGCCGGCTTGCCCGCCGCCTTGCCCGCCGACGGGACGGCGAAGGGGCGCCTCCCGGCTACGGGCCGGGATCCGCCCCGCCCGGCGACGCGCCGGCGGTCGGGACGTAGCGGCCCTGGCGCGGCACCGCGACCGCGTCGAAATCCTGCGCCAGCGCGCTCAGCGCCCGGCGCATCTCGGGGCCCGCGAGCGGGCGCCCGTGGCCGGTGATCACGCGCTCCGGCGCGAGGTCGGCGAGCCTGCGCACGGAATCCCGCGCCGCCGTCCAGTCTGTCGTCAGGTACATCGGCGGCCCGTGCACCTCCGGCGCCTGGGTGGCCACCGCGTAGGCCGATTCCTGCGCCGTCGTGACGAAGGCGTCGCCGACGATCAGGCTCGCATCCGCCTCGCGCCAGAACGAGACGTGGCCCTCCGTGTGGCCGGGCGTGTGGACCCAGCGCCAGCCGGGCAGCGAGGGGACGCTGCCGTCCTCCGGCAGCGCCCGCAGGCGGTCCGAGACGTCGACGGGGCTCGTCGGGTAGAGGGGCGAGATGCGCGCCATCAGGCCGCCGCCGACGCTCGGGTCGGGGGCCGGGTAGGACCGGCTCCCGTCGAGATAGGGATGCTCCAGCCGGTGCGCGTAGACGGGCACGTCCCACGCCGCGGCGAGGTCGGCCAGTACGCCGACATGGTCGAAGTGGCCGTGCGTTAGCACGATCGCCTCCGGACGCGCGCCCGCCCCGAAACGCGCCTCGGCGGCCTGCACGATGGCTCCCCTCGAGCCCGGCACTCCCGCGTCGACGAGCACCCAGCCCCGGTCGCCCGCGCCGGCCGCACCGACGAAGACGACGTTGACGATGGCGAGCCGGCGATAGGCGAGATCGGGGGGGATCTCGTGGGTGCGGTCGTCGCGCTCCCGGTCGGCCTCGGGATCGTCGGCGCGGCTGTCCGGGCTGATCGGGAACTGCTGGGCCATGCCGGATCGCTCCGTGTCTCGAAAGGGATCTCCTGCGCCAACCCGGGCCCGCGAGGCGCTGTTCCGGGCGGGGCTCAGCCCTGGAGCAGGTGCAGCGTGAAGCTGCCGAGATCGTCCTGCCAGGTCTCGGCGCTCCGCCAGCCGGCCTCCTCGGCGAGCGCCCGGAAGGCGTCCGGCGCGTACTTGTGCGAGGTGTCGGTGCGGATGCTCTCGCCCGGCTCGAAGGCGATGGGCCTGCCCGCGAGGCTGTAGCGCGCGCCGGCCCGCGCCACGAGATGGGCCTCGACCCGGTCCGGGTCGCCGCAGAGGCGGATCGCGTGGCGGAAGTTGCCCGGGTCGAGGTCGGCCCCGAGATCCCGGTCGAGCCGCGCGAGCAGGTTGAGGTGGAGCGCGGCCATCAGCCCGTCCGGCCCCGCGTAGGCGCGCCGGAGGCGTTCGGGGTCCTTCGTGCCGTCCGTGCCGACGAGGAAGAGGCTCGGGCCGAGCGTCGCCCGCGCCCGCTCCAGGAAGGCGACGGCCTCGCGCGGCGTGAAATTGCCGATGCTGGTGCCCGGATAGAATCCGAGGATCGTGCGCCCCCGCGTCTCCAGCGGCAGCCGCACGGGCTTCGAGTAGTCGGCGCAGACCGGGACCATCTCGACCGCCGGGTAGTCCGGCGCGAGCCGCCGGATCGCGGCCTCGAGGTAGTCGCGGGAGATGTCGATGGCGACGTAGCCGGCGGGCCGCTCCAGGGCGTCGAGGAGGGTGCGGATCTTGCGGCTCGCGCCGCTGCCGAACTCGACCACGGTGGCGCCGGGCCCGACCCGCCGCGCCACCGCCTCCGCCACGCGCGGCAGCAGGGTCATCTCCTGCCGCGTCGGGTAGTAGTCCGCGCTGGCGCAGATCCGGTCGAACAGGTCGGAGCCCGTCTCGTCCCACAGGTACTTGCCCGGCACGGACTTCGCCGGGCCCGTCAGGCCGGCCAATGCGTCGCGCAGGAACTCCGCGCGCTCCGCGGCGGCGGCGCTCGCGGTCTCGGGGCCGCTCACGGGCGCGTCGCCGTCAGGACGACGAGGGCGATGCGCTCGACCTCCCCGTAGGCCGGGTCGTCGAGCTCCTCGCCGTATTCGTCCGGGTCGAACTCGCGGTAGGACCAGTCGAGGCCGGCGCGCGAGCAGGCGGCGCCGGCCGCCTCGCGGAACGGGTCCGCGCCCTCGACGATCGCCGCGCCGGTGAACAGGACGAGACTGCCCCGCGGCGCGAGCCGCTCGGCCGCCGCCTCGACGACGGCGAGCGACAGGCCGGCCCCGAGGGGGCCGCCGCCGTGCCGGTAGGCGCGCTCCGAGGCGTCGATCATGAAGGGCGGGTTCGAGACGATGAGGTCGAAGTCGCCCTCGACGTCGCGGAGCATATCGCTGCGCCGCGTCACCACGCCCTCGGTGCCCGCGAGCCGGGCATTCACCCGGGCGGCGCGCAGGGCCGCGGGGTTGATGTCGACGAGCACGGTCTCGGCGCCGGGCCGGCGCTTGGCGACCGCGATCCCGGCCGCCCCGGAGCCGCAGCCGATATCGGCCGCCCGCCGGACGGGCTGATCGCGTTCGTCGAGATGCGCCAGCACGGCCGAGACGAAGCGCATCGTGTCGGGCCCGAAGAAGACCGCGTCCGCGGCGCTCGGCGGGTAGGCCGAGTGGGCGAAGAGCTCGTCGTCGAGGCTCGACAGGCGGATCGTCGCGCGCAGCAGGTCCCCCTCGCGCGCCAGTGCTCCCGCCGCCTCCATCAGGCGAACCAGCCCGTCCGGCAGGAGGTCCGCCCGGAAGGGTCGGCTCCAGCCGAACACGTCCCGCAGGCTGCGCGCCTCGGCGTTGCGGGGGCGGGCGACGACGCGCGCGTGGGTCGCCGGCGTCACGGTGGTGAAGCCGTAGCCGGTCTCCCGCACCGCGCGGGCGAGCGCGACGAGCCCCGCCTCGTCCTCGGGGAACGGGCTCGGGCGGCCGGTGGCGCCGGTCTCGCTGCTCATCTCAGCCTTCCATCTGCGGGGCGACGAAGGCGCCCGTGCGCAGGTCGGCGGCGACCTGCTGCGCGTCCCAGGGGCGCGCCTCCTCCCGGCGCCGGAACGGGCAGGCCCAGTCGTCCGGCACCGCTCGGCCGCTGAACTGGCGGGCGGCCGAGCGCTCGCCGTGCCCGGCGAGCATCGGGTTCGGCGAGCCCGCGAAGGCCACGTCCCGCTCGACGATCGAGTTCCGCAGGCGCTCGTAGCGCCCCTCCGCCCGCAGGCGCTCGAACTGGTCGTGCAGGTTGAAGACGAGGACCGGCGTCTCGAACCGCCGGGCCGGGCGGCTCGCGCCGGGATGCAGCCCGACGATGAAGAAGCCCTCCCCGCCGAGGCTGAGCGAGAAGTGCGGGTCGTCCGGGTCCGCCTTCACGCGCGGGTCGTAGGTCTGGCCGAGGCAGTGATCCTTGTCGGAAAGGGACTGGATGCGCGCCCACAACGCCGCCTCGAACGTCTCCTCGGAGAGCGCGTGCGGGCCCTCGAACACCACGGCGAAGCTCTGGAACAGGTCGGGCCGCTCCCGGTAGCGGCAGATGAAGGCGAGCAGGGCCGGGTAGATGCGCAGGTCGTCCCAGGCGGAGCCGATGTCGCGCGCGACCATCACCTTCAGCTGGCCCCGCGACAGGGCGGATTTCGCGCCGACGCAGGGGAAGGGCGCCTGCCGGATGAAGGTCCGGAAGCGCTCGGCGAGCGGGTGCGTGCTGTCGTCGGTGGGCAGGAGCATTGCGCCTCGTGTCGGGTGCGGCCACCGGCACGGCCGCCCGCCGCGGGGCCCGATGCATCATCGGGTCCGTGAGGGCGGGCGGCATCGTGCCGTGTTGCGAATGATCTCAAGCAGATCGCCGGGGGGAACCGCCCGTGCCGAGCATTGTTCCGCGCGAACCCGAATGAGTCTGTGGAGAAAAACGTCGATTAATCTGTGTTAATCGGAGCTGAGGACTCGCGAAGATTCGCGACAATTCTGGGGCAAATGCAGAATTCCAGCACGGAAAGGGAGGGATATTCCAAACTCTAGCTCGAGATCTCGTACTCGATTGGCTTGAAGGCGAAGTTGTTCGATTGCGGGGCCGAGCAGGCGGTCAGCCCGATGATCAGGTCCGTCTCCGCCTCGAACACGATGCGGTCGCCCGCCCGGCTGAGGGGCGGGCGCACCGCGAGCGCGCCGGTGTCGCCGTCGACCGCGACGTTCATGAACACGTTGAAGGCCACGGGGATGCGGTCCGGCCCGATCCCGTAGGGCGCGAGGGCGTGGGCGAGATTGCCGAAGCAGCCGCGATGGGGCTCCGCGTCGTCGTAGAGGATGCGGAAGGTGTCGGCCGAGCAGGGCGTCAGCAGGAAGTCGTGCCGGCCCACCGTGTCCTCGACGATGCGCAGCATGACGTTGCTGCGGTTCGAGTAGAGCGCGTCCCCCGTCGTGAGGAAGATGCGGCTGGCGTAGTCGAGGCTGCGCCCGGAGGAGATCACCTCGTCGATGTCGCTGCGCGAGAAGGCGAGCAGGTCGGCCACCTGCTCGCCCTCCGGATCGATCACCGTGAGGCGCTGCCCGCGCTCGAGGGTGAAGGCGGCGCCGGAGCGGGGCGGGATGGTGTGGCGCATCTCAGGCCCTCCCGACCCTGCGGGACGACGGGCGGCCGGAGGCAGGGGGGAATTCTCGGGAAAACGCATGGGGACACGCGGGCAGGCTCTGCATCGGATTCCTCGAAGCGGGCCGGACGATGTGCCGGGCCGCGGGCGAGAACGCCCGAGACGGCGATTGGCTCACCGGGTTTCGCTACTTCTGCGTGCATAACGGATCGGCATTCGCGAACCCGCGTTGTCGCGAACGACCCGCGTGCCTGGACCGCGACGGGGCGTACAGCCTCAGGAGCACGATGGAATCCCGCGGGCGGACACCGGCACACGCCAGCGAACTGACCCTGCGCGGGCTCCTGCTCGGGGCCGCCATCACGGTCGTGTTCATGGCGGCCAACGTCTATATGGGCCTGAAGACGGGGATGACGTTCTCCTCGTCGATCCCCGCCGCGGTGATCTCGATGGGGTGCCTGCGGCTGCTCGGCGGGGCGAACATCCTCGAGAACAACATCGTGCAGACCCAGGCCTCGGCCGCCGGCACCCTGTGCAACGTCATCCTCGTTCTGCCGGGCCTCGTGCTGATCGGCCACTGGCAGGGCTTCCCGTTCTGGCAGACCAGCGCCGTCTGCCTGCTCGGCGGCCTCCTCGGCGTCGCCTACTCGATCCCCCTGCGCCGCGCCCTCGTGGTGGGCGCCGGCCTGCCCTACCCCGAGGGCACGGCCGCCGCCGAGGTGCTGAAGGCGGGCGCGGGCGGGCGGGGGGGGCTGCGCGACCTGATGGGCGCCGCCGCGGCCGCCGCCGCCCTCGGGCTCGCCACGAACGGGTTCCGGGTGCTCGCCGAGAGCATTCACGGCACGCTCGCGGCGGGCTCGGCCGTGTTCCGCCTCGGAACGGGCTTCTCGCTGGCCCTCGTCGGGGTCGGCTACCTCGTGGGGATCGGCGCTTGCCTCGCCCTGCTCTCGGGCGTGGCGATCGCCTGGGGCGTCGCCGTGCCGGTCCTCACCGCGCTCGGCCACGGCGGCGGGCAGGCGCCCGCCGAGGCCGCCGAGGCGGTGTGGGCGGGCCAGGTGCGGCTGATCGGGGCCGGCATCATCGCGGTCGGCGGCGTCTGGACGGTGGTGAGCCTCGCCGGGCCGATCCTCGACAGCATCCGCTCCGCCCTCAAGGCCGCGCGCGCGGGCGGCACCTCCGCGGACCTGCCGCGCCAGGAGCGTGACCTGCCGATCACCTGGGTGGGCGGGGCCGCCCTCGGGCTCGCGCTGCCGCTCGGCGGCCTGTTCGCGTGGTTCAGTCTCGGCGCGGAGCTCGGCGCCCTCCTGCCCGTGCTGATCGCGGTCGCGAGCCTGTTCGCGATCCTCGTCGGCTTCCTGATGGCCGCGACCTGCGGCTACCTCGCGGGGCTGCTCGGCTCGTCATCGAGCCCGATCTCGGGGATCGGCATCCTCACGACGATCCTCGCCGCCCTGCTGCTGCCCCTCCTCGTCGGGCGGGCCGCGGGGCCGGAGGGCGACCGCTTCGTCATCGGCATGGCGCTCCTCGTCGCCTCCGTGATCGTCACGGTCGCCTCGATCGCCAACGACAACCTGCAGGACCTGAAGACCGGCCAGCTCGTCGACGCCACGCCCTGGCGCCAGCAGGTGGCGCTGATCGCGGGGGTCGGCGTCGGCGCGCTGGTGATCGCGCCGCTGCTCGCCCTGCTCTACCGGGCCTACGGCTTCGTCGGCGCCCTGCCCCGGGAGGGCATGGAGGCGGGCAGCGCCCTGCCCGCGCCGCAGGCCGCGCTGATGACCCAGATCGCGGGCGGCATCGTGCACGGGGAGCTGCCCTGGGGCATGGTGCTGATCGGGATGGGCCTCGGGGCGGGCCTCGTCGCGCTGGAATCCCGGCTGCGGCGGCGCGGCCTGTCCGTCCCGGCGCTCACGGTCGGCATCGGCATGTACCTGCCGCTCACCGTCGTGATGACGATCGCGGCGGGGGGCGTCTTGGGATGGCTCGGCGCGCGCGCTCTGCGCGCCCGGCACGGGGAGGACGCGCAGGCCCCGCGCGAGGCCCGCCGCCGCGGCGTGCTCCTCGCCTCGGGCTTCCTCGTCGGCGAGAGCCTCGTCGGCGTCCTGATCGCGGCGGCCGACACGCTCACAGGCCGCAGCAGCTCCCTCGCCCTCGTCGGCGCGGATTTCCACGGCACGGCGACGGTCCTGGGCCTCGCGGCCTTCCTCATCGCCCTGCCGGTCTTCTACCGGATGGTCTCCCAGGCGCCGGACGGGACCGCGGAGCCGGGCCACCACGCCGAGGCGCGCGCGGGCGAGCGCGCCTGAGTACCGCGCGACGAACAAATAAGAGACATCACTGTGCCGGGCTTCAGTCCGCGCGCGGCCGGGATGCTGGCCGAAGGCGCGGGATCACCCACCAGGAGACCCTGGTGGTGCAGGCAGTCGTGCTCGAACTCGTCTCTTTGAGCGATTTCCCTGTACGTGCGGAAAATACAGGGAAACGCCGTCGAAAGCAGACGGTCCACGCCAGCGCGGGATCAAACTCGCGAGAAGAATCAGGCGCTTAGAGCTAAATTCCCGCGTCACTGAGCAGGGAAACAAATCGGCCTAAGCAGGGAAGCGTGAGAAACGAACAGGCTTCAAAAGCTACTCGACGATGCGATGAGCCGACGCTGGGCAAAGCAGACCTTCCGCTTGGCGCCCATTCCGGCCATTCAGCCAGCTCAGGCGGCGTCTCCAAAGTGGACATCACCGCCGGGAGGTTTTGAAACTCACAAAGCCATTGCTGTGAGCAATTGAAACCTGGATCGCTTCCGGCCTTGCCGCAGCCTGCGCGGATGCTGCTGGCAAGCAGCTCTCAAATTTCTCGTGATCCTCTGGAACTGCATTCTGTCTGGTGCGTTACGCGCGTGCGAGGCCCGAGATGGGCTCGCCAGTTGGGCGCCGGTCACGCGGTGTCCGGCGTCGCTTGTAGTCACGTTGCTCAGTGGAGGATGTGGTTATGAGAACCTACGACGTTGCGCCCCTCTTCCGCTCGTCCGTCGGCTTCGACCGGCTGTTCGATCTCCTGACCCAAGCCGAACGGGTTGAACCGTCCGCCGCCTGGCCGCCCTACAACATCGAGAAGGTGGCCGAGGACGCGTATCGCATCACCATGGCGGTTGCTGGGTTCACGGCCGAGGATATCGAGCTCACCCAGCATGATACCGCGCTCTTGGTCGCCGGCCAGCGAAAGGGGCAGGATGGTGAGCATCAGTACCTGCACCGCGGCATCGCGGCCCGCACTTTCCGCCAGACCTTCAATCTGGCCGAGCACGTGAAGGTCACGGGCGCCACGCTCGAGAACGGCCTCCTGACGGTCGAGCTCAAGCGCGAGGTCCCGGAGGCGCTCAAGCCCCGCCGCATCGCCATCAATGGCGATCAGGCCGCCGTTGGGCAGGACAATGCGCGTACGCAGCTTGAGGGCGACGCGAAGGCCGCCTGAGCTTTCCCGACCCGGACCGACACCGATCCCGCGCTGGCCGACCGGCCCGCGCGGGAGGACGCACCACGTCACGCATGCTGATGGAGACGAGAGCCATGAGTGTGAGAGATCTGATCCCGTGGGGCCGCAGCACGAACGCGCCCCTGCCGAGCCGGATGCGGGACGAGCCCGCGAGCCCCTTCCTGACGCTCCACCGCGAGATGAACCGCCTGTTCGACGACGTCTTCTCGGGTCTCGGCGGCGGCATGCCCAGCCTGGCGACGCGCGGCCTCGGCTGGCCGAGTGTCGAGCTCGTCGAGACCGAGCAGGGCC
>NZ_BJZU01000071.1 GCF_007992195.1 Methylobacterium oxalidis | reverse complement strand
CTCGCCGGAAGGCGGGCCGGGACAGCCTGCGGCTCGTACCGATTTCCCCCTTGCCAAGCTGGGCGGCCTTGCCCTTTCCTCGGGGCCTCCCGCGGAGACCTCGCGCTGCCGTCGGCGCCGTCCGGCGCCTCGGGCGACGCGGAGCGCTCGGCGCCGCGGGAAACGCACGGGCTCGCGGGCTTTGTATCGGCAGGGGCGGAGCGTCTAGAAGGGGCCCGATGAGCATCAGACGCCTTGTCCTCTCGCTCGCCGTGGCGGCCGGCTTCTCGGCGCCCGGGGCGTGCACGGCCCTGGCCGAGGTCGTCGTCGGCGTCGCGGTGCCGCGCTCGGGCGCCTACGTGGCGATCGGCGAGCAGGTGCTGCGCGGCATCGAGGCCGCGGCCCGGGACGCCAACAACGCCGGCGGCCTGAACGGCGAGACCATCGTCCTCGACGTGCAGGACGACGCCTGCGACTCCAACAAGGCGACCGCGGTGGCCAACCACTTCGTGCAGTCGAAGGTCGGCCTCGTCGTCGGCCACGTCTGCTCGAACGCCTCGATCGCGGCCTCCGAGGTCTATGCGGCGAGCGGCGTCGTCATGATCACGGCGGCCTCGGTCGCCGCCCGGCTGACCGACCGCGGCCTGCCCACGATCTTCCGGGTCTGCGGGCGCGACGACGACCAGGCCCGGCTCTCGGCCACGGTGCTGGCCGAGCGCTTCCGCGACCGCAAGATCGCCCTGATCCAGGACCTCACCCCCGCCTCGCGGGCGCTCGCCGCCGCCACCAAGGACAACCTCAACCGCATCGGCATCAACGAGGCGATGTCGGTGGCCTTCTCGCCGAGCGACGCCGACGACGCGGCCCTGGCCGACCGGCTCAAGGGCGCCGGCATCGACGTCGTCTACTACGGGGGCGATGCCGCCGAGATGGGCCGCCTCGTGCGGATCTCGGCCGAGCGGGGCTTCCGCCCGCAATGGTTCGGGACTTCGGCCATCGCCACGCAGGAATTCGCCCGGATCGCCGGGCCGGCGAGCAACGGCGTCCTGATGACCTTCTACCTCGACCCGAGCCGCCAGCCCGCCGCGGCGGCCGTGGTCCAGGCCTTCAAGGCCGACGGCGTCGACCCGACCGGCTCCACGATCTACGGCTACGCCGCCCTCCAGGCGCTGGTGGCGGCGGGCAACTTCGCCCGCGCCTCCGACCCGCGCACGATCGCGGCGACGCTGCACCGGGAGCGCTTCGACCTCGTGCTCGGCCCGGTCGGCTTCGATGCCAAGGGCGACGTCACGGCCCAGGGCTACGTGATCTACGTCTGGAAGGACGGCGCCTTCACGCCGGCCGGCAAGTAGCCGCCGAGCAGGAGCCGCCGAGCAGGAGCCGCCGGTCCGCTGCCCGGACGGCGGCCTCAGCCCGCCCGCGCCGCGTCGACCTCGGCGCCCCGGCCGAGCTCGCGCAGGAGGTCGGCGAGGTGCGGGCGCACGCCGAGCTGGCGGGCGTGCAGGCGCCGCACCGCAGCGCTCAGGGAGCCCTCGCGGCCGAGCAGCTCGTCCGCGAAGGCGATCATGCGGGCGTTCGGCCAGGCGGGTTCGCGCAGGGCGTGGAGCCGCTCCACCAGGGCCTCGGAATCGGCTCCCGGCTCGGCCTGGGCGAACAGCGTCAGGAGCGCCGCGGTGGAGCGCGACAGGCCGTAATGGCAGTGGACGAGGAGATGGGCCGCCCCGCCCGTCCCGGCCCCGAAGGCGAGGATCGCCGCCACGTCCGCGCGCTCCGGCGGGACGAGGCCCTCCCCCGGCCCGAGGCAGTCGTGGAAGCGCAGGGTGGTGCGCAGGTGGGCGGGGAAGCGGCCGAACACCTCGGGTTCGGCCGTGCCGGGATCGAGCAGCGACAGGACGTGGCTGACCCCGCGCTCGGCGTGGCCGGCGAGCTCCTCGAGGCCGCAGACGGTGTGGAGGGTGATGGCGTCGGGTCTCACGCCCCGGCCCTAGCACGGCGCGGCCCCGGTTTCGAGCCGGCCCCCGGCATGTTAGGGGCGGCCGGGCGGAATCGGGATCGTTTCGGCGCCGTCACCGTTCGTGCACGGCGAGCGGGCCGACCGGCCGCCCGCCCCTGCGCGACCGTTTCGAACGCGACCACCGAGCGAGACCACCGAGCGAGACGACATGGCCTCAGACCTGCCCGACCGCACCCTGCCGCGCCGCGCCCTGCTCGCCGCGGGCCTCGGCGGAGCCGCGGCGGCGGCGCCGCTCGCCGCCCCCGCCCTGGCGCAGGCCGCGCCGGAGCTGCGCTGGCGGCTCTCCTCCGCCTACCCGAGGAACCTCGACATCCTGTTCGGCGCCTCCGAGACCCTCGCCCGCCTCGTCGGCGAGGCGACCGACGGGCGCTTCCAGATCAAGCCGCTGCCGGTCGGCGAGGCGGTGGCCGCCGACGGGCTGATCGATGCCGTGGCGGCCGGCAACGTGGAGATGGGGCACGCGCCCGCGACCCTCGCCACCGCCAAGGACCCGACCTTCGCGCTGGCCACCGCCCTGCCCTTCGGCCTCAACGCCCGCGGCCAGAACGCGTGGTGGCACGCGGGCGGCGCCGCCGACCTGTTCTCCGAGGTCTTCGCCAAGCAGGGCCTCGCGAGCCTGCCGGGCGGCAACACCGGCGCGCAGATGGGCGGCTGGTTCCGCAAGGAGGTGAAGAGCGCCGCCGACCTGCAGGGGCTGAAGATCCGCATCGCCGGGCTCGGCGCGCAGGTGCTCGCCAAGTTCGGCGCGCAGCCCCAGCCGACGCCCGGGCCCGACATCTACGCGGCCCTCGAATCGAAGGCGATTGACGCGGCGGAGTGGATCGGCCCCTACGACGACGAGAAGCTCGGCCTGCAGAAGGTCGCGCCGATCTACCACTACCCCGGCTTCTGGGAGGGCGGCGCGATGCTGCATTTCTGGATCAACGCCGAGAAGTGGAAGGCCCTGCCCAAGACCTACCGGACGCTGCTGCAGGCGGCCGCCGCCCAGGTCAGCGCCGAGGTGCAGGCCCGCTACGATGCCCGCAATCCGGGCGCCCTGCGCCGCCTGGTGGCGGGAGGCGCGCAGCTCCGCCCCTTCCCGCAGGACGTGATGGAGGCGGCCCTCAAGCACGCCAACGACGTCTACGGCGAGATCGCGGGCAGGAACCCGGACTTCAAGCGCATCTACGAGGCGATGCGGACCTTCCGGAACGAGGAGTACCTCTGGTTCCAGGTGGCCGAGTACACCTACGACAACTTCATGATCCGGGCGCGGGCGCGGGGCTGAGACGCGCCGCCCCGCCGGGTCACAGGTGAACCGCAGGTTGAAAAGAAAAAAGGCCACTCCCGAAGGAGCGGCCCGAAGTCTAGGGAGGAAACGCCCAAGGAGGGCAGCGGGGCCGCGACGCCATCGCGATCCCGCAATGCACAATCTGATCCTCCCGGCGCGGATTGCAAGAGCGTTGGGGCAGCAGGACTGCCATTTCCCGTGCGCCTGCGCACATTGCCCCCGCTCTGTGTTCAAAATGACGCATCCGAGACGTGGCAGGGTTTCGCGCCGTCTGGCGCTCCCCTGGCGAAGTTTCCGGCCCCCAACGCCTTGAAGACGCACAGATTCCGGCGCGCCCGACTGCTCGCGGGAATTTTCGGGCCTTCCCGCGACATCATGCGGGCCCGGCAGCGGCCGGGCGGCGAACACGCCCTAGCTTGTTCCCGTGGCCGCGAGGGGCGAGGCGATGGCGATTCAGGGAGGGCGGGTCCGCGTGCTCAGGGAGGCGGAGCCGCGGGCGGGCGGGGCCTACGTGCTCTACCTCGTGCAGCAGGCGAACCGCGCCCGCTTCAACCCGGCGCTGGAATTCGCCGTCGAGGAGGCGAATCACCTGAGATTGCCGGTCGTGGCCTGTTTCGGCCTCCTCGACGGCGCGAACGGCTTCCCGGAGGCCAACGCGCGCCACTACGCCTTCCTGCTCCAGGGGCTCGCCGACGTGAAGGCCGGCCTGGAGGCGCGGGGCATCGCCTTCGTGATGCGCAGGGCCTCGCCCGCCGAGATCGCGATCGACCTCGGCCGCAAGGCCGCCCTCGTGGTGCTCGACCGCGGCTACCTCGCCATCCAGAAGCGCTGGTACGCGGAGATCGCGGAGGGCGTCGACACCCGGGTCGTGCAGGTGGAGGGCGACGTGGTGGTGCCCGTCGAGACGGCCTCGGGCAAGCACGAGTACGGCGCCCGCACCCTGCGCCCGAAGCTGCACAAGGTCTGGGACGCGTATATCGAGCCGCTCCGGGCGCG
Organism: Methylobacterium oxalidis; assembly: GCF_007992195.1. Classification (GTDB taxonomy): domain Bacteria; phylum Pseudomonadota; class Alphaproteobacteria; order Rhizobiales; family Beijerinckiaceae; genus Methylobacterium; species Methylobacterium oxalidis. Next base: position 13,917 of record NZ_BJZU01000071.1, on the reverse strand, counting down.
CCGGGTCGCCGTGCGCGCGGACGGGCTGGCGCTCGGGCGCTCGATCGACGTCTCCGACCCCGAGGCGGTGCTCGCCGGGATGAGCCTCGACCGATCGGTCCGGCCGGTGCGCCGGTTCCGGGGCGGCGAGACCGAGGCGCGCGCCCGGCTCGCGGACTACCTCGCCGGGCCCTTCGCCGATTACGGCACGGACCGGAACCGGCCCGAGGCGGGGGCTGCCTCCCACATGAGCCCCTACCTGCATTTCGGGCAGATCTCGCCCGTCGAGATCGCGCTCGCGGTTCGCGCCGCGAAGGCGGGCACGGCCGAGGACAAGCGCGCGTACCTCGAGGAGCTGATCGTCCGCCGCGAGCTCGCCATGAACCACGTCTTCTACACGCGGGGCTACGACGCCTACGCGCACGCGGTGCCCGAATGGGCCCGCCGGGCGCTCGCCGAGCATGCCGGCGACCCGCGCCCGCGGACCTACACCGAGGCCGAGCTGGCGGAGGGGCGCACGCACGACCCCTACTGGAACGCCGCGCAGGCCGAGATGCGGGTGACGGGCTACATGCACAACCACCTGCGCATGTACTGGGGCAAGAAGATCCTCGAATGGTCCCCCTCCCCCGAGGAGGGCTTCGCGCGGACCCTGCGCCTCAACAACCGCTACTTCCTCGACGGGCGCGACGCGAACTCCTTCACCAACGTCGCCTGGGTCTACGGCCTGCACGACCGTCCCTGGGCGCGGCGCCCGATCTTCGGGACGGTGCGCTATCAGAGCGAGAACTCCCTGAGGAAAATCGACGCGAAGGCGTATCTGCGCGCGGTCGAGGCGCTCTGTGCGGCGGAGGAGGATCGCCCCGGCTGAGCGCCGCGGCGGACGACCCCGGGGCGCGACGGGAGGGCGCCGTCCACTGCCCTCTCCTGCCCGGGGCCGCGCCTTTCCGGCCGGCCCGTGGCATGGTCGCACCCTCCCGCCGCCCGCCGGACCGGACCATGCCGCCGAACTGGACCAGTGGACGCCCCCGCTACCGCCGCTCGATGGCGCGCCTGCGCAGCGCCTCGATCGACGCCTTCGCGATCTGGCGGCGGCGCCTGCTCTTCCTCCTGGGGGGCATCTGCGTCGGCCTCGCCGCGGTGGTCATGGCCAAGCTCGCCGACGGCGCCCAGGACGTCTTCCGCCGGATCATCGCGGTCTCGCCGCTGATCGCCCTCGTCCTGACGCCGCTGGGCTTCGGGCTGGCGGCGCTCCTCGCCCGCACCGTCTTCCCGAACTCGCAGGGGTCCGGCATCCCGCAGGTGATCGCGGCCCGCCACACCCGCGACCCGGCGCTGCGCCACGCCCTGATCTCCCTGCGCGTCGCCTTCGGCAAGATCGTGGTGATGGGCCTCGGCCTCCTCTGCGGGGCGGCGGCCGGCCGCGAGGGACCGACCGTGCAGGTCGGCGCCGCCATCATGGCGGCGGTCGGCCGGCTCACGCCGGAGCGCCTGCCGGGGCTGATCCTGGCCGGCGGCGCGGCGGGCGTGGCGGCAGCCTTCAACACGCCGCTCGCCGGCATCGTCTTCGGCATCGAGGAACTCGGCCGGACCTACGAGGCGCGCGCCACCGGGCTGATCGTGGCGGCGATCGTGGCGGCGGGCCTCACCTCCCTCTGGCTCGTGGGCAACTACACCTATTTCGGCACCACCGATGCCAGCCTCGCGCTCGGCGGCAGCTGGCTCCTCGTCATCGTCCTCGGCGTCGTCGGCGGGCTCGGGGGCGGCCTGTTCAGCCGCATCGTGATCCTGTTCGGCCGAGGGCTGCCGGGACGGCCCGGGCTCTGGATCGGGCGGCGTCCCATCGCCTTCGCCATGCTCTGCGGCCTCGGCGTCGCCCTCTGCGGCCTCGCCTCGGATGGCGCCGCCTACGGCACCGGCTACGAGGAGGCGCGGGCCATCCTGCACGGCGACGCGCAGGCCCGCCTCGACTTCGCGCCCCTGAAGTTCGCCGCCACCGTGCTCTCCTCGATCAGCGGCATCCCGGGCGGCCTGTTCGCGCCCTCGCTGGCGGTGGGGGCGGGCCTCGGCGCGGCCCTGCGCGACGTCTTCGCCGAGGTGCCGATCGGCGCGCTCGTGCTGATCGGCATGGTCTCCTACCTCACCGGCGTGCTGCAGGCGCCCATCACCTCCTTCGTCATCGTCACCGAGATGACCCAGAATCACGACATGGTGATCCCGCTGATGATCGCCGCCCTCGTCGCCGACGCCGCCTCGAAGCTCGTCTGCCGGGGCGGCCTCTACCACGTGCTGGCCGAGCAGATCCTGGCCCGGGCTCACCCTGCCGCCGACCCCGCCGCCGAGCCGGTGCGCCGCACGGCGTGACGCCCGCGGAACGGTTGAGCTTGGCCGGAGTTGTCGCTCGATTCGCACGCCCTTCGCCGGCCGGAGCTGACGCCATGACCCTCCTGAAATGGGCCCTCATCGCCTTCGTGATCTCGCTGATCGCCGGCGCCCTCGGTTTCACCGGCATCGCCTCGGGCGCCGCCTCCCTCGCCCGCATCCTGTTCGGGCTGTTCCTCGTGCTCGCGATCCTCATCGTGGTGATCGCCTTCGCGATCGGCCAGGCGGTGTTCTAGGGCCGTGGCCGCTCTCGCGGGGCGGATCGCCCTCGTCACGGGCGCGACCTCGGGGATCGGCTACGAGACGGCGCTCGGCCTCGCGCGCTCCGGCGCGCGGGTCGGCCTCGTCGGCCGGGCGAAGGGGCGCGCCCGCGCCTCCGCCGAGGCGATCCGGCAGGCCGTGCCGGGGGCCGACGTCGACGTGTTCGTGGCCGACCTCTCGGCACAGGCCGAGATCCGCCGCCTCGCTGCTGCCGTGCGGGAGGCCTATCCCCGCCTCGACGTTCTGGTGAACAACGCCGGCGCCATCTTCGACCGGCGCGAGACCACGGCGGACGGGATCGAGCGGACCTGGGCCCTCGACCATCTCGGCTACGTGCTCCTGACCCTCGAACTCCTCGACCTCCTGAAGGGGACGGCCCGCGAGGCGGGCGAGGCGCGGATCGTCAACGTCGCCTCCGCCGCGCACGCCCGCGGCCGGATCGACTTCGACGACCTCGAGGGCCGGCGCGGCTACAGCGCCATCAAGGCCTATTCGCAGGCCAAGCTCGGCAACGTGCTCTTCACCTACGCCCTGGCGCGGCGGCTCGACGGCACGGGCGTCACCGCGAACGCCCTGCATCCCGGCGTCGTCAACACGGGCTTCGCGCGCAACACCGGCGGCGTGCTGGGCTTCGCCTGGAGCCTGATCCGCCCCTTCCTGATCTCGCCCCGGAGCGGGGCGGAGACCTCGCTCCACGCCGCGACGGCACCGGAGCTGAGGGGCGTCGGCGGGCGCTACCTCGCCCGGGCGCGGCTCGCCGAATCGTCGGCCTACAGCCGCGACCGGGCGGTGCAGGAGCGGGTCTGGGCGCTGAGCCTGCGCCAGGTGGGACGGGCGGGGTGAGGAGGGCCCTGCCTCTCCCTGATGCGCCGGCAGAGGAGAGGAAGGATCGGGGCCCTATCGGTCCTTCGTCTCACCATCGTTCGGGTCCGCCGGCTCGAAGCGGATGCGCAGCTTCGTGCCGGTGGCGGCGGCGTAGCGCTGCAGGGTACGCGTCGAGGGCATCGTGCGGCCGCCTTCGAGGCGCGCGACGACCGTCTGCGTGGTCTTCATCCGCGCGGCCACCTGCTCCTGGGTCATGTTTGCCCGGCGGCGCGCCTCGATCAGGGCGTTGGCCAGGCTGAACTCGTCGTCGAGCGCATCGTACGCCGCGACGTAATCCGGATCCTTGCGCCACTCCGCGAAGACCGTCTCTGCGGGCACGGTGTCGGCCGTCATGTGACCTCCTTCGCCCGTCTGAGGGCCACTTCGATCTCCCGGCGGGGCGTCTTCTGCGTCTTCTTCTGGAAGACGTGAACGACGACGACACGTTGGCCCGAGGCCGTGACGTAGGCCGCGCGGGCGATGCCGTCCCGCCCGATCATGCGCATCTCCCAGACAGGGCCTTCGAGGTGCTTCACGTAAGGCTCGCGCACGCGCTCCAGGCCGTGCATCTGGATCAGACGCACGATCCGTTCGAACTTGGCGCGGATATCGACGGGCAGATCCGTCAATGCCGCCGCGACGTCATCGGCGAGAAATTCAACGGTCCATGCCATCAGGCGCCCGCGCCACGAGCCGCGATCATAGCATTTTTGCTGTATCCGCGCAAAGTCGTCCGATCCTGCGCGCGGCTCAGCTCGCCTTCGCGAGCCCGGCCCGGAACGCCTCGTGCTCGGCACCCAGCGCGCCCGAGAGCGCCTTCGCGATCAGGGCGCGGGTCTCCTCCACCCCGTAGAGGGCGACGAAGGAGCCGAAGCGGGGGCCGCGGGCCTCGCCGAACAGGATGTTGTAGATCGTGGTGAACCACGCCTGCGACACGCCGGGCCGCCCGTCCGGGCTCTTGGCCTTGCCGGACAGGTCGGGGAAGTGGCGCCGTCCGACCTCGTAGACCACCGCCTGCAGCGCCTCCGGGTCGCTCGAGCCCGCGTGCTCGGCCAGCGCGGCCGAGAGATCCTCCAGCGCAGCCCGCTCGGCCTCCGTCGGGGCCCGGTAGGTCTTCGCCGGGCGCACGAAGTCCCGGTAGTAGGCGAGCGCGTGGTGCACGAGCCGGTCGAGGCCGGGATGCGTGTCGGGGCCGATCCCGTCCGCGTAGCGGCGGATGAAGCCCCAGAGCACGCCCGCCTCCTCGGCATTGGCCACCGCCACGAGGTTCAGGAGCATGCCGAAGGTCAGCGTCGTGCCCTTGGCGCCCGCCTCCCCCACGGTCTCCGGCGCGGGCGGAGCGCCCGCGTGCAGGTGCCAGACCGGGTTGCCGAGGCGCAGCTTCGCGTCCTGGCTCGGATAGCGGTCGAGGAAGTTCAGGTACTCGTCGACGTGGCGCGGGATCACGTCGAAGAACAGCCGCTTGGCCTCCCGCGGCTTGTTGTACATGAACAGGGCGAGCGATTCCGGCGTGCCGTAGGCGAGCCACTCGTCGATGGTGAGCCCGTTGCCCTTCGACTTCGAGATCTTCTGGCCCTTCTCGTCGAGGAACAACTCGTAGTTGAATCCTTCCGGCGGCTCCGCCCCGAGCGCGCGGGCGATCTGGCCCGAGAGCTTGACCGAGTCGATCAGGTCCTTGCCGGCCATCTCGTAGTCGACGCCGAGCGCCACCCAGCGCATCGCCCAGTCGGGCTTCCACTGCAGCTTGGCGTGGCCGCCGGTGATCGGGGTCTCGTAGCCCTCGCCCGTCTTCGGGTCGCGCCAGACCAGGGTGCCCCTGTCCGCCCGCACCGCCTCGATCGGCACCTGCATCACCTCACCCGTCACGGGATGGAGCGGCAGGAAGGGCGAGTAGCTCGCCGAGCGCTCGGCGCGCAGCGAGGGCAGCATGATCTCCATCACCGCGTCGTAGCGCTCGGCCACCCGCATCAGCGTGGCGTCGAACTGGCCCGAGCGGTAGCACTCGGTCGCCGAGCGGAACTCGTAGTCGAAGCCGAAGGCGTCGAGGAAGCGGCGGAGCTCCGCGTTGTTGTGCGCCCCGAAGCTGTCGTGCGTGCCGAAGGGGTCGGGCACGCGGGTCAGCGGCAGGTTGAGGGCCGCCCGCAGCATCTCGCGGTTAGGCACGTTGTCGGGCACCTTGCGCAGGCCGTCCATGTCGTCCGAGAAGGCGACGAGCCGGGTCGGCACGCTGTCCCGCGTCAGCACCCGGAAGGCGTGGCGCACCATCGAGGTGCGGGCGACCTCGCCGAAGGTGCCGATATGCGGCAGGCCCGAGGGCCCGTACCCGGTCTCGAACAGCACCTCGGCCTTCGGCTTGTGCTCCAGCCGGGCGACGAGCTTGCGCGCCTCCTCGAACGGCCAGGCCGCAGCGGTGGCGGCGGCCTCGATCAGGGCGGGGTCGAGGGAGAGGGGGGACGGCATGGCGGGAGAACGTCGGTCTGGATCAGGGATGTCGCGGAGCGCGGCACCCTAGTGCGCTTTGCCGCGCCGCGAAATTCCCCGGGGGCATTTTTGTGCCCCCTGTCGGTCGCAGGCGCCGGCACCGTCCGGCGACCGGTGCGGCCTAGAACGGGCTCACGGGGAAGAACCGGAGGTAGATCTCCGCGTACTTGCCGTCGTCCCACAGGCGCTGGAGCGCGTCGTCGAGGGCGCGGGAGAGGGCGGCGTCCTCCTGCCGGGTGACGAGGCCGATGCCCTCCCCGAAGTAGCGGTTCTCCAGGTAGGGGCCGCCCGTGAAGGCGCAGCAGCCGCCGGCCTCGAAGCCGCCGAGCCAGAGCGCGAGGTTGAGCCCGTCCGCGAAGAGGTAGTCCGTCTCGCCGCGCCGGAGTGCGCTCTCGGCCGCCGAGAGGTCGGTGAACTCCCGCTGCACCGCCTTCGGGAAGAAAGCCTTGAGGTAGGCCGCGTGCGCGCTGCCCGCGATCACGCCGACGCTGCGGCCGGCGAGCGCCTCGGGCGAGGGCTCGGGCACGGCGCCGGTCCGGGCGATGAAGCGGGCGGGCCAGCGAAAATAGGGCCGCGTCGCCGAGAACTTCCCGCGCAGGGTCGGCGTCAGCGGGATGGCCGCGGCGACGACGTCGCCCTGGCGCTCGTTCAGCGCGTCGAGCAGGGTGTCGAAGCGGCGGGCCTGCACCGTGCAGGTGATCGCGAGGCGCTCGCACACGGCGCGGGCGAGCTCCACCACGAAGCCGGTCGGGTTGCCGTCCGGTCCCGCGAAGTGCAGCGGGGGGAACTCGTCGTCGGTGAGGAAGCGGACGGCCCGGCCCGTCTGGGGGGCCTCCACCCGCTCGCCACGGCTGCGCGGGTTCCAGAAGTTCGGGATGGCGACCTTCGTTTCCGCCGCCGGCTCGGCCCGCGCCTGTGGCAGAAATGTTGCGTCCACAACGAAAAGCAGGGCCAGGAGCGCGACCGCGGCCCTGGTGGGGCGGCATCGCCTTGACGCTGGATTCGCGCGCGTGGTGCGCTCGGGACTGGCGGCGACGGTTCGGCTCACGCGCCTCCCCTAGCACGTTCCGGGGCCGGCGGGAGCGGGTCTTCGGCGTCCTTCCTCGGTGCGGGCCGCGGGCCCGGAACCGGCGCGGATGCGCTGCCGCCCGACCTCGCCTTCCTGCTCGCCGCGGGCGCCGAGCCGGGCCGCCTCCTCGCCGCCGCCGCCGAGGCCCGCCGCTGCGGCGGCGACGGCGCGGGCGCGCTCCTGCGCGGCGGCCTGATGGCGGAGGAGGCCTATTACCGGGCGCTCGCCGGGGCTCTCGGCCTGCCCTACCTCGACGGGCCGATCGCCCTCGGCCCGGCCACCCGCTTCCCCCAGAGCCTCTGGGCGCGCACGGCGCCCCTCGCCGGCATCCCGGGGCACTACGTGCGCGCCCGAGGGCTACGAGATCGAGGGGCTCCTCACCGGGCGCATCCCCCTCGGCCGCACCGCGGCGCTGACCGCGCCGACCCGCCTGCGCGAGGCGGTGTTCGCGGCCCTGCCGCACGCGGTCGCGAGCCACGCGGCGGAGGCGCTGGAATCGCACCGGCCCGAATGGGCCTACCGCCCCGGCCTCGGCGCGCGCCAGGCGGCCGGGCTCGGCCTCGCCGCCTGCGCGGCCCTCCTGATCCTGTCCGGCCTGCCGGAGGGGCTGGCGCTCGGCGCGGTCACCGCCGTCCAGGGCGGGATCCTGGCCACCGCGAGCTTCCGGCTCGGCGCCCTCTTCCTCGCCTGCCCGGTGGAGCCGCCGGACTCCGAGACCGCCCTGAGCGACCGGGACCTTCCGGTCTACACCGTGCTCGTGCCCCTCTACCGGGAGGCGGGCAGCGTGCCCCGCATCGTCGCGGCGCTCGCCCGCCTCGACTATCCGGCCGCGAAGCTCGACATCAAGTTCGTCGTGGAGGCCGACGATGTGGGGACCGCGGCGGCGCTCGCGGGGATCCCGCTGCCGGCGCGGTTCGAGGTGGTCGTGGCGCCGCCCGGCGCGCCGCGCACCAAGCCGCGGGCGCTGAACGTCGCCCTGCCGCTCGCCCGCGGCGCGTGCCTCGTCGTGTACGACGCGGAGGACGTGCCGGATCCCGGCCAGCTCCGCCTCGCCGCAGCCCGGTTCGCGCGCGAGCCGCCGGAGACGGCCTGCCTCCAGGGGCGGCTCGTCATCGACAATGCCGGGGATTCCTGGCTCACCCGCTGCTTCGCCCTCGAATATGCCGGGCTGTTCGACGTGCTCGGGCCGGCGCTGGCCACCTGGCGGCTGCCGACGCCGCTGGGGGGCACCTCGACGCATTTCCGTACGCCGGTGCTGCGCGCGCTGCACGGCTGGGACGCCTGGAACGTCACCGAGGACGCCGATCTCGGGCTGCGCCTCGCGCTCGCCGGCTACGCGGTCGGCGACCTGCCGAGCGCCACGATCGAGGAGGCGCCCGCGCGCCTCGGGCCCTGGCTGCGCCAGCGCGTGCGCTGGATGAAGGGCTTCGTGCAGACCACCGTCACCCACGGGCGCCGCCCGCTGCGCAGCCTGCGCCGCCTCGGGCCCCTCGACGCGCTCTGCGCCCTGACCCTGGTGCCCGGCACCGTGGTCTCGGCCCTGGTCTATCCGGTCCTGATGGGCACGGCCGCCCACGCCTTCTGGCGCGGGCTGGAGGCGGGGCCGGCCTTCTGGCCGAACCTGCCGCACGGGCTGGCGCTGACGGTCTTCGGCACGGGGCTCGCCGCGATGATGCTGCCCGCCGGCCTCGGCGCGATCCGACGCGGCTGGCACGACCTCCTGCCCTTCGTGCTGCTCCTGCCTGTCTACTACCTGCTCCTGAGCCTGGCGGCGTGGCTCTGCCTCGTCGAGTTCGCGCGGGCGCCGAGCCGGTGGAACAAGACGGAGCACGGCGTCTTCCGCACGTCCCGCACGGGCCTGCTGCGCAGGCGCGCCCGTCCCTGAGGCGGGCCCGGACCGCCCCGGGTCAGATCCGCTTGGCGAGTTCCCGGGCGGTCTCGTCGGCGGGCCGCTGCAGGTTGAGGGCGCCGAGGAAGCGGTTGCGCGCGTCCATCACGTAGACGAGGGCGGTGTGCTCCATCGTGTAGTCGTCCCCCTGCGTCGGCACCCGCCGCGCGTAGGCGCGGTAGGCCTTCACGGCGGCGGCGACCTGCTCGGGGCTGCCGGTGAGGCCGGTGATGCGAGGGTCGAAGCTCTCCAGGTAGGTCTTGAGGCTCGCGGGCGTGTCGCGCTGCGGATCGACCGTGATGAAGGCGACCTTCATGGTCCGGGCCCGGTCGCCCAGCGCCGCCAGCACGTCCGAGATCTGCTGGAGCGTCGTCGGGCAGATGTCGGGGCAGTGGGTGAAGCCGAAGAAGACGAGGTGCGTCGCGCCGGAAAAGTCCGTCTCGGTGACCGTGCGGCCGTTCTGGTCCACCAGCGTGAACGGGCCGCCGACGCTCGACGTCGCCACCGGCGCCCGCTCGGGCACCAGGGTCACCACTGCGAGGACCGAGAGGCCGATCAGGCCGAGGACGAAGGCCCCGAGCGGCAGGAGCAGGCGGCGCGTCCGGTCGGACATGGATACCTCTACGCGGGGCCCCGCCCGGGGTGGCGCGGGCCGCGCGTGCCGAAACCACGGGTGGGCGCCCCTGGCAAGGGGGACGGCCTGGGGCGTGCGGTCGCCGTCACGAGGCGGCGGCGGCCGCCTCCGGCTGCTGCGCGGGCAGCGACGCGGCGCCGCGGGCCAGCGCCTCGCCCACCATCAGGATCGCCGGGCCCTCGAGGCCGGCCGCCTCGACGCGGGCGGCGAGGTCGGCGGCGGTGCCCCGCACCACGGCCTGGGTCGGCCGCGTCGCGTTGAACACGACGAGGGCCGGGGTGGCGGGCGCGAGCCCCTCCGCGACGGCGCGGGCCAGCAGCGCCGCGAGGGTGCGCTTGGGCATGTAGACGATCGTGGTCACGCTCGGGTCGGCGAGCGCGCCCCAGTTCAGGTCCTCGGGCAGCGCCCCGCGGCGGTCGTGGCCGGTGACGAACTGGAGGCGGCGCGCCGCGTCGCGGTGGGTCAGCGAGACGCCGAGAGAGGCCGCCGCCCCCTGCGCCGCGCTCACTCCCGGCACCACCGTGACGGGGATGCCGGCGAGGCGGCAGGCGTCGATCTCCTCGCCGGCCCGGCCGAAGACGAGCGGGTCGCCGGATTTCAGGCGCACCACCTGCTTGCCCGACCTGGCGAGCTGGACCATCAGGGCGTTGATGTCGTCCTGCCGGCAGGAGGGCCCGTGCCCCGTCTTGCCGACGAGCATGGTGCGGGCCTCGCGCCGGGCGTAATCGAGGATCTCGGGGGCGACGAGGTCGTCGTAGAGGATGACGTCGGCGTTGCGCAGGGCCCGGAGCGCCTTCAGCGTCAGGAGCTCGGCGTCGCCGGGGCCGGCGCCCACGAGGGTCACGGCGCCGCCGCGGGGAGCGGATTCCATCTGGCCGAGGAGATCGGCGAGGTCGGCCTGGGTCGGCGCCCGGTCGGGCTCGGCGAAGGCGCGGTCGGTGAAGCGCTCCCAGAAGGCGCGGCGCTCGGCGAAGGCGTGGAAGCGGGCGGTGATGCCCTCCCGCCAGTCGCGGGCGGCGCCCACCCAGGCCGCGAAGCCGCGCGGCAGCATCGCCTCGATGCGGGCCCGCACGGTCTGCCCGAAGACCGGCGCCGCCCCCTCCGTCGAGATGCCGACGACGAGGGGGGAGCGGTTGACGATGGCGCCGAACTTCACGTCGCAGAGATGCGGCCGGTCGACGGCGTTGACGATGGCGCCGGCGCTCCGCGCGGCCGCGACGAAGGCGACGCACTCGTCCTCGTCCTCCATGGCGCCGATGGCGAAGGCGGCGCCCGCGAGGTCCGCCGGCGTCCAGCCGCGGGCGTGGAGGGTCACGCGGCCCGAAGCGGTCTCGGCGGGCACGGCGGCGAGCTCCTCGCTCGGGTCCTGCGCGTAGACGTCGACCTCGGCGCCGGCCGCGGCCAGGAGCTTCACCTTCCAGGGCGCGCCGCCGCCGGAGCCGGCCAGCACGGCGCGCTTGCCCTGCAGGGGCACGAAGACGGGCAGGACCGCCAGGGGTTCGAGGCCGGGGCCGCGCGTCTCGCGGGGCTGGCGGGGAGTGCTCATGGTGTGGACGCCGGTTGGACTCGGGACTGTGGCGATGGCGCGCAACATGGCCATCAGGCCGCGCTCTTCGCAAGCGTTCCGGGCAGGAGCTTGCGGATCTCGGGTATGCAGGAGCCGCAGTTCGTGCCCGCCCGGCAGGCCGCGCCGACCGCCTCGACGCTGCCCGCGCCCGCCGCGATCACGCCCGCGATCACGTCGAGGCCGACGCCGTGGCAGGCGCAGACCGTGGGGCCGGCGGCCTCCGCCGCGACGCGGCCCGAGAGCAGCGCCAGCCGGGCCGGACCCTCGGGCTGGTCCTGCGCGAACAGGGCCTTGGCCGCCTCCCAGTCGGGCTTCGCCTCGGCGGGCGCGAGCGACAGGCAGGCGACGAGGCGGCCGGCCTCGTAGACGGCGCAGCGGTAGCGGCCGCGGGCGTGGTCGGCGTACTCGGCGAGCTCCAGGCCCTGGAACAGGCCGCGCATCGTCAGCGCGACCTCGCGGGAGCCGTCCTGCGTGGCGAATTGCAGGGCCGAGCCGCCCTGGATCGTGGCGCGCGCCCACCACCAGCCGGCGGGCGCGGCGGCCGGCCCGCGGGTCAGCAGGAATCCGCGGGAGCGGTGGGCGAGCGCGCGGGCGCGGGCGGGCGTCGCCTTCAGCTCGGGCTGGCCGGAGACGGGGTCGGGCACGCCGCGCACCACGGCGCCGACGCGGGCCTTCGAGGCGTTCATGTCGCTCCAGTGCATCGGCATGAACAGGGTGCCGGGCCGGACGCCGTCGGTGACGATCGCCTCGAGCTCAACGCTGCCCTGCGCGGTCTCGACCGCGGCGACGGCGCCGTCGGCGATGCCGAGCGGGCCGGCATCGTCCGGGTGGATCTCCACGAAGGGTACCGCGCGGTGGGCCGAGAGGCGCGGGCTCTTCCCCGTGCGCGTCATCGTGTGCCAGTGGTCGCGCACGCGGCCGGTGTTGAGGATGAGCGGGTACTCCGCGCTCGTGCCTTGGGCGAGCGCGGGCGGCTGCACGGCGACGAAGCGGGCGCGCTGGTCGAAGGTGTAGAAGCGCCCGTCCGCGAACAGGCGCTGGCGGCCCTTCGCCGCCGAGGGGCCGCGCCTCGGCAGGGGCCACTGCACCGGCGGGTTGTCGGCGTAGGCCGCGTCGCCGATGTCGCTCAAGGCTCCGATGTCGAAGTCGCGTGTGCCGTTGTTCTCGAAGCCCGAGAGCGCCGCGTGCTCGCGGAACACCGCCGCCGCCGAGCGGTAGGCGAAGCTCTCGGCGTGGCCGAGCCGGCGGGCGACGTCGCTGAGGACCGCCCAGTCCGGCCGCGCCTCGCCGGGGGCCTTCAGGAAGCTCTTCTGGCGCGAGATCCGCCGCTCCGAGTTCGTGACGGTGCCGTCCTTCTCGCCCCAGGCGAGCGCGGGCAGCAGCACCGTGCGCCTGCCCCGGGCCCGCGCCGTGTCGCTGTCGGAGACGGCCTCCGAGACCACGTAGAGGTCGAGCTTGGCCAGCGAGGCCCTGATCGCGTCGGCGCGGGGCATCGAGACGAGGGGGTTCGTGCCCATTACCCAGAGCGCCCGGATCCTGCCCCGCTCGATCGCCTCGAACAGCGCCACCGCCTTCATGCCCTCGCCCGTGATGATCCGGGGCGCGCCCCAGAAGCGGCGCACCCGATCGACCTCCTCGGGCGCGAAGTGCATGTGGGCGGCCAGCATGTTGGCCAGGCCCCCGACCTCGCGCCCGCCCATGGCGTTGGGCTGCCCGGTGAGCGAGAACGGGCCCAGGCCCGGCTCGCCGATCCGCCCCGTGGCGAGGTGGCAGTTGATGATGGCGTTGCCCTTGTCGGTCCCCTGGGCCGACTGGTTGGCGCCCTGCGAGAAGGCGGTGACGACCCGGCGGGTGCGCGTGAAGAGGTCGTAGAAGCGGCCGATCTCGGCCTCCGGCAGGCCGGTCGCCGCGGCGGCGGCGGCCGGCGTCGGCGCGATGGCGCGGGCGCGGTCGAGGGCCGCCTCGAAGCCCGCCGTGTGCTCGGCGATGAAGAGGTCGTCGAGGGCACCCGCCTCGGCGAGGTGGACGAGGAGGCCCGAGAACAGGGCGGTGTCGCTGCCGGCCTTGAGCCCGAGGAAGAGGTCGGCCTCCTCGGCGGTCTGGGTGCGGCGCGGGTCGATCACCACGAGCTTGGTGCCGCGCCTCGTCCGCGCGTCGACCATCCGGCGGAACAGGATCGGGTGGCACCAGGCCGCGTTCGAGCCGACGAGCACGACGAGGTCGGCCTCGTCGAGATCCTCGTAGCAGCCCGGCACGGTGTCCGAGCCGAAGGCGCGGCGGTGGGCCGCGACGGCGCTCGACATGCACAGGCGCGAGTTGGTGTCGACGTGGGGCGTGCCGATGAAGCCCTTCGCGAGCTTGTTGGCGACGTAGTAATCCTCGGTCAGCAGCTGGCCCGAGAGATAGAAGGCGATCGCGTCCGGCCCGTGCGTCTCGGCGGCCCGGCGCAGGCCCCCGGCCACCGCGCCGAGCGCCGCCTCCCAGGAGACGCGGGCGCCGTCAAGCGACGGGTGGAGCAGGCGGTTCTCGAGCGAGAGGGTCTCGCCGAGCGCCGACCCTTTCGAGCAGAGCCGGCCGAAATTCGCCGGGTGGACGGGATCGCCCGCGATCGCGGCGCCGCCCTGCCCGTCCGGGGTGGCGAGCACGCCGCAGCCGACCCCGCAATACGGGCAGGTGGTCCGCACGGCGGACGACGTCTCCGGCTGGGGGGCGGTCATGGCGCGATCCTGGGGCGGGTGTCTCGAAGCGCTGGGGTTCAGCAAGAGTCGGGCCGGGGCGCCCCACCTCTCCCG
>NZ_BJZU01000070.1 GCF_007992195.1 Methylobacterium oxalidis | reverse complement strand
GGTGAGGGGTTCAGGTTTATCCGGAGAGGTCGCACCCCTCACCTTGCCCCTCTCCCGAACGGGAGAGGGAGCGCGGTGCGCGGGTCAGTAGACATCGGCCTGGTAGCGGCCGGCCTTCTTGAGGGCGGCGAGGTAGGCCACCGCCTCGTCCGGGTTCTTGCCCCCGTGCGCGGCCGCGACGTCGATGATCGCGCGCTCCACGTCCCTGGCCATGCGCTTGGCGTCACCGCAGACGTAGAAATGGGCGCCCCCCTCGAGCCACTTCCAGAGCTCGGCGCCGTTCTCGCGCATGCGGTCCTGCACGTAGGTCTTCTCGGTCCCGTCGCGCGACCACGCGAGCGAGAGGCGGGTCAGGACCTTGTCGTCCTTCAGCCGGTTGAGCTCGTCCTTGTAGAAGAAGTCCGAGGCCTGCCGCTGGTGGCCGTAGAACAGCCAGTTGCGTCCCGGCGCCCGCGTGGCGGCGCGCTCGCGCAGGAAGGCGCGGAACGGGGCGATGCCGGTGCCCGGCCCGCACATGACGACGTCCCTGGAGGGATCGTCGGGCAGCGCGAAGCCGTGCGCCTTCTGCAGGTAGACCTTGACCGTGGTGGTCTCGGGCAGGCGCTCGCCGAGATGCGTCGAGGCGACGCCGAGTCGCAGCCGCGAGCGGTGGTTGTAGCGCACCGCGTCGACGGTGAGCGAGACCCGGCCCGGATCGGCCTTGGGCGAGGAGGAGATCGAGTAGAGCCGCGGCTGCAGCTCGTCGAGGGCCTCCAGGAACACCTCCGCGTCGGGGCGCGCGCCCGGGAACTTGTGCAGCGCGCCGAGCACGTCGAGATGGGCCGCGTCCCCGTCCGGATCCTCGCCGGCGGCGAGGGCCTGCGCCTTCTTCCGGGCCTCGCCCGAGGTCAGGAGCGAGAGGAGCTGGTAGAGCCCGTCCGGCGCCGACCCGAGCGCGTAGTCGGTCAGCAGCGCCTGGCGCAGGGTCTTGCCCGCGATGATCCGCTCCGGCCGGGCGCCGAGCTCGGCGATCACCGCGTCGACGAGCGCCGGGGCGTTGGCGGGAAACAGGCCCAGCGAGTCGCCGACCGTGTAGGTGATCGGCGTGTCCGACAGGTCGATCTCGATGTGCCAGGTCTCCTTCTCGCCGCCCGGCGCGTTGAGCCGCGTGCGGGAGACGAAGGTCGCCTCGACCGGGTTCTCGCGGCAGTAGCCGAGCGGGCCGGGCTCGACCGCCCTCGGCGCGGCCTCCGCGTCGCCGGCGGGGGATTTCGAGGCGCCGCCCGCGCCGAACTCCTCCTCCAGCTTCTTCAGCATCCGGAGCGTCTCCTTGCCGCCGGGCTGGCAGAGGTTCAGGCGCTCCTCGTTCCGGAGGAAGATCGCGTTGGCGTAGTCGGCGCAGTTGTAGCCGCACTGGCCGCAATCCTGCTGGGCCATCGCCGCCATCAGCTTCTGCGGCTCGGAGCGGTCCCTCGCCATCTCCATCCGTTCGCCGAGGCCGAGCGAGGGGTCGTGCCAGGGGGCGTCGCCGTTGTCGGCGAGGGCCGGCCCGCCGGGGGCCTCGCCGGGCGCGAGCGCGGTGGCGCCCTCGATCGCCGGACCGAGCAGCGCCGCGAAGTAGCCCGACAGCCAGGAGCGCTGGTCCGCCGAGAACGGGGCCGTCTCGGGGATCAGGACGAGGGGAGGCGTGACGTGCTCGCTCATGCTGCGGCCTTCAGGACGGGCTGGTCTTCGGCCAGCGAACGCAAGGAATCGGGGCCCGTGCGGGCGGTGAAGGCCTGGAAGCTCTCGGCGGGCCCCTGGCGGCCCGCGAGGTAGGCGCGCAGCAGCGCCTCGACCCGGCCCGGGCAATCCTCCGCCCGGACCGCCTTCCAGATCTCGGTGCCGATCTTCGGGCTGTCGCCGAAGCCGCCCCCGACCACGATGTCGTAGCCCTCCACCGTGTCGCCCTCGTCCGAGACGACGACCTTGGCGCCGATGAGCCCGATATCGCCGATGTAGTGCTGGGCGCAGGAATGGTGGCAGCCGGTGAGGTGCAGGTTCACCGGCACGTCGAGCTCCCGCACGCGCGTCTCGATGTAGTCGGCGATGACGAGCGCGTGGCCCTTCGTGTCGGAGGCCGCGAACTTGCAGCCGCGGTTGCCCGTGCAGGCGACGAGGCCGGCGCGGATGCTCGAGGCCTTCGTGGTGAGGCCGAGCGCGGCCACGCGCGCCTCGACCTCGGCGACCCGGGCGTCCGGCACGCCGGAGAACAGGAAGTTCTGCCAGACGGTCAGCCGGATCTGCCCGTCGCCGCATTCCTGCGCGATCCTGGCGAGCGCGCGCATCTGGTCGGTCGTCATCTTGCCGACGGGCAGCACCACGCCGACCCAGTTCAGGCCGGGCTGGGCCTGCCTGTGCACGCCGACATGGGCGTAGCGGTCGAAGCCGCCGCGCGGCTTGACGTGGGCGGGCTCGACCCGGTCGAGCTTGGCGCCGAGCTTCTCCTCCACGGCGGCGAGGTACTTGTCGAAGCCCCAGGCGTCGAGGACGTACTTCATCCGGCTCTTGTTGCGGTTCGTGCGGTCGCCGTTCTCGATGAAGACGCGCAGGATCGCGTCGGCGACCCGGTTGCACGCCTCGGGCCTGAGCACGATGCCGGTGTCGCGGGCGAGGTCCTTGTGGCCCGAGATGCCGCCGAGCACGAGGCGCATCCACACGCCCGGCGCGACGCTCGCGCCCTCCGTGACCTCGACGGCCTGGAAGCCGATGTCGTTCGTCTCCTCCAGCACGGGCAGGATGCCGCCGCCGTCGAAGGCGACGTTGAACTTGCGCGGCAGGCCGAAGAGCGAGCGGTCGTTCAGGATCCAGTTGTGCCAGGACTTGGCGAGGGGGCGCGTGTCGAGGAGCTCCTGCGCGTCGATGCCGGCCACCGGCGAGCCCGTGACGTTGCGGATGTTGTCCGCCCCCGCCCCGCGGGCCGTGAGGCCGAGGTCGATCAGCCCGTCGAGGAAGGGCTGGCCGTGCTCGGGCGCGATCTCGCGGACCTGGAGGTTGGCGCGGGTGGTGACGTGGCTGTACCCGCCCCCGTGCGCGTCGGCGAGGTCGGCGATTCCGGCGAACTGCCAGTGGTGCAGGATGCCGTTCGGGATGCGAAGCCGGCACATGTAGGAGGTCTGGGCAGGCGCCACCCAGAACAGGCCGTGATAGCGCCAGCGGAAATTGTCCTCGGGCTTCGGCGTCGCGCCGGCGGCGGCCTCGGCGATCAGCCGGTTGTGGCCGTCGAACGGGTTCTCGGCCCGCTTCCACTTCTCCTGCTCGCAGAGCTTGCCGCCCGCCTTGACGGTCCTCTCCTGCGCCTTGATGTGGATCGCGTCCGGCCCCGTGGGCTCCGTCGCGGCGCCGGCCGGGGCCTGCCCGAGGGCGAGCCCGCCCGTCATCCGGGCGGCCGCGATGCCCGAGGCGAAGCCTTCGAGATAGCGCTTCTGCTCGGTGTTGAAGTCGTCAGCCACGAACAGCCTCCGTCACGCTGCGAGGGTCCGGGGCGCCCGGCGCCCGAACATGAGATCGTCGAGATGGCCGGCGACGGGCTCGCCGGAGCGGATCAGGTCCTTGCACCAGCCCTGCTCGGCGACGTCGCCGACGAAGACGGCGCCGATCAGCCGGCCCTCCTCCACGAGGAGCTTGCGGTAGAGGCCCGCGCCCGGATCGCTGAGCAGGATCGCCTCGGCGCTCTCGGGCGTGTCCACGACGCCCGCCGAGAAGACGGGCAGCCCCGAGACCTTGAGGCTCGTGGCGAGCGCGGTGCCCTGGTAGCTCGCCGCCTCCCCGGAGAGGTGCCGGCTCAAGGTCTCGGCCTGCTCGTAGGCGGGCTCCACGAGGCCGTAGATCTGGCCGCGATGCTCGGCGCACTCGCCGAGCGCGAAGATGCGGGGGTCGGAGGTGGTCATCCGGTCGTCGACCACGATGCCGCGGCTCGTGGCGAGGCCGGCCGCCTTCGCCAGCGCCACCGAGGGGCGCACGCCCACCGACACCACCACGAGGTCGGCCGGCAGCACGGTGCCGTCCGCCAGGCGAAGGCGCTCGACGCGGGTTCCCCCCTCCACCGCGGCGGTGTCGGCCTTCAGCATCACCCCGACGCCGCGGGCCTCCAGCGCCCGCTTCACGAGGCCGGCGGCCGCGTGGTCGAGCTGGCGCTCCATCAGCCGGTCCATGACGTGGAGAAGCGTGGTGTCGATGCCGCGCCGCGCGAGGCCGACCGCCGCCTCGAGGCCGAGAAGGCCGCCGCCGATCACGACGGCGCGGGCGTGCTCCACCGCCGCCTTGCGGATCGCGGCGACGTCGGCGAGGTCGCGGAAGGTGATGACGCCGGGCAGGTCCATGCCGGGCTTGGGCAGCCGGATCGGGGTGGAGCCCACCGCCAGCACCAGCTTGTCGAAGGGGAGGACGTGGGTCTCGCCGACGATCGCGAGGCCGCTCGCGCGGTCGATGCCCGTGACGGGGGCGCCGGTGAGGAGGCGGATGCCGTGGTCCTCGTACCAGTCGAGGCCGCGGAAGGCGCAGGCCGCCTCGTCGACCTCGCCGCCGAGCAGCGAGGAGAGCAGGACCCGGTTGTACGCGGCGACGGGCTCGGCCCCGACCACGGTGACGTCGTAGCGGCCCGGTGCGCGCTCCGTCAGGCGCTCCAGGAAGCGCAGAGAGGCCATGCCGTTGCCGACGACGAGGAGGCGCTCGCGCGCGCCCGCCCCTGGGTCCGTCCGGAGAATCGCCATCGCGTGTCGGGTCTCGTCCTCGGGTGATGGGTGGCGGGCCGTCGGGCGCGCATGAGAAAGCCGCTGCCGGTCCTGGCCCCGCGGGGTCGCACCCCGCGAGTCGACCGGATCAGCGGCCTCGCTGACGGTGCTGCCCGTCGCCGTTGACGGACGGGAGGATCAGAGCAGGTTCCGTGCCAGACGCGATCCGGGCGTCACGGGCCCGGCCCGGGCCGTCCCGCCCCGGGGCGAGGCGCCGTGCGGCGCCGGCATCGCGGGAGATTGGCGGGAGATCGAAGGAGGCGGCCGGACGAGCCCGGCCCCCGCTTCGCGTGCACTGCACAAAGAACGGGCGTCCGGCTGCGCACGAAGCGGGCAGGCAGGACGCCCGCCTCGACGCCCGCGGGTCCGCCGCGTCAGATCAGGAAGGAGAGCGCGAGCGCGACGGCGAGGGTGGGCGCCGTGCCCAGCGCGATGGCCCAGCGCCAGAGCTGCGGCGCGCCGGTGCGGTTGTCGTTGGCCGCCCGCGGCGGCACGGCGCGGATCCGCACGTAGCGCGACAGCTCGACCCGTCCCCGCCCGGGGCGGTGCGCGTGGGAGGAGCTGGCGAAGCGGCTGCAGCTGGGCATGGCGGAAATAAACGGGATTCCGTGCCCGACCGTTCCGCGTACGCTCGGGCACCATCGCGCTTCTCGCGCCCGCTCCCCGTCACCGTTGCGTGAGCGTGCCGGCGCCCTCAGAGCCCGCAGGCGGCGAGGAGGTCGGGGCGGTAGATCCGCCGGGCCGCCTCGAAGGTTCCGGCGGCGCCCTCGCCGGCCGGGATCTGGCCGGCCTCCCGCATCTCGGCGAGCAGCCAGCGCAGCTGCGCCGCACCCGGCTCGAGCGCCGGGCGGCCGAGGCGGATGTAGCCGGGCGCGCGCCGCCGCCGGCCGCGCCCGTCGAGGACGATCTCGCCCGCGAGGCAGCGGGCGATCAGCCCCGCCTCCTGCCCGAGCCAGGACCGGGCCGCGAGGCGGTGGGCGAGCTCGTCCCGGTTGCCGGGCTCCGCGCACCAGAGGCCCGCCCGGGCGACCGCGCGCACGAGCGGCAGCGCGCCCTCGCCGAGGCGGGCCGAGAGGGCGAGCACCTTCTCGGGGGCGTCCGGCACGATCTCGCAGGCGAGCGCCGCGATGCGGCCGATCCCGGCCGCCACCGCCACCCCGTTCCAGGGCGCGCCCGCGCAGAACCCGTCCACGATGCCGCGGGAGAGGGCCTCGACGCAGTGCTGGGGCGGCACGGCCACGAGCCGGACCGCGGCGCGGTCGAGGCCGCCCAGCGCCAGGAAGTGGCGCAGGGCGTAGGTGTGGCAGGAGAACGGGTGCACGGTGCCGAGGACGAGCGGGCGCCCCTGCCGCCGCCGGGCCTCGGCGAGGCCCGCGAAGGCGCGCGCCGCGCTCTGCGGCTCGTCGTCGGCCGGAGCCATCGCCTCCCAGAGCCCTC
This sequence comes from Methylobacterium oxalidis, assembly GCF_007992195.1. Classification (GTDB taxonomy): domain Bacteria; phylum Pseudomonadota; class Alphaproteobacteria; order Rhizobiales; family Beijerinckiaceae; genus Methylobacterium; species Methylobacterium oxalidis. Next base: position 8,931 of record NZ_BJZU01000070.1, on the reverse strand, counting down.
TCGAGAGCGTCACGGCGTTGCCGTTGAGGTTGAGCCCGAGCGGGACCACGAGGTCGGCGGGCGGCCCGCTGAGCCCGAGGGCGCTCGCGAGCGCGAGCGGGGCCAGCATGTGGGCCCCGTCGAGGTATCCGAGGGCCAGCCGGTCGCGCAGCGTCGCCCAGGAGGGCTCGGCCGAGAGGTCGAGGTCGAGCCCCTCCTCCGCCGCGAAGCCGAACTCGGCCGCCGCGATCAGGGGGGCGGCGTCGAGGAGCGGGACGTAGCCGAGATGCAGCCTCATCCGAGCAGGTCCGCGGTCGTGACGATGGCGCGGGCGATGTCGGCGATCTTGCGCTTCTCGTTCATGGCCTTGCGGCGCAGCTGCTTGTAGGCCTCGTCCTCGGACAGGCCCTTCATGCTCATCAGGATGCCCTTGGCCCGCTCGATGAGCTTGCGGTCGGCGAGCTCGCCCCGCGCCTCGGTGAGCTCGCGCTGCAGCCGCGCGAAGGCGTTGAAGCGCAGGATCGCGATGTCGAGGATGGGCTTGATGCGCTCGGGCCGGAGCCCGTCCACCACGTAGGCCGAGATGCCCGCGTCGACGGCGGCCTGCATCATGCTGGCGTCCGAGCGGTCGACGAACATCGCCACCGGGCGCTCCACCTGCCGCGAGACGCCCGACATCTGCTCCAGGATGTCCCGGCTCGGGCTCTCCAGGTGGATCACCACCACGTCGGGCCGCAGGCTCGCCACCCGCTCCATCAGGTCGGCGGTGTCGGGGATGACGACGACGCGTCCGACGCCGGCCGCGCGCAGGCCCTCCTCGAGGATGGCGGCGCGGGCCCGGCTCGGGTCGATCACGGCGACGGTGAGGCTGGATTCGGTCATCGGGGCCCGGTTCGGGGCATCGCTGGCGAGAGGCGCATGGTCGAGGGCGTTCCTGCCGCGCCGGTCGGGCGGCGCCGGTGCCGGACGCAAGCCGCGTGCCTCGATCGACCGGTCGCGGACGGTTACCGACCGGAAAGAGAACGGCCCCGGTTCCGCCGCAAAGTGGGGCGCATCCTCGGCCCCGAACCGACCGAGGCGAGGGGTGTGAGTCGCATGATGCAGCGAGACCCGATCCCCGCCCTGCGCGCGACGAGCGACGGCTCCGACGCCGCGTCGGGCACCACCCTGCCCTTCCTGCCGACCCTGGCGACCGCGGTCGCGATCGCGGCGCTCTCGCTGCTCTGCCGCGAGCCGTCGGCGCCGGCTGCCGGGGCCGCGAGCGTCCCGGTTCAGGCGGTGCTGGCCGAGGCCGCGCCGCTCATCGACGCGCTCTCCTTCCGCCCGCCGGTCGCCGGGGACGGCTCCGCGGAGGCCGTGCGCGCGCCGGCCGCCCTCGCCTTCGCGCAGGTCTACCCGCTGCTGCCCTGCGAGCCGCGGGTCGCCGCCGCTCCCGCCCGGGCCCCCCGCCTCGCCGCGGCACGGCGCACGCCCTGCTCCGCCTGCTCCGAGGCCGGCCCGCGCCGCAGCGACGCCCCGCCCGCGACCCGGGCGGCGGAGGCGCCCGTGGATGCGGAGGAGGCGATGCAGCAGGAGGAGACGCTGCTGCCGCGCCTCGCCCTGCCGTTCGCCCCGGCCGTGCGCGCGGTCGACCGGGCGTTCGACCGCGCCGCCGGCTTCGTCCGCACCGGCGCTTCCGCCCTCGGCGGCTCGGTGAGCGTGGTGGTGGACCGACTGCGGTAGTCCTGCCCCGGCCGCCCGTCTCAGGGCCGTACGTCCCGGCGCACGAAGCGTGCGACCGCGCGCAATCCTGTGAGCAGGCTTTACCGTGCGCACGGCCGGACCTACCTGCACGGGGATCGCGGCCCCGCCGGTTCCCGCCCGGATCTCCGGCCGCCGCGGCGCGCAGGCACAGGAGCCGGGATGGCATCCAGGATCGAGGATTACGCGCTCGTCGGCGATTGCCGCACCGCGGCGCTGATCAGCCGGGACGGCAGCGTCGACTGGCTGTGCTGGCCGCGCTTCGACGCCTCCGCCTGCTTCGCGGCGCTCCTCGGCACGCGCGATCACGGCTTCTGGCGTCTCGCCCCGGTCGCCAAGCACGTCGAGACGCACCGCCGCTACCGCGACGACACACTGATCCTGGAGACGCGGCACGTGACGCGCGAGGGCGAGGTCCTCGTCACCGACTACATGCCGGCCGCAGACGGCTCCCACCTGATCCGCCTCGTGGAGGGCGTGCACGGACGGGTCGCCATGCGGATGGATCTGGCGATCCGCTTCGACTACGGCTCGGCCGTCCCCTGGGTCTCCCACAACGAGTGGGGCGACCTGCGCGCCATCTCGGGGCCGCACAAGCTCGTCCTGCGAACCCAGGCCGCGCTGCACGGGGTCGACCAGACCACGGTCTCCGAGTTCACGGTCAAGGCGGGCGAGACCGTGGCCTTCACCCTGAGCTACGGCGCCTCGCACGAGGAGGACCCGGCGCCAATCGAGCCCCGCAAGGTGCTGGCGGCGACCGACACCTTCTGGCGCGACTGGTCGCGCCACTGCGCCTGCGGCACGCACTGGGACGACATCCTCAAGCGCTCGCTCCTCACCCTCAAGGCGCTGATCTACATGCCGACCGGCGGGATCGTGGCCGCGCCCACCACCTCGCTTCCCGAGCAGCTCGGCGGCGTGCGCAACTGGGACTACCGGTTCTGCTGGCTGCGCGACTCGACCTTCACCCTGCTCGCGCTGATGGATGCGGGCTTCATCGAGGAGGCGCGCGCCTGGCGGGCCTGGCTCCTGCGGGCGGTGGCCGGCAACCCGGAGCAGGCCCACATCCTCTACGGCATCGCGGGCGAGCGGCTCCTGCCCGAGATCGAGCTCGACTGGCTGCCCGGCTACGAGAACTCGCGGCCGGTGCGGGTCGGCAACGCCGCGGTCGCGCAGTTCCAGCTCGACGTCTACGGCGAGGTCTTCGACGCCCTCTACCAGGCGCGCCGCCGCGGCATGCCCGACGACCGCGACGGCTGGCGCGTCGGCCTCGCCCTGATGAGCCACCTGGAGCAGGTCTGGAGCGAGCCCGACGAGGGCATCTGGGAGGTGCGCGGCGGCCGCAAGCACTTCGTGCACTCCAAGGTGATGGCCTGGGTCGCCTTCGACCGGGCGATCCGCGCCCTGGAGGAGAACCGCGGCGCCGTCCGCCACGCGCCGCTCGACCGCTGGCGGGAGCTCCGGGACCGCATCCACGCCGAGGTCTGCGAGAAGGGCTTCGACCGGGAACTCAACAGCTTCGTGCAGTATTACGGCTCGAAGAGGCTCGATGCGAGCCTGCTCCTGATCGCCCATATGGGCTTCCTGCCCCAGGACGATCCCCGCGTGGTCGGCACCGTCGAGGCGATCGGCAGGCACCTGATGCGGGACGGCTTCGTCCTGCGCTACGACACCGAGAACCAGAGGACGGACGGGCTGCCCGGTGGCGAGGGCGCTTTCCTGCCCTGCAGCTTCTGGTACGCGGACAACCTGATCGGCCTCGGCCGGCGGGACGAGGCGCGCGCCCTGATCGAGCGTCTGATCGGGGTCTGCAATGACCTCGGGCTGGTTGCGGAAGAGTACGATCCGGAGGAGAAGCGCCTCGTCGGGAACTTCCCGCAGGCTTTCAGCCACGTCGCCCTGGTGAACACCATCCTGAACTACAGCCGCGCCGAGGGCCCGGCCAAGGAACGGGCCGAGGAGCGGATGCGGGACCGGGAGGCGGCGGAGGAGAGCGGGCGCGCGGGCGGCGCGCCGGTCCCCGCCGCAGCGGCGCCGGCCGGCGCCTGACGACGAACGACGCAGCAGTCTCAAGTTTCAGGAAGACCAGACATGAGCGGAGCAGACACGGGCCCCAAGGCGGCCCTGAGCGAGGTCGAGAAGCTCAGCATCGACACCATCCGGACGCTGGCGATCGACGCGGTGCAGAAGGCGAATTCCGGCCATGCGGGCGCCCCGATGGCGCTCGCGCCCGTCGCCTACACCCTCTGGAACCGCTACCTGCGCTATGACCCCGCCCACCCGCACTGGCCGAACCGCGACCGCTTCGTGCTCTCGGCCGGCCACGCCTCGATGCTGCTCTACGCGCTCCTGCACCTCGCGGGCGTGGCGCGGGAGGATGGCGGCAACGAGCCCGCCGTGTCGCTCGACGACATCAAGCAGTTCCGCCAGCTCGACAGCCGCACGCCGGGCCACCCCGAGTACCACTTCACCACCGGCGTCGAGACCACCACCGGGCCGCTCGGCCAGGGCGTCGCGAACTCGGTCGGCATGGCGATGGGCGGGCGCTTCCTCGGCGAGCGCCTCAACAAGCCGGAGCTGCCGCTCTTCGACTACAACGTCTACGCGATCTGCTCGGACGGCGACCTGATGGAGGGCGTCTCGGGCGAGGCCGCCTCCATCGCCGGGCACCTGCGCCTGTCGAACCTGTGCTGGATCTACGACAACAACACCATCACCATCGAGGGCCACACCGAGCTCGCCTTCGGCGAGGAGGTGGCCACCCGCTTCCTGGCCTACGGCTGGCAGGTGCTGCGGGTCGCCGACGCCAACGACGTGCACGCGGTCTCGGCGGCGCTCGAGACCTTCCTGCAATCCTCCGACCGGCCGACGATCATCATCGTCAACTCGATCATCGGCTACGGCGCGCCCAAGAAGCAGAACACCGCCAAGGCCCACTCGGACGCGCTCGGCGAGGACGAGGTGAGGGGCGCCAAGCGCGCCTACGGCTGGCCCGAGGACGCGCAGTTCCTGGTGCCGGACGGCGTCGTCCAGAACTTCCGCGACGGGATCGGCGCCCGCGGCGCCCAGCTGTTCGCCCAGTGGGAAGGCTTCCTGAAGGCCGCCAGGGAGGCCGATGCCGAGCACGCCGAGGACGTCGCCGCCTTCCTCGAAGGCCGCCTGCCCCAGGGCTGGGACCGCGACATCCCGGTCTTCCCCGCCGACGCCAAGGGCCTCGCCACCCGCGAATCCTCCGGCAAGGTGCTCAACGCCGTCGCGCAGCACGTCCCCTTCATGCTCGGCGGCTCGGCGGACCTCGCGCCCTCCAACAAGACGAAGCTCGAGTTCGAGGGGGCCGGCACGCTGGCGCCCTTCGAGCCGGGCGGGCGCAACATCCATTTCGGCGTGCGCGAGCACGCCATGGGCTCGATCGTGAACGGCCTCGGCCTCGTGGGCCTGCGGGCCTACGGCGCCACCTTCCTCGTCTTCGCCGACTACATGCGGCCGCCGATCCGCCTCGCCGCCCTGATGGAGCTGCCGATCTTCCACGTCTTCACGCACGACTCGATCGGCGTCGGCGAGGACGGGCCGACCCATCAGCCGGTGGAGCAGCTCCTGTCGTTGCGCGCCATTCCCGGCCTCGTGACGCTCCGCCCCGCCGACGCCAACGAGGTGGCCGAGGCCTACCGGGTGATCTTCTCGCTCAAGGACCAGCCGGCGGTGCTGGCGCTGTCCCGCCAGCCGCTGCCGACCCTCGACCGCACGCAGTACGCGGGCGCCGCGGGCGTGGCGAAGGGCGCCTACGTGCTGGCCGATTGCGACGGCACGCCGGACGTGATCCTGATCGGCTCGGGCTCCGAGGTGCAGCTCTGCGTCGGCGCCTACGAGGCGCTGAAGGGCGAGGGCGTGAAGGCCCGCCTCGTCTCGATGCCTTCCTGGGACCTGTTCGAGCGCCAGCCGGAAGCCTACCGAGAGAGCGTGCTGCCGCCGGACGTGCTGGCCCGCGTCGCGGTGGAGCAGGGCTCGGTGATCGGCTGGGACCGCTACGCGGGATCGAGCGGCGCGATCATCGGCATGCACACCTTCGGCTCCTCGGCGCCGCTCAAGGACCTCCTCAGGAAGTTCGGCTTCACGCCGGAGAAGGTCCTGGAGGCTGCTCGCGACCAAGTGAGGAAGCACCGGCGCTGAACGTCGCGCCGCGCGCCCTCCGGAGTGGGCGGGCGCGATTGACGGGGCGCGCGGCGCGCATAGCCTCCCCGGAGGACCGGGGCTGGCGGATGCGGCGCGGCGCGCCACATCTCGCACCGCCCTCCCCCTTCCGGTCCGCCCTGCTCGGCGGACCGCCCGCCACAGACTGCGAGGATCGATCGGCATGAACGCGCTCAAGGCCCTTCACACCGAACAGGATCAGGCCGTCTGGCTCGACTTCGTGGCCCGCGGCTTCATCGCCGAGGGCAGGCTGAAGGCCCTCGTCGAGGAGGACGGCCTGCGCGGCGTCACCTCGAACCCGGCGATCTTCGAGAAGGCGATCGGCTCGTCGAGCGAGTACGACCCGGCCCTGAAGGAGGCGCAGGGGGCGGACGACCACCGGGTGATCGACCTCTACGAGGGGCTGGCGATCGCCGACATCCAGAACGCCGCCGACGTGCTGCGCCCGGTCTACGAGGCGAGCGACGGGGCCGACGGCTACGTGAGCCTCGAGGTCTCGCCCTACCTCGCCCTCGACACCGAGGCGACGCTCGCCGAGGCGCGGCGCCTGCACAAGGCGGTCGCCCGCGACAACCTGATGGTGAAGGTGCCGGCCACGCCCGACGGGCTTCCCGCGATCCGCCAGCTCACGGCCGAGGGCATCAGCATCAACATCACGCTCCTGTTCTCGCAGAGCGTCTACGAGGCGGTGGCCCGCGCCTTCATCGAGGGCCTGACCGAGCTCGACCGCAACGGCGGCGACGTCTCCCGGGTCGCGAGCGTGGCGAGCTTCTTCATCAGCCGCATCGACTCGGCCGTCGACAAGGCGCTCGACGAGAAGATCGCGGCGGCCAACGACCCGGACGAGAAGGCGGCGCTGGAGGCCCTCAAGGGCAAGGTCGCCATCGCCAACGCCAAGCTCGCCTACCAGAGCTACAAGCGGATCTTCGCCGCCCCCGAGTGGCAGCGGCTCGCGGGCAAGGGCGCCAAGGCGCAGCGCCTGCTCTGGGCCTCCACGGGGACCAAGAACAAGGCCTACTCGGACGTGCTCTACGTCGAGGAGCTGATCGGCCCCAACACCGTCAACACCATGCCGCCGGCCACGATGGACGCCTTCCGCGACCACGGCACGGTCCGGGCCACCATCGAGGAGGACGTCGAGGGCGCGCGCGCCGTGATGGAGCGGCTGGCGCGAGCCGGCATCGACATCGAGGCGGTGGCCCGCCAGCTCGTCGAGGAGGGCGTGCAGCTCTTCATCGACGCCGCCGACAAGCTCCTCGGCGCGGTGGCCGAGAAGCGCGCCACCCTGCTCGGCGCCCGCCTCGACGGCCAGACCCTCAGCCTCGCGGACGGGTTGAAGGCGGAGGCCGGCAAGGCCGTCGAGTCCTGGCGCGCGAGCGGCGCCGTCCGCCGGCTCTGGGCGCATGACAGGACCGTCTGGTCGAACGCCGACGAGGACCGCTGGCTCGGCTGGCTGCGCATCGTCGAGGACGAGCTCGAGAAGGCCGCCGACTACGCCGACTTCGCGGCCTGGGTGAAGGGCCGCGGCTTCACGGACGCGGTGGTGCTCGGCATGGGCGGGTCGAGCCTCGGGCCGGAGGTGTTGGCCGAGACCTACGGCCAGCGCGAGGGCTTCCCGAAGCTGCGCATCCTCGACTCGACGAACCCGGACGAGGTCCGCGCCGTCGAGGCCGCCGTGAACCTGCCCTCGACCCTCTTCATCGTGGCGAGCAAGTCGGGATCGACGCTGGAGCCCAACGTCTTCCGCGACTACTTCCTCGCCCGCATGCGGGAGGTCGTCGGGGACGAGGCCGGATCGCACTTCGTGGCGGTCACCGATCCCGGCTCCGCCATGGAGAAGGCGGCCAAGGACGACCGCTTCGAGAAGATCTTCCACGGCGTGCCGCAGATCGGCGGGCGCTACTCCGTGCTCTCGGCCTTCGGCCTCGTGCCCGCCGCCGCCATCGGCATCGACGTCGCCGAGTTCCTGGGCATCGCCCGGATCATGGTCCGCTCCTGCGGGCCGGCCGTGCCGCCGGCCCAGAATCCGGGCGTGCTGCTGGGCACCGCCATGGGCCAGGCCGCCGTCACGGAGGGCCGCGACAAGGTCACGCTGATCGCCTCGCCGGCGATCGCCACCTTCGGCGCCTGGGCCGAGCAGCTCATCGCGGAATCGACGGGCAAGCAGGGCCACGGCCTGATCCCGATCGACGGCGAGCCCGTCGACGTGCCGGCCGTCTACGGGCGCGACCGCTTCTTCGTCTACCTGCGCCTCGACGGGTTCGCCGACGCGCAGCAGGACGAGGCGGTGCGCAACCTGGAGCGCGAGGGGCATCCGGTCGCCCGCATCACCCTCGACACGGCGGAGCAGCTGCCCCAGGAGTTCTTCCGCTTCGAGATGGCGACCGCGGTGGCGGGCGCGGTGATCGGCATCAATCCGTTCGACCAGCCCGACGTCGAGGCGAGCAAGATCGAGACGAAGAAGCTGTTCGCGGCGGCCGAGGAGAGCGGCGCGCTGCCCTCCGAGACGCCGCTGTTCGAGGACGACACGATCGCCCTCTACGCCGACCCGGCCAATGCCGGTGCGCTGCCCGAGGCGCGCGAGGGCCTGGAGGCCGGGATCCGCGCGCAGCTCGCCCGGCTCAAGGAGGGCGACTACGTCGCGCTCCTCGCCTACGTGCCCCGCAACCTGGGCAACCACCGCATCCTGCAGGCGCCGCGGCTGCGCCTGCGCGACGCGCGGCGCGTGGCGACCTGCCTCGAATTCGGGCCCCGCTTCCTGCACTCGACGGGGCAGGCCTACAAGGGCGGCCCGGATTCCGGCGTGTTCGTGCAGATCACCGCCGACCCGGCCGAGGACCTCGCGATCCCCGGGCGCAAGCTCGGCTTCGGCACGGTGGTGGCCGCGCAGGCCCGCGGCGACTTCGCTGTGCTGGCCGAGCGCGGGCGCCGGGCGCTCCGGGTCCACATCAAGGGCGGCGACGTGCCCGCGGGCCTCAGGCGCATCGCTGCGGCGATCGAGGGGGCGCTGGGCTAGGGCGGCCG
>NZ_BJZU01000069.1 GCF_007992195.1 Methylobacterium oxalidis | reverse complement strand
GGTGAGGGATGCGCGTGATCCGGAAAGGTCGCACCCCTCACCCCCACCCTCTCCCGAACGGGAGAGGGGGCGCGTCGTGCCCGACCGTGTCGCGTCGTGGTCGATCCCGCGGCGGCGAGTGTCCTGAACTCCGCCCCGGACGCGGGCGGAGAAACCGGAGAGCGAGCATGCAACTCGGGATGATCGGCCTCGGCCGGATGGGCGGCAACATCGTGCGGCGGCTCTTGGGCGCCGGCCACACGGCCGTGGTGTACGACCAGAACCCGCAGGCCGTGGCCGCCCTCGTCGAGGCGGGGGCGACGGGCGCCGACAGCCTGGAGGATCTCGTCGGCAAGCTTGCGGTGCCGCGCGCCGCCTGGGTGATGCTGCCGGCAGGCGAGATCACGGAGGCGACGGTGCAGCGCCTCGGCGGCCTGATGCAGGCCGACGACGTGATCATCGACGGCGGCAACTCCTTCTACAAGGACGACCTGCGCCGGGCCGCGGAGCTGCGCGAGCGGCAGATCCACTATGTCGACGTCGGCACGTCCGGCGGCGTCTGGGGGCTCGAGCGCGGCTACTGCATGATGATCGGCGGCGACACGGCCGCCGTCGACCGCCTCGACCCGATCTTCGCCACCCTGGCGCCGGGCCTCGGCGACGTGCCCCGCACCCCGGGCCGCGACAGCCGCGACCCCCGCGCCGAGCGGGGCTACATCCATGCGGGCCCGAGCGGGGCGGGCCACTTCGTGAAGATGGTCCACAACGGCATCGAGTACGGCCTGATGCAGGCCTACGCCGAGGGCTTCGACATCCTGAAGCACGCCAATTCCAAGGACCTGCCCGAGGGCCAGCGCTTCGACCTCAACATCGGCGACATCGCCGAGGTCTGGCGCCGCGGCAGCGTGGTCTCGTCCTGGCTCCTCGACCTGACCGCGCAGGCGCTGGCCGGCGACGAGCAGCTCGACGACTTCTCGGGCTTCGTCGCGGATTCCGGCGAGGGCCGCTGGACCCTCAACGCCGCGATCGAGGAATCCGTGCCCGCCAACGTCCTGTCGGCCGCCCTCTACGCCCGCTTCCGCTCGCGCGAGCACGCGAGCTTCGCCGACAAGCTGCTCTCGGCCATGCGCAAGGGCTTCGGGGGGCATGTCGAGCCGCAGTGACCCCCCGCGCGGGCCGCAACCGACAGGAGATCCGCCATGACGATCCCGCTGCCCTCCGGCGCCCAGGTCCTGCCCGACGCGGAGGCGGTGGCGCGCGCCGCCGCCGATCATCTCGTCGCGGTCTGCGCCGACGCGCCGGGCGACCGGGTCGCGGTCTGCCTGTCGGGCGGCTCGACCCCGAAGCGGCTCTACGCGCTGCTCGCGGGACCCGACTACGTCGACCGGGTGCCGTGGTCGTGCATCCACTGGTTCTTCGGGGACGACCGGGTGGTGCCCTGGGACGATCCGCTGAGCAACGTCCGCATGGCCCGCGAGGCGTTCGGCCACGGGGGGCCGATCCCGGCGACGCACCTGCACTTCATCCCCTCCGACCTCGGGGCCGAGGCGGGCGCGCGCGCCTACGCGCGGACGCTGGAGGACTTCTACGGCACCGGCCGGCTCGACCCGGCCCGCCCCCTGTTCGACCTCGTGCTGCTCGGCCTCGGCGAGGACGGGCACACCGCCTCCCTGTTTCCGGGGAAACCCGCCCTGGCCGAGGCGGATGCCTGGGCCGCTCCGGTGCCGGAGGCCGGGATGACGCCGTTCGTGCCCCGCATCACCCTCACCTACCCGGCCCTGGCTTCGTCCCGCTGGGTGCTCTTCCTGGTCACGGGCGCGGGCAAGCGCGACCCGCTGCGCCGACTCGCCGCCGGCGAGGACCTGCCGGCCGCGCACGTGACGAGCGCCGGGCAGGTCGTCTGGCTGGTCGACGCTGCGGCCGCGGAGGCCTGAGGCCGCTCCCGGCCGAGAGGCCCGGGCGCCCCGTCGGAGGTGGCCGGAACCGCAACCGGCGGCGCGGCGGAAAACGGTTGTGCAGCCGTAGCTTGTGTGAACCGGGCGCAGTTTCGGCGGCGTCATAATTCCGCCGCAGATCGCCGGGCTCCGTGATGGTTCGGGCGTCTCGCCCGGTATCCGGGGGTCGCCGCATGGGGCGCGCTGTGGCGGGCATGAACCTCGCCCGATCGGTCAGGAACGCGGCGCGCCGTGCCAGCCCGTGGCGCCGGGGCCGCTTCGCGCCGGGCCCCCTGCGGGTCGTGCGGCGGCGGGGGGGCTCGTCCGCGGCCGCGGGCGCCCTGCTCGGGGGCCTCGTCGCCGTCGCGGTGCTGGCGGCCTTCAGCCTGCCCCTCGTCTTCACCCGCGGCCCCGCCGCCCGGGCGCCGCTCCCCGCGGAGGCTGCCGCGAGCGTCGCCGCGGAGCCGGTGCGGCCCGGGAATGCCCGCGTCGAGGCCGCCGCCCTCGGCACGTCTGCGACCCCCGCCCCGGCCTCCGAGGCGCCGGCCCGGGCCGGGAGCCGTCTCGAACTGCCCGTTCTGGAAGAGGCGGCCGCCGAGATCGACCTCGAGCCCGCCGCCGCGGCGCCCGCACCCCCGCCGAGAGCGTTCCCGCTCCCGCCGCGTCGTCCGCCCGCGAGCGCCGCCCGGGCCGCTCCCTAGCGGTGCGGGCGCCTCAGTGCGTCCAGCCGGCCCGGATCGCTTGCGCCACCTCGTCGACGAACAGGCGCGTCTTGGCCGGCACCAGCCGGCCGGGCGGCAGGATCGCGTAGACCCCGCCCTCCTCCCGGCCGCCCCAGCCCGGCAGGACCTCGACGAGGCTGCCGGCGCGCAGGGCCGGCCCGGCCAGCCAGTCGGCCGTGAAAGTGATGCCCGCCCCGTCGATCGCCGCGAGCAGCAGCACCTCCGAGTGGTCGGCGACGAGGCTGCAGGCGGGCCGCACCGTCTCGCGCGCGCCGCCCTTCATCAGCGGCCAGTCGGGCCAGGCGGCGTGGCCGGTGAAGCCGAGGCAGGCATGCGCCATCAGGTCGGCGGGCGTCCGGGGCGTGCCGCGGGCGGCGAGATAGCTCGGCGCGGCCACGAGGCGGTTCCGGTAGGCGGCGATCCTGCGGGTCGTCAGCGAGCTGTCGCGCTGCACGCCGGCCGCCACCCGGATCGCCACGTCGATCCCCTCGGCCACCACGTCCACGAAGCGGTCGGTGAGGCGGGCCTCGACGCGGATCTGCGGGTGTCGCGCCAGGAACGGGGCCAGGAGGGGCGCGATCCAGAGCCGGCCGAAGGAGACCGGCAGCGAGACCCGCACGAGGCCCTGCGGGCTGGCCGCCCGGTCGCTCGCCTCGCGGCTGGCGCTCGCCAACTCGTCGAGAAGCGCCTGCACCCGGCCGAGATAGGTCGCGCCGACCTCCGTCAGGGCGACGCGCCGGGTGGTGCGCGAGAGCAGCCGCACGCCGAGCCGCTGCTCCAGCTGGCTCACCCGGCGGGAGAGGACGGAGGCGTCCCGCCCGAGCCGCCGCGCGGCCGCGGTGAAGCTCCCGGCCTCCGCCACCGCGACGAAGGCCGCCAGCGTCTCGAACCCGCCCGGTTCCAGCAATTCCTGCATCGATCGCACGAGTGATTTGCGGATCGGCCCGATTAACCCGCTCACCTGCAGGGCTTACCTCACGCTCACCGCAACGTCGAGGAGATGAGGCCATGAAGACGTTTCTCAGCATCGGCTCGGGCCCGGGCATGGGCCTGGCGACCGCTGAACGCTTCGCCCGGGAAGGCTTCCGGGTCGTCGTGAGCGCCCGGAACGCCGACAGGACCCGGGATCTCGCCGAAGCGCTCCGGGCGAAGGGGTTCGAGGCCGAGGCGCGGGGCGTCGACACGTCCGACCCGGCGAGCGTCGCGGCCCTGGTGGAGGATGTGGCGCGCGCGTTCGGCGGCATCGACGTGCTGCACTACAACGCCGCCTCGATGCGGCAGGCCGCGCTCGCCGACCAGCCCCGCGAGACCTTCAACGACGATCTCGCCGTCAACGTGGGCGGCGCGCTCGCGGCGGCGCAGGCCGCCGCGCCGGGGATGCGCGCGCGGGGGTCGGGGACGATCCTGCTGACGGGCGGCGGCTTCGCGCTGCAGCCCCACCCGGACTACCTCTCGCTCAGCATCGGCAAGGCCGGCATCCGCGCCCTGGCGCAGGGCCTGTTCGCGAGCCTCGCCGAGAGCGGCGTGCACGTCGCCACCGTGACCGTCGCGGGCTTCGTCTCCGCGGGCTCGAAGGACGCGGAGGCCGTCGCCGACGCGTTCTGGTCGCTGCACGATGAGCCGCGCGGCGCCTGGACGGTGGAATCCACCTACACCCCGAGCGGAGCGTAGCGGCGCCGCGGGCGGCCGAGCTTCGCGCCGAGAGCCGCCCGGACCCCGCATACCTGAGTATGATGTACGGGCATCCGCCGCCGATATAGTCATCGCCCGTCCGGATGACTGTATCGGGGCAGATCTGCTCCGCGCCCCGGATCGATGTCCACGTGTCGAGACGAGGCGTGACCATGCTCGATCGTCGCAGCTTCAGCGGTCTCATGCTCGCGGGCGCGGCCGCCGCCCTGCTCCCCCGCGCGGCGCGAGCCCAAGGCCAGCCCGCGCGCAACGTCGTGCTGGTGCACGGGCTCTTCGCCGACGGCTCGTGCTGGTCGGAGGTGATCGCGCGGCTGCAGGCGGCGGGGCTGAACGCCACCGCCGTCCAGAACCCGCTGACGACCCTCGAGGAATCCGTCGCCGCGACCCGGCGGGTCCTCGCCCGGCAGGAGGGGCCGACCGTGCTGGTGGGCCATTCCTTCGCCGGCATGATCGTGTCCGAGGCCGGGACCGACCCGAACGTGTCGGCCCTCGTCTACGTGGCGGCCCGCGCGCCGGACGCCGGCGAGGACTACGCGGCGCTCGCCAAGACCTTCCCGCCGCCCCCGGCCTCGGCCGGCATCGTCTTCGACGGCGACGAGGGGCGCCTGACCGAGGCGGCCTTCCTGCGCGACTTCGCCGGCGACCTGCCCCAGGCGCGGGCAAAGGTGCTCTTCGCCGTCCAGGAGCCCTTCCGGAAGGCGCTGCTCGCGGGCCGGACCACCCAGGCGGCATGGCGGGCGAAGCCGAGCTTCTACGCGGTCTCCTCCGAGGACCGCACCATCGACCCCGACCTCCAGCGCTTCATGGCCAAGCGCATGAACGCCCGGACGATCGAGCTGCCGGCGAGCCACCTCTCGCTGATCTCGCACCCGCAGGAGGTCGCGGGGCTGATCCTCGAGGCGGCCCGCGGGGCCGCCTGACCGGGGCCGGAGGCCGCAGGCTGATCAGAGCTCCCGCGCCCGCACCCCCTGTGCGCCATCTCGAACGATCCGCGGCCGAGGGGCGCCGAAACGTCGCGTGAATGTGGGAACGCCGCACACCTCCGTTCCGAGCCACGGGCCGGCAAACCCGCGTCCCGGGGATGCGCCGGATCGCACGAAGGCGTAGAGTGACCGCATCGCTGGCCGAGATTTCGGGCGTCAGAGACTGAGAGACCGTGCGTGCTCCCGTCTGAGACGTGGAGCATCGCCATGGTCGATGACCGCCCGCCCACCGTCGATCTTCTGGCCCGAGCCGACCGCGCGATTGCCACGAGCCGCAGGCTGCAGGCCCAGGCGGCCGCCCTGAAGGATGCGGCCCGCCTGATCCTCGATGCCCATTGCGCGGCGCTCGACGAGGATCTGCTCGCCGAGACGACGCGGAGTCCGGCGCGCCGGCGCCCCGATCAGGCCTGATCCACCGGCCCGGCGTCGTCACGGGTTCCGCCTGTGGCGGGCAGGACACACGTTTCAGTTGAAATGAACGGTCCTGCTCCGCGCGCGGGAGGCGGCGCCGGTGCGCGCCCGGCTGTCGCGGTGCGGGTGGCGAGCGGCCTAACAGGCTGCCCTCGCGAGCGTCGCCCGGCTCCGGGCGCCACACGCGTCGGGTCAAAGGATCATCCAGTCTGGATCCATTCCAGAATAGTTTAGAGGAGTTCTACAAGATACGTCTTGGAATACGGAATGCACTTGCTATCAACGATCCCACATCGCGAGGCTTGCTATCCCAGGGCGGAAATATTGTGCGATGCATCTGCGTTGAGGATGATGTGATGACCCGGTTTCGGCAGAATAGCGCGCATGGCAGCGTCCGTCAGTCCTTGCGGTGCTCCCTGACTATTCTGCTTCTTTCCACAACCTGCAGCTTCTCGCTCGTCGGCGCGGCCGCGGCCCAGGACGCCGCCACGGCGATCGAGCTGTCCGAACTCAACGTCACCGGCGAGGGGGCCGGCCGGAGCCTCGGCGCCGGCCTGTACGGTCCGGGCGGGGCCTCGGGCCCGGTGCCCGGCTACGTCGCCAGCCGCTCGACCGTGGCCACGAAGACCGACACGCCGGTCCTGGAGACGGCGCAGTCGATCTCGGTGATCGGCCGCCAGCAGATCGAGGACCAGAACGCGCTGACCATCAACCAGGCCCTGCGCTACACGCCGGGCGTCACGACGGAGCAGCGCGGCGGCGCCGGCTCGACCCGGCTGGAGCAGTTCTTCATCCGCGGCTTCTCCGCCCCGCTCTTCCTCGACGGCCTCGCCCTGCCGGGCAGCCGCGACGCCTTCCCGACGGTCGATCCGTTCCGGCTCGAGCGCGTCGACATCATCAAGGGGCCGGCCTCGGTCCTCTACGGGCAATCGGGTCCGGGCGGCATCGTGAACCTCGTCTCGAAGGTGCCGCGCTTCGTCCAACACGGTGAGATCTTCGTCCAGGGCGGCGGCTTCAACGAGGTGCGCGGCGGCTTCGACGTCGGCGGGCCGATCGCGTCCGGGGCCGGCCCGCTCGCCGACCAGTTCGCCTACCGGATCATCGGGCTGGGCTGGAACGGCGACGGCCCCGCCGAGACGACACGCGTCGAGCGCGCCTTCATCAACCCGAGCCTGACCTGGCGGCCCTCCGCCGACACCCAGCTCACGATCATCGGCAACTACCAGCGCGACCCGTTCTCGGGCTTCTACGGCGGCTTCCCGGCCGTCGGCACGGTGTTCCCCCGCAACTTCGGCAACGGCGTGATCGGGCGCCTGCCGGCGGACTTCTACGATGGCGACCGCAATTTCGAGCGCTCGGACCGGACGCAGGGCTCGATCAGCTACCTGTTCGACCACCGCATCAACGAGCACCTGCGCTTCCACTCGGCCGGCCGCTACCTCTACTCGGAGGGCGATTACCGCAGCGTCTTCACCGCCTTCAACAACGCCAACGGGCCCTTCACCTCGGGCCCGCTGATCGCCCGCTCGCGCGGCGGCACCAACGTCGAGATCGACGCCTTCACCATCGACAACAACTTCGTCGCCAATTTCGACACGGGCATCTTCGCGCACACGGCGCTCCTCGGCGTCGACCACCGGACCTTCCGCACCCGGACGCTGTCGGGCCCGTTCCCGGACGCTCCCGCCCTGAATGCGCTGGCCCCCAACTACGCCATGAACATCCCGTTCCCGCCCTTCACGGCGGATGCGCGGATCACCGCCGAGCAGACCGGCGTGTACTTCCAGGACCAGGTCAAGTTCGACCGCCTCGTGCTGACGCTCGGCGGGCGCTACGACATCGCCCGCCAGAGCGGGCCGACCCGCACCATCGCCACGGGCGCGGTCGCCAACCAGGACGTGCCGGCCGACGCCTTCACGGGCCGCGCGAGCCTGCTCTACCTGTTCGACAGCGGCGTCGCGCCGTACGTCTCCTACAGCGAGGCCTTCGAGCCGATCGTCGCCGGGCGCATCTTCGACACCGCCTTCGGCACGGCCGGGCGCATCCCGGACCCGATCACCAGCAACCAGTACGAGGCCGGCATCAAGTACCAGCCGCCCGGCACCGATATCCTGCTCACCACGGCCTTCTTCGACATCCGGCGGTCGAATGCGACGAACACCGACCCGGTCAATCAAGGCTTCGTGGTGCAGACCGGCGAGGTCGGCGTGCAGGGCGTCGAGTTCGAGGCGCGGGCGAACCTCGCCGAGGGCCTCACCCTCGTGGGCGGCGTCTCCTTCCTCGACATCCGCAACGTCCGCGATCTCGGCACCACCCCGAACGACCTGACCGGCCGGCCCGTCCCGCTCCAGGGCCGGCGCCCGGTGCAGGTGCCGGATTCCACCGCCTCGCTGTTCGTCGACTACCGCTTCACGGAAGGTCCGCTGATCGGGCTGGGCCTCGGCGGCGGCGTGCGCTATCTGGGACCGTCCTGGGGCGACCCGGCCAACACCTTCAAGGTGCCCGAGAGCGTCCTCGTCGACGCGGTCGTGTCCTACGACCTGAAGCACCTCGACGCGACGCTGCAAGGCTTCACCATGCAGATCAACGCCCAGAACCTCCTCGACGAGCGCTACGTCACGGGCTGCTTCGCCTATTCGGGCTGCTATCTCGGGCTGCCGCGCACGGTCTACGCGACCCTGCGGTACCGCTGGTAGGGCCGCCGCCGATGCGCACCGGCTTCCGCCAGTCGATGGCGTGGCTGCACACGTGGTCCGGCCTCGTGGTCGGCTGGGTGCTGTTCGCCGTCTTCGTCACGGGCACGGCGAGCTACTACCGCCCCGAGATCACGCACTGGATGCAGCCCGAGCTGCGCCGCGACGCGCAGTTCACGCCCGAGGCGATGGCGGCGGCGGCCGAGCGCGGCGTCGCGCACCTGCAGGCCCACGCGGCCGACGCGCGGACGTGGTTCATCGGGCTGCCGAGCACCGAGAAGCCGGTCCTCGACCTGTTCTGGCGGAAGGGGCCGGGACGGCCGCCCGAGCGCGCCGTCCTCGACCCGGAGACCGGCGCGCCGGCCGCCGTGCGCGACACGCGGGGCGGCGACTTCCTCTACCGCTTCCACTTCGAGCTCAACATGCCGCCCCTGTGGGGGCGCTGGATCGTCGGCATCTGCGCGATGATCATGCTGGTGGCGCTGATCTCCGGCATCGTCACGCACCGGCGCATCTTCGCGGACTTCTTCACCTTCCGGCGGGACAAGTCCCACCAGCGCGGCTGGCTCGACGCGCACAACGTCACGGGCGTGCTGGCGCTGCCGTTCCACCTGATGATCACCTACACCGGCATCGTCACGCTGATGCTGATGTACATGCCCTGGGGCGTGAACACGGCCTACCGGGGCGACGCGCAGCGCTTCTACGCCGAGAGCGGTCAGATCACGGCGCCGCGCCAGCCCGCGGGGCGGCCGGGCACCCTGGCCCCGGTCGGGCCGATGGTGCTGGAGGCGATGGCCCGCGTCCCCGAGCCCCTGGAGCGCCTCTCCATCGTCAACCCGCGCGACGCGAACGCCACCGTCGTGGCGGTGTTCGAGGAGCCGCACGGCCTCTCGCACGAGCATCCGCAGATCGCCTTCGACGGCACCAGCGGCGCGGTCCTGGAGGTTCGCGCCGGCGGGCTGCAGCCCGCCTCGAAGACCTTCACGACCATGGTCGGCCTGCACGAGGCGCACTTCGCCGACGCGGCCTTGCGGCTGCTGTTTTTCCTGTGCGGGCTGGCCGGCTGCGCCATGGTGGCGACCGGGCTCCTGCTCTGGGCGGTGGCGCGCCTGCCGAAGCCCGGCGCGCGCGCCGGGCTCGGCCTGCGGCTCGTCCAGGCCCTCAACATCGGGACGGTGGCCGGCCTGCCGGCGGCGGTGGCGGCCTACTTCCTCGCCAACCGCCTCCTGCCGGCGGCGCTCCCCGGGCGGGCGGCCTGGGAGGTGTGGGCGTTCTTCGGCGTCTGGCTCGCCGTCGCGCTCGCCGCCCCCCTGCGCCCGCAGCGACGCGCCTGGCCCGCGATGCTGACCGTGAGCGCCCTCCTGTACGCCGCCGTCTGCGCGGCGGACGTCCTGCGGATCGCGGGGGACCGGCTCGCGGGGGGCGCCCCCGTCGAGACCTTCTACCTCGTCTTCGACAGCGTCCTGCTCGGCCTCGCCGCGCTCCTCCTGGCCGCCGCCCGCAAGGCCGCCGCACACGACCCGTCCGCCCGTCGGGACGCGCGCGCCGGCGCCCGGCCGCGCCGGCCGGAGCGGGAGCGCGCCGCCCTTCCCGAACCCGGCGAGTGAGGGCGTCCCCGCCCCGCGCCCGCGGCTGACCGCCGGCCGGGGCGGGACCTCTCGGCCGCGCCGGCGGGCCGAGCTTCGCCATGTCGAGCTTCGCCATGTCGAGCTTCGCCATGTGCGCAGTCTCACCGAGTGCCGGCGCGCGGCCTGCGATGCCTGCCCGGCGCCGCAGAGACCACAGGTCATGTTCTTCCCGCGTTCGACGCTCCTCCCCTGCACCCGCGGCCGGTCGGCTGCGCGGGCCCTGGCCGGGCCGATCCTCGTGACGGTCCTAGCGGCGCTCCTCGCGGGCGGCTGCGTGGCGGTCGAGCCGGAGGCGCGCGCGGTCCGGCCGGCCCCGAACGCCGCCTTCACGGCCATGTACGGGGCGCAGCCCGACGAGCGCTTCTCCCTGCCGGCCACCGACGTGGCGGGCGTCGATCCGCGCTACTTCCGGCAGGAGGTCGCCTACCCGCGCAACGACCCGCCGGGCACGCTCGTGGTCGATCCGGGCAACAAGTTCCTCTACCTCGTGCGCGAGAACGGCCGCGCCCTGCGCTACGGCGTCGGGGTCGGCAAGGCGGGCCTGGCCTGGAGCGGGCGGGCGCGGGTCGGGCGCAAGGCCGAGTGGCCGCGCTGGACGCCGACGCCCGACATGATCGCCCGCGAGCCCGAGCGGAACGGCCTCTGGCGCAACGGCATGGCGGGCGGCCCCGGCAACCCGCTCGGGCCGCGCGCCCTCTACCTCTTCGACGGCGGCCGCGACACCCTCTACCGCATCCACGGGACGACCGAGCCCGGCACGATCGGGACCAACGTCTCGTCCGGCTGCATCCGGATGTTCAACCAGGACATCATCGACCTCTACGGCCGTGTGCCGGTCGACACGCAGGTCGTCGTGCTCGACGCCTCGGACAACGTCGAGCCGTCCGCCCCCGCGCTGGCGCAGGCCGGTGCCCCCCGCCGCGCGGCGGACCGGCTGTAACCGCGCCGGGCGCCTCCTCCACAGGCCGCTGCGCGGGCTGCGGAACGCCTCGCCCGGACGGGCATTGCCGTTCGTCCGGACGGAGGCGAGCATGACGGAGAAGAAGGGTCACGGCAGCGCGACGGCGAGGAAGGCCAACGCCGAGGCGAGCCGCGAGGGCAAGGCGAACCCGCGCAAGTCCTCCTCCGCCCAGGCGGAGCTCGGCAGGAAGGGCGGCAAGAAGAGCTGATCGGCGGGAAGGCGCGACCTGGAGTGCAACCTGGGGCGCGTCGGGCCGGCGGGCCCGGTCTCGGCGGCGATGGAATGCATCCCGGGGGCCGCTGGCGCGATCCCGGGATGGTGGCGCGTCGGTGCGGTCCGCGCGGCTCGGCTGGCCGCGGCGGCCAGGGTCACTGACCGCTGCTGCCGCCCCCGCCGCCGCCCGAGGTGTTGGACCGAGGCTGGTTGTTGCTCTCGGCGTTGCCGCTGGAGCCCGACGAGCTCTGGGGCGGGCGGCCCTGCGCGAGGACCGGGCCGGCGAAGACCAGCGCGAGCGTGGTGAGTATGGCGAGCTTCTTCATGTTCCCTCCTGGCCCGCGACGGCGAGCCTGCAAGGGAACAACTGGAAATTGTTCTCGCGGTTGCCGATTCCGTGTCCCGCACGAAAGAAGACACCCGCCGCGGCGATCGGGTGGCCGGGCGGGTGCGAGGTGGTTCCGGGTCTCAGGAAGGAACTGGCGCCCTCTTACGCGATCGGCCCATGCCTTTCCGTGTTGTTCGGGTCACAAGTCACCGACCCGCACTGTCACGCGAATGTCGTGTTACAAGTTGAGCCGCGACCGGAGCCGGTGAATGCGGGGCCTTCCTGTCGAGGGAGACATGACATGGCATCGATCGAGGCGCTTGCCGGAACCCTGCGCAAGCTGGCGACCTCAGGCATGAAGCCGAAGGACCTGCTCGCCGCCGTCCGGCAGCAGCATCCGGAGGCGACCAAGAAGGAGGTCGTGCGCGCCGCCTTCTACGCCCTGATCGAGAGCCACGGCACGAGCCCGGAGGAGACGCAGAGCCTCCACAGCTTCGCCATCGGCGAGCGCGCCGTCGACGAGGAGCGGGACGTCAGGCCCGCCAAGCTGCGCGGGAAGAAGGGCAAGCGTGCGCCGGAGGGCGGGACGGCGGCGCACTGACGGGCCCCTCGGGGCGGTGGAGCGCCCGGCCACGGGGCCGGGTGAGCGGCCGGGCGTGCGAGGAGGGCCAGGTAGTCCTCTCCACTCCGGTCTCCTCCGGACATTCCGATCTCCCTCAGACGCTCTCCTTGGCGGTGCGCGCCCCGAAGGCCAGCAGGAGTTCCTGCAGGTCGCTCTCGGCCACCAGGGCGGCCGCGTCCTCCGGCGCGTACCAGCGCCGGCGGCGCTGCTTGCGCTCGGGCCAGCGCCTGCGCTCGTCCTCCACCCGCAGCGGGAACACCTTGACCGCGCAGGCCACCGTGCTGCCGTCGCCCATCCGCTTCTCGTACCGGTACTGGCCGAGCGCCTTCTTGCCGACCCGGCCCTTCAGCCCGGCCTCCTCGTACGCCTCGCGCTCGGCGGCGCGATGATCCTTCCGGTCCGGCATGGGCCAGCCCTTGGGGATGATCCAGCGCTTCGTCTCCCGCGACGTCACCAGGAGGAACTCCGGCTGCCCTTCCGCGCCGAGCCGGAACGGCAGGGCCGCCACCTGGACACGAGGGCTCCGCCTCTTCCTCTTCAGGTCCGCCTCCTCGATCGCGCCCGCCATTTCGGCAGCTCTGCCATGCAACCAAAGACGGTGCATTGATCTTGGTTGCGAGGATGCGCAATCACTTGGCCGGGATCGGCGCGCTCGCCGCGGCTGTGGGCCGTATCCGCGTGCTCTTGCGTCGAGGTCGCCCGTGGCGCACCGAACCCGTCCCGCAACAGCGTCTGGCTCCTGCATGGCCGTCGAAATCGAGCGCAAGTTCCTCGCCACCCACGCCGTGCTGGAGCATTGCCGGTTCGGGCTGAGCATCGTCCAGGGCTACCTCTACACGGACGCGGAGAACACCGTGCGCGTGCGCCGGGCGGGCGACCGGACCTTCTTCGCCTGGAAGGGCCCGCGCTGCGGCGCCCGCCGCGAGGAGATCGAGCACGAGGTCTCGCCCGAGACCGGCGCGGCGATGTTCGCGGCCCTGCGGCCCGACCGCTGCCTGGCGAAGACCCGCTACCGTGTCGAGCATGCGGGCGCGGTCTGGGAGGTGGACGTGTTCGGGGGCGACCTCTCCGGCCTGATCCTGGCCGAGATCGAGCTCACCCACGAGGACGCGGCCGTGATCCTGCCGCCCTGGGCGGGGCCCGAGGTCACCACAGACGAGCGCTACCGCAACTCGCGCCTCGCGCTGCGGGCCGGCTCGCCGATCCTGCTGGCGGCCTGAGCGCCGCCCGTCGGGCCGGGCGGATCGGAAGCCCGGCGGCTTCGTCGGGGCGTCACAGATCTCTGCTTCAACGCGTCGACGATCTCCGGGACTCGAGCGATGATGGACGATCACGATCCGACGAACGCGGCCTCGGTCGACGCCGTCCGCCGCGAGCTCCTCGACAGCCTCGACGAGGAGCTGGAGATGGAGCTCGAGGACGAGCGGCTCGACCATCTCGACCCGGCCGCCGCCTCGGACCGCGACGGCGCGGACCTCGACCGCCGCCTCTACTTCCGCGAGCTCCTGCGCCTGCAGCACGAGCTGGTGCGCCTGCAGGACTGGGTGCAGACCCAGAAGCTGCGGGTCGTCGTCGTGTTCGAGGGACGCCACTCGGCCGGCAAGGGCGGCGTCATCAAGCGGATCACGCAGCGGCTCAACCCGCGCGTCTGCCGCGTGGCCGCCCTGCCCGCCCCGAGCGAGCGCGAGCGCACGCAGTGGTACTTCCAGCGCTACGTCTCCCACCTGCCGGCGGGCGGCGAGATCGTGCTGTTCGACCGCTCCTGGTACAACCGGGCGGGCGTCGAGCGGGTGATGGGCTTCTGCACGGAGGCGGACGTCGAGGAGTTCTTCCGCTCGGTGCCCGCGTTCGAGCGCATGCTGGTGCGCTCCGGCATCGTGCTGGTGAAGTACTGGTTCTCGATCACCGACGCCGAGCAGGCCTTCCGCTTCCGGATGCGGATCGACGATCCGCTCAAGCAGTGGAAGCTCTCGCCGATGGACGTGGAATCCCGCAGGCGCTGGGAGGACTACACCCGCGCCAAGGAGGACATGCTGGCGCGCACCCACATCCCGGAGGCGCCCTGGTGGGTCGTGGCGGCCGACGACAAGAAGCGGGCCCGCCTCAACTGCATCGGCCACTTCCTCACGCAGATCCCCTACGCCGAGGTGCCGCGCCCGGCCGTCCACCTGCCGGACCGCGTCCGCCACGCCGATTACGAGCGCGCCCCGATCCCGCCCGAGATGCACGTGCCCGCGATCTACTGAGGTCCAGCCCTTGTCCGGGGCGCGGTCCCGGCGCGGAGCCGCGCCCGTCTCAGTCCCGCGGCGGGCGGATGCCGAGGGTGCGGATCAGGACGAAGGCCGCCGCCGCCGACAGGACCGCGAGCCCGATCGCCAGCGTCGAGCCGTTCTCGAACTCGGCGAGCGGCAGCCCCTTGGTGTTCATGCCGAACAGGCCGGTGACGAGGGTCGGCGGCAGGAACAGGGCGGTCAGGATCGACAGCGTGTAGAGCTGACGGGTCGATTGCTGGGCGAGCTGGGAGGCCAGCTCCTCCTGCAGCAGGCGGCTGCGCTCGGCGAGCACCACCATGTCCCGGTCGAGGGCGTCGAGGCGCTGCGCGATCCGGGCGGCGGTGGCCAGGGTGGCTGCGGGCAGCTCCACCTCGTCGCCCGCCTCCTCGAGGCGGTGGAACACGGCGCGCAGGCCGAGGAGCTGCCGGTGCAGCCGGACCGCCTCGCGCCGGATCGGCCCGAGCCGCCGGCGCTCGCCGCGGGCCCGCTCGTCGAGGATGTGGTCCTCGATCCCGTCGAGCTCGTCCCCGAGCCGGCCGCCGGCCGCCGCCATGGCGGTGACGACGTGGCCGACGAGGATCTCCAGGATGCCGGCGGGCGCGGCGATGCTGCGGCCGTCCGCGGCGTCGCTCCGGGCGAGCTCGGGCCCCATCACCGGGTGGCGGCGCCCGCTCACGAGGTGGTTCGCGCCGAGCACGAAGTGCAGGCGCCCGCCGGGCTCCGTGCGCACGCCCGCGTCGCGCTCGCGCACGAGGTCGGCCACGACGCCGCCGATGTGGTGCGCCTCCACGGCGATGCGCTGGTGCGGATCGCTCGCGAAGACGGCCTCGACGAGGCGGGCGGGCCCGAGGCGGCCCTCGGCGGCGAGTTCGGCGACGCGCGTGTCGTTCAGGTTGAAGTGCAGCCAGAGGAAACCCTCGCCGAAGGTGCCGAGGGTCGGCACGGGCTCGCCGTGCGCGAGGAGGTGGCCGCAGCCCGCCTCGTCGAAGCGCATCGCCCAGAGGAGGCCCGGCAGGGCGGGCTCCTCGCTCAGAAGGCGCCCCATGGCCGCCGCCTCCGACACCGGGATCAGGCTCAGAACAGGCGGGAGAAGAGGACGCCCGACGGCACCATGGCGGCGGGCAGCGTCAGCACCCGGGCCATGGCGAGGTTGCGCAGCGTCGAGAGCTGCAGGCCGGTGCGGTTGGCCGCCTTCGTGCCGGCCACGCCCGAGGCCAGGAGCACGCCCGGGACGTCGAGGAAGCCGGACCGGGCCACGGCGACGTTCGCGCGCAGCGGGTGCGTGTCGATCACGATCGCGACCGCGTTCGCGGTGTCGTGGAAGCCGTTCACGAACGCGCGGCCCAGCGCGATGATCAGCGCCACGAACGGCAGGACGCAGGGCAGGCAGGTCGTCACCCGGGCGCCGGTCGCCTCGACGTCGGCGCAGATGCTGCAGCCGGCGCAGAGGAGCGCCGCGGCGACCACGCCCATGAACAGGACGAGGGCGAGGATCGGGTGCCCGCCGTCGAGGTTGGGCCGGCCGCGCGGCCCGGCCATCCGCGGCTGCGTCAGTCCCGGCGTCGTCAGGCCGTGGGCGGGCGAACTCGACATCGGCTACGCTCCGGCGGATGAGAGGGCGCATCCGCACGCAGCGACCCTGTGCAGAGTCGAACGACGGTTTCATGACGCGGCGGGAGGCTCCCGGAGCGCGGCCGCGCGACGGCGGGGGCGCTTCCCGCGCCGGGCCGCAAGGGGGCGCTTGACGCAGGAAGACTTCGCCAATCAACTTGCCGGTGTTCGCGAACCAGCGAGAGCGTTCTGATCCGATCATCGAGCTGGCAAAGGTGTGGATCATACCATGGCCGACCTTCAGCAAGAGCGTGAACAACTGGCTCTCACGGAGCGGCACATCGCCGAGGGCGAGGCGCGCGTCGCGGCCCAGAAGCTCCTCGTGGCGCGGGTCAGCGCCCTCGGCCAGAGGACGTCGACTGCCACCGACATGCTGCGGAGCCTGGAGGACGACCTGCAGCGCATGCGCGGCCACCGGCAGGCGGTCATCGAGGCGATCGACCGGCTCACCGCGCCCGCCCCGGCCCGCCGCCCCTAGGTCCGGCGGCCCGCGCCGTCCTCAGGCGAAGTGCTTGGAGAGCTTCAGCCCCTGCGCCTGGTAGTTCGAGCCGGCACCCGCGCCGTAGAGGGTCGCCGGTACCTCGGCCATGCGCTCGTAGACGAGGCGGCCGACGATCTGGCCGTCCTCGAGGAGGAAGGGCACGTCCCGGGAGCGCACCTCGAGCACCGCGCGGGCGCCCGCCCCGCCGGCCTCCGCGTACCCGAAGCCCGGATCGAAGAAGCCCGCGTAATGGACCCGGAACTCGCCGACGAGGGGGTCGAAGGGCACCATCTCGGCGGCGTGGTCGGGGGGCACCACCACGCTTTCCTTCGAGGCCAGGATGTAGAACTGGCCGGGATCGAGGATCAGCATGCCCGAGGCGTCGGCCGGCAGCGGCTCCCAGAAATCGGCGGTGCGGTGGCGGCCCGGCGCGTCGACGTCGACGAGGCCGGTGTGGCGCTTCGCCCGGTAGCCGATCAGCCCGTCGAACCCCGCGAGGTCGACCGAGACGGCCACGCCCCCCTGGAAGGAGGGTGCGGCGGCGCTGACGAGGGGCGTGCGGGCGTGCAGCGCCGCGAGCTCGGCCTCGCGCAGGCGCACCTCGCCCCGGCGGAAGCGGATCTGCGACAGGCGCGAGCCCGTACGCACGAGGACCGGGAAGGTGCGCGGCGAGATCT
The DNA here is from genome assembly GCF_007992195.1 of Methylobacterium oxalidis. Classification (GTDB taxonomy): domain Bacteria; phylum Pseudomonadota; class Alphaproteobacteria; order Rhizobiales; family Beijerinckiaceae; genus Methylobacterium; species Methylobacterium oxalidis. Next base: position 17,543 of record NZ_BJZU01000069.1, on the reverse strand, counting down.
CGGCGTAGAGGGGGCCGGCGTAGCCGGCCTCGACCTGGTCGAAGGCCGTGGCGTGGTCGGTGATGACGCGGGTGAAGACGTCGATGCGCCCGGTGGAGCTCTTCGGGTTCGCCCCCGCCGAGAGGTCGGGCGGCAGGCTCAGCGTCTCCTGCAATTCCGCGATGTAGACGCAGCCCGTCTCCAGCACGGCGCCCGCGCTCAGGTCGATCGCGTGGAACGAGAAGTCCCGCACGCAGTCCGAGACGCTGCGGCGGCTGCCCGGCAGGAAGCTCGTGCGCACCCGGTAGGCGCGGGCGCCGAGGCGCAGGTCAAGGCTCGCGGGCTGGATTTGGTCGGGGGCGTAGGGGTTCGCCGGGCGGATGCCGCCGGCCTCCGTCAGCGCCGCGATGCCGCGCGCCGAGAGGATGCCGTCGCGGCTCGGCTCGCCGGCGGGCTCCCGCGTCGTGTTCTTCGTCACCGCGCGCCTGTCCCGTTCCACGAAAAGCATGCCGCCCCCGTTGTCCCGCGCGGGAGCCTAAGGGCGGGTTAAATCCTGATCCTCGGGGATCCGCAGGACGATCCGCGCGAGCGCCAGCCGGGCGCAGGCGCCGATCGCGACGAGGCCCGCCAGGACGCTGCCGAGCACGGGGAAGGCGTCCGGCCGGGCGAGGACCGCCAGCGCGAGGATCGCGGTGCCGCAGGCAAGTCCGAGCCCGGAGCCGAGGCCGAGCACGAGGGAGGGCAGGCCGAGGGAGGTGTCGGGCAGCCGCGCCGCGATGCCGCGGCGGCGCCCGGCGAAGGCGCCCGCGGCCCGGCCGGCGGCGTCGAGCAGCAGGCTCGCGAGGAGCGCCGCCGCCGCCCAGCCGTTCGCCTGCGGCGACGCGAGGGCGAGCGCCAGGGCGAGGCCCACGAGGCCGAGGCGGGCCGCCCCCGCGAGAAGGCCGGACCGGCGCCCGGACGCGTCGTCTCCCGTGGCGCGACGCTGCAGGGTCTCCTCGACCACCCGGCTCGAATCCCTTGAAACCGACGCGCCCCGGGCGACGTACTCCGCCGCGATTGACGGCGTTTTCGCCGCCACGTACCACGGCGCTCCGAGACTGTCGCGGGTGACGCAGAGCCCGGCGCGCCGCTCGGCCAGGGAGACAGGTCCGGACCATGTACAAGGCCGAGACGCGCGGAATCAGCGTGACCGTCATGCCCCGCTTCGTCGAGGAGGAATCCTCGCCGGGGGAGAGCCGGTACTTCTTCGCCTACACGGTCGAGATCGTGAACAACGGCTCGGAGCAGGTGCAGCTCCGCTCGCGCCACTGGCGCATCATCGACGGGCACGGCGCCTGCCAGGAGGTCCGCGGCGCCGGCGTCGTCGGCAAGCAGCCGGTGCTGGAGCCCGGCGAGTCCTTCAGCTACACCAGCGGCTGCCCGCTCACCACGCCGGACGGGCTGATGGCCGGCAGCTACACCATGGCGACGGTGGCCGGCGAGAGCTTCGAGGCCGAGATCCCCGCCTTCTCCCTCGACAGCCCGCACGTCCGCCGCAGCCTGCACTGACGCCGGCGCGGCCCTGCCGCGGCCCGCGCCGGAGAAGGATGTCACGCGATGCCGGGTTACCCTGAGCGCCGGACGCCGCTCGCGATCCTGGAGCGCCTCGTCGCCTTCGACACCGAGAGCTCCAAGCCGAACCTCGCGCTGATCGACTGGATCGCCGACTACCTCGACGGATGGGGCGTCGCGAGCCTGCGCGTGCCGAGTGCCGCCGGCGACAAGGCGGCGCTCTTCGCCACGCTCGGCCCGGTGCGGGACGGGGGCGTCGTGCTCTCCGGCCACACCGACGTGGTGCCGGTGACCGGCCAGGCCTGGACCGCCGACCCCTTCACCCTGCGGGTCGCGGAGGGCCGCGCCTACGGCCGCGGCGCCGTCGACATGAAGGGCTTCTGCGCGCTCGCCCTTGCGGCCGTGCCGGACTTCCTCGCGGCCGGCCTGACGCGGCCGGTCCACCTCCTGTTCTCCTACGACGAGGAGACCACCTGCCTCGGCGTCGCCGACACGATCGCCCGCTTCGGCGCCGACCTGCCGCGGCCCGGCGCCGTCATCGTCGGCGAGCCGACCGACCTCGAGGTCGCCGACGCCCACAAGAGCATCGTCACCTACCTGACCACGGTGCACGGGCACGAGGCGCACTCGGCCAAGCCCATGCTCGGCGCCAACGCCGTGATGGCGGCGGCCGACCTCGTGTCCGAGCTGAACCGCATCGCCGACCTCATGGTCGCCCGCGGCGACCCGACCGGGCGCTTCGACCCGCCCGCCACCACCGTGCATGTCGGCACGATCCAGGGCGGCACCGCCCGCAACATCCTGCCCAAGGTCTGCACCTTCCACTGGGAGTTCCGCGGCCTGCCCGGCCTCGACATGGAGGAGATCCCCGACCTGTTCGCCGCCAAGGTCGAGGCGGTGACCCGCGAGCGGCTCAACCGCTACGGCGCCTACGGCTCGATCGAGACGCTGGAGGAAGTCGCGGTGCCGGGGCTCGCGCCCGATCCCGGCTCCGAGGCCGAGCGGCTCGCCCTGCGGGTCGCCGGGCGCAACCGCACCATCACGGTGCCCTACGCCACCGAGGCCGGCCGCTTCCAGGTCGCCGGCATCCCGACCGTGGTGTGCGGACCGGGCTCGATCGACCAGGCGCACCAGCCCGACGAGTACGTCACGCTCGCGGCGCTCGCCGCGGGCGAGGACTTCATGCGCCGCCTCGCGCGGGCCTGCGCGGCGTGAGCGGAGGAACCAGCATGGGCGGCGCGAACGCGGACCCGGGCCGGGTGAAGCTGAGGCCGCTCGAGCGCGAGGACCTGCTCTTCGTGCACCAGCTCAACAACAACGACAGCATCATGCGCTACTGGTTCGAGGAGGCCTACGAGTCCTTCGCCGAGCTGGCGCAGCTCTACGAGCGCAACATCCACAATCAGACCGAGCGGCGCTTCATCATCGCCACCGCGGCCAACGAGCCGGCCGGCATGGTCGAGCTCGTGGAGATCAACCACCTGCACCGGCGCTGCGAGTTCCAGATCGCGCTGCACCCGTCCTTCCAGGGCCGCGGCTACGCGGGACAGGCCACCCGCATCGCCATCGACTACGCCTTCAGCGTGCTCAACATCCACAAGCTCTACCTGCACGTGGACAAGGACAACGCCCGCGCCGTGCGCATCTACGAGCGCTGCGGCTTCCGTCCCGAGGGCGTGCTGCGCGACGAGTTCTTCGTGAACGGGCGCTACCGCGACGCCGTGCGGATGTGCCTGTTCCAGCCGGACTACCTCGCCCGCCGCGGCGGCGGCGACATCGCGGAGCCGGTGCTGAAGGCCTGACGGCCGGGCCGGACGCGGCATGAAAAAGGGGCCGGCGAACCGGCCCCTCCGTTCTCTCACGCGATGGCGTCGGGTCAGTTGCGGCCGGCGCCGCCGCGCTCGCCGCCCGTGCCGCGCTCGCCGCCGCGGCCGGCGTTCATGCCGCCGCGCTCGCCACCCATCGCGCCGCGATCACCGCCCGCGCCGCCGCGCTCGGAGCGCTCGGCACCGCCCCGGTCGGCCGCGTTGCGGACGCCGGACGGGTCGCGCTCGCCCTGCCGCATGTTGCCCTGCATGTTCTCGCGGCCGCCGCGGTTCGCCTGCTCGCCGCGGTTCTCCTCGCCGCGCATCCCGCGCTCGTTGCGCTCCGTGCCGCGCGTGGCGCTGCGCTCCTCCGTGCGGCCGCGCCGCTCGACGGTGCCGCGCTCGCGGTCGTTGAAGGTGGCGTTGACGGTGCCGCCGCGGCGCTCGCTCGTCGAGACCGTCAGGCGACGGTACTCGGGCGAGCCGTAGACCACGCGCTGGCCGCGGATGGTGACGTAGCGGGTGCCGCCCTCGCGGACGCTGACGAGGCGCCGGTACTCCGGCGAGCCGTAGAGGACGCGCTGGCCGCGGATCGTGACGTAGCGGGTACGGCTCGGGCGCTCGTCGCGGACCGTGACGAGCCGGCGGTACTCCGGCGAGCCGTAGATCACCCGCTGGCCGCGAATCGTGACGTAGCGGCGCGGGCCGCTCTCGCGGCGCTCGACGGTGACGAGGCGGCGGTACTCGGGCGAGCCGTACACGACGCGGCGACCGCCGATGAACACGAACCGGCCCTCGCGGCGGAAGCCGCCCGAGACCCGCTCGGAGCGCACGTCGGTGCGCTCGCTGCGCCGGCTCTCGGTGACGCGGTCGCGGCGGCCCTCGCGGACGTCGCCGCGGTCGCTCCCGCGCTCCATCCGGGCCGAGCGGTCCCCGCGCTCCTCGCCGCGCGTGCCGTCCCGGCGCTCGGCGCGGTCCGTGCCGCCCTGGCGGTCCTGGCGGTCGCCGCGCTCGGCGCCCTCGCGCCCGCCGCTGCGGGCCTGCATGCCGCCCTCGCGCTGGCCGCCCGACTCGCGCTGAGCGGATTGCTCGCGCTGCCCGCCCATCTCCGAACCGCGGCTGCCGCCGCGCTCGGCCGACATGCCGGACCGGGCCGCGCCGGCGTTTCCGCCCGCACCCTTGTCCATGGTGGCAGCGTTCTGCGCGTAGACCGACGTGCTGAACAGCAGAGCCGCCAGCCCGACTGCGAATTTCCTCATGGCGAAGCCTCCGTGACTTTTGACGCTCCGAAACGCGTCTGATCACGAAAGGGTTCAATCAAAGGTTGGCAGTCTTTCCGGAGGCCAAGTCTGAGCCGAGCTCGGCCGTAGCCGCGGCTCAGCTTGGCCGTAAGCCTTCCGGGGCCGCCTCATGCTTGGCGGCGATCTCGGCCTCCACCTCGGCCGGGTCGAGGTCGTAGCGGCGCGAGCAGAACTCGCAGGTGATGCCGATGCGGCCGTCGTCGGCCACCATCGCCTTCCGGTCCTCGGGCGAGAACGAGCGGATCATGCCCATCACCCGCTCGGGCGAGCAGCGGCAGCGCTCCGCCACCTCCTGCGCCTCGAACACGCGCACGCCCCGCTCATGGAACAGGCGGTAGAGCAGGCGCTCGGAGGAGACGGCGGGGTCGACGAGTTCGTGGTCCTGGACCGTGCCGACGAGGGAGCGCGCCTCAACCCAGGCATCGTCCTCCGGCGTGCCGGCGGCGTCGAGATGGGCGTGGCCCTCCGGGATGTCGCCGGGCGGCAGGTCGGCGAGGCGCCTCCGGTCGACCGATTGCGGCAGGAACTGCACGAGGAGCCCCCCCGCCCGGTAGCGGGCGGCGCCGTCCTCGAACGCCTCGGCGACCGCGAGGCGCACCTGCGTCGGGATCTGCTCGGATTGCCGGAAGTACTGGTGGGCGGCCTCCTCAAAGCTCTGGCCCTCCAGCGCCACGACGCCCTGGTAGCGGCTCGCCGCCGAGCCCTGGTCGATCGTCATGGCGAGGTGGCCCTCGCCGACGAGGTCGGCGGTCCTGAGCGGGCCGGCGCCGAGGGCCGCGACGCGCTCCGCGTCGAAGCGCGCGGTGGCGCGGACGCGGTCCGGCGCCTCGAAATCGACCACGATCATCTCGACCGGGCCGTCCGTCTTGGTCTGGAGCTGGAAGCGGCCCTCGAACTTGAGGGAGGAGCCGAGCAGCACGGTGAGCGCCGCCGCCTCGCCGAGGAGGCGGGCCACCGGGTCGGGGTAGCCGTGGCGGCGCAGGATGGTGTCGATCGAGGGCCCGAGGCGCACGGCGCGGCCGCGCACGTCGAGGGCCTCGACGGCGAAGGGCAGCACGGCGTCGTCGTGGCCCTCGCGTCCGTCGGCGGGGGTCGGGGAGATCTCGGGTCCGGAGGTCATGGCCTCTCCGCTGATGCGTCGTTCCTGTGCGCGCCGTCCCGTCCACCGGCGCGGGACGGGACGCGGCCGCCGGCGGCCGGTCCGGCCGCGCAGCCTGCAAGTCGTCGCCTGATGGGAAGGAGCGGCGTGCGCTCGCTCCCCATATGGTGCGCTGTCGCCCGCCGCGCGAGGGGGCCGCCGAGGGGGCCGCTCAGAGCCCGTTCGCCCCGAAGCACCAGGCCAGGATGCCCTTCTGGGCGTGGAGCCGGTTCTCGGCCTCGTCGAAGACCACGGATTGCGGGCCGTCGATCACCTCGGCCGTGACCTCCTCCTCCCGGTGGGCCGGCAGGCAGTGCATGAAGACCGCGTCCTTGGCGGCGGCCGCCATCAGCTTGGCGTTCACCTGGTAGGGGCCGAGCAGGTTGTGGCGGTGGTGGTCGTCGTCGTCCCCCATTGAGACCCAGCAATCGGTGACGACGCAGTCGGCGTTCTCGACCGCCGCGAACGGGTCGGTGGTCACGTTGATGCGCGCGCCCTGCTCCCGCGCCCAGGCGATGAGCGCGGGCGGGGCCGACAGCTCCGGGGGCGCGGCGACGTTGAGGGTGAAGTCGAGGCGCGCGGCCGCGTGCGCCCAGCTCGCCAGGACGTTGTTGGCGTCCCCCGACCACGCCACCGTGCGGCCGCGGATCGGCCCGCGATGCTCCTCGAAGGTCAGCACGTCCGCCATGATCTGGCAGGGGTGGGAGACCTTGGTGAGCGCGTTGATCACCGGCACGGTGGCGGATTCGGCGAGTTCCAGCATCAGCCCGTGGTCGAGGATGCGGATCATGATCGCGTCGACGAAGCGGGAGAGGACCTGGGCGGTGTCGCCCACCGTCTCGCCGCGGCCGAGCTGCATCTCGCTGCCCGTGAGCATCAGGGTCTCGCCGCCGAGCTCGCGCATGGCCACGTCGAAGGAGACGCGGGTGCGGGTCGAGGGCCGGTCGAACACCATCGCCAGGGTCTTGCCGGCGAGCGGGCGCTCCGCCGGCGGCTCGCCCCGGCGGCGGCGGCCCTTGATGGCGGCGGCCGCGTCGAGGATCGCGCGCAGCTCGGCGCCGGAGAAATCCTTGAGGTCGAGGAAGTGGCGCGGGCCGGCCCGATCGGGCTGGACTGGGGCGGGAACCTTCGCGGTCCCGTTCGTCTGGGCGGTCATCTCGGTCGATCTTTGTCAGCAGCGGGTCAGGGGCGGCGCCTACTCGGCGGCCCCGCGCAGGGCGGATTCCCGGGAGGCGGCCGCCGCGTCCAGGCGCTCCACCGCCGCGGCGACGTCCGCCTCGGTCACGATGAGCGGCGGCAGCAGGCGGACCACGTTGTCGCCCGCCGGAATCACGAGCAGGTGCTCCGCCCGGGCCGCGGCGGCGAAGTCGGTGTTGGGCACGCGCAGCTTGAGCCCGAGCATCAGGCCCTCGCCGCGGATCTCCTCGATCACCTGCGGGTGGCGGTCCTTCAGGGCGGCGAGCTTCTGCTTGAGCAGGAGGCCGGTGCGCCGGACATGTTCCAGGAAGCCGTCGGCGAGCACCACGTCGAGCACGGCGTTGCCCACCGCCATGGCGAGCGGGTTGCCGCCGAAGGTGGTGCCGTGGGTGCCCGCCGTCATGCCGCGGGCGGCCTCGCGCGTGGCGAGGCAGACGCCGAGCGGGAAGCCGCCGCCGATGCCCTTGGCGGCGCTCATGATGTCGGGGACGATCCCCGACCACTCGTGCGCGAAGAGCTTGCCGGTGCGCCCGACGCCGGTCTGGACCTCGTCCATGATCAGGAGGAGGCCGCGCGCGTCGCAGATCTCGCGCAGGCGCCGCAGGTCCGCGTGCGGGATCACCCGCAGGCCGCCCTCGCCCTGGATGGGCTCGATCATCAGGGCGGCGGTCTCCGGCGTGATCGCGGCCTCGAGGGCGGCGAAGTCGCCGGTCGGCACCTGGTCGAAGCCCTCGACCTTCGGGCCGAAGCCCTCGATGTACTTGGCCTGGCCTCCCGCCGCGATGGTGGCGAGCGTGCGCCCGTGGAAGGCGCCCTCGAAGGTGACGATGCGGAACCGCTCCGGGTGACCGTCCGCCGCGTGGTACTTGCGCGCCATCTTGATGGCGGCCTCGTTCGCCTCGGCGCCGGAATTGGCGAAGAAGGCGACGTCCGCGAAGGTGGCGTCCACGAGGCGCCGGCCGAGCCGCTCGCCCTCCGGGATCTCGAACAGGTTCGAGGTGTGCCAGAGCTTGCCCGCCTGCTCGGTGAGCGCCGCGACGAGGTGGGGATGGGCGTGGCCGAGCGCGTTCACGGCGATGCCGGCGCCGAAATCGAGGTATCGCTCGCCCCCGCGCGCGACGAGCCACGCCCCCTCTCCGCGCTCGAAGGCGATCGGGGCCCGGGCATAGGTCGGCAGAAGGGCGGAGGTCACGTTCCGTCTCCGTGTCTGGCCTTCGGTCGGGTCGTCGGCGAGCCGCCTCACGACCGGCCCGAAATGAAAGTGCCGCCTCGTCGAGGGGGCGGCACGCGCGCGATTACTATGAAAGCGGCCCCGTCTGTCAATCACAGGGCGGGGTCACGGGCCCGACATGCCTCAAACTTGGGCTATGCCGGACGATGGGCGCGGCGGCCTTGCGCGGACGGGCACGCCCGTGCTGTGAGCCGGAGCGATCGCGCCATCGCGCAGGGAGGAAGCCTATGAGCACGGTGAAGGAACGTCTGCAGCGCCTGGGTCTGACCCTGCCGAAGGCCGCCGCACCCGTGGCGAACTACGTGCCCTTCGTACGCACGGGCAGCCTCGTCGTCATCTCGGGCCAGATCTGCTTCGGGCCGGACGGCAAGCTCGCGCCCGAGCACACGGGCAAGCTCGGGGCCGAGGTCCCGGTCGAGGCCGGCGTGGCGGCGGCGCGCCTGTGCGCCCTCAACGTGCTGGCCCAGCTCGACGCGGCGGTGGGCGACATCGACCACGCGGTGGTCCAGTGCGTGCGCCTCGGCGGCTTCATCAACGCCGTGCCGAGCTTTGCAGGGCTCGCCCCGATCATGAACGGCGCCTCGGACCTGATGGTGGAACTCCTCGGCGACCGCGGCCGTCACGCCCGCTCGACGGTGGGCGTCGCCGAGCTGCCCCTCGACGCCGCGGTCGAGGTCGAGGCGATGTTCGAGGTCCGCTGAGTGGCTCCGAACGCCCCCGCCTGGCTGACCGCGCGCCCGATCGCCCATCGCGGCCTGCACGACCGCGCGGGCGGCATCCCGGAGAACACGATCGCGGCGGCCCGCGCCGCGGTCGCCGCCGGCTGCGCCATCGAGTGCGACGTCCAGCCGAGCGCGGACGGCGAGGCGATGGTGTTCCACGACGAGGCCCTCGGCCGCCTGACGGAGGCGAGCGAGCCCACCGCCTCCCGCCCCGCCGCCGCGTTGCGGGCCCTCTCCGTCGCCGGCACGGCCGAGCGCATCCCGACGCTCGCGGCCTTCCTGGCCGAGATCGGCGGGCGCGTGCCCGTGATCGTCGAGATCAAGTCGCGCTATTCCGGCGACCTGACGCTGACCCGGCGGGTCGTGGAGACGGTCTCGGGCTACGACGGCCCCGTGGCGCTGAAATCCTTCGACCCCGGACTCGTCGCCGCCCTGCGGGAGCTGGCGCCGCGGGTGCCGCGCGGCATCGTCGCCGAGACCACGCAGGACGACCCGGCCTACGCGGCGATGCCGGAGGGGGTGCGCCGCTCGCTCGCGAACCTGCTCCACTTCGACGAGACGCGGCCCGACTTCCTGTCCTGGCGGGTGGACGACCTGCCCTGCGCGCCGACCTACCTCGCCCGCCTCCTCGGGGAGCGCCCGGTGATGACCTGGACGGTGCGCACCGACGACCAGCGCCGCCACGCCGCCGCGCACGCCGACCAGATGGTGTTCGAGGGCTTCCGGCCCTGAGGGACTGCGACCATCCCGACGCCGCGGCTCCGCTTGCCCGGCCCCCCCGCACAGCTAGATTGGCCCGCATGGACGAACGCGGGAGTGCGGCCGAGGCCGCGGCGGCTGAGCTTCGGGTCCGCGCGGTCACCGGCCTCCAGGAGATCGGGGCCGCCGCGTGGGATTCCTGCGCGACCTCCCCCGAGACGCTCTCGGGCGGCGACGAGACCTTCAACCCGTTCGTCTCCCACGCCTTCCTGTCGGCGCTGGAGGATTCGGGCTGCGTCTCCCGGCGCAGCGGCTGGCTGCCGCTGCACGTGGCGGTGGAGCGGGGCGAGCGCCTGATCGGGGTCGCGCCCTGCTACCTGAAATCCCATTCCCAGGGCGAGTACGTGTTCGACCACGGCTGGGCGGACGCCTACGAGCGGGCGGGCGGCAGCTACTACCCGAAGCTCCAGGTCAGCGTGCCCTTCACGCCCGTCACCGGCCCGCGCTTCCTGATCGCGCCGGGGGAGGATCCGGACGTCGCCGTCGCCGGCCTCGTGGCGGGCCTGCGGGCCCTGCGCGCCGAGACGCAGGCCTCCTCGATCCACGTCACCTTCATGCGCGAGCGGGAATGGGAGGCGGCCGGTTCCCTCGGCTTCCTGCAGCGCACCGACCAGCAGTTCCACTGGGAGAACCGGGGCTATGCGAGCTTCGAGGACTTCCTCGAGGCGCTCGCCTCCCGCAAGCGCAAGGCGATCCGGCGCGAGCGCAAGGAGGCCCTGTCGGGCGGCGTCGCGATCGAGCACATCACGGGCTCCGACCTGACGGAGGCCCACTGGGACGCCTTCTTCCAGTTCTACATGGACACCGGCGCCCGCAAATGGGGCCGGCCCTACCTCAACCGGCGCTTCTTCTCGCTCCTGTCCGAGCGCATGGCCGACCGGGTGCTGCTGATCCTCGCCCACCGGGCCGGCCGGCCGATCGCGGGCGCCCTCAACCTCATCGGCGACGCCGCGCTCTACGGGCGCAACTGGGGCTGCATCGAGGATCACCCGTTCCTGCACTTCGAGGTCTGCTACTATCAGGCCATCGACTTCGCGATCCGGCGCGGGCTCCGGCGCGTCGAGGCCGGCGCGCAGGGCGACCACAAGCTCGCGCGGGGCTACCGGCCGGTGCTGATGCACTCGGCCCACGACATCGCCGACCCGGCTTTCCGCCGGGCCGTGGCCGACTACCTCAAGCGCGAGCGCGCCCACGTCGCGGAGGCCGTGGACGCCTTCGACACCCTGACGCCGTTCCGCCGCGCCTGCGGGCCGGAGGGCGCGAAGGAGACCGGAACATGAGCCCGATCGACCGCATCAGGACCTATGCCGGCGAGCTGACGGCGCTGCGCCACGACATCCACGCGCACCCGGAGATCGGCTTCGAGGAGGTGCGGACCTCGAACCTCGTCGCCGAGCTGCTGCAGGGCTACGGCATCGAGGTGCACCGGGGCCTCGGCGGCACCGGCGTGGTCGGCGTGCTGAGGGGCCGCTCGGACAACGGGCGCCGCATCGGGCTCCGGGCCGAGCTCGACGCGCTGCCGATCGAGGAGGCGACGAACCTGCCCTACCGCTCGACCGTGCCGGGCAAGATGCACGCCTGCGGGCACGACGGCCACACGACGATGCTCGTCGGCGCCGCCCGCTACCTCGCCGAGACCCGCGCCTTCGACGGCACCGCGGTGTTCGTGTTCCAGCCGGCCGAGGAGGGCCTGGGCGGCGCCCGCGCCATGATCCGCGACGGGCTGTTCGAGCGCTTCCCCGTGGACGAGATCTACGCGCTGCACAACGCGCCGAACGGGCCGCACGGGCGCCTCAAGACGCGGCCCGGCCCGATCATGGCGGCGGCCGACTTCTTCGACATCCGCGTGCAGGGGCGCGGCGCCCACGCGGCCGAGCCGCAGCGGGGCGTCGACCCGATCGTGGTGGCGACCGCGCTCGCGCAGGCCATGCAGTCGATCGTCTCGCGCAACGCCGACCCGCTGAAATCCTGCGTCGTCTCGATCACCCAGATCCACGCGGGCGCGGCCTACAACGTCATCCCCGAATCGGCCCATCTCGCCGGCACCGTGCGGACCTTCGACGGGGACGTCCGCGAGGTGGCGGCCCTGCGCATCCGCGAGCTGGCGCGGGGGCTGGCGGCGGCCTACGGCGCCGAGATCGAGGTCGAGATCCGCGACGTGTTCTCGGTCCTCGACAACAGCGCCGAGCAGGCGGCGGCGGCGGCCGAGGTGGCGACCGAGCTGTTCGGCGCCGAGAACGTCGAGGCCGACTGCGTGCCGCGCATGGGCAGCGAGGATTTCGCCGACATGGTGATGGCGGTGCCCGGCGCCTACGCGTGGCTCGGCGGCACGCCGGGGCCGGGCCTGCACAACGCGTCCTTCAACTTCGACGACAGCATCATCCCCCTGGGCAGCGCCTACCTGGCCCGGCTGGTGGAGCGGCGCACGGCGGCCTGATTCCGGGCGAGTGCGGAATTTTCCCGCGCAGGGCCTGCGCCGGGAGCATGATGAGCCCAGGATGACGACCGAGCCCGCCACGATCCACGCCTTCGCCCCCGAGGCCGCCGACGGCACGCCGCACCCGCTGGAGCGCTATCGGGGCAAGGTCGTGCTCATCGTCAACACGGCCTCGCGCTGCGGCTTCACCCCGCAATACGAGGGGCTGGAGGCGCTCTGGCGGCGACACCGGGCGGACGGGTTCGCGGTGCTCGCCTTTCCCTGCAACCAGTTCGGCGCGCAGGAGCCGGGCGATGCCGACGAGATCGCCCGCTTCTGCAACCTCACCTACGATGTGAGCTTCCCGGTACTCGCCAAGGTCGAGGTGAACGGCCCGGGCGCCGACCCGCTCTTCGTGCACCTCAAGGCGGAGAGGCCGGGGCTGCTCGGGACCCAGGCGATCAAGTGGAACTTCACGAAGTTCCTGGTCGGCCGCGACGGGCGGGTGATCGGGCGCTACCCGCCCCAGGCCAAGCCCGAGGCGCTGGAGGCCGCGATCCGGGCGGCGCTGGCCGAGCGCGACGGGGTGAACGGCGAGGGGATCTGAGAAGGCCCGAGCGGCGGTCAGGCCCGCGCTCCGGCCTGCTGGACGGCCCGGACCTGCGCCTCGGCGGCCGCGCGCGACTGGATCTCCACGAAGACGCGGCGCACCTTGGCGTGGCGCTCCTTGAGCGCCCGGTCGAGGCGCTCGACCATGCGCTCGACCTCGCCGGCGCTGAGGTCGTCGTCCATGTCGAGGCTGACGTTCACGAGGATGTCGTCGGGGCCGAGATGCTGGGTCAGCACCTCGTTGACGTGGTGGACGCCGGGCTCGGCGCGCGCCACCTCGCGGATCGCCGCGACGATGTCGGGGTCGGCCGCCTCGCCGACCAGCAGGCCGTGGGTCTCGACCATCAGGAAGATCGCCATGCCGACGAGGACGAGGCCGATCCCGATCGAGGACCAGCCGTCGAGGACGGGCATGTCGAGCACCTCGGCCAGCACCACGCCGGCGAGCGCGATGGTGAGGCCGAGGAGCGCGGCCACGTCCTCGATGAGCACCGTGAACAGGGCCGGGTCCTTGCTCCGGCGGATCGCGGTGATGGGCGGCCGCGCCCCCTTCTCGGCCCAGAAGGAGCGCAGCGCCACGTAGCAGGAATAGCCCTCCGCCATCACGGCGAAGCCGAGGATCGCGAGGTTGACGAGGAAGCCCGAGACGTGATGCCCGAGGATCACGGCGTCCTCCACGGGCTCCGGGTGCCCGATCTTGTGGATGCCCTCGTAGATCGCGAAGGCGCCCCCGCCGAGGAAGATGAACAGCGCCACGATGAAGGCGTAGAAGTAGACCTCGCGCCCGTAGCCGAACGGGTGGCGGGCGTCGGCGGGCTTCTTCGCGCGCTTGAGGCCGACGAGGAGCAGGATCTGGTTGGCCGTGTCGACGAGGGAGTGCACGCCCTCCGCGAGCATGGCGGAGCTGCCGGTGAGGAAGGCGCCGACGAACTTGGCGGCGGCGATGGCGAGGTTGGCGCCCGCCGCGGTGTAGATGGCGCTCGTGCTCTCGTGAGCCATGCGGGCAACGTCCCTCCGGGCCGGCACGGGCGCCGGCGAAGCCAGACCGGTCGGTCTCTCCGGCGAAGCCTTGCCGTACCGGTCGCAGGCTCAACGCGCCGGCGCGGCCGCCGGTTCGGGCCGGAGGGGGCCCTTCCGCCCGTGGACGCGGGGGCGCGGGCCGTGCATCGTGCGCGCCCGCCGAAGGGGCGCCGCCGAGGGAGCCGACATGACCGACGACAGCCGGGCGCCGAGCGCGCCCTACGACCCGGGCAACATCTTCGCCCGGATCCTGCGGGGCGAGATCCCGGCCCACAAGGTCTACGAGGACGAGGCCACCCTCGCCTTCATGGACGTGATGCCGCAAGGCGAGGGCCACACCCTGGTCATCCCGAAGGCGCCGGCGCGCGGCCTCCTCGACGCCGACCCGGCCTCCCTCGCCGCCCTGGTCGCGACGGTGCAGCGGGTGGCCCGCGCCGTGAAGACGGCCTTCGCGGCGGACGGCCTGACGATCTTCCAGTACAACGAGCCGGCGGGCGGGCAGACGGTGTTCCACCTGCACGTCCACATCGTGCCGCGCCGCGAAGGCGTGATGCTCAAGCGTCACGAAGGCGGCATGGCCGATCCGGTGATGCTCGCCGATCACGCGGCGCGCATCCGCGCGGCGCTCGACTCGACCGGGGGTTGAGGGCTCCGCCCCGCCTCAGGCCGCGCTGGCGGGCGGGTTGGCCTGGGCCATGGTGGCGAGCAGGCGGCGCAGGGTCGCGTTCTCGGCCTCGAGTTCGCTGACGCGGCGCAGCAGCACCGCGATCGAGGCGTCGGCGCCCTCGGCGGCGGCCGGCGCCTGGGGCGCGGCCGGCTCGGGCCGGGCCTGCTCGTCGACGAAGGTGATGCCGATGCCGTCCGGCCGGCGCCAGCGCAGCTGGGCGCGGAAGGTGCGGTCCTTCTGCGGGATGAAGAGGTCGAACGAGTCCGGCAGCGTCGTCGTCTCGCTGAGCGCGAGGCGCGCACCGGAGGAGGACAGGTCGCGCACGAGGCAGTCGAGGCTCGACGCGCCGTTGTTGAAGATGATGCGCCCCTTGAGGAAGACCCTCTGGCGCGTCTCCCTGCGGTGTTCCGACATCGATCGGCCTTCCGAGATCCGTCAGCGCCGCACCCTCGCACGACAGCTCTTAAGGAATGCTCGCCGCAATGCCCGAGACGCGGGCCGATCGAACCCGTGCCGGTGACCCCCCCGCCGTCAGGTGAAGCGCCGGTCCACCGTCTGGAACAGGTAGAAGCCGTTGAAGCGGATCGCCGTGTCGGCCGCCCGGCCGTCGAAGTCGAGGGGGGCGGGGCCGTGGTCGTCGAGCTTGCCGCCGAAGGTCCAGCGGCCCCCGCCCAGGAAGGCGGGCACGGCGCAGGCTTCCGGCACCGCGCAGCACAGGCCCTCGACGCTCTTCAGGCGGAACAGGTTGTAGCTACGCATCGGCTCACCTCCGCTTGGCCGCCGGAGCGCGTGGGCCGGCGCAAGGGCCGACCCGCCTCCGGGGTCCCGCAGCGGCACGACCCGCGCGGCCGAGGGCCCCCGAGTCGCGCGGTCAGGACCGGGCGAGGTCATAGTGGCACAATCCGTCGCGTTTGTGTCGATCAGGTTTCGGGAACGTTGCGCTCCAGCTCGTCGAGCCAGATCGCGGCGCTGGCGTCCGAGGGCGCGCGCCAGTCGCCCCGCGGCGAGAGGGCGCCGCCCGCCGAGACCTTCGGCCCGTTCGGCAGGGCCGAGCGCTTGAACTGGCTGAAGCCGAAGAAGCGGGCGAGGAACACGCCGAGCCAGCGCCGGATCTCGGGCAGGCCGTAGGCGCCCCGCTCCGCCTCGGGGAAGTCCGGCGGCCAGATCCCGGCCTCCCGGTCGCCCCAGGCGTGGAGCGCCAGGAAGGCGATCTTCGAGGGCCGGAACCCGTAGCGCAGCGTGTAGAACAGGTTGAAGTCCTGCAGCGCGTAGGGGCCGATCTTGGCCTGCGTGCTCTGGGGGGCGGCCCCGGCCTCGGCCGGCACCAGCTCCGGCGAGATCTCGGTGTCGAGGATCGCCCGGAGCGTGCGCCCCACGCCCGGGTCGAACTGGCCGGTGCCGATGACCCAGCGGATCAGGTGCTGGATCAGGGTCTTGGGCACGCCCGCGTTGACGCCGTAATGGCTCATCTGGTCGCCGACGCCGTAGGTGCACCAGCCGAGCGCCAGCTCCGAGAGGTCGCCGGTGCCGATCACGATGGCGCCGTTCTGGTTGGCGAGCCGGAACAGGTAGTCGGTGCGCAGGCCCGCCTGCACGTTCTCGAAGGTGACGTCGTAGACCGCCTCGCCCCGCCCGAACGGGTGGCCCATGTCGGTGAGCATCTGCCGGGCGGCGGGGCGGATGTCGATCTCGGCGGCGGTGCAGCCGAGCGCCGTCATGAGGGCGTGGGCGTTGCCCTTGGTGGCGTCCGAGGTGGCGAAGCCCGGCAGCGTGTAGGCGAGGATGTTGGCCCGCGGCAGGCCGAGCCGGTCGAGGGCCTTGGCCGCCACGATGAGGGCGTGGGTCGAGTCGAGGCCGCCGGAGACGCCGATCACGACCTTCCGGGTGCCCGTGGCCTCCAGGCGCTTCAGGAGCCCGGCCACCTGGATGTTGTAGGCCTCGTAGCAATCCTGCGCGAGGCGGGCCGGGTCGGCCGGCACGAAGGGGAAGCGCTCGATCCGCCGCCGCAGCCCGAGATCCGCCTCCGGCGGCTCGACCCGGAAGCCGACGCGGCGGAAGGCGCCCTCGCGGGTGCGGGCGTTGTCGTCGAAGCTGCCGGCCTGCAGGCGGTCCTGCGCGATCCGCTCCAGGTCGATGTCGGCGACGGTGGCGAGCGGCCCTTGCGCGAAGCGCTCGCCCTCGGCGAGGCGCAGGCCGAGCTCGTCGACGCTGGTCTGGCCGTCCCAGGACAGGTCGGTGGTCGATTCGCCGAGGCCCGCGGCGGCGTAGACGTAGGCGCACAGGCCCCGCATGGAGGCGGCCCGCGACAGGAGCTCGCGCGCGTCCGCGCGGCCGACCGTGATCGGGCTGCCCGAGGGGTTGGCGAGCACGCTCGCGCCCGCCAGCGCCGCCCGCATCCCCGGCCCTTCCGGCACCCAGAGATCCTCGCAGATCTCGATCCCGACGCTGAGGCCGGCCACATCCTCCGCCTCGAAGATCAGGTCGGTGCCGAAGGGTGCCTCCAGCCCGCCGACCCGGATCGTCTCGCCCGCGATGTCCGCGCCGGGGGCGAAGTGGCGCTTCTCGTAGAATTCCCGGTAGTTCGGCAGGTAGCTCTTCGGCACGACCCCGAGGAGCCGCCCGCCCTGCACCGCGAGAGCGGTGTTGTAGATCCGGTTGCGCCAGCGCAGCGGCGCCCCAACGACGAGGAGGGGCCTGAGGCCGCCCGAGGCCGCGACGAGCTCGGCCGCCGCCTGCTCGACCGCGTCGAGGAGCGTGTCCTGCAGGAACAGGTCCTCGACGGCGTAGGCCGAGAGCGCGAGCTCGGGGAACACGGCGAGCGCCGCACCCTGCGCGTGGCAGGTGCCGGCGAGGCTCAGTATCTCCTGCAGGTTGCGCGCGGGCTCGGCCGGATGGGAGCGGCCGGTGCAGGCCGCGACCCGGGCGAGGCCGTGGCGGTAGAGCGAGCGGAAGTTCGGGACGGCGGGCTCGGACACGGCGCTGGCGGACCTCACGCGACGGGGACGCGGACCCGACCAAGGGTAGGGCACGGGAGCCCCGCCCTCCAGGGGCCGGCGCGTCCGGACGGCCGCGCCGCACTCCCTCCCCGGTTCGGGAGAGGGACGGTGTGAGGGGTTCAGGTTCTTCCGGAGATGTCGCACCCCTCGCC
>NZ_BJZU01000068.1 GCF_007992195.1 Methylobacterium oxalidis | reverse complement strand
CTAAGGCCATGCTCGTGCCAGGCGCGAACTTGGCCGGACCAGCAAGCCAAGCGTCCATCCGGTCCGGCGACCAAAGCCCACCCAGCGCCCGGCGCCGTTCCCGGTCATCGCTGGAGCACCCCGCGGCAACGGTGGCGAGCAGGAGCAGCGCGGAGCGCCGAGCGATCCACGGGCCATGCAAGCCTCGGAATGACCGTTCAGACATCTGCAGGCGCCCCGCCTGCGGCAGTCCGCCAGCCATTGCCCAGTCCACACAGTCCGAGAACCATACCGAAGACGGGTGCTGGCACCCGGGTCTGCGGCAGCCACGCAAATCGGCCCCGCATTGCGGCCGGATGTTCCGGGCCGCTGGACGCATGGACCACGTCAGCCACCTTAGACGACCGTCGAGATCGCGCCGGGAGGGTGCGTCAGCAGGTTCGCGAGTAAGCTGAGGCCATACTGCAGCGTCTCGCCGTCGGGGGCTGCGCCCAGGGAGATGCGTATCGCCTCGGGAGCCGGCCCGACCGCGAAGGAGTAGCTCTGGACGACGGATAGCCCGAGCTGCCGCGCGTGGGCAGCGAACTCGCGTCGCTGCCAAGCATCAGGCAGTTGCAGCCAGAGGTGATGGCCGCAGGGATGCGACCGGAAATCGAGGCCCGTGAGAATCTCGGCCGCGACGGCCTGACGGAGGCCATTCTCCCGCCTGACGGCAGCAACGATCGCGTCGAGCTCCCCTTCGGCGATCCACTCGGACGCCAGGGCCGCCGCAAGCGGCGAGGCCATCATGTTGATCGCCCGGAGCTCGGCCGCGAGCCAGACAGCCGCATTCGTTCCGGGCACCGCGACGTAAGCGATGCGAAGGCCGGGGCTGACGCACTTGGACAGGGTTGCGATGTGCCACGTGATGTCGCCCGCCAGGGCCGCGAACGGGGCCGGGGCATCGGGCGGCAGCGCGCCGTAGGCGTCGTCCTCGATGATCGTGACCCCGTGCTCGCGCGCAATCTCGGCGATCCGCACGCGTCGGGCCGCCGGCAGCGTCGCGGTCGTCGGGTTGTCGAGGGTCGGCACCACGTACAGGGCCCGTGGCCGCTGCGTCCTGCAGCATTCGAGGAAGGCTTCCGGGATCAAGCCCTCCTCGTCGCAGGCCACGGGCACGAGGCGAGCGCCGAGGCGCTCGGCGGCCATACGCAGGCCCGGATAGGTCAGGGCCGGGACGCACAGGTCATTGCCAGGCTTGAGCACGGCGGCGAGGGCGGCGGATAGCGCCGCCTGAGCACCGCCGGCCACGAGGACGCGCTGGACCGCCACGGGACCCAGGCGACGGCCGAGCCACTCGGCCGCCGCCGCGCGGTCAGCCATGTTCCCCGCGCTGTCCTGGTACTGCATGCGATCGAGAAACCCCGGCGCTGCGGCGAGCCTCGACAGACCGACCTCGATGCGCTGAGCCAGCCGCGCCTCCGCTGGTTGCGGCGGCATGTTCATGCTGAAGTCGATGCTGCCGGACGGGCTGGGCGCGAGCAGGCCGGTGCCTGAGGACGGCAGCTTGGAGGCACGAACGAAGCTGCCCCTTCCGGCCGTGGCATCGATCAGGCCTGTCCGGCGGGCTTCGTTGAAGGCCCGTGTCACCGTGGTGAGATCGACGTTGAAGTGCTTGGCCAGGGCGCGCTGGGGCGGCAGGCGCGCACCTGGTGCCAGGCGCCCGCTGCGGATGTCCTCGGCCAGCGCCTTAACGATGGCCAGGTACTTCGGCCCAGCGCCGGCGACAATTGTAGGGCTCCAAGCTTCCATCATTGACCTCTGCTCTCACCTAGATGTATGCATACATAGATTCCGCGGCAGCACGCGAAGTGCTGCTGCCTAGCTTGATGCAAGGATGCGAGCATTCGACGCAGAATGTATGGCTTGTATTCCATACATTCGCTGCGCGCAAGAGGTGCTCCTGCTGAGATGCAGGACAGGCAACGAAGTCAGGAACGTTGGACGATGCAGAGATCGACGGACCAGTCGCTGATGTCGGTAGGACTCCGCTGCCGGTGCCCCCGCTGCGGTGAGGGGCACCTATTCGACGGCTTCATCACCCTGAAGCCCCGCTGCGAGGCTTGTGGCCTCGACTACGGGTTCGCCGATCCGGCCGACGGGCCCGCCTTCTTCATCATGATGACGATGGCCTTCCCGGTCACCGCCTTCGGAATCTGGCTGGAACTGGCCTACGACCCGCCGCTCTGGATTCACGCGGTGATCACGCTGCCGTTGCTACTCCTCGCCTGCGTGCCGATCATCCGGCCGTTGAAGGGCCTCTTCATCGCGAGCCAGTACATCAACAAGGCGGAAGAGGGACGATTCTCCGTCCCGAAAGCCTCCGGCGTCGGCCCGACGCGCGAGGAGTGATCAAGCTACTTGCCCCGTGCGCCCTGATCATCACGCGTCGGCGCCATGACCTACTTTGCGCTGGCGCCATGGCCGATTGAAGCCGACTTGATGAGGACCGGGACGATGCCCCCTATTCCGACCTGTTCGAGACCTTCCTGCTCCGGTTGCGCGAGGGCGGCCGCTACCGCGTGGACTTAGAGCTTGAGCGGAACGTTCGCACTTTCCCGTTGGCCACTTGGAGGCATCCCGACGGCGGGGGCGGCCCTGCCTGGTTTGGCGCAGCAGCGACGATCTTGAAATGGGGTCGAGACGACACCGTTAGGGGGAAGGGATGAAGTTTGCGCTCGCACAAGGGGCGACCCTCTTGATGGCCCTGATCGCCATCGGGGCCGCGCGCTTCCTCACCGCCGCCGGCTTCGAGCATCCGGGACGGGATTGCTTCCTCGCTGCGGCCGCCGCGACCGCTCTCACCATGTCGATCGTGCGATCGGTTTCGGGCTTTGATCGGGGTTGATCAGCGAACCGACGTATTTTGCGGCTTGGCGGCGCACCGCTGCGGACCGCGACGCGTTAGCCTCCCGGAAGGAGGCCGCATGCCCGAACCGTCCTATGCAGCTCAGTCCGCAATTGGCGTGGCGGTGAGAAGCCGGTGCCCGCGCTGCGGCCGGGGCCGCTTGTTCAACGGATTCCTCAAGCTCGCGCCGCGCTGCGACGTGTGCGGCCTCGACTACTCGTTTGCCGATCCGGCTGACGGTCCGGCCTTCTTCGTCATGATGACGGCCGCTGTGCCGGCCACTGCTTTCGGGATCTGGCTTGAGCTTACCTACAACCCTCCCCTGTGGGTGCATGCGGTTACGACCCTGCCGATCGTGGTGATTGCGTGCACACTGCCCCTTCGGTTCTTCAAGGGCTGGCTGGTCGCGGAACAATTCATTCGCAAGGCTGAGGAGGGGCGCATTTCTCGGCCTGAAGCATCGGCTCGTGATCCGACATAGCCGGATCAACAGAGAGTTCATCGGCTTCAAGGCTCCCAACTACGGATGATAGCCCCACTGGGATTTGGTCGCCGGCACAAATCGAGCTGTTTAGCGTCCGCCGTCCAGACCAGATCGTGCTGTCAATGGCAGGACCCGGCACTTCGAGGACCCTCCGTGCCGCAAGGAACGTCCGCTTCCACGGTTCTAACGCGAAGACCGGACGGGCAGCTTTCGGCCAAGATCGGCCATTCGGCATTGCGCCCATTGTTACCATGCAGGCGACCCGAGCAGCCTCTCCGAAGCGGACGCTCATCGACTGGGTGTTATGGAAAGGCGAGCGTCGGGCTTGGCATGATGCCAGCAGCCTCGATGATGTTACTTTGTTTCACCCTTTCGAAACGTTATGTTGTAACGCTTTCAACCAGAGGGTGGCGGCTATGGCACACCTTCACGCCTCACCAGCGTCCATCGATGCTCTCGACGGCAGTGCTGCGTCTCCAGCGGATCTCGTTGCTCTCGCCGAGAAGGTCTGTGCGGCTCGTGGGCTGAACTTCACACCGATCCGGCGGCGCGTTCTTGAGGTGCTTGCTGCGGATCAGGAGCCACTCTCGGCTTACACGATCATCCACCGGCTCTCTGTGAGCAGCCGATCGGACCACCGACCATCTATCGTGCGTTGGAATTCCGGATCGATGTAGGCTTTGTCCGCTACGTTGCTCTGCGAACGGCCTACATGTGCCGCGAGCATCCGCTGCGCGCGGAGGCGGTTGCTATCCTGAACTGTAGCCAGTGCGGTTGCTTGAGCGAGGTCGCGTCCGAACAGGTCTCAAACACCGTCTCGCACCTGACTCAGGCAACTGGCTTCCGCGCACGAATGCGCACGGTGGAGATCGAAGGGCAGTGCGCGACCTGCCAAGGAGCTGATAGCCGCTGACACAGGCGGGAAGCGACGACATCGGCTGGGGCATGACCCGCGAAGGGAGCCATGTTGTAATAGTGTTACATCGCTCTCGATTTCGCGTGCCGATGGAGACGAGGCCTTGCTTGTGCTCTTCAGAGCGGGCTTGAGTGTAATGATATAACACTCGGTAGGAATTCTATGTCATCGCGACCGCGCCGGGCCCTCGCGGCCAGCACCGTTCTGGCTGTTTTGCCCACCTGGGCAGCGCTCACGTGCTCTGCCAGCGCGCAGTCGCAGCGGACAGTCACGCTCGGCGAGCTCAGTGTCACCTCGCCAAGCCCGATCGAGCGCCGTGGCTCAGGCCTCGTCTCCGCGGTAAACGCGTCGCCGGCTCGGTCTTCCGCAACGCCAACGCCGCCTGTGTCCCCGCCTGCTGCGGTGTCTTCCACACCTGGCGTCCTGCCGGTGGCGACCGACACCTTCTCGCCGGTCACGGTGATCCCGCGCGAGCAGATCGCCCGTGACCAGCCGCGCACGCTCGGCGATGCGCTGTTCGATCAGCCTGGCATCTCTGCCTCGACCTATGCACCGGGTGGAGCCTCGCGGCCGATCATCCGCGGCCTCGATCAGGCCCGCGTGCGTATTCAGGAGAATGGCGTCATCAACAACGGTGTGTCGGATCTGGGTGAGGACCATGCGGTGCCGGTCAACCCGCTGATCAACGACCGCATCGAGGTCATCCGGGGGCCGGCGACCTTGCGGTACGGTTCGGGAGCCATCGGCGGCGTGGTCTCGGCCGAGAACAACCGGGTGCCGACCTTCATCCCGCTCAATGGGTACTCGGGCCAGGTCACCACGGGCTTCTCCACTGTCGACAACGGCCGGCTCGGCGCGGCAACCGTCGATGCGGGCAAAGACGGCATCGCCGTGCATGCCGACGGCTTCAAGACGGCCACGGACAGCTACGCGATCCCAGGCGGCATCCAGCGAAACTCGGCGACCGAGTCTCGGGGCGGAGCAGTCGGCATCTCAGCCATCGGCGACCGCGGCTTCGTCGGGGTCTCCTTTAGCCACTACGACTCGATTTATCAGATCCCTGGCGGTGAGGCCGCGGAGGCGCGCACCCGCCTGACGCCGCGCCAGGACCGCGTGCTGTCGCGCGGCGAGTACCGGCCCCTCGATGGTCCTCTGGAGGTCATCCGCTACTGGGCCGGTTATTCGGTGTACCGGCACGAGGAGATCGGCATCGGCGAGGACGGCGTCGACGGCGTCCAGGCGGTCTTCAAGAACCGCGAGGCCGAGATGCGTATCGAGGCCCAGCACGTGCCGGTGTTCACAGCCCTGGGCACGCTCACCGGCGCGATCGGCGTTCAGGCGGACCGGCGGGTGATCAACACGCAGCTCGAAGCTTTCCTGCCGCGCACCGACTCGCGTGTGGGCGCGGTCTACCTGTTCGAGGAGTTGGAGCTCCGGCCCGGCGCTCGCCTGCAGGCGGCCGGCCGCATCGAGGGCGACCGCATCCGCAGCACCGCCGTGCAGTTCCCCAGCGACTTTCTTCCGATCCCGGGCGAGGATCCGCTTCAGTTTCCGCTAACGCGCCACTTCGCTCCCAAGAGCGCCAGCTTCGGCGTACTTCAGGATCTGCCCTACGGCTTCGTGGCGAGCGTGACCGGCTCCTATGTCGAGCGCGCGCCGACCGGGTACGAGCTGTTCTCGCAGGGGCCGCACGACGCGACCGCGACCTTCGAGATCGGCGATCCCAATCTGAAGCTGGAGCGGGCACGCACGGTCGAAGCCAGTATCCGTCACGCTGTGGGTCAGCTGCGCTTCGACGCCACCGGCTACTTCACGCGCTACACCGGCTTCATCTATCGCAGGTTCACGGGCGCGCTCTGCGATGACGACTTCGCGAGCTGCGGCTCGGGCGATGAGTTGCGCCAAGTCGTCTACTCGCAGCAGAACGCTACCTTCTACGGTGCGGAACTCGCAGCGCAGTACGATGCCATTCCGGTCGGGAACGGCTGGTTCGGAGTCGAAGGCCAGTTCGACTTCGTGCGTGCGCAGTTCGACAATGGCACGAACGTACCGCGCATTCCGCCTTACCGGATCGGGGGCGGCGTGTTTCTTCGCACCGAGGGCTGGTTTGCTCGGGTGAACCTGCTGCACGCCTTCGCGCAGAATCGGGTCTCGGATTTTGAGACCCCGACCGCAGGCTGGAACGACTTGCGCGCTGAGGTCAGCTACACGAAGGCGCTCGACCCCGCAGTCTACGGCGCGAGCGAGGTGACGCTCGGTCTGCAAGGGCGCAACCTGCTGAATGACGACATCCGCAATGCGGCTTCGTTCAAGAAGGACGAGGTTCTGCTGCCAGGGCGGAATGTGCGTCTGTTTCTGACCGCGCGGTTCTAGTGGTCTGCCCCGCTCAATGATTGAAGGATCAGCCGGCGAGATCCGGCCGATCGTTGGCGGTCCAATAGTGCTTGCCCACGTGGACTGTTCCACGCGCCAACGTACCTCGTTCCACACACGTCGTTCGGCATTCTGGGATCGAGGGCAAGGTACGGAGCGCTTCTGGGGGACAGGACCCGGCTTCGCTCAGAGATCAGGCAGTCTCGGCAGTGCGCGACCTGCTCACGGTGATCCAGCCAAACAGGAGGCTGCGAAAGACAAAGCCGCCGACGCAGTCGCGGGTGCATTGTATGCAGCATTAGCGCTGCTGATCGGCGGCGCGGCTGCGTTCTTTGCCGGCCGCGCGGGAGCGGTGAACCCAACGCTCACGGCCACAAGGGTGGGGACTGGCACGACGACCCGCCGAGCCTGAATACTTGACGATGAACCGGGAAGGGGCGGAAAGGTCCCTTCCTTCCAAACTGAGCCCGCAACTTCGATCGGCCGCCTGCTCGGCGCTGAAGGTACTCAGCGCTGGATGGGGCGCCGGCAGAACGGGTTATGCGCCAGTCCCAAACCAAGAAAAGCGGGACAGGAAGAACAATGGCAAAGAAAATCTAATCGAACATCTGCGGCATGTCGAAATCATTCCGTTAAGCGACGTTTGTGAATCCAATGACGACGCATGGGGGCGGTTGCAACTGCAGGCTAAAGCTGTTCCGCTTACGTGAGCTGTTCCGCTTACGTGGCTGACCGAAAGGCCGGCCGGAAGGCATCCGAGCCGGCCGCCGGAGCTGCCGGGGCCGTCCGATTTTGCGGCCGCATGGCGGGAAGCAGACGTGCAGCTTACGGCCAGATCCGGCCGCTTCGTGCCCTTTCCCAGTCTTTCCCGCCAATCGATCGCTTGCCCGATAGCCGACGTCTCGGGCATTCCTGCCGGAGGGGCAAGGCCGGATGGCTTGGACTGCCGGTGCCGTTGAGTTCATCCTTCGAATGTCGTTCGGTCGGCCGACAATGCGGCCGTCAGCACGCTCACGACAGCATCGATGCGTGCGACCCGCCGCAGATCCGCGTGGGTCAGCAACCACAGCGTCGAGCCGAGATCCAGTGTTGCCGCTCGTGGCAGGCGAATGAGGCCGGGCGACGTGTCGCCGAGGTAGCAGGGCAGGAGCGCGACGCCGAGACCGCCGACAGCGAGGTCGCGCAGGCTGACGAAGGAGTCGGCCCGTACGACGGGCTCGACCTCCCGTAGGTTCGCCCGCAGCCACCGCGCCGCGGCCGTCTCGCCCAAGGAGGCGTCGGGCGCGAGCCACAGGTGCTCGCCGAGCGCGAGATCGGCCGTGCGTCCCGAAAGGTAGGACGGCGCCGCGTAGGCGGCGTAGCCGAGCCCGGCGATGCGGCGTCCGACGAGCGTCTCCGGCGGAGACGCGGTCGGCCTGAGCGCGATGTCCGCCTCGCGTCGGGTCAGGACCGCAAGCCTGTTGGCCGTGGAGATCTCCAGCACGATGCTCGGGTGTTCGGCCCGAACCCGCGCGAGCGCCGGCGGCAGGACGGAGGCCATGAGCGTGTCGGTGGTCGAGAGCCGCACCGTCCCGATGATCCGCCGATCCTGCCCGGCAGCGCGCCGTTCGGTGTCGTGGATGGCCGCGTCGATCTCGACGAGCTCCTTCACCATCGCCTCACCCGCTGCAGTCGGGACATAGCCCGAGGGTAGGCGCTCGAACAGACGCGCGCCGATGCGGGCCTCGTAGGCGCCGAGCCGGCGCAGCACGGTGGAATGATTGACGCCTAGCGCGCGGGCCGCCCCAGCAAGCGAGCCGGCGCGCGCCACGGCGAGCACGTAACGCAGATCATCCCAATCGACCCTGTGCGTCTCTGCAATCGAATTGGGCAAGAACGCCGCCTCCCCGTGCCTCCTTGCACAGGGTACCTCGTAGCCTCGTCCACAGCGAGGACGGATCTCGCCCTCGCACGACGCAGCAGGGCGCAACCCGTATGACAAGTCTGCTTCACATCGCAGCCTCCCCGCGAGGCAGCGCCTCCCGCTCGACACAGGCCGCCCGTGCCTACATCGCGGATCTGCGGGCGAGCGAGCCCACTCTGTCCGTCGATCATCTCGACCTCTGGCAGACGGACTTGCCGCCGTTCGACGGAGCGGCTCTGGCGGCCAAGTACGCGCGTCTCGCCGGGCGCGCGCACGATCCAGGCGAGGCGACCGCGTGGGCGGAGATCGAGGCGATGGTCGCGCGGCTCGACCGAGCCGACCACGTCCTCGTCTCGACGCCGATGTGGAACTTCTCGGTTCCCTACCGGCTGAAGCACTGGATCGACCTGATCACCCAGCCGGGCCTGACCTTCGCGTTCGATCCCGTGAGCGGTTACACGCCGCTGCTGCGGTCGCGTCGGACCGTCGTGATCCTGGCGAGCGCGGGGGATTACGCGACGGGAGAGAGCCGCGGCCGGCCCGACCTCGCCACGCCCTACCTCCAGGCGGCGCTCGGCTTCATCGGACTGATCGATCCGATCGTCGTTCCGATCGGCCGGACGATCGATCCTGACGCGGACGAGGCGGCGCAGGCCGCAGCGGTACGGCTGCGTCGCTTGGCACGCGGGCTCGGGCGAGACGCCGCATGAGCACCGCCTGGGGCTGGGCCATGCTGGTCGCCTCCGGCCTCGTCGACGTCGCCTGGGCGCTGGCGACCAAGAAGTCGGACGGCTTCCGGGAGCCCGGATGGGCGTTCGTCTCGCTCCTGCTGCTGGCGCTGTTCGTGGGCCTCCTTACGAAGGCGCTCCAGGTGTTGCCGGTCGGAACGGCGTACGCGGTCTGGACCGGGATCGGTGCTGTGGGCAGCGTCGGCGCGGGCATTCTCTTGTTCGGAGAGCCGGCGGATGCGACCCGGCTTCTGTTCGTCACCGTGACGGTCGTGGGGATCATCGGCCTCAAGGTGGCGAGCTGATCGCCCCTCCGGAGAGCGCCGCGAAGACGATCTCCGGATGGGCTGCTTCGCGCCCACTCCGGCCATCCCACGAACCCGCTGGAACGCCTCAACGGCGAGATCAAGCGCCGGACCGAGGTGGTCGGCATCTTCCCCAACGAGGCCGCCATCACGCGTCTCGTCGGCGCGATCCTGCTCGAACGGAACGACGAATGGGCCGTCCAGCGCTCGCGCTACATCACCCTGGAAAGCATCGCGCCCATCAGCGATGATGCCCTCGTCAGCCTGCCCGCCCTGGCAGCCTGATCGATCCGACCCCGGCCGGTGATCGTGGTGGCCACGCCGAAGCTACACCACACCAGGGGACACGACCACCGCAGAGGCAAGCTCCGGACCTACTACCGGCAAGGGAAGGGGCCGCGGATCCCGCTGCCCGACCTCCGACGAATTTCGGCCGGCCTACGCGGACGCCTTGTCTGGCGCGGCGCCGCCGCAGCGCAAGCACTTGGAGCCACCCAAGCCTGGCACCTTGGCCGCCCTCATCGCCTCTCACATGCGCAGTTCGGCCTACATCGAGCCCGTGAAACCACGAAGAAAGTCTGTGCCTCGCGCATCGAGGCTCTGCGGCAATAGCACGGGCACCGAACTGTCTCGGGTCTGACGGCGGCGCGGATCAAT
Source organism: Methylobacterium oxalidis (assembly GCF_007992195.1). GTDB lineage: Bacteria > Pseudomonadota > Alphaproteobacteria > Rhizobiales > Beijerinckiaceae > Methylobacterium > Methylobacterium oxalidis. The sequence goes on along the minus strand of NZ_BJZU01000068.1, from coordinate 58,323 downwards.
GCCGCCATCCTGAAGCCCGACGCTGGCAAGCCCGGTGCGCGCCTCGCCATCCTCAAGATGCTGCCCATCCTCATCCAGCACGCGATGGGCAAGAGCCCGCCGTGTCTGACCTACGATCCGTCGGCCAGCATCAAGCGCCCGAAGACGCAGGAAGTGGGCTCGTGGACCGACGAGGAGATCGCTCAGTTCGAGGAGCGCTGCCGATCGGGACCAAGCAGCGCCTCGCCTTCGCACTCCACCTCTCTATCGGCCAGCGGCGCTCTGACGTGCACCGCATGACTTGGGCGGATGGGCGCCAAGATGGCATCCGGATCGTGCAGCAGAAGACCGGCGCGAAGCTCGTCATTGCCTGCCACGAGGATCTGCAGGCGATCCTCGATGCCACGCCGCGCGGGCACGTCACCATCCTGAACACCGCCTATGGGCCTCCCTTCACGGAGGACGGCCACGGCAACTGGTCCCGCGACGCGATCACGGCGGCCGGGCTGCCGCTGGATTGCCAAGCTCACGGGTTTCGCAAAGCCGCTGGGCGCAGGCTCGCGGACGCGCAGTGCTCCAGCCAGGAGATCATGGCTGTGCTGGGTCACAAGACGCTGACAGAGGTCGAACGCTCCACGCGTGAGGCCGATCAGGCTCGCTTGTCGAGGAGCGGCATCGTCAAGCTGCCGACCCGGAATGGGTCGCAGGTTCCCAAACCGCCCGCAGGTGATTTGGGAAAGGCCGCTAAACTGAAAGGAAAATCTGGGTGTTACCCGAGCGGATGGCGCTCCCAAGGGGACTCGAACCCCTGTTTTCGCCGTGAGAGGGCGACGTCCTAGACCGCTAGACGATGGGAGCTTTCCGGTCGGGAGGCGTTCGTATAGCGACGTGCCGGCGCGGGCACAAGAGCCGGGGCGAGCCTTTTTCGCACCGCGCCGGGCGAGTGGGGACAAGCGTTGCAGGACATCGGGACCGGGGTTGGATTTCGGGAGGCGACCGTCGCGGACGGGGAGGGGGCTCAGCGGCTCGACAGGGCGCTCGCGCTGGCCTTTCCCGAGATGTCCCGCTCGCGCCTGCAGGAACTCGTGCGCGCCGGCCATGTCCGCCGCGATGGCGCGACCGTGCTGGACCCATCGCTCAAGGTTTTGCCTGGCGCGCGTCTCTCCGTCGCCGTGCCGGAGGCCGCGCCCGCCGAGCCGCTCGCCGAACCGTTAGCCCTCGCGATCGCCTACGAGGATGACGATCTCATCGTCATCGACAAGCCGGCCGGCCTCGTCGTGCACCCGGCCCCCGGCCACGAGGGCGGGACCCTGGTCAACGGCCTGATCGCCCATTGCGGGGAGAGCCTGTCCGGGATCGGCGGCGTGCGGCGGCCCGGGATCGTGCATCGCCTCGACAAGGACACGAGCGGTCTGCTCGTCGTCGCCAAGAACGACCTGGCCCATCGCGGCCTCACCGCGCAGTTCGCCGACCACGGCCGCAGCGGCCCGTTGGAGCGGGCCTACCGCACGCTCGTCTGGGGTACGCCGGAGCCGCGCTCCGGCACGATCGAGGCGAACCTCGCCCGGAGCCAGCGCAACCGCGAGAAGATCGCGGTGGTGCGGGCAGGGGAGGGGCGCCACGCGATCACGCATTACGTGACGGAACGCCCGCTCGGACCCGAGGTGGCGCTCCTGACCTGCCGGCTGGAGACGGGGCGCACCCATCAGATCCGGGTCCATCTGAGCCATCGCGGCCATCCCCTGCTCGGGGATGCGGTCTATGGCAGCGCCTTCAAGACCAAGGCGGCGCGGCTGCCGGAGCCCGCGCAGGCCGCGCTCCGCGACCTCGGCCGGCAGGCGCTGCACGCGGGGCTGCTCGGCTTCGCGCACCCGCGCACCGGCAAGCCCCTGCGCTTCGAGAGCCCGGTCCCGGACGACATGGCGCGGCTGATGCGGGCGCTCGGTGGCGAGACGTAACCGATTGATCCCACGCGCGAACAGCAACACGATGAGGGATCTGTGGCAGGCCCGGCACAGTCAAGGCCCGGCCGCGCAGGCGTGCGCCACCACACCGCGACCCGCGACCTTTCGTGCGAGGGTCGACCCATACGCCCGTTCGTGCGTTGACCACGACGTTCGCGCCGCGGACCCGCTACCGGATCGGGGATTTCCACAGTACAGATGGGAATTCGGACGACCGGCTCAAGGAGCGGTCGACCGCGCTATCGTCCGCCCGTCAGGGGGACAGTCCAAGGAGGTATGCCATGGCAGGCGCTTTGCCCGTGCTCGCCAACGAGGGTGGCCTTTCGCGCTACCTCGATGAAATCCGCAAGTTCCCCATGCTGGAGCCGGCGGAGGAGTTCACGCTCGCCAAGAGCTGGCGCGACCACGGGGACCGCGAGGCGGCCCATCGGCTCGTCACGTCGCACCTGCGCCTCGTCGCCAAGATCGCCATGGGTTATCGCGGCTATGGCCTGCCGATCGGCGAAGTCGTGTCCGAGGGCAATGTCGGCCTGATGCAGGCGGTCAAGCGCTTCGATCCCGACAAGGGCTTCCGGCTCGCCACCTACGCCATGTGGTGGATCAAGGCGGCGATCCAGGAATACATCCTGCGCTCGTGGTCGCTCGTGAAGATGGGCACGACGGCCAACCAGAAGAAGCTGTTCTTCAACCTGCGCAAGGCCAAGGGCCGCATCTCGGCGCTCGACGAGGGCGACCTGCGCCCCGACCAGGTCCAGCAGATCGCGACGCGCCTCGGCGTGCCGGAGCAGGACGTGATCGAGATGAACCGCCGCCTGTCCGGCGACACCTCGCTCAACGCGCCCCTGCGTGAGGAGGGCGAGGGCGAGTGGCAGGACTGGCTGGTGGACAACTCGCCGAGCCAGGAGACCGTGCTAGCCCGCGAGGAGGAAGGGCAGAACCGCCTGACGGCGCTGCGCGACGCGCTCTCGGTGCTGAACCCGCGCGAGCGGCGCATCTTCGAGGCGCGCCGCCTCGCCGACGATCCGATCACGCTGGAGGATCTCTCGGGCGAGTTCGGCGTCTCCCGCGAGCGCGTCCGCCAGATCGAGGTTCGCGCCTTCGAGAAGGTTCAGGAGGCGGTCAAGAAGAACCTTGCCGTCCGCGAGTTGCCGCGAGCCGGCGCCGGCGCCTGATCGCAGTCGCCATGCGGGGCGCCCGTCCTCTGGGGCGGGCGGCCGTTTTCCGAAGTCAGGGGCAGCCGCGGCGCCGTCCGCCCTATCGCCACTGCTCGAAGGCGCGCTGCAGCGCGTAGGTGCCGGACGTACCCTTCTCGAAGGTGATCACGGCGCGCTGGCCGCTCGCGTACTTCACGGCGAGATCGAACCAGTTGCGGTGCAGCAGAAGGTCCGTGTTGCGCTCGATGTCGTTGCGCAGCGAGGACAGCCCGATCAGGAACAGGTTCTCCCGGACGCGCACGGGGAGCCCCGAGAGCGGCGAGCCGCGCGCGGCCTCCTCGTCCTTGGCCTGGAGCAGGCCGATATCCTGAACGGCGCGCCGCTCGCCCTCCGGGCCGCTCGGCGTGAAAGCCAGCTTGATCGTGTGGGAGGCGGGCAGCGTCGCGTCGAGATTGCGCTGCAGGGTGGCCACCAGCGTCAATCCTGCCTCGGGGAATTCCACCGTCGCCACCACGGCGGTCTCGAGAGGCTGGCCCTGCTCGCCGCTCACGGACTCGAGGCGCCAGACGACGCGGCCCGTGGTGGAGGTCGGCTGCGCATTCTGGCCGGCCGTGTTCTCCTCGATCAGCGTCGCGCGCTGCGCCACGGCGAGGTCGGCCTGACTAGGCGGCGGGGCTTGCGCCGGGGTCTCGGCCTGCGTGGCCGTTCCGGGCTGTCCCTGGGCCGGCTGGGCCGGAGCCGGCTCGCCGCCGACCCGATCCGCGAACTTCTGGTCGCTCGTGTCGGCGGGCGCGCCGCTCTCGGCCTCGGTCTGCTGGAGATCGGCCGGCTTGTCGCGCAGGAGGAAGGCGGCGACCGCGATCAGACCGATCACCACGGCGAGCACCGCGCCCACGAAGGCGTTGCGCAGCATCTTCGAGCGGCCCCCGCGCGGGGTCACGACGTCGATGCGCGGACGCTGGCGGCCGCCCGCAGCGTCGGCGCGGGGCGTGCCCGCCTCCGTCTCCACGTCCGGTTCGCGCTCCGTCTCGGCGGGAATCGCGGGCGCGGCTTCCTCTGCGGCCGGAGGCTTCGCCTTGCGCGGCGCGATCGCGAGCGGCGGGGCGTCCCGCACCGGCTCCGGCTCGGGCAGCGCGGGCATGGCCCCGAGGTCGGGCGGCGGGGCCGGCGGCAGGGATGGCTCGGAGCGGGTGGGCTCCGCTTCCACGAAAACCGGCGGCGAGGGCTCGCGGCGCGCCGCAGGCTCGGCCTCGAACAGGCCGTCGTCGGGCTCAGGCTTCGCGGACGCGGGTTCTGCCGGCTCGGATTGCGGCGCTGCCGGCATGAAGGGAGCGGCGGGCGTGGCAGGCCCAGGCGTTGCGGCCGCGGGAGAGGCCGGCACCTCGGCAGCCGGAGCAGGATCGTTCGCCGGCGCCGGCGCCCCGCCGTAATCGACTTCCAGGCGGTCGATCGCCGCATCGAGAGCCTTGCTCTCCAAGTCGATGTCGTCCTGCGAGAGCGGCGGCTCGAGGGAGCGGAGCTGCCCGATCAGGGCGCCGCGCGCGCGGTCGTAGACCGCCTTGCGCATGGCGGGCGAGCGGTCGGGCAGGGCGTCGAGCGCCCGCGCCAGCAACGGATAGTAGTCGGCCATCGTGCCCCGATCCGCCTCTCGCCTGGTCCTCTGCCTCGTTGGCCCGCCGTGCTCCCGCGCCCATTCCCCTCGCGGCGCGGTTGATGCCGGCCGCGTCGGCCCGGCGGGCCCGGCCTCAATCCTCGAAGGGGTTGTGCATCAGGATGGTGTCGTCGCGCTCGGGCGAGGTCGACAGCAGCGCGACGGGCGCCCCGATCAGCTCCTCGATCCGCCGCACGTACTTGATCGCCTGCGCCGGCAGGTCCGCCCAGGAGCGGGCGCCCGCCGTGGTGCCGGTCCAGCCGGGAATCGTCTCGTAGACCGGGGTGACGCGGGCCTGCGCGCCCTGGCTCGCCGGCAGATGGTCGAGGCGCGTTCCGTCGATCTCGTAGCCGGTGCAGACTCTGATCTCCTCGAAACCGTCGAGCACGTCGAGCTTCGTCAGGGCGATGCCGTCGATGCCGGAGGTCTGCACCGTCTGGCGCACGAGCGCCGCGTCGAACCAGCCGCAGCGGCGCTTGCGTCCCGTGACCGTGCCGAACTCGTGGCCGCGCTCGCCGATGCGCTCGCCGATCGCGTCGTGAAGCTCGGTCGGGAACGGACCCTCGCCGACGCGGGTCGTATAGGCCTTGGCGATGCCGAGCACGTAGCCGATCGCCCCCGGGCCGAGGCCGGAGCCCGTCGCCGCCTGTCCTGCGACGGTGTTGGAGGAGGTCACGAACGGGTAGGTGCCGTGATCGACGTCGAGGAGCGCGCCCTGCGCACCCTCGAACAGGATGCGCTTGCCGGCGCGGCGCGCCTCGTCGAGGAGGTGCCAGACCGTGTCCTGGTAGGGCAGCACCCGGTCGGCGATGGCGGCAAGCTCCTCGTAGATGGCGTCGGGCGAGAACTCGGGCAGGCCGAAGCCCCGCCGCAGCGCGTTGTGGTGGGCGAGCAGCCGCTCGATCTTGGGCGCGAGCGCGTCGAGTTCCGACAGGTCCATCAGGCGGATCGCGCGGCGGCCCACCTTGTCCTCGTAGGCCGGGCCGATGCCCCGCTTCGTGGTGCCGATCTTGGTGCCGGGCGCTCCGTCCTCGCGCAGGGCGTCGAGCTCCCGGTGCAGGGAGAGGATGAGCGTGGCGTTGTCGGCGATGCGCAGGTTCTCGCGGCCGACGCGCACGCCCTGCGCCGACAGGCGGTCGATCTCGGCCACCAGCGCGTAGGGGTCGAGCACGACGCCGTTGCCGATCACGCCGAGCGTGTCGGGGCGGACGACGCCGGAAGGCAGCAGCGAGAGCTTGTAGACCGCCTCGCCGATCACGAGCGTGTGGCCCGCGTTGTGGCCGCCCTGGAAACGGACCACGATGTCGGCCTGCTCCGACAGCCAGTCGACGATCTTGCCTTTGCCCTCGTCGCCCCACTGGGCGCCTACGACGACGACGTTCGCCATGCGCTCAAAACCCGTACCGTGCCGCAAGGACGGGCGCCGGGCCCGACGGCTCCCGGTAACCCGTTGTCGGTAGGGTCTTTCCGCGATCCGGCCCGGGAAATCAAGCAAAGCGCCCGCAACCCGGCCAGACGGCGGGGGACGGAGCGGGGGGCAGGCGGGCCGAGCGAGCGGCCTACTTCGCCTCCGTGTTCGGCTGCTGGCCGGGCAACTCGCCGGGCTTGATCACCGGCATCGTGCCCGCGTTCGGCTCCGGCGGCTTCACCACCATGCCGGGAGCGGCGTTGCCCGGCGGCTTGATCACGCCGTCGTTCTTCTCGAGCTTCTCGCTCAGGGTGCCGTTGCCGGTGGTGCCGTCATCCGGCCGCACCTTCTCGGGCGGCGTCTGGCTCTGGGGCAGCAGGTTCGGGTCGGTGTCGCGCCCCTTCAGCGGCGCGTCGGGCTGCTGCGCGAGCGCCGCCCCGGCCGTAAGGCCGATCGCGAGCGCCGCGAGCCCGGAGATCAGTTTCGGCATCATTTCCTCTCTCGGGAACGCTCAAGTCCGAGAGCAACCGTTGCCCCTGCAATCCGTTCCTGCCGTCGAGGACAGCCGACCCTCACGATTCGAGAGCCATCCCCATGTAGAGCTCCCGCAGCCGCCGCGTGTGCGGGCCCGGCCTGCCGTCGCCGATCAGATACCCGTCGATCGCCACGACCGGCATCACGAAGGCCGAGGCGCTGGTGTAGAACGCTTCCGCCGCCGCAACCGCCTCCTCGACCGCGAAGGGTCGCTCCTCGATCCGCAGATCGCCTTCCGCGCAGAGCCGCAGCACCGCCTGCCGGGTGATTCCGGGCAGGATCGCCGTCGAGAGCGGGCGGGTGACCAGGCGGTTATCGCCCGTGACGATGAAGGCGGTGGAGGACGAGCCCTCCGTCACCGCCCCGTCCTCGACCATCCAGGCTTCCGCGACGCCGGCGGAGGCTGCAGCCTGTTTGGCGAGGACCTGCGCGAGGAGCGCGACCGACTTGATGTCGCGCCGCTTCCAGCGAAGATCCTCGACCGTCACGATCCTGGCGCCGCTCTCCGCGAGCGGGTTCGCCCGGATCGCCTTCTCCTGCGTGAACATCACGACGGTCGGCGGCGTGTCGGCCGCCGGGAAGGCGAAGTCACGCTCGGCGACGCCCCGCGTCACCTGCATGTAGACGAGGCCCTCGCGCACGCCGTTGCTGGCGACGAGCTCCGTCTGCAGGCGCGTCCACTCCTCCGAGGAAAGGGGATTGCGGATCCCGATCTCCGAGAGCGAGCGGTCCAGCCGGGCGAGGTGGGCCGCGTTGTCCACGAGGCGCCCCTCGAGCACCGCCGAGACCTCGTAGATTCCGTCGGCGAACAGGAAGCCCCGGTCCATGATCGGCACGCGCGCCTCCGCGAAGGGGACGAAGCGTCCGTCGAGATACACGGTGCGGGACATGGATTCTCCTCGGGTGCCGGCACCCCTTCCAAGCATCGGCGCGCGACCATCCGCAAGAGGCTCGACGGCTGGGCAGGGTGCAGGATTCGTGCAGGCCTGCCTTCATCGCGGCCAGCCGTTACCCACTCTTGCGATCGCCGAGCGCCGAAACTCAAGAATTCTTGATGACCGCGCGACGCGCCAAGATTGCCGCGCGACGCGCCAAGATCGCCGCGCGACGACGTCTGGAACGGGAGCCGAACCCGTCGCCGGCCCCAATCGTCACGACCTCGCGCGACTTCGTTCGGGGGTAACAGGGAAATCGCGGCGCACGGAGCCTTCAAGGCGACGCGTCGAGCCCAATCCGCAATTCCAGCTCCGCGTCTCCGATCGAGGCGAGCTTCGCCTCCCGCCGCCGCAACCGCCGCTCGGCGCGCGCGATGTAGCCCCGCGTCGGAGGAATGACGTCGTTGCGGCGGGTGAGCAGCACTTGGAACACCACCGCGTCCTCGTGGCGGAAGGCAGCCTCGGCACTCGCGAGATACCAGTCCCACATCCGGCAGAAGCGCGCGTCGTAGAGACGTTCCGCTTCCGTCAGCCGGGCGAGGAAGCGGGCTCGCCAGTCGCTCAGGGTCGCCGCGTAATGCAGGCGCAGGACTTCGACGTCGTTGACGACGAGGCCCGATCCCTCGATCGCCGGCATCATCTCGGACAGCGTTGGCAGATGGCCGCCGGGGAAGATGTAGCGGGTGATCCAGGGGTTCGTCGCCGCGGGCCGCCCCGTACGGCCGATCGTGTGCAGCAGCATCACCCCATCCTCGGCGAGGCGCTCGCGGCAGATCCGAAAAAAGCGATCGTAGTGTGCGGGCCCGACATGCTCGAACATGCCGACCGAGACGATGCGGTCGTAGCTGCCCCGCACCGCGCGGTAATCCTCAAGGGCGAAGTGGACCCGGTCCGAGAGACCTCGTGCCCGGGCGCGTGCGAACGCCGCGCCGTGCTGCTCGGTGGAGAGCGTGATGCCGCGCACGCTCTCGCAGGCCGCGACCTCCGCGAGATAGAGGGCGAACCCGCCCCAGCCGCAGCCGATGTCGAGGACCCTGTGACCGGGGCCCGCCATGAGCTTTGCCGCGATGTGACGTTTCTTGGCGGTCTGAGCGGCGTCGAGGTCGAGGCCGGGTGCCGCGTAGTAGGCGCAGGAGTACTGCCGGTCCGCGTCGAGAAAGAGGGCGTAGAGCCGCTCGTCGAGATCGTAGTGGCGGGCCACGTTTCGCCGCGCACGGCTCGGGCCGTTCCAGTCCAGCAGGCGACGCAGCAGGCTCCGGGCGAGGCCGTGCCCGCGCACGGGTGGGAAGGGCGGCGAGCCGTGATTGGCGGCGAGCAGGACCGCCATCAGTTCGGGCAGCGTGCCGCCCTCGATCAGGAGGCGCCCGTCCGTGAACAGCTCGCCGAGGCGCAATTCCGGATCGAGCAGGGCTGCACGCTCGGCGGCCGCGTCCCGGAAGCGGATCGCCACCTCGGGACCGTGCCCGTCGCCCGCGTCGAAGCGGTAACCGCTCGCCGTCGTCACGGTCAGGCGGCCGCTGAGGCCGCTGACCGCGAATGCCCACTCCAGGATACGGTCGATCAACACGCCGCAGCCTCTAGATGCAGGACTACAATCCGCAAGTAGAGGTTATGAGTCTCCGGGAGGCCGTCAAGCGGTTCCGCGCGTCGAGGCCCCGCTTCCGACCCCTTCGTCAGGTTCGGACGAAAGGTGGGGCTCTCGAAGCCGGCCGAGCATCAGGTTTCCGGGCGGCCTTCCTCGCCGAACACGCGCGCGAAGATCGTGTCGACGTGCTTGAAGTGATAGGCCAGATCGAAGCACTCCTCGATCTGCTCCGGGCTCAGGGCCGCGGTCACCTCGGGATCGGCCTTGAGTAGGGTCAGGAAGTCACCTTCGCCGCGCCAGACCGGCATGGCGTTGCGCTGGACGAGCCGGTAGGCGTCCTCTCGCGAGACACCCGCCTGCGTGAGCGCCAGCAGAACCCGCTGCGAGTGGACGAGCCCGCCGAGCCGGTCGAGGTTCTTCTGCATGTTGGCGGGGTATATCAGCAGCTTGTCCACGACACCGGTCAGGCGCGCCAGGGCGAAGTCGAGCGTCACGGTGGCGTCGGGACCGATCATGCGCTCCACCGAGGAGTGCGAGATGTCCCGCTCGTGCCAGAGCGCCACGTTCTCCATGGCGGGCAGCGCGTAGGCCCGCACCATCCGCGCGAGTCCGGTCATGTTCTCGGTGAGCACGGGGTTGCGCTTGTGCGGCATCGCCGAGGACCCTTTCTGACCCTCGGAGAAGAACTCCTCCGCCTCCAGCACCTCGGTGCGCTGCAGGTGCCGGATCTCGACCGACAGGCGCTCCACCGAGGAGGCGACGACGCCGAGCGTGGCGAAGAACATGGCGTGCCGGTCGCGCGGGATGACCTGCGTGGAGACCGGCTCGGGGGTCAGCCCCATCGCCTTCGCGACGTGGGCCTCCACGCGCGGATCGATGTTGGCGAAGGTGCCGACCGCGCCGGAGATCGCGCAGGTGGCGACCTCCTCCCGGGCGGCGACGAGCCTTGCGCGCGCGCGCTCGAACTCGGCGTAGGCCTGGGCGAGCTTGAGGCCGAAGGTGACGGGCTCGGCGTGGATCCCGTGCGAGCGGCCGATCGTCGGCGTCATCCTGTGCTCGAAGGCCCGGCGCTTGAGGGCGGAGAGGAGTGCGTCGACATCCGCGATCAGGATGTCGGCGGCTCGGACGAGCTGCACGTTGAGGCAGGTGTCGAGCACGTCCGACGACGTCATGCCCTGGTGCACGAAGCGCGCCTCGGGGCCGACGATCTCGGCGAGATGGGTCAGGAAGGCGATCACGTCGTGCTTCGTCACCGCCTCGATCTCGTCGATGCGGGCGACATCGAAGACCGCGTCCCGGCCCTTCTCCCAGACTCTGTCGGCGGCCTCCCTGGGCACCACGCCGAGCTCGGCCAGCGCCGTCGTGGCGTGCGCCTCGATCTCGAACCAGATCCGGAAGCGGGTCTCCGGCGACCAGATCGCGGTCATCGCGGGGCGGCTGTAGCGGGGAATCATGGGAGAGTTCCTGCGGGACCAACCCGGCGGCGCCGAGGCGTCGCCGGACAAATTCGAGCTGACGGGCGTGACGCGGCGATGGCTAGTGAAACCGCCCCGCGAAGGCAAGGCACCGAGAGGATCCTATGCCCGCTCGACGCACCGGATCGGGCGCTTCGCCGGAGAAGCTGCAAATTCTCGCACGCACCCGGCGATTGGGAAGGCAGACCGAAAGTAAACATATGTTTAACTCAAGAGATCGTACGGTATTGAACACCGAAAGGTGCGCATTTTCGACATAAACACGGGCCTTCATCGACGCTGATCAATGCAGTCTTGCCCGCGTAAGCTGGCTGCGGAGTGTGATCTGGCGTGGAGTATCCGAATGGCGTCGTGCGTTCCGGCCGTGATGGCAGCGGGCTTTGCCTGCATCCTCTGGAGCTCCGCTGCGGAGGCGGCGCATTGCCGGTCGGGGCAGTACTATCGCCCCTCGCGCGGGATCTGCGTGTCGGAGAGAGCCTTCCGGCGGGACGTGCAGCGGGCCGGCTTCCATGCGGTGCGCGGTGGCCGCCGCCTCGCCCGGCACGGTCGGGGCCTGAGGATCGTCTACGTGGAGCGCGAGGTGCCGGTCTACGTCGAGCGGCCGGCGCGCCGCGAGAAGGTCCCTCAGATCACGTTGGCGAGCGCGGATGCCGACAACCTCCCTGCGACGACGGGCTCCGTCGGCAGGCCGGAGCCGGCGCCTGAGGCATCCACGGTCCCGCTCCCCTACGTGACGGCCGGCCTGCAGTCGCTGAACCCGCTTCCCTCGAAGCCGAAAGGCTGGGAGTGGCAGCGCTGAGCCTCATCGCGCCGCCGCGGCCTGCTCGGCGGCCTTCAGCACGTCGATGGAGCGCCACGGCTTCTGCAGATAGGTGGCGCCGGCCGGCAGGTGCTCGATCCGGTCGCCCGGATCGCCCGACGTGACCAGAAGCTTGATCCAGGGATAGCGGGTGCTCACGGCCCGAACGAGGTCGACACCGTCGAGGATGCAGGGAAGGCGCACGTCCGCGAAGATCAAGGCCACCTCGTTCGCGTGCTCACGCAGGTGGAACAGGGCCTCCTCGCCGCTGTCCGCCTCGATGACCCGCAGATCCGTCTCCTCCAGCACGGCGGCGGCGAGGTTGCGCAGGGCGCGGTCGTCCTCGACCACGAGAGCGGTTCGGGCGGGTGGCGTGGCCTGTCCCATTCACGTCTCCAACGATCGGTCCGGCGACGGCGCCTCTCTCCGCCCGGACGGAACGCACGACGGATCGCAGGCGGTGCCGTTGGCACGAACATCGGAAGTAACCACGGCGGGCAGGCTTGGTTCAATCCCCGGCATTCGGACTCAATCCTCAGGGATCGGGCCCTGTGTCAGGGACTCGTCCTCACGCCGCTCGTCGGCCGCCGCGGGCTTGGCGGGCGCCACGACGTTCGGCCGTTGTGCCGCTTGTGGCGCTGCTTGGGCGACATCCTCGGGTGCGCGCAGGTCAATGGTGACGGTCTGCGGAGCGGGAACCCGGTAGCCGAGGGCGTGCGCGACGCCTGCCAGATCCTTGGCGGCCGCGCGCCCGCTCTCCAGTCCGTGGCAGACCGCGAAGTAGGTGGCGGCGACATTCGCGTAGCGGCGCACGGTCTCGCGGGAATCCTGGGTCGCGAAGGGCGCCAGCAGGATGCCGACGGTGCGGCCCTGCTTCTCCGCGACGACGGCCGGCCTCGTCTGCGAGCAGTAGACGTAGCCGGTCTCCTCGGAGCGTGCCTCTCGCCCGCTCGAGCTCGCGTGGAAGGTCTTGAAGCGGGTTCGCTTGAGCACGCCTTCGGGCGTGGTGCGCACAGGCTCAACCGAGAGGATCGCGAACTCGTCGCATCCGTCCGGCTGGCAGAGGCCGCGGACGAGGTCGGCCCTGTTGTAGTCCTGCCGGGTCTTGTCCGGCGCCTGCGCCTGCGCCGCTCCGGCCGCGAGCCAGAGCCCGGCGAGAATGGTTCCGATCCGCATCGCGTCCCTCCATCCCCCGAGCGTGTCGGTTAGGAACAGAGTTTGGCCGTCCCGAGGCGGGGTCGGGAATGCGTGCGGTGTGCGCTGGAAGAGATGGCGCGGCTCAGCCGCGCCGGTCCTTGGCGTCGCGCGAGGCGCTGACCGCGTTCGGCGTTGCGCTGCTCGGAGACGGAGCGCTCGCGATCTCGGAGGTGACGTCGAGCCCGCCGAAGGCGGCGGCGACGTGCAGGCCGAGGACGGGGACGAAGACGAGCCCCATCATGAAGACGATGATGAGGGCGATGCTCCGGTCACGCGCGGCATAGGTGCTGCCCGCCCGGGTCCGACGGGTCTTGGTCTTGAGGGTCGTCATGGCTCACCTCGTTCGAACGGCCGCCTGGGGCCGTTCGTGGGCGAGCCGGATCAAGCGATCAGGCGCGGGTCACACGAGCGGCCGAAGGCGGCACGAACCATCGACTACTGTCGCTGGGCATGGGGTTTGCAGGTTCCTGTGGGGCCGTTCGCCAACCCGAGGGGCATGTCGTGCGGCTGGAACCGAGATGATGCAGTGCATTGGTTTCGTCAACCCTAAGACGGGCCTGGGCGGCATGCTCGGATCGGGACTCTCTCGACCGTGGCAATGCTTCCACAGCTAATCCGGCCCGGCGTCTGCCGTGCTAACCCTGCGCTCCCGGAGATTGATCGAGGAGGCGGCCATGACCGATCGATTTGCGCTCCGCGCGCCGGTGGATCACGAGGTCCTGCTCGGGGAGATCCAGCACGTCCTCGCGGCCCTGGCGGACGTGGAGACCGACTTCGCGGTGGCCTGCGAGCAGCGCGGCTGGGATCCCGACCAGGAAGGACCGCCGACACCCGACCTCAGGCGGCTCGAGGCGGAGCGGCAGCGGCGACGCGAGCCGCTGATGCGCAGGCTCGACAGCCTCGACAAGGCTTGCCGCGCGCTGAAGCCGGGCAACGCCCATTGAACTGCCGCGCGGTTCAGGCAAACAGCAAGCGGGCGATCTGCTCCGGCTCCACCGGCTTCTCGCAGCGGCGCTGGGCGGCGTAACGCGACGGAATGGACGTCTGCTGTAACCGGTCGTGAACAGGAATGGCACGCCCCGGGCCGCGAGTTCGTCGGCGACCGCGAAGGCCATCTCGCCGCGCAAATTGATGTCGAGAACCGCGGCGTCGATCCGTGCCGCCCCGGAGATCAGGGCCAGCGCCTCGCGCACGCTCGGCGCCGGGCCGAGGACATGGGCGCCACTGGTCTCGAAATGGCGCTGCATGTCGAAGGCGATGAAATAATCGTCCTCGACCAGCAGGACGTGCCGCCCGGCCAGAGGTCCGTGATCCTCAGACATCCGGCCTCCAGCGTGAGCGCCCCTGTCCGAGGAGAAGTCTGCCACATGGGTGCGGCAGCCGCCTTGCGGCAGGTTAGGCTCGCGGCCGGTTGGCGACGGCGAGCGCCGCGGCACGAGGGCGCGAGACCCGGACCGGCAGCGTGGGCCGGGGGAGACCGGTCCGCGCCGGGTCGGCGAGCCGGATCGCCGACCCGGACCGGTCCCGCCGCTCGATCCGCCGCGCGTGAGCCGCCATGAAGGCGCCGAGCTTCGGGGTGATCTCGGCGCGGAAGCGCGAGCCGTTGAAGATGCCGTAATGACCGGCGCCCGGCTGAAGGTGATAGGCCTTCCTGGTTTCCGAAAGGTTCGGGGTCAGGTCGAGGACCGCGCGGGTCTGGCCGACGCCGGTGATGTCGTCCTTCTCGCCCTCGACCGCCATGATGGCGCAGCGACGGATGGCGGTAAGATCCACCGGGTGCCCGCGGTGGCGCATCCGGCCCTGCGGCAGGGCGTGGTCGAGGAACACGGTCGCGATCGTCTGGAGGTAGAACTCGGCCGTCAGGTCCATCACGGCGAGGTACTCGTCGTAGAAGGCACGGTGCTTCGTGGCCGAGTCGCCGTCCCCCTCGACCAGATGGTTGAACATGTCCCAGTGCGCCGTGAGGTGACGGTCGAGGTTCATGCTCATGAACCCGGTCAGCTGCAGGAAGCCCGGATAGACGGCACGGCCCCGTCCGGCGTGGCCCCAGGGCACCGTGTGGATGCAGTTGCGCTCGAACCACGCGAGGCCGCGCTCGCCGGCGAGCCGGTTCACGGCCGTGGGCGCAATGCGCGTGTCGATGGGGCCGCCGATGAAGGTAGCGGTGCGCGGAATGCGCGGATGATCCTCCGCCTCCATTCGGGCTATGGCGGCGAGCACCGGCACGGAGGGCTGGCACACGGCCGCGACATTGAGGTCGGGCCCCAACTCCGCGAACAGGTCGATGCAGAGGTCGACGTAGTCATCGAGATCGAACTGTCCGGCCGTCGCCGGCACGTCCTTCGCGTCGACCCAGTCGGTGATGAAGACCTGATGCGTGTCGAGGAACGCTTCCACGGTGCCGCGCAAGAGCGTCGCGAAGTGACCCGACATCGGGGCAACGAGAAGGAGCTTCGGCTTCGATCGCCGAGCATCACGGTCCCCGAAAGCGATCACCCGGCAGAACGGATGCTCCCAGACGACGCTCTCGGGCACGCCGAGATCGAAACGGGGCTTCGGATAGGTGCGGGTCGCGCGCTCGAACATCTCGCAGGAGGCCGCCATCATGCGGCTTCCCGGCGCACTCGCGAAGGGGTTGAGCGGATTCTCGCACGCAAGCTTTACTGCATCTGCCGCAAATCTCGCAGGCGCGAGCATCAGATTACACGTATCGCGTGTCAGATACAGCAAAGCGTGCGCTCCCTAGAACAGCACGCTGTTGCCGCTGTCCTTCATCTCATCTTGGGGACGTCCAACGCGCGATAGTGATGTTGGGTTGCTCGTGAAAAGAAGCCGGCTGTTGATGGGGCACCGACCACGGGTCCCGCCGCGTCACGCGGCGCGGCGGCGGGTGGGCACGCCGAGCGGTCCGGCATGAAGGCGGTCGATCAGAGCGGCCATCTCGTGGGTGAGGGGCGCGTGGTGCGCGGGCGGAAGCGCGTGCCGCAGAGCGGGGCCGACGCCCTTCAGAAGGCCGCGAAGGGCGGGGGCTTCGAGGGGGCGCAGATCCTGGCGGGTGAATGAGGTCGGCATGGACTTCCTCTCTCGCAATCCCGGTCCGGTCATGCGGTCACGCTCGAGAGGACGAAATAAGGCGGCGGGCAGGCGGTCGTGCCGATTCCTGTGGGCTGTGCCGTTCCGGCCACAGCACGCCGCAGGACGGTCCGGATCGCGCGGGTGCAACCGTGACGCGTGCCGGCACGACCTCGGTCAGAGCGGCTTCCCTCAGCCGAGCGACGTCACTCGACGCGCATCCAGCCCTGGGCGAGCAGGCGCTCCTGGGGGAGGAAGCGGGCCTTGTAGTCCATCTTGCGCGAGCCCTCGACCCAGTAGCCGAGGTAGAGGTACGGCAGGCCGAGCGCCCGCGCGCGGGCGATGTGGTCGAGGATCATGTAGGTCCCGAGCGAGCGCGCCGCAGCCTCGGGATCGTAGAACGAGTAGACCATCGACAGCCCGTCCGCGAGCACGTCCGTCAGGCACAGGGCCAGCGGCGCGCCGGTGCCGCGGCCGTTGATCGCGGTGTCGGGCCCGCGGCGGCGATAGGCCACGAGATGCGTGTCCACGTGGCTGTCCTCGATCATCATGGCGTAGTCGAGCACGGTCATGTCGACCATGCCGCCGTCGCCGTGGCGCGCGTCGAGGTAGCGGCGGAACAGGGCGTACTGCTCGGAGGCAGGCCGGTTTGCCTCCGGGTTGCCCACGAGGTCTGTGTTGCGGGCGACGATGCGCCGCTGACTCGCGGTGGGCCGAAAATCGTCCACCACCACGCGCACCGAGATGCAGGCCCGGCAGGTCTCGCAGGCGGGCCGGTAGGCGATGGTCTGCGACCGGCGGAAGCCTCCCTGCGTCAGGATCTCGTTGAGGTCCCGGGCCCGCCGTCCGACGAGATGGGTGAAAACCTTCCGCTCTTCCTGCCCCGGCAGGTAGGGGCAGGGGGAGGGGGCCGTGAGATAGAACTGGGGTGTATCGCGCGGATGGCTCGTCACGCTTCAGGTCGCCCTCGAGGCCAACGGCGCGCCCAGCGCCGCCGGTGCTGAGTGTAGCGTCGATAAGGCTCCGCTCAACAGCCTCGTTCGTCCCGCAGCCGGGATTTCAACGTCGGGAAGCGGACCGTTCAGGGCGCGCGCACCACCGCAAGGCCGAGGAGGAGGTCGTGCCCGAGGCGTCGGTCGCTGCGCATCACACCGAACAGCATGTCGACGAACCAGAGCAGGAAGGTCGACAGCGCTACGTAGAAGAGCAGCGCATGGACGGCGGCGGTGATCATGTCGACCGGCCGCCCGCTCTCCGGCGAGACCACGCGCAGGCCCATCATCCGCATGCCGACCGTGCTCTGGCGGGAACCGCCGACGGTGATCATGCTGTAGAGCACGCCGCTTGCCGGAAGGATCGCGAACAGCGTCCAGCCGAGGCCGAACGTGATCACGCCGAGCACCGTGATAGCCAGGGTGAGGAGCGCCGTGAAGCCGAAGATGAACAGGATGTCGAGGAGGTACGCGACGAAACGCGCGCCGAGGCTTCCGCGCAGGGCGGGCAGCGCGGTCAGGGGGTTGTAGGCCGGCGCGTCGATGCGCTCGGCGTATCCGGGCGGGGGATTGAGCATGGCCGCGTCCTCTCGGGGCGGTCCGGTCCTCCAAGTCGATCCGGCCGCTGGCGTTCAGGTAGGAAGCGCCGCGGCGGCGCTCAAGATCGGCCCTGCGCGGCGAGGCGCCTCCGGCGGCACCGGCGCTCAGTTCCGGTGCACGGCCGCCCCGGGGTCGGCCGCCTCGGCCTCGGGCGTATCGAGATAGTAGCGCTTGAGCAGGTAGAGGGCAGCGCCGCTGAGGGGCGTCCCGTCATGCGTGACGCCGACGAGCTCCGCCCCCGCGTTGAAGCGGCAGAGTGCGGCGTGCGGGCGGGGGCCGATGGTGTAGTCGACGCGCACGCTGTCGGGTGCGGAGCCTGGACCCGCCCTGAGCAGCCGCACGTCGGCCTCTCCGGGCACCAGGGCCGGCACGGCGCGTCGGCACAGCGTGACCCGTTGGCGCTGCACGGCGCTCTCGCAGGCGGCGAGGCTCAGGGAGAAGCCCGCGAGGGCTCCGGCGAGGATGAGCCCCCGGCCCCTGAGCCCAGGGCCCGACGGGCTCACGCTCCCGAGCGCAGGCGCTCGGCGACGCGCGGCGCGTAGTAGGTGAGCACGCCGTCGGCGCCCGCCCGCTTGAAGGCGAGCAGGCTCTCGGTCATCGCGCGCTCGCCGTCGAGCCAGCCGTTGCGGGCGGCGGCCTCGATCATCGCGTACTCGCCCGAGACCTGATAGGCGAAGGTCGGCACCCCGAACGCGTCCTTCACCCGGCGGATGATGTCGAGATAGGGCAGGCCCGGCTTCACCATCACGGAATCGGCCCCTTCGTCGAGGTCGAGCGCGACCTCCCGCAGCGCCTCGGTGCCGTTGCCGGGATCCATCTGATAGGTGCGCTTGTCGCCGACGAGGGCCGCCTGCGTACCGATGGCGTCCCGGAACGGACCGTAGAAGGCGCTCGCGTACTTCGCCGCGTAAGCCATGATCTGGACGTCGCGGAAGCCCGCCTTGTCGAGCCCGGCCCGGATCGCGCCGACGCGCCCGTCCATCATGTCGGAGGGGGCGATGATGTCGGTGCCGGCCTCGGCCTGGATCAGGCTCTGCTCCACGAGGAGCGCCACCGTCTCGTCATTCAGGATGGCGCCGTCCTCCAGGAGGCCGTCGTGGCCGTGGCTCGTGTACGGGTCGAGAGCCACGTCGGTCATGACGCCGATCTCGGGTACGGCCCGCTTCACCGCCCGGACCGCCCGGCAGACGAGATTGTCGCGGTTGAGCGCCTCGGACCCGGTCGGATCGCGAAGCTCCCGCTCGGTGTAGGGAAAGAAGGAGATCGCCGGGATGCCGAGCCGGGCCGCTTTCTCGGCATCGCGCACGATCTCATCGACGCTCAGGCGCTCGACGCCGGGCATCGAGGCGACGGGCTCGCGTCGCCCGGAGCCCTCGATCACGAAGAGCGGCCAGATCAGGTCGTCGACGGTGAGCGTGTGCTCGCGGACGAGGCGGCGGGACCACTCGGCCTTACGGCTGCGGCGCGGGCGCTGGGTGATCTTCAGGCCCTCGGCGCGCGCGTCCTCCCGCGCGGTCTCCACGGCGAGCGGTCGCGGCCGGGGCGTGTCGTTCGACGGATCTTGCGGCATGGCTGCGCTGGTCTTCCGTGGCTCGCGGCGGACGCTCGGGCCTGCCGCGAGCCCGGGCCTATCATTTCGCGATTCCGCGCGAAACCCGGCTATCCGCGCGTGCACGACAGGGCTTCGGTTGACGCGGGCCGACCGCTCGGCGTCTAAGCGACGCGCAGTCCAGGCATCCAGCAGGGGAGACCCGCACAGCATGACGAGCGAGGCCGGAGGCGAGATCCTGTTCGAGCGGCGCGGTCCCCTCGGGCTCGTCACCCTCAACCGTCCGAAGGCGCTCAACGCCCTGTCCCTCCCGATGATCCGCGCGATGCACGCGCAGCTCCGGGCCTGGGAGGACGACGACACGGTGAGCCGCGTCGCGGTGCGGGGAGCGGGCGGGCGCGCCTTCTGCGCGGGCGGTGACATCCGCCGCATCTACGAGGTGGCGCGCGCCGGCGACGAGGCGGAACTTTACGACATCTGGGCGGGCGAGTACGGACTCGTCGCGTATGTGGGCCGCTACCCCAAGCCCTACGTCTCGCTGATCGACGGGATCGTCATGGGCGGCGGTGTCGGCATCTCGCTGCACGGCGAGTACCGGGTCGCCGGGGAGGGCTACGCCTTCGCGATGCCCGAGGTCAGCATCGGCTTCTTCCCCGATGTCGGCATGACCCATTCTCTGCCGCGCCTGCCCGGTCACACCGGCTTCTATCTCGCGCTGACCGGGGCCCGGATCGGCGCGGGCGACGCCCTGAATGTCGGGCTGGCGACGCACCACGCGCGGGGGGCCGACTTCGACCGGATCCTCGACCGGCTCGCCGCCGGCGTCGCGGCGGCGGAGGCGATCAGGGAATTCTCCGCGCCCGCCCCGCAGACCGGGCCGCTCGTCGCCGAGCGCGCCCTCATCGACGCCTGCTTCGAGGCCGAGACGGTCCCGGAGATCCTGGCCCGGCTCGACGCCGAGGCCGAGGCTGGCTCGGGTTTCGCGGCCGACACGGCGGCGCTCCTGCGCACGCGCTCGCCCACCAGCCTGTGCATCGCCCGCGAGCAAATGCGGCGGGGGACGAACCTCAGCCTCGCCGAGGCCATCCTCGCCGAGTACCGTCTCGTCACCCGCCTGATGCAGGGCAACGACTTCTACGAGGGCGTGCGCGCCGTCATCATCGACAAGGACGGCAAGCCCGCCTGGCGCCCTGCGCGGGTCGAGGAGGTCGACCTTGAGGCCGTTCGGGCGGCCTTCGGGCCATCGGGCCGGCCCGAGCCGCGGTTCGCCTGAGATGCGCGGGCCGGGACGGATCGGCCGCGGCGCGGTCGGCGACCTGTCGGGCGACCGGATCGAGCGGAGCGCCGCCGCGCCGCGCACGACCTGGGACACGGTGCTCGTCTGGTTCATGCGCGTGACGGCGCTGCTCTGGCTCGCCAAGGGCGTGCATGCCTGGGCCACCATCCTCGACGTCGTTCCGGGCGGCCGGCCATTCGAGACGGAGCCCGTGGGCCGGCAGGCGGTGATCGTCTATCTCGCGGTGATCGACCTCACGGCGGCGGTCGGGCTCTGGCTGACCAGTGCCTGGGGCGGGGTGATCTGGCTGCTCGCCGCGACCTCGGCGCTGACGCTCGCGATCCTCACGCCGCAGCTCCTGCCGACCCCCGTGCCGATCCTGATCGTCCAGGCAAGTATTGTTGCGATCTACTTCGTGCTGTCTTGGTTTGCAGCCCGGGAGGTCAGGTAAATGGAACGTTGATGCGATCGTTTCAGTTTGCATTTACCGAGAGAAGTAAATCGCGAATTCATCCTGTCGCTTAAATCGCCTTTCATTCCCGAGCCATACGTTGTGCCCATAAGCGGCGCCCGACCTCGCGGCGACCGGCAAAACAATCGGGTGAGGCACACGATGAAGACCCAGGCCGTCAAGGTTGTCGAAACCACCGCTCCCGACGCCTCCGTTGCGAGCGGCTCCTACCTCGAGGCGCTGCACCTTGTGGAGCGCCTGCACCGGCGCCTCCTCGACGTGATCAAGGACGAGTTCGAGCGCCGCGGGCGCGAGGACGTCAACAGCGTCCAGGCGCTGCTCCTCTACAACATCGGCGACAAGGAGCTGACGGCGAGCGAGTTGCGGACCAAGGGCTACTATCTCGGCTCGAACGTCTCCTACAACGTGAAGAAGCTCGTCGAGGCGGGCTACCTGCATCACGCCCGCTCGAAGACGGACCGCCGCTCGGTGCGCATCAGCCTGACCGAGAAGGGGCGCCAGGTGCACGAGATCATCCAGGGCCTCTACGACAAGCACGCCCGTACGATCCAGCCGATCGGCGGCATCTCGGACGACGATTTCGGACGCCTCAACCAGGCGCTCGGTCGCCTGGAGCGCTTCTGGACCGACCAGATCCGCTATCGGCTCTGAGCCGCGGCGCAGCCCTCACCCAAAACGATGACGGCCGCGCGGTGCAGGAGGCGCCGCCCGGCCGTCATCGCTTCGTCCGCGCTTTGCGTTGCTCTAAGCGGACGCCACATATGGAAAGGGCGCCGTCCCCGAGGGAACGGCGCCCGAAACCGGCTCGCTTACGCGACGGTCAGCTTAGTGGAAGGTGTCGATCTCAGCCGACTCGTAGCTGGTGACTTCCATGCCGACGCAGACTTCCTGAACGATCGGGGCGGACCACATCATGATGATTCTCCTGAAAGAACGGGTTTGACGGTTCGAGAGGCGACCGGCTCGTCAGAGCCGAGGGCAGCCTTAGTGGAAGGTGTCGATCTCAGCCGACTCGTAGCTGGTGACTTCCATGCCGACGCAGACTTCCTGAACGATCGGGGCAGACCACTTCATCGCGTTTCTCCTAGGTAATATTCAGATCTTATAAAGAAAACCCGGCACGGCCGAGCCGCCTGCACCTTAGTGGAAGGTGTCGATCTCGGCGGACTCGTAGCTGGTGACCTCCATACCGACGCAGACTTCCTGAACGACGGGGGCGGACCACTTCATGACGTGTCTCCTTCGCTTCGATGGAGGGAAGATAGGCGATGCGTTGGGCGCAATACAAGTGGGCCCTACACTTATATTTCTCATAGGATGAGCGGGCCGGCCGACACCCTGCCGAAGCGACCCAGGACAGTCGAAAATTTCCTTTTAACGACAATGAGATGGTGATCGAAGCGCGCGGTTTCAACGGCCCTCGCGCCAGAGTTGAGCCTGGATCGCGCGGCGGGCTGGGAGCGGGCCCGAGCTCTGCCGAACCGGCAGGGTAGTGCAGCATCGCCACGTCGTGGGAAGTGCTTGACGGAATCACCGGCGCAGGCCACCAACCGCGCGCCGACGGTGGCCTCGAGAGGCGCTGCGGCCAGGACACCCTCGATCCCGATGCCCAGCGACAGGTCCGACCGATCGTCCGAGCCGTGCCCGGCTCCGCGCCGCTGCCCCGCCTGACGCCTTGAGGCGCCTCCGGGGCGCCCCGCGTGCCGGCACGGCCGGATTGCGCGACGAGCCGGGGCAGAGAGCCCAGGACCCGGAGGCGAGACCGATGACCGAAGCCGCTCTCCTCGACGCGCGGGTGGACCCCGCCGTTCTCGCCGCGCGCCTGTCGGACGAGCGCGCCCCCGACATCGTCGAGGCCCTCAACGAGGAGGCTCCCGAGGTCGCGGCCGCTATTCTCCTCGGCCTGCCCCAGGAGCGGGCGGTGGAGGTGCTTGACCAGCCCGAGCTTGAATGCGCGGCCGACATCATCGAGATGCTGCCTCGCGACCGGGTCGCCGCGTATCTCTCCGGCATGTCGGCGGACCGCGTCACAGACATCTTTCGCGAGATCGAGGAGCCGGGCCGATCGGATCTGCGCGCCCGGCTCGACGCCGAGACGCGCGGGGTCGTCGATCGGCTGAGCGCCTACGGGGAGGAGACGGTAGGCTCGCTGATGACGACGGAATTCGTGGCGGTGCCGGGCAACTGGACGGTGGCCCAGACCCTCGATCACGTCCGTCGCGTCGAGAAGACCCGCGAGACGATCTACGCGATCTTCGTGCTCGATCCGCGCACGCGCGCGCTCACGAAATCGGTGCCGCTGCGGCGGCTGATCACGGGCGACCCGGACGACAACGTGCTCACCGTGGCGCCGGGCCGGCGCCCGCTCGCCGTCTCGCCGACCGCGAGCCGCGAGGAGGCGGCGCGGCTGATCTCGAAATACGATCTTCTCGCGCTGCCGGTGGTGGACGCGGTCGGCCACCTGATCGGCATCGTGACGGTCGACGACATGATCGACGCCATGGTCGAGAAGCAGACGCAGGACGTGCAGCGCTTCGGCGGCATGGAGGCGCTCCCCGAGCCCTACATGGACATCGGCTTCTTCACGATGATCCGGAAGCGCGCCGGCTGGCTCTGCGCCCTGTTCCTCTCCGAGATGCTGACGGCCTCGGCGATGCAGGGTTTCGAGGGCGAACTGGAGAAGGCCATCGTCCTGACGCTGTTCATCCCGCTCATCATGTCGTCGGGCGGCAATTCCGGCTCGCAGGCGACCTCGCTGCTGATCCGGGCGCTGGCGCTGCATCAGGTGCGTCTGCGCGACTGGTGGCGGGTGGCCCTGCGCGAGCTGCCGACCGGGCTCCTCCTCGGGACGATCCTCGGAGCCATCGGCGTCGTGCGCATCGTGATCTGGCAGAAGGCCGGCTTCTACGACTACGGCCCGCACTGGCCGCTCGTGGCGGCGACGGTCGGGGCGGCCCTCGTCGGCATCGTCACCTTCGGCTCGCTCGCAGGCTCGATGCTGCCCTTCGTCCTGCAGCGGATCGGGTTCGACCCCGCGACCGCCTCGGCGCCCTTCGTCGCGACGCTCGTCGACGTCACGGGCCTCGTCATCTACTTCACGGTGGCGCTGGTGATCCTCAAGGGCACTCTGCTGTAGCGGCCGGGGCGCGCCCCGGCCGCCGGGCACCGCTCAGGCCGCGCGGATCGTCTGCAGGAAGCGGGTGACCTCCGAGCCGAGATGCTCGGACTGCCGCGACAGCTCGGAGGCCGAGGCGAGGACCTGGGCGGCGGCGGCTCCCGTCTCCTCAGCCGCGTTGGCGACGCCCGCGATGTTCGATGTGACCTCCGCCGTGCCCGTCGACGCTTGAGCGACGTTGCGCACGATCTCGTGCGTCGCCGCGCCCTGCTCCTCCACCGCCGCGGCGATCGTTGCGGCGACCCCGTTGATCTCGCGGATGCGTCCCGCGATCCCGCCGATCGCGCCGACGGTCTGCCCCGTCACGCCCTGGATCTGCGCGATCTGATGGCTGATCTCCTCGGTGGCCTTGGCCGTCTGGTTGGCGAGTTCCTTGACCTCGGCGGCGACAACGGCGAAGCCGCGGCCTGCCTCTCCGGCCCGCGCCGCCTCGATGGTGGCGTTGAGGGCCAGGAGATTGGTCTGGCCCGCGATGTTCGAGATCAGGCCCACCATGTCGCCGATGCGGGTCGCCGCGACGCTCAGCGCGTGAACGAGCTCGGTCGTCCTGTCGGCCTCGCCGACCGCGACCAGCGCGAGATCCGCGGAGCCCGAAACCTGCCGGCCGATCTCGGCGACCGACGAGCCGAGCTCCTCGGCGGCTGCGGCGACGGTGCCGACGTTTCCGGCCGCCTGCTCGGCCGCGGCCGCGACGGTGGTGGACTGGCTCGCCGTCTCGGTGGCGCTCGCGGTCAGGGTCTGGGCGGTGGCCTGGAGCTCGGTGGCGGAGGAGGAGACGAGCCCGACGATGCCGCCGACCACCCGCTCGAAGCCGTCGGCGAGCTCCAGCATGGTCCGGCGCCGCTCGGCCGCCGCGGCCTCGTCGGCGACGCGCTTGCGCTCGGCCTCGTCCACCGCCTTCCTGGCGACCATCGCCTTGATGCCCTCGACGGCGCGCCCGACCGCGCCGACCTCGTCGCCGCGCCGGGCCTCGCGGATCTCGGCGTCGATCTCGCCCTGCGCCATGCGCTGCAGCACGCCCACAAGGCTTCCGAGCGGCCGCGTGATGCCCAGGATGACGATGCCGCCGGCGAGCGCGACGGCAGCGAGCAGGCCGATGACGGCCGCAGTGACGAGAACCACCGTACCCATCCGGGCCTCCGCCTCCGCATCGTCGCGCGCCGTGCGCAATTCCTGCGTCAGCGTGTCGATGCGTTCCTGAACGGCTTCACGGACCTTGCCTCGCGCTACCGACCCCTCGTTGAGAAGGATCTTCGTGGCGACCTCGTTCTCGTTCTTCAACGCAAGGGCGTTGCCGCGTTCGAGAATCGCGAAGAAGTCCTCAGCGGCGCCGCGCAGCCGTTGGATCGTCGCGCGCCGCTCGGGCGTGATAGCGAGGTTGCTCAGCGTGTCGGTGGCCGCATAGGTCTCCTTGACGGCAGCTTCGTAGCGCTTCCGGAAGGCCGCCATCTCCGCGTCGCGCGTCTCGAGGATCATGTTGCGGGCCTGGACCGCCGCCTCGGTCACGTTGATCCGGACGCTCATGATCTTCTCCAGGCGTGCCGCCTGGACGTCGACGATCTGGCGGGTCCGATCCGAAAGGTTCTGGAGCGCGGAGTGTGCATACACGACGAGCCCCGCCGCCACGATGACCGTGATGATCAGGGGCAAGGCGATCTTCGTCATGAACTTGGCGTTGCTGAAAAGTCTCACCGGCGGCTCCATAAGTTGCGCGTTGGAGAAGATTCATCTGCTCGCACAGTGAATAAATCGTTAATCACGCAATATTGCTCTGTATTACAACTTCTAGATACAATCAAATTCGGCGATGAATAGCCTGATATTCTTCGGAAAATGAGCGGGGTGGGCATCAACGATCAGGTGGTCCGCGCTGCGCAGGGGCGGGCATTGATCAACTCTGGGATTCGCCGCTGGCGCGTCGGCGGAGTCCGGTTCGTTGCTCGCTGCGTCGCCGGAGCGGGGTAGCTCTTGCGGATCGTGGCGTTCTCGGCCGGCCGCGCCTCCGAAGAGGGGGAGAAACGCCGGGTCAGCCGCACGGAGCGGGCGCAGCCGGCGCGGGGTTCGCCACGGTGCGGAGTTTCCCTCGCGCCTGGGGATGGGCGACCGCGCCGCGGCACAGCCAAGCTTTCGTGACATTCGCGATGGCCGCCCTTGAGGACCCGATTCGTCCGAGGTGGTGCCGCGCGCCGGACTGGAACGCGCCCGGTGCGCCGGTCTTGTCTCGGAGAACGCATGGCGAACCTCGGGAGGCGCGCATGACGGGATTCTCCAGTGAGCGTGACCGCATGATCGAGCGGCAGATCGTGGGGCGCGGCTTGGTCGACTCTCGCGTGATCGAGGCGATGCGTGCCGTCCCTCGCGAATGCTTCGTGCCCGAGGCCGTGCGCGGAGCCGCCTACCAGGATGGGCCGCTTCCGATCGGAGCGAGCCAGACGATCTCGCAGCCCTACATCGTCGCCCTGATGGTCGAGGCGGCCGAGATCCGTCCGGGAGACCGGGTGCTGGAGGTGGGCGCAGGGTCCGGCTACGCAGCGGCGGTGATGAGCCGGCTCGCGGGCGAAGTCGACGCGATCGAGCGCCACGGCGCGCTCGCGGACGAGGCGTCCGAACGCCTCGCGCGCCTCGGCTTCGGCAACGTACGGGTCCACGCGGGCGACGGCACCCTGGGCTTGCCCGAGCGGGCGCCGTTCGACGCGATCCTCTCGGCGGCGGGAGGGCCCGAGGTTCCGGAGACGCTGCGCCGGCAACTCCGCGTCGGGGGGCGGCTCATCATGCCGGTCGGGTCGCGCAGGGGCGATCAAGTTCTGGTGAAGGTGCTGCGTCGGGACGCGGACCGCTTCGACACGCTCCCGCTCGGTCCGGTAAGCTTCGTGCCTCTGATCGGCGCGATGGGGTGGCGCGATGACGAGTCGGAGCCGGTCGCAACGATGCTCCCCTGAGCCTGCATCGGAGGTCCGCGATGCCGGGCCGATGCCGGTCGGAGCGGCGCGCCGGTCAGCGGTTGCCGCAGATTGCCGGCGCGCGCATCATCCCGCCTCGATCCTGCTCTCTGGAGAGCCGGCATGCGGGTGATCGAGACGCCGGACGGCCGCTACATCGTGCTCCTCGGCCGGCTCTGGCGGCGCCACCGGCCGGATCTCGAGCCGGTCTCGCGCGACCGCAGCCTGAGGGCCCTCATGGAGGCGCGCCGAGCGCTCCGCGCCGGCCGGCGGGCCCGCGATCCTGAGGCGCTGGCCGAGGCCCGCACCGCCATCGAGGCGGCCAAGCGCGATCTCGGCGAGCGCGGCCCGGCCTGGTGGACGGACGGCGCCCCCGATCTCGACCGGCGCCTCATAGCCGCGACACCCTACGCCGCGTGGTATGCCACGCTGCCTCCGTCCGAGAAGTCCGAGCCGGCGCCTCGCTGACAGGCCGGCCCGTCACACCGCGTCTCGCGGACGAGAGCCCTGGAGGACCCGCAGCGGCGAGGTGAGGATTCCTAGAATCGGCCCGGAGCTTCGCGTCGGGTGAACCTCCTGGTTCCTGACGGTGGCTGGGGGGCTGCGCGGCGCAGTTCGCTCGGCTTCCGCCCTGCAGTGCCTCAGGACCCGCGGCGTGGTTCTTCGGCGGCGGAGCGCGAGCGGCCAAGATTGTGGAGCAGATGCGCGGCGCCTGCGGCAACGATCGCAAGCAATGCCGATCGTCGTGGCGCTCCTCGATGATTGTTCCGGCGCACAGCGTTTTGCGCCGCAGCATCAGCTATTTTGGTATGATACACGCCAGATCGCGCGCATGCAGTACGTGCATGTAGTTCAGGGGCTTTTAGGAAAACTACCTCACATTGGTGCGAGACTGCGCGGCAACCGGGACTTACGGATGCCTCGGCTGCATGGGCTCGATTGAATTCTCCCTGTCGCTGACGCTCTGATCTGCGGGCGGCGATTTGTGCAGCGCGGCAATCCAAGCCGCTGAAACAACTTCTGATCACGGGCTGGTATTCGCGAAAGAGCAGGTTTTGTGCGGCAAACTACTGAGTCGTTTCGGCCGCAAAGTTCTATCCAATGTTAAGCTGTGTCTTCGTGTGGACACGGTATTAGTACCCGATCTAGCACCAGTGTTCGTGTGGCAGAAAAGTTGTCAGAAGGGGAAAATTCCAAATATCCGACTGATCGGGGGCGAAAGTCTCTTGTCAGCATTTCCGACCCATGCTCAAAATCGTACCAACTTGAAAGTGTGCATAAGCGGACGGACCAGTGTCCTGGGTTGTAAGCACAGACCGGGTCGCACGACTCGCCGGAGCGGGGCAGCGAAAGTCTCCCCGGGTCTGGCCGTTCTCGTTCTACCTGTGCGTGTTCGCCCTCGTTTTGACGCTGCCCCTGCTCGGCATCCTGACCTTCGTCACGAGCCGGTTCATCCAGTCGGAGCGCTCCAAGCTCGAAGGGGTCTCCATCGAGGCGAATATCGATCTCGGTCTGCTGGTCGAGCGTGACCTGATCACGCTGATCGCCGCGCTGAAAGCGCTGGCAGCCGCTCCTATCCTCGATGATGACTTCGCGCGCTTCCGCCTCCAGGGTCAGGAAGCGCTCGCCGGCCGCCCCGGAGACCTGATGCTTCTCGACCACGAGGGTCGCGATGTTCTGGCGAAGGGCGAGCCTCACTGGGTGCCCGAGGTTCTGAGGCCGAGCGCTGCGGCCTGGGCGGGCGAGGCCGGACACGTTCTCATCTCCGACCTGTTGCCCGCCGCGCAGGGACGCGGACGGCAGGTCACGGTCTCGCTGCCGGTCGCCGGCTCAGCGGGTCAGCGCTACTTTCTCGTCTTCGCGCTCCAACCGGCGCACTTCACCGCGCTGCTGCAGTCGGCCCGCCTCGCGCCTCCGCATTTCGGCGCCCTTGTGGACCGGACCGGAGCGATGATCGCCCGGACCGTCGAGAGCGACCGTTTCATGGGCTCGCGCGTCACCGACTTCTCGGCGATGGAAGGTGCCACGGGCCGCGTCGACGCGACGAATGTCGGTGGCGTCGAGGTCCGGCGGTTCTACCGGCGCTCGCCCATCTCGGGCTGGTTCGTGCTGACCTCGGTCTCGCACGCGGCTCTCCAGAAATCGACCCGCCAGTCGCTCTGGCTGCTGGCCGCGGTGGCGGCCTCGCTGATGCTGATCGCCGTGCCCTGCGCCGTGATCCTGACCCGGCGGATGCGCTTCGCGGCCCGTCTCACCAAGGAGGCCGCCCGCCAGCTCGTGCGCGGTGAGCCGGTCGATCGCCGCAGCACCGGCATCGCCGAGTCGGACATGATCTGTCACATCCTGGCGGAGGCGTCCGACCGCCTGCGCGACCAGGCCGAGAGCCTGCGCAGCACGAACCAGGAGCTGGAGCGGCGCGTCGCCGACCGCACGCGCGAGCTCGCCGACAGCCACGTCCTGACAGAGAGCATCCTCGAGAGCAGCCCCGACATCATCAAGGTGCTCGACGTGCGGGGCCGCGTCATCTTCACGAACGACCGCTGTCGCACCCTGCACGGCGGCGACCCGCGCAGCGTCGCCAAGGGCCGCCTGTGGTCGACCTTCTGGCCGGGCGAGGGCGGCAAGGCGGCCCGCGAGGCCATCGCCCTGGCCCAGCGCGGCCGTCCGAGCCGGTTCACGGCCTGGCGTCAGACGGCAGGCGGCGAGCAGCGCTGGCTCGACGTGCTGGTCACACCCATGGTCGGGGCCGACGGCCTGACCCGGCGCATCCTCGCGATCTCGCGCGACGTCACCGCCCACCACGCCCGCGACGAGGAATTGCAGGTCGCCAAGGAGAAGGCGGAGGCCGCCTCCGTCGCCAAGGCCGACTTCCTGGCCACGATGAGCCACGAGCTTCGCACGCCGCTCAACGGCATCCTCGGCTACGCGGATCTCCTCGGATCGGACCGCACGCTGAGCCAAGCGCAGAGCCGCCGCATCAGCCGCATCCAAGATGCGGCGAGCGGCCTCCTGCGGATCGTCAACGACATCCTCGACCTCGCCAAGATCGAGGCCGGCGACGTCACCCTCGAGCTGCGCCCCTTCTCGTTGAAGGACCTCGTGGAGAAGGCGTCCGCCATCGTCATGCCGATGGCCCAGGCGAAGTCGCTCGCCCTCGACATCGAGATCCAGGACGGTCTGCCGCCGGCGCTCCTCGGTGATCCGGACCGCCTCAAGCAGATCATGCTGAACCTGCTCGGGAACGCCATCAAGTTCACCGAGACCGGCGGTGTCGTCCTGCGGGCCGAGGCGCCGCCGTCGCAGGACGGGCGCTGCCGCCTCACCATCCAGATCTCGGACACCGGTATCGGCATCCCGGCCGAGCTGCAGCATCTCCTGTTCCAGCGCTTCTCGCAGGTCGATGCGGGCAGCGAGCGGCGTTTCGGCGGCGCCGGCCTTGGGCTCGCCATCTCGCGCCACCTCATCGAGCAGATGGGCGGCCGCATCGAGGTCGAGAGCGCGCTCGGCACCGGCTCCGTGTTCCGGCTCTTCCTCGACCTCGCGGTGGCCGACATGTCGGCCGGCCCGTCCGAGGAGGTGCCGCTCGCGTGCAGCGCCTTCGAGGCCAACGTCCTCGTGGTCGAGGACATCTCGCTCAACCGCGAGCTGATCGGCGAGCTGCTCACAGCGCTCGGCGCCAGCGTCGACATCGTCTCCTCCGGCGAGGAAGCGATCGCCGCCGTCCAGGCCAAGTCCTACGATCTCGTCCTGATGGACGAGCAGATGCCCGGCATGAGCGGCAGCGCCGCGACCCGCATCATCCGCGGCCTCGACCATCCGGCGCGCGACGTGCCGGTGATCGCCTGCTCGGCCGACGTGCTCTCGCACCATCTGCGCCGCTTCGAGGAGGCGGGCATGAACGGCCATGTCGGCAAGCCTCTGACCCAGGCCGCGCTCGCCAAGGTCCTGATCCGCTACGCGTTCCGCCTCCGCACCCAGCCGGTACAGCGCGAGACGCCGCCGGTCCCGAGCCCCGAAGCCTCGACGTCCGGCCGGCACTGGCTGTCCGACGAACGCCTCGACGCGGCGCGGGGCAACCTGCGCGAAGACATCCGCATCCTGCGCGAGACGATCGCCACCGGCGATCTCGAGGCCGCCGCCTGCAAGGCGCACGCGATGATCTCGACAGCCTGCATCCTCGACTTCCCCTCGCTCAGCAAGGCGGCCCAATCCTTCGAGGTCGCCTGCAAGGCCGGCGCGCCGGACGGGCCGGAGCGCGCGCATTTCCTCGACTGCCTCGACGAGACCGTCGCGGCCATCGGCGAGGCGCGCGCGGCGCAGCGCTCACGGGCCATCGAGGTGCCGGACGCTGTGATGCCGCCGGGCGAGGGGGCTGCGGCCCCTGACGGCACCGCGATGGCGTCCTCCTATCCCAGCAGCCTCATGAAGCGGCTCAACTCACGCGCAGGTGGCAGACCATGACCAGTCCAGGCGCCGTCGCCCTCGTCGCCGACGATCACGAATTGTTCCGAGCGGCCGTCGCCGATCTCCTGAAGCGCGATTGCGGCTTCACCTCGGTGATCGAGGTGGGCTCCCTCGACGAGGCCATGCAGGTCCTCGGCGAGCACCCGGAGATCTCGCTGGCGTCGTTCGACCTCGCCATGCCGGGCGTCGGCAACGCCACCAGCCTGCGCAGCGTGCGCGAAGTGTTCCCGAAGGTGCGCGTCGTCGTGGTCACGGGCTCGGGCGGGCGGGACGACATCCTCCTCGCCCTGCAGGCGGGCCTCCACGGCTACGTGCCGAAGACGCTCGGCATCGCCGAGATCGCCAATGCCTTCCGCACGGTGCTCGGCGGCAGCATCTACGTGCCCGCCGCGGTGACCGAGCTGCCGCCGCAATCGGCCCCGCCGGTCGTGAACGTGCCGGCGCGGCTGCCGGAGCTCACCGGCAAGCTCACTCCGCGCCAGCAGGACGTGCTGCGCCTGATCCGCTGCGGCCGCTCCAACAAGGAGATCGCGATCGCCCTCGGACTCACCGAGAACACGGTGAAGGTGCACGCCAACGCCCTCTACCGGGCGCTCGGCGTCCACAACCGCTACGGCGCGGCCCACATGGCGGACCCGGCCTGAGGACGGGCGGCGCTCATTCTGCGCGCAGGCCCGTCATCAGGAAATCCGTCATCTCCTCGATCGTCGGCTGCTCGCGGTCGGCGCACTGAGCGATCAGCGCCGGGTGGCAGAACCGGACGACCGCGGTCTGCACGCAGCGCGCCGCGGCCCGCGGATCGGAGACCCGGAACTCGCCGTTCCGGGCGCCCTCGGCCACCAGGGTGACGAGGAGTTCCTCGACGCGGCCGATATGGGCGTGGATGACCTCCCAGCTCTCCGCCATCGCCACCTCGACCATGTCGTGCATGCGGCGGTTGGCCGTGAACTGGCCCGCGCTCATCGCGTGCATGGTGAGCACGAATCTGCGCAGCCGCTCGCGCGCGGACATCCCGGTATCGGCGACGATGCACCCGAGCTCGGCCTCGATCTGCCGGAGCAGGCGCTCGGCCACCGCCTCGTTCAACGCCTTCTTCGAGGGGAAGAAGCGGTAGACGTTGCCGGGGCTCATGCGCAGGCAGGCGGCGATGTCGGCCACCGTGGTCTTGCGGTAGCCCATCTCCCGGAACAGGCGCTCGGCGATCGTCAGGATGCGCGAGCGAAGGTCGCCCGTGTCGCGGTCGAGGGTGGCATCGGTGGCGAGGTCGGTCACGGGCATCGAAGGCAGAACGCTCGAACGCTGAGAAATGCCATCCGCGTAGAGTCCGTCACTCGGCGGCGATGGCGAGGTGGGGGACAGGCACGCTTACCTGATTCTGGGTCGCGGGGGCCCGCTCGTCCAGGCGCCGGCGGAACCAGAGGGCGTAGAGGGCGGGGAAGAACAGCAGCGTCAGGAAGGTCGCCACGAACAGCCCGCCCATGATGGTGATGGCCATCGGACCCCAGAAGGCGCTGCGCGAGAGCGGGATCATGGCGAGGATCGCCGCGAGCGCCGTCAGCACCACGGGCCGCGCCCGCCGCACCGTGGCTTCCACGATCGCCTCGCGGCGGCTGTGCCGGCCCGTCTCCACGTCGGCCTCGATCTGATCGACGAGGATCACGGCGTTGCGCATGATCATGCCGGCGAGCGCGATCAGCCCGAGGAGCGCCACGAAGCCGAAGGGCTTGGCCGCGAGGTTCAGGCCGAGCGAGGCCCCGATCAGCCCGAGCGGCGCCGTCAGGAACACGAGGATCAGGCGCGAGAAGCTCTGAAGCTGGATCATCAGCAGGGTGAGCATCGCGAGGATCATCACGGGGAAGAGCACGAACAGCGAGGCGTTCGCCTTGTCGGACTCCTCGACCGCACCGCCGATCTCCAGCCGGTAGCCCGGCGACAGCGCCTCCCGGATCGGCTTGAGACGCGGCCAGAGCGCGTTCGTGACGTCGGGCGGCTGCACGCCGTCGACCACGTCGGCGCGCACCGTGATCGCCATGTCGCGGTTGCGCCGCCACAGGATCGGCTCCTCGTGCGCGTATTCGAGCCGGGCAACCTGCGCCACCGGCACGGCGACGCCGTTGCGCGCCATCACGGTCAGATCGCCGATCCGGCCGAGATCGAGCCGCTCGGCGGCGTTGGCCCGCGCCACCACGCCGACCTGCTCGATGCCCTCGCGTACCGTGGTCACGCTGATCCCGGTGAGCAGCGTCTGGAGGGTCTGAGAGACGTCCTGCACGTTGAGCCCGAGGGCGCGCGCCCGCTCCTGGTCGACGACGAGCCGCACGGAGGGGGCCATCTCGTTCCAGTCGAGCTGCGCCTCGACGATGCGGTCGTCAGCCCGAACGACGTCGCGGACGCGGTAGGCGAGGTCGCGCACCTTGGCCGGATCGGGTCCGACCACGCGGAACTGCACGGGGAAGCCCACCGGCGGTCCGAAGTTGAAGCGATCCACGCGCACGCGGGCTTCGGCGAGCGCACCCGCCGCGACAGACGTCTCGATGCGGGCCTTGACGCGCTCGCGCGCCTCGACGCCCTTCGCGACGATGACGATCTCGGCGTAGGCCTCGTTCGGCAGTTCGGGGTTGAGGCCGAGCCAGAAGCGCGGCGAGCCCTGGCCGACATAGGCGGTGTAGGTGGCGACGTCGGGGTCGTCCTGCCCGATCAGCGCCTCGGCCCGCTCGACCGTCGCCCGCGTGGTGCCGATGGCGGTGCCTTGCGGCAGGCGCAGCTGCAGGAACAGTTCCGGGCGCTCGGAGAGCGGGAAGAACTGCTGCTGCACGTGGCCGAAGCCGACGACGGCGGCCGCGAAGATGCCGACCGTGGCGAGGACGGTGGTGGACCGCCACCGCACGCAGGCCTGGATGACGCGGCGCAGCCCCCGGTAGAGGCGCGTGTCGTAGAGTGCGTCCGGGTCGGCGTGGGCGGCGTGCCGCTTGGCGAGGTTCTTCGGCAGGAGCAGGACGCCGAGATAGGGCGTGAAGATCACCGCCACGAACCAGGACGCCACGAGGGCGATCGCCACCACCCAGAAGATGCCGCCCGCGTACTCGCCGACGGAGGAGTTCGCGAAGCCGACGGGCAGGAAGCCCGCCACCGTGACGAGAGTGCCGGTCAGCATCGGGAAGGCGGTCGATTCCCAGGCGAACGCCGCCGCCCGCATCCGGTCCCAGCCCTGCTCCATCTTCACCACCATCATCTCCACCGCGATGATGGCATCGTCCACGAGGAGCCCGAGCGCGATGATGAGCGCGCCGAGGGTGATGCGGTGGAGGTCGAGGCCGATCGCCTGCATCACCACGAACGTCATGGCGAGCACGAGGGGCACCGAGAGCGCCACGACGATGCCGGTGCGCCAGCCGAGGGAGAGGAAGCTCACGAGCAGCACGATCGCGAGCGCCTCCACGAAGGAGTGCTCGAACTCGGACATCGCGCCCTCGACCACCTTCGGCTGGTCGGCAATCTGTTCGACCGCGATGCCCCGCGGCACGGCCTGCATGAACTCCGCCGTGGCCGCATCGACGGCCTTGCCGAACGCCAGGATGTTGGCGCCGCGCGCCATCACCACGCCGACCCCGAGGGCCGGCGCCCCGCGCTGGCGCACGAGTTGGTCCGGCGGATCTGCGAAGCCGCGCGTGACGCTCGCCACGTCGCCGAGGCGGAACGTGCGCCCGTTCGCCTCGACCGGCGTCTCGGCCACGGCGCGCACGCCGTCGAGGGCGCCGGTGACCCGCAGCGGGATGCGCTGCGCCCCCGTCTCCACGGTGCCGGCCGGCGTCACCGCGTTCTGGCGGGCGAGCGAGTCGAACAGAGTCTGCGGCGTGATCCCGAGCGTCGCGAGCTTGGCGTGGCTGAACTCAACGAAGATGCGCGGCTCCTGAACGCCGTAGAGGTTGACCTTCGTGACGCCGTCGACCTTCAGCAGGCGCTGGCGCAAGCCCTCCGCAACCTTCTTCAGCTGGCCGTAATCGGCCCCCTCGCCGGTGAGCATGTAGAGGATCGAATCGACGTCGCCGTACTCGTCGTTGACGCTC
The DNA here is from genome assembly GCF_007992195.1 of Methylobacterium oxalidis. Classification (GTDB taxonomy): domain Bacteria; phylum Pseudomonadota; class Alphaproteobacteria; order Rhizobiales; family Beijerinckiaceae; genus Methylobacterium; species Methylobacterium oxalidis. The sequence continues at coordinate 23,036 of NZ_BJZU01000068.1, read as the reverse complement.
GGGCCGATCACGCCCGCGGGGAGCTCGCCCCGCACATCGTCGAGCTTCTTGCGGATCTGGTAGAACAGGCCCGGCACCTGAGCGGCCGGCGTGCTGTCGCGGAAGGTGACCTGCATCGCCGCGAAGGAAGGCTTCGCGTAGGTCATCACCTTCTCGAAATAGGGCAGCGTCTGGAGCTTCTTCTCGATCCGGTCCGCGACCTGGTCCTGCATCTCGCGGGCGGTGGCGCCGGGCCAGATCGCGGTGACGACGGCGACCTTGATGGTGAAGTTCGGGTCCTCGGCGCGGCCGAGGCGCAGGAACGCGAAGGTTCCGCTCGCCGCCACCGCAAGGATAAGGAACAGCACCACCGCCCGATGGTGAACCGCCCATTCGGAGAGATTGAAGCGCTTCATGGGATCCGCTCCCTGCCTTCGCAGATCGGAGGCCGCCTCGCTTCGAGGCGGGCCTGGCCGCCGGCCTCAGAAATCCATCGCCTCGACGGCGCGCACGCGCTGCCCGGCATCGAGCTTCTGCACGCCGAGCCGCACCACGCGCTCGCCTTCGGAGAGGCCGGCGCCGATCAGCGCGTCCTGCGCTTCGTAGGCCGCCACCGAGACGGACTTCAGTGCAAGGCGCCCGTCGTCGTCGACCGTCCAGACGGAGGGACCACTGCCCTGGTTGAAGAGCGCGGCCAGGGGCAGGCGCACCACGCGCTCGGCGGCGTCGGCCGTCAGCGTCACGGTGGCCGTCATGCCGAGCTGCACGGCGGCATCGGCGTCGGGGAGGGAGAAGCGGGCGAGATAGGTTCGTGTCGCGGCGTCCGCCGCGGGCGCGAGCTCGCGCAGGCGTGCCCGGTAGCGGACGTTCGGCTGCGACCAGAGCGAGACGCTCGCCCCGTTCTCCCGCGCCCGGCCGACGAGCGCCTCGGGCACCGCGACCACGGCTTCGCGCTCGGCCGTGCGGGCCAGCCGGATGGCAGCCTGACCGGGCGAGACCACCTGACCCGGCTCGACGGAGGTCGCGGTGATGACGCCGTCCGCGTCGGCGCTCAGCACGGCGTAGGAGGCGGCGTTGCGAGCGAGGTTCAGGGCGCGCTCGGCACGGAGCAGGCGGCTGCGCGCCTCCTCGGTGGCGGATTTCTGGCGGTCGGTGACCGAGGTCGCGGTCCAGCCCTGCGCGGCGAGCGTCAGGGTGCGCTTGAGGTCGGCCTCGGCCTGCTCCAACGCGACGTTCGCGGCCCGGCGCTCGGCCTCCGCCTGCTCGGTCTGGAGATTGAGATCGATCTCGTCGAGGCTCGCCAGGGGTTGGCCCGCCTTGACCACGTCGCCGACATTCACGAGGCGGCGCGCGACCTTGCCCTGCACGCGGAAGCCGAGATCGCTCTCGATGCGCGGGCGGATCGTGCCCACGAAACTGCGCTCGGGCACCCGGCTCTCGGCGGCGACGCGCTGGACGAGGACAGGCCGGGTCGTGTCGGGTCGGGCTGTCGAAGTCTGCGCCTCGTCACAGCCGGCGAGGCCGATGGCTGCGACCGCTAGGACGGGGGCGATGGAAAGAGGAGACCACTTCATGGGAGCCCTCGCGATATCGGGCATCCGGGTTCGTCCGGCAGCCATAAGCTGCCACAAAATTGACGATCGTCAATAATCGTCAATTTCTGGAAGCGCGCTCAGATGCTCTCGGCAGGCGCGGGCAAAGTCGCGGCCGACGGAATTTTATTTAACGAAACCAGCGGCTTGAAGAACTGAAAACTGCTCCGGGGTCTCGTCCCGAGCATCCTCTTCGATGTGCGCGGGAGCACATATTTGCCTCTACGGCCACGCCACGCCGCGCGGCCGAGGTTTCGAATGCGGCTTCTCAATCCAGTGGATCGATTCCCGCGTAAGGGAAGGGTCTCGGCCCGAAACGGGTCTCGAACAGCCCGATCCGCGCCTGGACGGCGGCCGGGATGTAAGGGCCCGGCGGGTAGACGATCGGCGTATCGACGATCACTTCCCGCACCACGGGCGGAGGGTACACGATGGGACGCTCGACGATGACCTCGCGCACGGCGCGGCGGGGCGGCAGCAGCACCGGCCGCTCGACGATGGTCCGCCGCGTCACGACGGGGGGCGGAAGGGGTTCCGCCTCGAAGTAGTCCGCGGCGCGCGCGGGCACTGCACCACCGGCCAAGCAGACGCCAGCCGCGAGGGCTGCGAGCACGGGCACCGCGATCCGTCTCATCCTCACCATCTCCGAACGCGAGGAGCCGCACCGGCGGCCGCGCGACGCGCGAGAGATGACTTTGACTGATTCGCGCGAAGGTTGCGCTGAGAGATCGCGTAGATGTGTGCGATGGGAGGACACGATCCCCGCCTCTTCACCCGAACCTCCGCCCCATCGTCATGATGCCTTCCTCAGCCTTCTTCGACCGGCCTGCCGCGAGCGTCGCGCCGGACCTGATCGGCTGGCGCCTGATGGTCGAGGAGGCGGGTGGGATCATCGTCGAGACCGAAGCCTACGACAGGACGGATCCGGCCTCGCACAGCTTCGCCGGGCCGACGCGTCGCAACGCCAGCATGTTCGGGCTGCCCGCGCACGCCTACGTGTACCGCTCGTACGGGATGCACTGGTGCCTCAACGTCGTCTGCGAGCCGGGAAGCGCCGTTCTCATCCGGGCGCTCGAGCCGACCTGCGGGCTCGAGACGATGCGCGCGCGCCGGGCGCTCTCCGACCCGCGCCTTCTCTGCGCTGGGCCCGGGCGGCTGTGCCAGGCCCTCGGCATCACGGCCGAGCAGGACGGCCTGCCCCTCGACCGCCCGCCTTTCCGGGTGGAGCCCGGTGCGCCGGGCGGGACGATCGAGGCCGGGCCGAGGATCGGCATCACGCGCGGGGCCGAGACGCCCTGGCGCTTTCTGCTCGCGGGCTCGCCCTTCGTGAGCCGCCGGGCTCCGCGCGTCCGCTCAGCCCCGGCCTGACTCGCCCGGCCTGGATCGCGTGTCAGATGTCGCCCGCCGTCGCGGTGCGACCCTCGTAGATGCCCTGCGTCAGGAAGTGCAGCAGAGGGTCTATGCGGGCGGCCGCGACATCGGGGTTCTGGGCGAGGTAAGCCTGCGTGTCGAAGGTGGACGAAGGGTCGCGGCCTTCCCGCCAGCCGAAGGCGTCGTAGTGGGCGAGGGGGTCGATCCCGGCCGCCCGCACGTCGCCGTAGGCCGCCAGATAGGCGTCCGTGTCGAAGTAGGCATTGCCGTCGCGGCCCTCCCGCCAGCCGAAGGCGAGGTAATGCTGGCGCGCGTAGGTGAGGGTGTCACCGGCGTTCAGCGCTGCCCGCGCCACGTCCGGGTTGTCGAGCAGGTAGAACGCCGCGTCGAAGCCGCGGGCGGCGCCGAGGTCCGCGGCCCGTCCGATGGCCGGATCCGGCGCTGCCCGCCCCTCGTAGCGCCCGAAATCGAGGTAGTGGGCGAGAGGATCGATGCCGGCCGCCTCCACGTCGGGATTGCGCAGGAGGTAGAGATCGGTGTCGAAGTTCGCGCCGGGGTCGCGCCCCTCGCGCCATCCCGTCTGGTCGTAATGCGCCAGCGGGTTCACCTGCGCGCGCCCGACATCGGAGTAGGCCGCCCGGTAGCCCAGAGTCGAGAAGAACGCGTCCGGATCGCGGCCCTCACGCCAGCCGAAGGCGGCGTAGTGCCCCTCGGCGTCGAGCCCGGCTGCCCGAACGTCCGGGTTGGAGATCGTGTAGAAGGCATCGCTGACGAGACCGCTGCGGTCGGCGATGTCGCCGTAGAGCAGCAGGTAGTCGCGCCCTGACACGATGCGGCTGCCGTCGACCAGGATCGGCGTGTTGTTCTCGAGGAGATTGAGATCCGCGCCGTAGTTCGTGAGCGGGTGGTAGGTGAGGGCGAGGGCTCCGAACGCGGCGAGGCCGGCGGTCCGGTCGGCGAGCGTCGAATTCGGGCCGAACTGGTCGCCCGCGCTGGAGAGCAGCCCGCGCAGCGCCTCTTCGAGCGCTGACCCGATATAGGTCGGATCGCCCACGCGCCGGATCGTGTCGCTCCAGAGGAACTCGGTCTCGTAATTGACCGGGGTGAAGCTGTAGTTCGCGATCGGGTCGAGATACTCGACGTAGTTCGTCAGCGTGCCGGCTCCGCTCGACGGGATCTGCGTCGTGGACAGGCCGGGTGCCGCGAAGGTCAGCCCGTCGACGCCGAGTTCGGCCGCGACGTAGGCCGCCTCGGCCGCCCCGAGCGAGTGGCCCGTGATGGTGATGCGGTCCGCCGTGATCCCCTGCAGCGCCGCCGCGGCGATCACCTGCCGGCTGAACGCCACGGCGTCCGTGAGCGCTGTCGGGACACCACCGAAATAGAGCGCGACGTCGGCCTCGACCTGCGCGAGGAGGAAGTCCGGGCGCTCCTCGATGCCCGCCGTATCGGTGCCCTCGTACCCGATCACGACCTCCGGCTGCGGACCCTGCGTCAGGAAGGACGCTCCGTGGAAGCCGCTCGGCAGGAGCCCCGAGTCGAACTGGCCGCCGCCGTAGACGAACGGTTGCAGTCCCGTCGGGATGGGAGGCAGGGCGTTGCTGTCCGGGAACCCGTACATCCAGCGGGAGATGTCGTAGTAGTTCTGCAGGGTCGGCGGTGCCATCTGAACCGTCTCCGCTGGGGCCCGGGAAGGGGCGGGAGGGATCTCGCGCGTCACACCACAGGACGGCCTCGCTTGCCGGCGGTCCTGTACGAAACCGCACGGTCGAAGCACTGCCGACCGTCGTAAGATCGACAGTATCAGGAAACACTCGGAAGTCTAATGCTGCGGAGAGAGGGGCGGTCTTACTGAGATAATCCGCTGTTGCCGATTTCGGCAGGAATCTGTTTTTCGCCAGGACGCTCCTCCTGCGCCCCGAGCGCGACGAGGTTACGCTCCGGCACGTTTCGAGTCGCATATCTGCCGCATGGACGCTTCGGCCGAACCCCACGACCTCATCGACTGGATCCTCAGGCACGCTCTCGCCACCGACGATCTCGGCAGCCTGCTCGCCGGCATCTGCGAGCGGCTCGTCGCGCGGGGCGTGCCGGTCTGGCGGGCGAGCCTCGACCTGCCCACCATCGATCCGCACTTCCGCGCGCTCACGCACAAATGGTGGCGCGATCAGCCGGTGACGGTCGGCACCTTCCTGCACGGGCCGGAGCAGGAGCGGAATTTCCAGCGCAGCGTGATCTACCATCTGCTGTCACAGGACCTCGCGGAGTTCCGCTGGCGACTGGAGGCGGGCGAGGGCTCGAACGATTTCGAGCTACTCGCGACACTGCGCGAGGCCGGCGGCACCGATTACGTGATGCGCCTCGTCACCTTCGGCGACGGCGGCTCCGTGGTGCGCGGCTTCGCCTTCTCCTTCGCGACGGATCGCCCCGGCGGGTTCACGGCATCCGAGATCGCCGCGGTCGCGGGCCTGATGCCGGCGCTCGGGCTCGCGGCCTACCGCGCGAGCGCGGCGCGCACGGCGGCGAGCGCTCTCAGCGTCTATCTCGGCCCGAACACCGCGCAGCGCGTGCTTGCCGGAGAGATCCGCCGCGGCGAGGGTGAGCGCATCGCCGCCGCCATCCTGTTCGCCGACCTCAAGGGCTTCACCGACCTGACGGAGCGGGCCGACGCGCTGCAGGTGGTGGCGTGGCTCAACGAGCATTTCGAGGCGATCGGGGACGCCGTCACCGCGGAGGGGGGCGAGATCCTGAAGTTTCTGGGCGACGGGATGCTCGCCGTGTTTCCGGTGCGCGAGGCCGGAGGCCTGCCCTGTCCGAGCTGCGAGGCCGCGCTCCGGGCGGCCGAGGAGGCCGTCGCAAGGAACGACGCGCTCAACGCGGCGCGGCGTCGCCGCGGCGAGCCGGCGCTCGCGGTCGACGTGGCGCTGCATTACGGCGAGGTCGTCTACGGCAATGTGGGGGCGAGCCGCCGGCTCGACTTCACGGTGATCGGACGGGCAGTCAACGAGACCTGCCGGATGGAGGCGCTCTGCGACGAGCTCGGGCGCAGCATCGTCCTGTCCGAGGACGTCGCCCGCCGCTGCGCGCGGCCGACCGTTCGCCTGGGCACGTTCGGCCTGCGCGGCGTGCGGGCCGAGCGAACGCTCTACGGCCTCGCCTGATTTCCCGTCACAGGTCTGACATGCGGATGCGGGAGCTTCCCGCGCTCCTGCAGCCCTCTCCAGTCCGAGGCCCACCGCGATGTCGAACGGACGCAGCGTCCGCAATCCTGAGCCCGGAACGGGTGCCGGTGAGATCGGGGCTCACCCGACCCTCGACGATCTCATCGCCGTCCGCCTCAGTCGGCGCGACCTGATGCGCGGCGCACTCGCCGCCTCCGCCCTCACTGCCGGACTCGGCGCGCCGCTCCTGTCCGCCGAGGAGGCCGAGGCGGCGGGGAGCTTCGCGTTCCCCGAGATCGAGGCCGGCGTGGACGAGACGCACCACGTCGCCGAGGGCTACGAGGCCGACATCCTCCTGCGCTGGGGCGACCCGTTGTTCTCGGATGCGGCGCCCCTCGACCCGAGGGCGCAGGATGCGGAGCGTCAGCGGCGGCAGTTCGGGTACAACAACGACTTCGTCGGCTACCTGCCGATCGGCGGATCGAGCGAGCACGGGCTCCTCGTCGTGAATCACGAGTACACGAACAGCGAGCTGATGTTCCCGGGGCTCGGGCCGCAGAGCCGCAAGACCAGCCTCGACGTGCTCTCGCGCGAGCAGGTCGCGGTGGAGATCGCCGCGCATGGCGGCTCGGTCGTCGAGATCCGGCGCGAGGACGGACGCTGGAAGCCGGTGCTCGGCTCCGGCCTGAACCGCCGCATCACCGCCGAGACGCCGATGGAGATCACCGGGCCGGCGGCCGGGCATCCGCGCCTGCGCACCTCAGACGACCCGAACGGCCGGAGCGTGCTCGGCACGATCAACAACTGCTCGGGCGGGATCACGCCCTGGGGCACCTGGCTCTCGGGCGAGGAGAACTTCCACTACTACTTCATCGGAGCGCTGCCCGAGGGGAGCCGCGAGGCCGAGAACGCCCGACGCTACGGGCTCGGCGGCCCCTTCTACGGCTGGGGCCGCTTCCACGACCGCTTCGACCTGTCGAAGGCGCCCAACGAGCCGAACCGCTTCGGCTGGGTCGTCGAGATCGACCCGTTCGACCCTCATTCCGTGCCGAAAAAGCGGACGGCGCTCGGGCGCCTCAAGCACGAGGGTGCGGCCGGCATCGTGGCCAGGGACGGCCGCTACGTGGTCTATCTCGGCGACGACGAGCGCTTCGACTACGTCTACAAGTTCGTCACCGCGGGCCGCGTCGACCCGAGCGACCGTGCGGCGAACCGCGATCTCCTCGATGCCGGCACGCTCTACGTGGCGCGCTTCGACGCGGACGGCACCGGGACGTGGCTCCCGCTCGTCCACGGGACCGGCGGCCTCGACGCGCCCGCGGGCTTCGCCTCGCAGGCCGACGTGCTGATCGAGACGCGGCGGGCCGCCGACATCCTCGGTGCCACCAAGATGGATCGTCCCGAGGACATCGAGGCGAACCCGCGCTCGAACCGCGTCTACGTGATGCTGACGAACAACGGGCGGCGACAGGCCGATCAGGTCGACGCGGCGAACCCGCGTCCGAAGAATGCCTTCGGCCACATCATCGAGATGCTTCCCGAGAACGAGGACCATTCCGCGACGGCCTTCCGCTGGGAGATCCTGGTGCGGTGCGGGCCGCCCGCCGCAGGCGCGACCTTCTCGTCGCAGACGACGGAGAACGGCTGGTTCGGCATGCCTGACAATTGCACTATCGACAGCCGCGGCCGGCTCTGGGTCTCGACGGACGGGAACTCGCGCAAGGCGACCGGCCGTGCGGACGGGATCTGGGCGGTCGAGACGGACGGGCCGCGCCGGGCGACGTCGCGCCACTTCTTCCGGGTGCCGATCGGCGCCGAGCTGTGCGGCCCCTGCTTCACGCCCGACGACGAGACCTTCTTCGTCGCCGTCCAGCACCCGGGCGAGTCGGACGACGATGCGATCCCCGCGAGCTTCGATCAGCCCTCGACCCGCTGGCCCGACTTCCGCCCCGACATGCCGCCTCGTCCCGCGATCGTCGCGGTGACGCGGAAGGGCGGCGGGGCCATCGCCTGAGCGCGGCGGGACATCGCCTGCCGCGCGGGATCGATCGACAGGAGATCGGCGAGTGCGCGCTGACCGTCCGGCTGGCCGCAGAGATGCAGCAGGGCCGTCTGCCGGAAGCGGAGATCGCCGGTGACCTCCGCGCCGAGCCAGTCCGGCCGGTCGAAATCCTGCGCCTCGTGCGCCAGTTCGACCTCGGCGAGGCAGCTGCGCGCGCCCTTGACCGTGAGCCAAGCGCGATCCGCTTCGAGCCGCACGCGCACCTTGCCCCGCTCCAACTGTCCGACGAGGCCATCCTTGAGGATGCGGCACCCGGTCGCTGCTGCCCGCCACCCGTCATGGGCGACCCTGAACTTCCGCTCGATCTCTACGCGCATTCACAACTCAGAGATCACAGACTGCGCGGCGGATGAGCACGGCGCCGGCGACCGGGCACCCGGCCGATGGAGCGAGGCGGCCACTCGAAGGCGTTCGGGCGCCGGTCGCTCACGACAACGTGCCCATCTTTGTAAGGGCGGCAGGATCGTTTTCGGGAGCGCGCCTCGGGGTCTCAGTGTTCTGCCATGTTGGGCTGGGTGAAATCAGTCACGGACCCGTCAAAATGTTGGCCTACCGACGCGCTCGCGGCGTTCAGGACTGGTGTCGGATCGCCCGTCTATGCATGAGAGCGGCCGATGAACCGCGTGTCCCAACCTACGCCGCCCTCCAGCGCGAACGCCTGAGCCTCCTCCGATGAGCGACATCAAGGGTCAGCACCTCCGCCCGATCGGGCTGAGGCTGCGCACGCAACTCCTCATTCTCGCCGGCCTCGCGGTCGCAGGCTTGCTGGGCTACGCCTTCCTGCAGCGCGGCAGCGTCGCCGACGCGGCCGTGCAGCGGCCGGCGACACCGATGGCGGCTCCGGCCGGCGGCTTCGTGCTGACGCCCACGCAACTTGCCACGCTGACGAGCGAGCCCGTCGAGCAGCGCCTCTTCTTCGAGGAGATCGCCACCGAGGGGAAGGTCGGCGTCGACGAGTACCGCGCCACCCCGATCTTCTCGCCCTATCCGGGACGTGTGGTGTCGATCCTGGCGCGCACGGGCGAGCAGGTGAAGCAGGGCGACCCGCTCTTCGCCCTGCAGGCCAACGAGATGGTCCAAGCCCAGAACGACTACCTCGCGGCCCTCAACGTCCTCAACAAGAGCCGCTCGCAGCTCACCCTCGCCCAGGCCGTGGAGAAGCGCCAACGCGACCTCTTCGAGTCGCGGACGACGACCCTGCGCGAGCTTCAGAACGCGCAGAACGACCTCACCTCGGCGACGAACGACGCGCGCACGACCGAGGTCGGGCTGGAGGCGGTGCGCAACCGCTTGCGCATCCTCGGCCTCAAGGACGAGGAGATGGCGGCCCTGCAGAAGGGTGCGATCAATCCCACAACGACGATCTACGCGCCGCTCTCCGGCACGGTGATCCAGCGCAAGATCGGCCCCGGGCAGTATATCGGCACCGGCGGCAGCGACCCGTCCTACATCATCGGCGACCTCTCCAAGGTCTGGCTCATCGCGCAGCTGCGAGAGAGCGATGCCGCGAAGGTCGATCTCGGCGAGCGCCTGACCTTCCGCGTCCTGTCGCTGCCCGACAAGGTCTTCGAAGGGCGGGTGAACTACATCGGCGCCGCGGTCGATCCGGTGACGCGCCGCATCGTGGTGCGCGCCGACATCGACAATCCGCAGGGCCTGCTCAAGCCCGAGATGTTCGCGAGCGTGCGCATCATCAACGAGCGCGAGAGCCTCTCCCACTCGGTGCCGCGGGCCGCCGTGATCCTCGAGGGGAGCAAGGCGAGCGTCTGGGTCCTGAAACCGGACAACTCCGTCGAGAATCGGGAGATCAAGCCGGGTATCGTCGACGGCGGCACGATCGAGGTTCTCGACGGCCTGAAGACCGGCGAGCGCGTGATCTCGCGCGGGTCGCTCTTCGTCGACCGGATGGCCACGCAGGGCTGAGGGCGCGGGCGGCTCCCGGAGGAGCCGCCGCATCGCGCGGCCGGCCGGGCGCCGGCCAGGGGGAACACTCACATGGACGCCATCGTCGCCTTCGCCCTGCGGCAGCGCGTGCTGGTCGTGCTCGCCTTCGTGCTCCTCCTGATCGGCGGGCTCGCGGCGTTCCGCACGCTGAACATCGAGGCCTATCCGGATCCGACCCCGCCGATGATCGACGTGGTCACGCAGGCGCCGGGCCTCTCCGGAGAGGAGATCGAGCGCTACATCACGGTGCCGATCGAGGTGATCACCTCGGGCCTGCCGAACCTGAAGCAGGTCCGCACCGTCTCGCTCTACGGCCTCTCGGACGTGAAGCTGCAATTCGGCTTCGAGTACACCTACTACGAGGCCGAGCAGCAGGTGCTGAACCGCCTCGCCCAACTCGATCAGCTCCCGAACGGTGCCAAGCCCACCATCTCGCCCGTGAGTCCGATCGGCGAGATCTTCCGCTACAAGCTCGCCGGGCCGCCCGGCTACAGCGTGCTCGACCTCAAGACGCTGCAGGATTGGGTGCTGCGCCGCCGGTTCCGAGCCGTGCCCGGCGTCATCGACGTGATCGGCTGGGGCGGCAAGACCAAGACCTTCGAGATCAGCGTCGATATCGACAAGCTCAGCGCCTACGGCCTCACCCTGGCGGGGGTGGTGAAGACGCTGAACGACAGCAACCTCAACGTCGGCGGCAACCGGATCACCCTCGGCAGCCAGTCGGCCGTGGTGCGCGGCGTCGGCCTGATCCGGTCGACCGACGACATCGAGGGGACCGTGCTGACCCAATCGGGCGGCGCGCCGGTGCTGGTACGCGACGTGGCCCAGGTCACGATCGGCCACCAGCCCCGCCTCGGCATCGCGGGCATGAACGACGACGACGACATCGTGCAGGGCATCGTGCTGATGCGGCGCGGCGAGCAGAGCACGCCGACCATCAAGGCGGTGGAGGCGGAGGTCGCCCGTATCGAGGCTTCCGGCATCCTTCCGCCCGGGGTCCGGATCGAGCGGATCTACGACCGATCGGACCTGATCGAGGTCACGACCCACACCGTCCTGCACAACATGATCTTCGGCATCAGCCTGATCCTCGTGATCCAGTGGCTGTTCCTCGGCAACCTGCGCAGCGCGATCATCGTCGTAGCGACGATCCCCTTCGCGCTGTTCTTCGCCGTGATCATCCTCGTGCTGCGGGGCGAGTCCGCGAATCTCCTCTCCGTCGGCGCGCTCGATTTCGGGCTCATCGTCGACGGCACCGTGATCATGGTGGAGGCGATCTTCAGGCGCCTCTCGGGGCACGGACCGCCCTCCGCGGGCGGGGCCGCCAAGGGTCTCGCGGGCAAGCTCGGGGCGATCGTCCGCGCCTCGAGCGACGTCAGCCGCTCGATCGTGTTCGCGGCCATCATCATCGTCACGGGCTTCCTGCCGCTCTTCACCCTCACGGGCGTCGAGGGGCACATCTTCGGGCCGATGGCGCAGACCTACGCCTACGCCCTGCTCGGCGGCCTGATCGCGACCTTCACGGTGACGCCCGTCCTCTCGGCCTACCTGCTGCCGGAGCATATCGAGGAGGTCGAGACCGTCCTCGTGCGCACCCTCGACCGCCTCTACCGACCCGCGATCCGCATGGCGATCGGCAACCAGGCACTGGTGCTGGGACTGACCGCCCTCCTGACGGTCGGTGTCGGCTTCGCCTCGCGCAATCTCGGCTCCGAGTTCCTGCCGAAGCTCGAGGAGGGCAATCTGTGGCTTCGCGCCACGATGCCGGCGACGATCTCGCTCCGGGAGGGCAACCTCTACGTCAACCGGATGCGCCGGATCATCGCCGCGGTGCCGGAGGTGGAGCGGGTCGTCTCCCAGCACGGGCGCCCGGACGACGGCACGGACGCGGCCGGCTTCTTCAACGGCGAGTTCTTCGCGCCCCTCAAGCCGGCGGACCAGTGGCGTCCCGGCGTCACCAAGGAGAGCATGACCGCGGAGCTTCTCGACAAGCTCCGGGCGGAGTTCCCGGGCATCGAGTTCAACCTCTCGCAGTATCTGCAGGACAACGTCGCGGAGGCCGTCTCCGGCATCAAGGGCGAGAACTCGTTCAAGGTGTTCGGGCCGGACCTGCAGACGCTCACCGACGTCGCCCGCAAGGTCGAGTCGGTCCTGAAGACGGTGTCAGGCGTGACCGACCTCGGCGTGTTCACCTCCCTCGGCCAGCCCACCGTGCAGATCGACGTCGACCGGGTGCGCGCCGCCCGCTACGGTCTCACGCCCGGCGACATCAACACCACGGTCCGCACCGCGATCGGCGGCGACAGCGCCGGCGACCTCTACGACATGGGGAGCGACCGGCACTACCCGATCATCGTGCGCCTCGCCTCCCAGTATCGGCAGAGCGTCGGCGCGATCCGAAACCTGCGCATCGCGGGCCAGGGGCCGAACGGCACGGTGGTGCAGGTGCCCCTCAGCGAGGTGGCCAGCGTGCGTCTGGTGTCTGGGCCGGCCTACATCTACCGGGAGGGCCAGGAGCGCTACCTGCCGGTGAAGTTCAGCGTCCGGGAGCGCGACCTCGGCAGCACGATCATCGAGGCGCGCCAGCGCGTCGATGCCGAAGTCCCGCTGCCGCCCGGCTACCGGCTCGAGCTCGTCGGCGAGTTCAACAACATGCAGGGTGCTCTGGCCCGGCTCTCGGTGACGGTGCCGCTCGCGGTGGCCCTGATCGCGATCCTGCTCTTCGTAAACTTCAACTCGGTCGTCGACACGCTGCTCGCCCTCAGCGTGATCCCGATGGCGGTGGCGGGCGGCATCCTCGCCCTGGTCTTCACCGACACCCCCTTCAGCGTCTCTGCGGCGATCGGCTTCATCGCGCTTCTCGGCATCGCGGTGATGGACGGGATCATCGTGATCACGCAGTTCAACGCGCTGCTCGCGGCGGGCGAGGAGCGCGTCAGCGCGATGATGCGCACCTGCCTCACGCAGATGCGGCCCGTCGTGATGACCTGCGTGGTGGCCGGCGTCGGGCTCCTGCCCGCGGCTCTGTCCTCGGGTGTCGGCTCGCAGGTCCAGAAGCCGCTGGCGCTGGTCGTCGTCGGCGGCATGGCGCTGGCGCCGCTCCTGATCCTGCTGATCCTGCCCGTGCTGATCCTGCTCCTGTCCCGCCGGCGGACGGCGGCCCAGCCGGAATCCGACGGCGTGATCGACGAGCCGGAGCTGGCGCCGTTCGAGGCTTGAAGGGGAGGTTCAGGCCGCGAGCTTGCGGCACTCCTCGGCGCAGGCCCGGCAGGAGGCGGCGCAGGCCTTGCACTCGGCGATGTCGGGGAACTTGTCGCACTCCTTGCCGCAGGCGGTGCAGATCTCGCCCACCGCCTTGGCGAGCACGGCCGTGTGCGGCGAGTTGACGGCGGCCAGCGCCTCCAGTGCCGTGCAGGCCTGGACGAGATCGTGGACCGAGGCCGTGCAGGAGGCCATGCTGGTGTCCTTCATCGCCAGCATGCCGAAGCAGTGGCGCAGGCAGTTGTTGCCCGTCGAGACGCAGTGCGCGCTCGCCTCCGAGAGGGCCTTGTACTTCGGCGGGTGCTCGTGGCCGGCAGCTCCGTGCCCGGCATGGTCGTGACCCGTCTCGTGCGCCCTGGCCGAGCCGACGGCGCCGAAGGCCGCCGCGGCCCCGATCGCGGTCATGAAATCACGGCGTTCCATCGAGTGTCTCCCAGATCCGGCGCACGAGGCGGCGCGGGCAGAATGCCGCGGAACGGCCGGCGGGTCGAGCGGTCGAGCTTGCGCCGTCGACAGGGTTGCCGGACGGCAACGGCCGGGCGCAGGGCCCGGCCGTCAGGATCGGGGCACAGGAGATCAGACGAGGTGCCAGCCCTGCTCGATGTGCCCGGCGAGGTGGTGGTGCGCCTCCTCGCTCTGCGCGATCCCGAGCGCGACCTCCGCCCGCGTCGCCCCGTGCCCGAGGGCTGACGTCCAGTTCGCGAGGCCCGCCGTCTCGGCGTGGCGGCCGAGCGCGTTCTCGTAGAGCATATCGATAAAGGCCGCGTCGGACAGGCCGGCGTGCTTGCCCTGATACTCGCCCGAGCCGAGGAAGGCCTGCGCCATGCCGGCTTCGGACAGGCCGCCCTTGAGCGCCTGCGTCCAGGACTGGAGGCCGGCCGCGTCCGGCGCGCGGTCGAGGAGGGCGTAGTAGAGCCGGGCCGCGTCGGTCGCCGCGTGGTCGTCGACGTAGATACCCGAACCGAGCGCCGCCTGCAGGCCGGCGACGTTCTCTCCGGAGAGGGCAAAGCCGAGGGCGACGTCGGCGCGGCTCGCGCCGTGGCCGAGGGCGCCGGTCCAGGTATCGAGGCCGGCCGCCTCGCCGGAGCGGTGCAGGGCGGTCTCGTAGAGGTGCCCGACGAAGCCGCGATCGTCGAGGCCGCCGAACTTCGCCTGCGCCTCCGCGGAGTGGAGGAAGGCGTCCGCGACATCCCGAAGGCTCATGCCGCTCCGCATCGCGCCGACCCAACCCTCGAGCCCGGCAGCGTCGGGCGCCCGGTCGAGGATGGCGTCGTAGAGGGCGTAGACCTGTCCCTCGAAGCTCCGCATGTCGTGGCCGACCGTGCAGAACAGGTCGCGATTGCCCGAGAAATCGAGGTCGAACACGAAGCTCTCGCTGTGGCCGACATTGCCGGCCGCGTCGGTGGCGGTGGCGGTGAGGGCGTAGTGGTGGCCGGGGCCGTCCTCCGTCATCAGGACGGGCAGGCTCCAGGTGCCGGCCGCGTCCGCCGTGACCGTGCCGAGGACGGCGGACCCGTCCCGGACGGTGATGACGGCGCCCGCATCCGCCGGTCCGATCGTCCCGGAGACCGTGTGGCCGACGGTGTGACCGGAGCCGGAGATCTCCACGGAGAGTGTCGGCGCGGTGGTGTCGAGGGTGAAGCTGACGGGCGCCGAGGTCGCGGCATTGCCCGCCGCGTCGGTGTAGCGGAGCGCCACGCTGTGCTGGCCGTCGCCGAGGGTGGCGGGGTCGTAGGTCGCCGACACCTTGCCGTCCACGACGTAGGCGAGGGTGCCGCCGGCCTCCGCGGGCGTCGCCGAGAGATGGCCGTCCCGGGTGATGCCGTCGCCGGCGAGGCCGGTGTCGTCGGCGAGGGTGACGGCGGGGGCCTGCGGCGCGCCGCGGTCGAGCGTGAAGGTGAGGAAGGCCGGGGCGGAGGTGTTGCCGGCGCTGTCCGTCTGGCGCACCGCCAGCGTGTGGCTGCCGTCCGGGAGCGAGGCCGGGTCGTAGTTGCTCCCGAAGGCGGCGCCGTCGAGGCTGTAGCTCAGGGTGGCGCCGGGCTGCGAGGCCGTCGCCGTGACGCGGGCGTCGCTGGTGATGCGGTCGGTCTGGGAGGCGCCGGTGTCGTTGGCGAGCGCCAGCGCCGGGGCCCCGGGGGCGGTGGTGTCGAGGGTGAAGGTCAGGGAGCGCGCGGCCGAGACGTTGCCGGCGGCGTCGGTGTGCTTGACCGAGACGGTGTGCTGGCCGTCCGCGAGGCTCGCCGGGTCGTAGGCGCCGTAGGCCTTGCCGTCGACGCTGTAGCTGAAGCTGCCGCCGGCCTCGGCGCCCGTCGCGACGAGCCGCGGGTCGCCGGTGATGCGGTCGCCCGCGGTGCCGGTGTCGTTGGCGAGCGCGAGCGTCGGGATCGCGGGAGCTGCCGTATCGAGGGTGATGGTCAGATGACCCGCCTCGGAGGTGTTTCCGGCCGCGTCGGTGTGCTTCACCGCGATGGTGTGCTGGCCGTCCGCGAGGCTGCCCGGAGCGTAAATTCCGCTGTAGGCACCGCCATCTACGCTGTACGTGTCGGTTCCGCCGGACTCGGTCGGAATGATCGCGAGGCTCGCGTCCCGGGTGAGCCTGTCGCCCGCGATTCCGGTGTCGTTGGCGAGGGTGATGGTCGGCGCACCCGGTGCCGCCCGGTCGAGGGTGAAGCTGAGGGCGGCGGCCTCCGAGACGTTGCCCGTCGCGTCGGTCTGCGTCACCGAGACCGTGTGCCGCCCGTCCAGGAGGGCCGCGGGGTCGTAGGCGTCGACGGCTTTTCCGTCGACCTTGTAACTCAGGGTTGCGCCGATCTCGGTCCCGCCGACGATCAGGCCCGCATCCTGCGTCAGCCCGTCCCCGGCCGTGCCGGTGTCGTGGGCGAGCGCCAGGGTCGGGGCGGCGGGGGCCGCCCGGTCGACCGTGAAGGTCAGCGAGGCCGCCTCGGAGACGTTGCCCGCCGCGTCGGTGTGCTTGACCGAGACGGTGTGCTCTCCGTTGCCGAGCGCCGCCGGATCGTAGCTGCCGGCGTAGTCACCCCCGTCCACGCTGTAGGCGTAGCTGCCGCCGGTCTCCGCCGGCGCGAGCAGGAGGGTCGCGTCCGAGGTCGCCTTGTCGCCCGCCGTGCCGGTGTCGTGCGCCAGGGCGAGGCCCGGGGCCGCGGGGGCGGTGCGGTCGAGGGTGAAGGTGAGGGTGCCGGCCTCCGAGACGTTGCCGGCCGCGTCCGTATGCCGGACCCGCACGGTGTGCTCGCCGTCCGTCAGCTCGCTCTCGTCGTAGGCCGCCGCGTAGTCGTGGCCGTCGATGCTGTAGCTCAGCGTGCCGCCGGACTCGGCCCGCGTCACCGCGATCTCGGGATCGCTCGTGACTCGGTCCTCGGCCGAGGCGCCGGTGTCGTGGTCGAGGGCGACGCTCGGCGCCGCGGGCGGCGTCCCGTCCACCATGACGGTGACGGGCTGGCTCTGGCCGGTATTGCCGGCGGCGTCGGTGCCCGAGGCGACGATGCGGTGCTCGCCGCCGCCGGCGATCTCGACCTCGACGCTCCAGTGGCCCGTGCCGTCGACGATGGCGGTGCCGATCTCGGTGCCGTTGTCGAGGATGTGCACGGTGATCCCGGCATCGTCGAGCCCGGCCGTGCCGGAGATGGTGCGCTTGCCGGCGCCCTCAGGCTCGACGGCCGAGGTAATGGCGAGGCCGGGCGGCGTCTCGTCGCCGTCGCCCTCGACATGGCCGTTGCCGTCGACGTCGCCGACATGGTGCTTGGCGAAGCCCACCTGCTCGGCGAGGCCGGGGCCGGTGAACTTCTGGAGCAGGCCCGCAATCTCCTCGGCGCCGTAGGAGCCGGCGAGGCCCTCGGAGGCCGCGCCCTGCGCGACCCGGTTCACCGCCGCGACGCCGACCAGGAAGTCGAGGCCGTCGCCCGATGCGGCCTGGGCAGAGACGAGACCGTTATGGGCGTTGAGGAGCGCCTCGACCTCGGTCGAGAAGGGCGGGAAGAAGCCGGCCTGCGCGACGAGGGCCGCCACGGTGGCGGGGTTCGCGAGGTCGAAGGGCTCGCCGGACGCGATCATCGACACGATGCCGCCCATCGGGTTTCCGAAGGGGGAGGCGGCCTGCAGGATCGCGACCGTGTCGAGGATCTGCGAGGCCGTGACGATGAGGTGCTCGGCGAGCGCCTTGTCGGCCGGCGACGCCTCCGGATCCATCACCGTGGCGATCGGGTCGATCTGCGTGACGTCGACGCCCGAGGCGAGGCTCAGCGCCGAGCGGAGCTGGTTCTGGGCGCCCGTGAGGCTCGCGCCGAGCCCCATCAGCTCCACGAGGATCGTGGTGAGGGGGGTGATGACGAGGGAGCCGGTGGGGGCCTTGAAGGTGCCGTTGAAGGCGAGGTTGGTGGCGGTGTCGACGGCGCCGTTCCCGCCCGTCGCGATGAGCGTGCCGGGCTTGCCGACCAGGGTGAAGTGGCCGGTGGCGTCGGTGGTAGCCTGCGCCTCGAAGCTCTGGCGGAAGCCGTCGCCGTTCGAGTCCATGAACAGGGTGGCGCCGGCGATGTAGCCGTCCTGTAGCGAGCCGTTGATCACGGCCTGCGAGCCGGGGGTCGGGTGGACCACGTTCAGGCGGAAGATGTCGGTGACCGTGAGCGGGGTGCCCGGCCCGAGATCGGTGGCGCTGACCTTGAGGTCGACGGGCCCGGTGACGCTCGCCGCGAGGGTGCCGGTGATGCGCAGCGACCCGTTCTGGGCGACGAGGTTCTCGACCTTGAGCCCGATCTCGGAGAGCGGGTGGCCGTTGGCCAGCGTGACCGTGTAGGTGAGCTGCGCCGCCGGCGTCTGCGCGTCGCCGAACACGGTCGTGACGGGCAGGTAGAGGTTGACCGCGCCCTTCTCGAGGACGCTGGTGTCGGGCAGGCCGACCTGGCCCTGCTGCGGCACCACGAAGGGCGCCGTGTTGACGTTCGGCGGCGTGGTGACGACGCCGGTCTGGGCCGAGGCGACGTGCTCGCGGTAGCCGAGGGCGTCGACGAAGGAGGCCGTGACGCGCAGCGCCTGCCCGACGACGAAGGCGGAGACCTTGTACTCGGCGCCGGTGGCTCCCGTGATCGGCACCCACTCGCCGCGGGCCGGATCGAGGTACTCCCACTGGTAGGTGACCGTCGGCACGACGGAGGCCGCCGGGTTGGTCGAGCCGATGGCGTCGAAGTCGAGGAGCGAGTTCGTCGCCGTCAGGACCGTCCCGATGACGGGGTTGCCTCCGATCTCGACGGTGCCGAACGGCATCTGGTTCTTGACCGGCGTGGTCGGGACGAACTCGCCGACGCTGTGGACGCCGTCCTGGAACTCCAGGCGCTCGATGTTGCGCAGCTTGTCGGCGCCGTCGTCGACGACCGGGTTCACCCCGCCGCCGCCCGCCGCCCCGCCGCCGCCCCCGCCGCCCACCGTGACGTGCACGACGGAGAAGAAGCCCTCGGCGTCGAGGCCGTCCCAGCCGCGGCCGTCCGCCGTGCGGGCGCCGATGACGTAATTGGCCGCGATGTCGGAGTAGACGGCGGTGTCGACGTCGTTCGGCCGGCCGCCGTCGAGGATCTCGCGGACGATCTGGCCGCCCTCCCGGCGGACGTGCAGGTAGGCGTCGCCGTCGATGATGTCGTTGCCGGCCCGGCCCTCGATGCGGTCGCTGCCGCCGCCGCCCAGGATGATGTTGCCGCCCGAGAAGTGGACCGGCGCGTCGGGCGAGAAGAACGTGTCGAGCCCGGTGATCAGCGTGATGTTGTTGAGCTCGTTCGTCGGGTCGGCGACCGCGTCGTTCGTGCCCTGCAGGACGTCGTCGTAGGACGAGCCGCTGAGGCCCTCCGTCTCGATGAAGCGGTCGCGGATCGCGTCGGGGGAGAGCGGCGGGGAATCGAGGATGAAGTCCTTGATGTTCATGTCGACCGAGACGCCGAGCCGGTCGAACTCGTAGGAGGCCCAGTCGAAGCCGTTGCGGCCCTCGAAGCGGTTGAAGCCGCCGCCGCCGATCATGATGTCGTCGCCGCTGAAGCCCTGCATGCGGTCGCCGCCGTTGGCCGCGACGTCGGTGCCGGGCCCGGTGACGGGGTGGCCGTCCGGCCCGGTCGGCAGCCAGGTGCCGCCGATCAGGACGTCGTCGGCGCCGTAGAGCGGGAGCTGGCCGGTCGGCGCGCCCGCATCGCCCACCAGGAGGTCGCCGCCCTGGCCGCCCTCGATCCAGTCGTCGCCCTCGTTGCCCTGGATCTCGTCGTCGTTCTCGCCGCCGTAGATGACGTCGTTGCCCTGGCCGCCCTGGATGTCGTCGATGCCCTTGCCGCCCGACAGGGTGTCGTTGCCGTCGTTGCCGAAGATGATGTCGTCGCCGATGCCGCCGTCGATCCAGTCGTCGCCGGCATCGCCGTGGATGGTGTCGTCGCCGGCCGTGTCGGTGATGCGGTCGTCGCCGGCGCCCCCGTAGAGGAAGTCGTTGCCGTTGCCGCCGTCGATGACGTCGTTGCCGCCGTCGCCGTAGACGGTGTCGTCGTCGGCGTTGCCGGCGAACAGGTGGTCGTCGTGCTCGGTGCCGCCGAGCACCATCGTGTTGCCGAAGAAGTTGTCCTCGCCGAGGAAGTGGATCGACTTGACGTCGGCCCCGTCCGAGCCCTTCACGTGGTTGCCGTGATCGTCGAGCACCCAGCTCGCCTCGATCATCAGCTTGCCGCTCTCGTTGCGTGTCCAGGTCGAGACGTCGTCCGGGTTGACGGCGCTGGCCTCGACCGTGAACTCGGGCGTGAGGAACACGCTCGCGCTCATGTGCTTGGTGCCGAGATTGTGCATGATCATCTCGGCGAACGCGTTGTTCTCGATCTCGCCGAGGAAGTGCGTGCCTTCGAGGCGCGGCAGGTAGTAGAGCCGGTCGCCGTCCTGCAGGTTCTCCAGCTGGATGCGGAAGATGTAGTCGAAGGTCGAGCCGAGCAGGCCGCCGAACAGGTTCTGCTTCTCGGCCAGGCCCCCGATCCAGAGATCGACCTGATCGAGGCCGGTGATGCTGCCCGTGCTCCAGAAGGGGATCGCGCCGCTGGCGTCGTGCAGCGCGTTGCCGTTGTCCTTCAGCGCCGCCGGGTCGGTGATGTTCGCGTAGGCGCCCATGCTGTGCATGAAATCGTGGGCGTCCTTGATCTCCGCGGCCGTCAGGCCGCCGCCGGAATACCCGTCCTTGCCGTGCTCGATCAGGGCGAGCGCCGCGACGCGCTTCGCGTCGAGCGTCGTCGCGCCGAGGATCGAGGAGTGGGTGCCGTAGGCCGCCAGGAAGTTGACCAGCGAGGCGTCGTGCTTGAGGTACTGGCCGAACTCGGTCCAGCTCTCGTAGGGCTTGACCGACGAATCGTGGGTCTGCGCGTAGATCTGGTTGCGCACGAGGTTGAGCGGCGCCACGCCGGTCTCGCGGCCGCGGGCGATGTTGAGCGCGGCGAGGTCGAGGGGCAGGCCGAGCAGGTTGTTGCGCAGCGCGCCCGTGACGAACTCGTCGATCTCGTTGCCGGCCTGGTTGAGCGTGCCGAGGGCGACCTGGCCCGCCGCGTCCGTGCCCATGGCGGCGAAGGCCAGCGGGTTCGTGAAGGCCTGGATGAGGCCGACCGCGTTCAGCACCGGCTTGCCCGACGCGTCGAGGAGCGGCGTGCCCGCGAGCGGGTTCAGCGTGCCGGTGACCGCGTCGGTCGGCTTGCCGTTCGCGTCGAGGTACTTGCCCTGGAGCGTGTAGACGTTGAGGTCCTCGTCGAGCATCGAGTGCCCGAAGCGGTAGACCGCGTTGGCGAACTCGGAGGTGATGGCCGCGTCGAGATGGACGTTGGTGTTGCCGAACAGGTGGATGGCCGGCGAGACCTTGCGGGCGAACTCCTCGAAGACGAGGTGCTGGTACTGCGTCTCGGTGCCGAACTTGGCGGCCTGGAACAGGCGCTCGCCGTTCCACTCGTTGTCCTGGATGCCGTCCGAGAGGTCGGCGCCGTCGAGCACCCAGTGGCTCGCGAAGGCGGTGTCGCCGTTCTCCACGAGCTCCTTCGTCACGAGGTCCTTGACCTGCTGGACGAGCCGGTTGTGCTCGTCGTGGAAGATCTCGTGGATGGCGGTGAGGCCGAAATTCTCGTTGGCGCGCCCGTCGCCCGCGATGTAGTGCGCGTCGAGGAGCTCGTTGTCGTAGGTTCCGGTGGCCGGGGGCGGGCCGCCCGCCATCGTGTCGGCATCGGGGTTGAGATGGGTGCCGGGCGCCTCCGGGTCGCTCGGGGCGGCGCCGAAGGCCATGTCGTTGAGGAACTGGTGGCCGGTGCGGACCGCGCCCACGGTCGAGACCGGGCTCTGCGGCGTGCCGGAGCGCAGCACGTCGTCCGCGGTGCCGGCGATCCCGTCCGCGCCCTTGAAGACGACCTGCACGCCGCCGGTGACCGGGTCCGGGATGAAGTTGCCGTAGGCGTCGGTGGCCAGGAGCGGGATGTTGTTCACGTCCTCGTCGGAGAGCAGGATCCCGAGCTTGAGGGCGTTGGCCTTCACGTCGGCCCAGGTCGGCTCGCCGCCGGTCTTCCCCTCGAGCAGGCGGCCGGTGGCGTGCAGCCGTCCGTCCGAGCCGGTCATGTACTCGCGCAGGAAGACCTGATGCGAGGGGTGGGAGGTGTAGGTCTGGTTCTGGTCGACGAAGGGCGTGACCTGGTTGGTGTTCTGGTGGACGTCGTCGGCCGTGCCGAGAATCTTGTCGGGCCCCGGCTGGTTGGCCGCGCGGGTCAGCACCATGAAGTTCGTCTGCGCGCCCGGCACGTAGAGCGGGTCGTCGGGCTTGAGCGGGATGAAGACCGTGCCGCTGGCGCTGCTCTTGGCGATCAGGTCGAGGCCGTGGTCGAAGAACTGGCCGAACAGGGTGAAGAGCGTGTTGAACGGCGCCGAGAGCCCGGCATCCGGCGTCACGTTCTCGATGTAGAGGCTGCCGTTCTCGACCTTGAGGCCGAGCTCGGCGATGAGCGCGGCGAGGTCCGCGTTCTTCTGGACGAGGAGGGCCGCGTCGGTGCCGGCCTTGGCCGCCTTCACGGCCGCCCAGGCGGTGGCCACCCGGGCGGCGTCGGCGTCCGGGTCCTGCGAGCCCGTGAGCTTCAGGGCGGCGACCACGGCCGCGTTGTTGTTCAGCGACTGGTCGGAGATCAGGTTGCTGATGATGCGCGGGTCGGCGTCGAACACGTTGCCGGCCGTGCTGGCGTAGGAGGTCGCCGGACCGCCGGGGGGGCCGAACGCCGAGGGGTCGGCGCTCTGGAAGACCGGGTTCGTGAGCCGCGGGAAGGGCTGGTCGACCGAGCCGTAGAGGGGCTGGCCCGCGACCACGCTGTTGTCCGTGCCGTCGACGTGCCGCAGGCCGAAGGTCAGGTGCGGGTTGACGGGGTCCTGCCCGGCCTCCGCCATCTCGATCTGCGTGAGAACGAACTCCAGGTCGGTGCGGTTGAACTCGACGCCCATGACAGCCCCTCCGTTACTTCGGAAGATCCGCTCTTCCTTCGCGCTGAGGGGAGTGTTCCACGGGCTCCAGCCCGCCCAATACATGCGAAGGTCCGGCGAACTGGGCTCTGATGGTCCGAGGCCGCCTCGGACCTTGGTCCGATCCGCGGCCCCGCCCGTTCGCCGAAGGTCCGAGCCGTGCGGCCCGCCTCAGGG
>NZ_BJZU01000067.1 GCF_007992195.1 Methylobacterium oxalidis | reverse complement strand
GTCCGCGGGTTCTCGCTCGGTGCGTTCGAGGCCGTGTTGAGCATTCTCTTCCGTACGTCCCGTGATGATGGCCGGTTTGGCCCGCATCATGCCTCACTCGCCGCGGCCGCACCACACGCATCCCTGCGCTATCCCGCCGCCGTGTGTTTCGTGAGAAGAAAAAATCATTACCATCGGTTGACGAGCCGGCATACCTGTGCGAGCAATTCCTTCGAACCTGATCAGGCGAGGAACGAGGCCATGTGTGGGATCGTCGGGCTGTTTCTGAAGAAGCCGGAGCTTGAGCCGCAGCTCGGCACGCTGCTCGCCAAGATGCTCGAGACCATGACCGATCGCGGGCCCGACAGCGCGGGCTTCGCCGTCTACGGCTCCGACGCGGCGGGCGTGAAGCTGACCCTGCGGGGGCCGGACCGGGCGAGCCTCGCCGACGCGGCGGCGCGCCTCGAGGGCGCCCTCGGCGAGGGCGTGGAGCGCGTCGAGCGCGACACCCACACCGTCCTCTCCGTCCCAGCCGCGCGCGAGGACGAGGTCCGGACCTGGCTGAAGGCCAACGCGCCGGGCATCGACGTGGTCAGCGCCGGCCGCCGCATGGAGATCTACAAGGAGGTCGGCCTGCCCGCCTCCGTCGCCGAGCGCTTCGACCTCTCCGGCATGTCCGGCAGCCACGGCATCGGCCACACCCGCATGGCCACCGAGAGCGCCGTGACCACCAACGGCGCGCACCCGTTCTCCACGGGCACCGACGAGTGCCTCGTGCACAACGGCTCGCTCTCGAACCACAACGACCTGCGCCGCCGCCTGGAGCGCGAGGGCCTCTCGTTCGCCACCAAGAACGACACCGAGGTCGCCGCCGGCTACCTGAGCTGGCGCATGCGCGAGGGCGCCTCGCTCAAGGAGGCGCTGGAATCGAGCCTGACGGACCTCGACGGCTTCTTCACCTTCGTGGTCGGCACCGAGACGGGCTTCGCCGTCGTGCGCGACCCGATCGCCTGCAAGCCCGCCGTGATGGCCGAGACGGACGATTACGTCGCCTTCGGATCCGAGTACCGCGCGCTCGTCGGCCTGCCCGGCATCGACAAGGCCCGCGTGTTCGAGCCGGAGCCCGCCAAGGTCTACGCCTGGGAGCGCCACTGATGCCGACCTTCGACCTGAACCGCTCGTCCCTGCGCGAGCTCAACCGGGCGCTGCACGCCCTGCGCGCCGACACCAACGAGACCCACTGGACCGTGAGCGGCCCGGACGGGCGCCACGCCGTCGCGGCGGGGCTCGACGCGCCGGTCACCGTCGAGATCGAGGGGAACGTCGGCTACTATTGCGCGGGCATGAACAAGCTCGCGAGCGTGATCATCAACGGCAACGCCGGCGTCGGCGTGGCCGAGAACATGATCTCCGGCTTCGTCCACGTGCGGGGCGACGCCAGCCAGTCGGCCGGCGCCACGGCCCACGGCGGCCTCCTCGTGATCGACGGCAACGCGGGCGCGCGCTGCGGCATCTCGATGAAGGGCGTCGATATCGTGGTGAAGGGCTCGATCGGCCACATGTCGGCCTTCATGGCCCAGGCCGGCTCGCTGACCGTGCTGGGCGATGCCGGCGAGGCGCTCGGCGACTCGCTCTACGAGGCCAAGCTCTTCGTGCGCGGCTCGGTGAAGAGCCTCGGCGCCGACTGCGTCGAGAAGGAGATGCGCGACGAGCACCGCGAGCAGCTCTACGCCAAGCTGAAGCTGGCCGGGCTGGCGGGCGAGGTCGATCCGGGCGAGTTCCGCCGCTACGGCTCGGCCCGCACCCTCTACCACTTCCACGTCGACAACGCCGGAGCCTACTGATGGCCGAGCACTCGAAGGACCCGCGCGCCACCCCGCGCACCAAGCCGCGCTTCTCGGCCACCTTCACGCCCGACGTGATGTCCGAGATCCGCCGCGCCGCGGCCACCGGCATCTACGACATCCGCGGCGCCGGCGCGAAGCGCCAGCTCCCCCACTTCGACGACCTCCTGTTCCTCGGCGCCTCGATCAGCCGCTACCCGCTCGAGGGCTACCGCGAGCGCTGCGGCACCGAGGTCGTGCTCGGCTCCCGCTTCGCCAGGAAGCCGATCGAGCTGAAGACCCCGGTGACGATCGCCGGCATGAGCTTCGGCTCGCTCTCGGCGAACGCCAAGGAGGCGCTCGGCCGCGGCGCCACGCTCGCCGGCACCTCGACCACCACGGGCGACGGCGGCATGACGCCGGAGGAGCGCGGGCACTCGCAGAAGCTCGTCTACCAGTACCTGCCGTCCCGCTACGGCATGAACCCCGACGACCTGCGCAAGGCCGACGCGATCGAGGTGGTGATCGGGCAGGGCGCCAAGCCCGGCGGCGGCGGCATGCTGCTCGGCCAGAAGATCACCGAGCGCGTGGCCGGCATGCGCTGCCTGCCCCCGGGCGTCGACCAGCGCTCGGCCTGCCGCCACCCCGACTGGACCGGCCCGGACGATCTGGCCATCAAGATCGAGGAGCTGCGCGAGGTCACCGACTGGGAGAAGCCGATCTACGTGAAGGTCGGCGCCTCGCGGCCCTACTACGACACCGCGCTCGCCGCGAAGTCGGGCGCCGACGTGGTGGTGCTCGACGGCATGCAGGGCGGCACGGCGGCGACCCAGGACGTGTTCATCGAGCATGTCGGCATCCCGACGCTCGCCGCGATCCGCCCGGCCGTTCAGGCGCTGCAGGATCTCGGCCTGCACCGGCAGGTGCAGCTCGTCGTCTCGGGCGGCATCCGCTCGGGCGCGGACGTGGCCAAGGTGCTGGCGCTCGGCGCCGACGCGGTGGCGATCGGCACGGCGGCGCTGATCGCGCTCGGCGACAACGACCCGCGCTGGGAGGCCGAGTACGAGGCGCTCGGCACGACGGCCGGCGCCTACGACGACTGGCACGAGGGCAAGGACCCGGCCGGCATCACCACGCAGGACCCGGAGCTGATGAAGCGCCTGGATCCGGAGCTCGCGGGGCGGCGGCTCGCCAACTACCTCGCCGTGATGACGCTGGAGGCGCAGACCATCGCGCGGGCCTGCGGCAAGAGCCACCTGCACAACCTCGAACCGGAGGATCTGGTGGCGCTGACGATCGAGGCCGCCGCCATGGCGCAGGTGCCGCTTGCCGGCACCGGCTGGATCCCCGGAAAGACGGGCATCTGAGACGAGAGGAAGGGCCGCCCCGACGCCGGGGGCGGCCCTTCCTTGCTTCTGGTCAAGAACAAGCAGCCGACCGACCCTGGGAGGGTTTTTGCGATGACGCTCGATCTCGAGACCGCCGCCAGGGAGCGCGGCATCAAGTATTTCCTCGTCTCCTACACGGACCTGTTCGGCACGCAGCGCGCCAAGCTCGTGCCGGCCGCCGCCATCAAGGGCACCTGCAAGAACGGCGCGGGGTTCGCGGGCTTCGCCACCTGGCTCGACATGAGCCCGGCCGACGCCGACCTGCTGGCCATGCCGGACCCGGACGGGCTGATCCAGCTGCCCTGGAAGCCCGAGGTGGGCTGGCTGCCGGCCGACCTCGTGATGGACGGCAAGCCCGTCGAGCAGGGGCCGCGCA
Source organism: Methylobacterium oxalidis (assembly GCF_007992195.1). Taxonomy (GTDB): domain Bacteria; phylum Pseudomonadota; class Alphaproteobacteria; order Rhizobiales; family Beijerinckiaceae; genus Methylobacterium; species Methylobacterium oxalidis. Next base: position 1,038 of record NZ_BJZU01000067.1, on the reverse strand, counting down.
ACATCCTCAAGCGCCTGATCAAGGACGCGGCCCGCGACGGCCTGCAGATGAAGACCGGCGTCGAGTGCGAGTTCTTCCTGATCACGCCCTGCGGCTCGGAGCCCGCCGACCTCGCCGACAAGCAGATGAAGCCCTGCTACGACCAGTCGGCCCTGATGCGCCGCTACGACGTGATCACCGAGATCTGCGACGCGATGCTGAGCCTGGGCTGGAAGCCCTACCAGAACGACCACGAGGACGCGAACGGCCAGTTCGAGATGAACTGGGACTACGACGACGCCCTGGTGACGGCCGACCGGCACGCCTTCTTCAAGTACATGACCCGCTCGATCGCCGAGAAGCACGGCCTGCGGGCGACCTTCATGCCCAAGCCCTTCATGGAGCTGACGGGCTCGGGCTGCCACGCCCACGTCTCGGTCTGGCGCGACGGCGAGAACATCTTCGCCGACCGCTCGGACGAGATCGGCATGTCGCAGGCGGGCTACCACTTCATCGGCGGCCTGATCCACTCGGCCGACGCGCTCGCCGCGATCACCAACCCGTGCGTGAACTCCTACAAGCGCATCAACGCGCCGCGCACCACCTCGGGCGCGACCTGGGCGCCCAACACCGTGACCTACACGGGCAACAACCGCACCCACATGATCCGGATTCCGGACGGCGGCCGCTTCGAGTTCCGGCTCGCGGACGGCGCGGCCAACCCCTACCTGCTGCAGGCCGGCATCCTGGCGGCGGGCCTCGACGGGATGCGCAACCGGCGCGATCCGGGCAAGCGCCTCGACATCAACATGTACACGGACGGGCACACGGTCGAGGGCGTGAAGCAACTGCCCTTGAACATGCTCGACGCGATGCGGGCGCTCGACCGCTGCGACGTGCTCAACGACGCGTTCGGGGCCTTCGTGCCGAGCTACCTCAAGCTCAAGCAGGACGAGTGGAACGCCTACTGCCGCCACCTGACGCAGTGGGAGCGCGACAACACCCTCGACTGCTGAGGGCGGATACCGGAGCAGGAAGCGGGTCGCGCGCGGCGGCCCG
>NZ_BJZU01000066.1 GCF_007992195.1 Methylobacterium oxalidis | reverse complement strand
GCCCGCCGTGCTCTCCTGCGGCGGACAGGGAGATGCCCGGTGCCGCCGCAGGACACGATACCGAGGAGCACGGGCCGGGCCGCCGCGCGCCGCCTGGCCCTCCTCGCCGCATCGCTGATCGCGTCGGCCGCGCGCGCCGACGCCCCGATCGAGCCCGGCCGCTACGCGGTCGAGGTGCGGCTCGAACTGCCTCATCTCGACGACGCGACCGGGCGGAAGACCGCCGAGCTCTGCCTCGGGGCAGAGCCGGGCGCCGGCAATCCCGGCTTCGCGGTTCTCAGCGACAACAACCCGCTGGCGCGCTGCCCCGTCTCGAACCTGCGCCGGAACGGCAGCGAGATCACCTTCGAGATCGCCTGCGAGGGGCGCAACGCCGCGAGCGGGAGCGCCCGCTACGTCCTGTCGCCCGGCGCCTTCCGGGGCCGCATCGCCATGCGGATGGGCGGCAAGAACATGACCATGACCGAGGTCCAGGCCGGGCGCCGCACCGGACCCTGCGCGGGTCCCGCCCCATGATCGCGGGCGCCATGGCCGGGCTGACCCGCCGCGGCCTCGTCGCCGGTGCCGCGGGCCTCGCCGCGGGCGCCGGCCTCGCCGCGGGGACGGGCCGGACGCTGCTCCTCGCCCATTCCGCCTTCGCCGGCCACGAGACCGGGCCGGCCCATCCCGAGCGGCCGGCCCGGATGCGGGCCCTCGACGAGGCTCTTGCCGAGCCCGGCTTCGCGGCCCTGCGGCGCGAGGCGGCGCCGCTGCGCGCGGACGCCGAGGCCGCGATCCTGCGCGCTCACGCCCCCGCCCATCTCGAGGCGATCCGCGCGCTCGCCGCCGACCCGGCGAACCTCCCGGCCCGGATCGGGCCGGACACCGTGGTCTCGGCGGGCACCTGGGAGGCGGCCCTGCGCGCGGTCGGCGCCGGGCTGCGGGCGGTCGAGGCGGTGTGCGGGGACGCGGGCGTGCGCAACGCCTTCTGCCAGGTGCGGCCCCCGGGCCACCACGCCGAGCGGGCGCGGGCGATGGGCTTCTGCCTGTTCGACACGGCCGCCGTGGCGGCCCTCCACGCCCGCGCCCGCCACGGGGCGAGGCGCGTCGCGGTGGTCGATTTCGACGTGCACCACGGCAACGGCACGCAGGACATCTTCTGGTCCGACCCGGACCTGTTCTACGCCTCCACGCACCGCATGCCCTGGTTCCCCGGCACGGGCGCCGCCTCCGAGCGCGGCGTCGGCAACATCTGGAACGCGCCGCTCAAGGCGGGCGACGGCACCGCGCCCTTCCGCGCGGCCTGGGCCGGCCACCTGCTGCCGGCCCTCGACGCCTTCGCGCCGGACCTCGTCGTGATCTCGGCGGGCTTCGACGCGCACGAGGGCGACCCGCTCGGGGGCCTGCGCCTGCAGGCGGCGGATTTCGGCTGGATCACGGGGGCGATCGCCGAGGTGGCCGCGCGGCGCTGCGGCGGCCGCATCGTCTCCGTGCTGGAGGGCGGCTACCAACTCGACGCGCTCGCGGCCTCCGCCGCCGCGCATGTGCGGGCCCTGATGGAGGCCGCCTGAGCCGCCGGCGCCGCCGCGCCTCCATAAGTCAAAACTCCGTGATAGTATGGCGAATTCTGTTCAGGTGCGGGATTAAAACCGTTCCAACCGGAACAAAGCGGCTCCATACTGCTTGTCGGCCGGCTGCGCACCGCGCCTGTGCTGGTAGAGCCGCGACGCACCGCCCGTTTCCTGGTCGCCCTGGAGTTTCCGATGCACCACCGGCACGTTCCGGCGCGCACGTCTTCCCTGCGCGGTCGGGCGCTCGCGCTCCCGTCCGCCGGGGATCGCTGAGCGGTCATGGCGCCTCTCCGGCCGCTCGTCTTCGCCCATATCGGCGACCTCCACCTGACGGAGGCGGACGCGCAGAACGCGCGCGACTTGCGCGCCATCGTCGAGACCCTCGACGGCGTGGAGGGGATCGATTTCGTCTACCTGCCGGGCGACAACGCGGAGAACGGCCGGCCAGAGCAGTATGCCCTCGTGCGCGCGGCGCTCGATGCGCTGCGCCTGCCCGTCCACGTGGTCACGGGCGACCACGACATGGAGGGCGGCAGCCTCGAACCCTTCTACGCGTGCCTCGGCGTCCAGAGACTGCCCTACGCGGCGGACGTCTCCGGCGTGCGATGCCTGTTCCTCGACATGTGCGGCAGCGGCTCGGGCGGCCCGGACTTCCGCCTCGGAGCCGACCAGATCGCCTGGCTTCGCGGCGCGCTCGCGGAGGCGGACGCGGACGGGCAGGACGTGGCGCTCTTCATGCACAGCTACCCGGCCGACCTGAAGGGGGAGGGGGAGGCCGCCCTGGTTTCCGACCTCGTGGCGCGCTCGCGCGTGCGTCTCGTCGAGATGGGCCACACCCACTACAACGAGATCGCCAACGAGGGCCGCACGATCTACGCCGCGGCCCGCTCCACGGGCCAGATCGAGGAGGGCCCGGTCGGCTTCGCCGTGGCCGCGATCGACGCGGGCGTCGTGAGCTGGCGCTTCCACCCCCTCGCGACGGGCTGGCCCCTCGTCCTCGTCACGGCCCCGGCGGACCGGCGGCTCGCGCACGACGCGGCGCAGGCGGTCGGCGCCGAGACCGAGATCCGCGCCCTCGTCCTCGGCGACGCGCCGATCGCGGAGTGCCGCTTCAGCATCGACGGCGGCCCCTGGCTGCCCATGACCCGCCCGGACGGCGAGCGCTGCCACCGGGCCCGCCTCGCCTTGCCGCCGGAGGCGAGGGGGATCGCCGTGCGCGCCACCGACGCCCGCGGGCGCACGACGGAGGATCGGGTCGAGCCCGCGCGGGATGCGGCTTGCATCCGCCGCTCGGAGGCTCCAGGCAGCGATGCCGCCGCGATCGGCGCGTGGCCGGAGCGCGGCCTCCTCGGCACCCAGCTCGGCCCGAACCGCAACGGGCGCCAATGGTAGGCCCCGCGCCCGATCCTTCGCCTCACCCATCGACCGAGGACCCGCCAGCATGGGCGCGCTGACCCTGAGCCCGAACCTCGCCACCTGGGGCATCGCCGCCCTCGCCACGCTCGGGGTGATCCTGCGCCCGTTCTCCTGGCCCGAGGCCGTCTGGGCGGTGCTCGGCGCCGGCGCGCTCGTGATCCTCGGCCTCCTGCCGGCGGGCACGGCCTGGGAAGGCGTGCTCAAGGGAACCGACGTCTACCTCTTCCTCGTCGGCATGATGCTGATGTCGGAGGTCGCCCGGAAGGAGGGCCTGTTCGACTGGCTGGCCGGCATCGCCGTGCGGCAGGCCCGGGGCTCGGCCACGCGTCTCTTCACGCTCGTCTACTGCGTCGGCACCGTCGTGACGGTGTTCCTGTCGAACGATGCCTGCGCCGTCGTGCTCACCCCGGCCGTCTACTGCGCGGCCAAGGCGGCGCGCGTGCGCGACCCGCTGCCCTACCTGCTGATCTGCGCCTTCATCGCGAACGCGGCGAGCTTCGTGCTGCCGATCTCGAACCCGGCGAACCTCGTCGTCTACGCGGCGCACATGCCGCCGCTGACGCAGTGGCTCGCGCGCTTCGCGCTGCCCTCGATCCTCGCCATCCTCGCCACCTACGCGGTGCTGCGCCTGACGCAGGCCCGCGCGCTCGCCGGGCAGGAGGTCGCCACGGATGTCGCGCTGCCGGCGCTGCCCCGCACCGGCCTCGTCGCCGGCCTCGGCATCGTGGCCACCGGGGGCGTGCTCATCGCGGCCTCGGCCTACGGTCTCGACCTCGGCCTGCCGACCTTCGCGGCCGGGCTCGCCACGACGCTCGTCGTCCTCCTGATGCGGCGCGGCGGCCTCGTCGGCGTCGTCCGGGACGTCTCCTGGAGCGTGCTGCCGCTCGTGGCCGGCCTGTTCGTCCTCGTCGAGGCCCTGGAGAAGACGGGCGTGCTCGGCCTCATCGCGGCCGAGCTGAAGGCGGCCGCCTCCGCCGCGCCCGACGCCACGGCCTGGGGAGCGGGCGCGGCGATCGCGATCCTGTGCAACGCCGTCAACAACCTGCCGGCCGGCCTCATCGCGGGGGCGGCCGTGCAGGCGGCCGACGTCCCCGAGCGCGTCGCCGGGGCGGTGCTCATCGGCGTCGATCTCGGCCCGAACCTGTCGGTCACGGGCTCGCTCGCCACCATCCTCTGGCTCACCGCGATCCGGCGCGAGGGGCAGGACGTGAGCGCCTGGAGCTTCCTCAAGCTCGGGCTCCTCGTCATGCCGCCGGCCCTCTTGCTGGCGCTCGCCGGCCTCCTCCTCGTCCCGTGAGCGCGAGCCGATGAACCCCGCTCTCCTCTACCCCTTCATCCTCGCCGCCGGGGCGCTGCAGGCGCTCGGCAACTCGATGAACGCGCGCCTGCGCGGGGCCCTCGTCAATCCCTGGCTGGCGGCGGCGACCTCCTTCGCGCCGATCGTCTTCGTCTTCGTGACGCTCTTCCTCGTGATGCCCGTGCCGCTGCCGAGCGCGGAGAGCCTCGCGGCCATGCCCTGGTACGCCCCGCTCGGCGGGCTCGCGGGCGCGGTCGCGGTGTTCGGCGGGCTCGCCCTCGTCGACAAGGTCGGAGCCGGGCCCTTCAACGGCCTCCTGATCACCGGAAACATCCTGACCTCCCTCACCATCGACGCGCTCGGCCTGTTCGGGATGCGGGGCGGCGGCTTCAAGCGGCTGCCCTGGCTCGGCGGCCTCCTCATGGTCGCCGGCATCGTCCTGATCGCCCGCAAGGGGCGCGACGCCACGAAGGAGGGCAAGGAGGAGGGCGAAGGGCACGGCGAGGGGCACGGCGAGGGGCACGGCGAGGGGCACGGCATGAGCGGGACGCTCCTCTACCCCTTCGTCCTCGCCGCGGGCGCGCTGCAGGCGGTCGGCGTCGTCCTGAACGCGCAGCTTCGCGGCGCCCTCGTCAACCCGTGGCTGGCGGCGGCGGTCTCGTTCCTGCCGATCGTCTTCGTCTTCCTCGCGGTCTTCGCCCTGCGCCCGACCCCGCTGCCGCGCCGCGAGGATCTGGCGGGAATGCCCTGGTGGGGTCCGCTCGGCGGCCTCGCCGGGGCGGTCGCGGTGTTCGGCGGCCTCCTGTTCGTCGACACCGTGGGGGCGGGGGCCTTCAACGGCCTCCTGATCACCGCCAACCTCCTCACCTCGATCGCGATCGACCATTTCGGCTGGCTCGGCATGCCGACCTGCCGGGCGGGGCTCTCCCGCCTTGCCGGCGCCGGCCTGATGTCGGCCGGCATCCTGCTCATCTCCCTGTTCTGACTGCGGTCTCGGACGGACGGTAGCGTTTCGTCCCATCGCAGATCGGCCACAGCTTCGCCCCAGAATGGCCGGGCCGGACTGGATGGTCGCGTCCTCGATGATCGGGCGCGAACCGCTCCCGTCGCGCGATTCGCCTGCGGCCCGGCCGCGCGAGCGCGACGCGGGCGGCTCCGCCGCAGAGAGGGCCGGCAGCGCGAACATGGAACACGCCACTCCGTCGTCAGGGGACGTCCGCCAGGGCCTCGGGCCGCGCCTCGCCCGCAGCCCGCTCCCGCCCCTCGCCGCGCTCGCGGCGGCGTTCGGCCTCGCCGTCGCCGGCAGCGCCTTCGAGCCGCGCCGGGAGGCCGAGGCCCACGCCGCCCCGCCGATGCTGGCCGCCGGCCCGCTCGAGGCCGCCGGGCCGCCGGCCGACCCGGCGCAGGCCGCGGTCGAGTTGGCGGCAGCGGGCGAGCCCGCGCCCGAAGGGCCAAGCGTCGACCTCGCGACCGCCGAGCCCGTGACCGCCGAGCCCGTGGCCGCCGAGCCCCTGGCCGTCGAACCACTGGCCATCGAACCACTGGACGGGCAGGCGCTGCTCCTGTGGCGCGAGGCGCTGCTCGGCTCGCGCGGGGCCGCCGCGCCGGACGTCTTCGCGTTCGCCTACGACCCGCTCCGCGACCTCGCCGCGCCCGATCCGGGCCCCGCCGGGGACGCGTCCCGCCTCGCCCAGACCGTGCCGCTGCCGATGCCGCGCCCGCCCGAGTTCCGCCGCCTGCCCGGCGCCGAGACCTCGCGCCGGGCCGAGCGCCTGGCGGCGCGCCGCGCGGCGGCCGTCGCGCCGGCCGCGCCCGTCGCGGACGAGCGCACCTTCATCGAGAAGCTGTTCAATATCGAGCGGGCGCCCGCCTCGGCGCTCGCCTACGCCTCGCTGTCGCCGAACCCCGCCGAGTCGCTGCAGCGCCGGCCGCCGGTCGCCCCGGTCCCGAGCCCGTCCGGCGGGTCGGGCGTCGCCGTCTACGACATCAGCGCGCGCCTCGTGACCCTGCCCAGCGGCGAGAAGCTGGAGGCCCATTCCGGCCTCGGGGCGAGCATGGACGACCCGGCCTCGGTCAACATCAAGATGCGCGGCGCGACGCCCCCCGGCACCTACGACCTGACCGAGCGCGAGCAGCTCTTCCACGGCGTGCGGGCGATCCGCCTCAACCCGGTCGGCGGCAGCGCCGCGGTGTACGGGCGGGCGGGCCTGCTCGCCCACACCTACATGCTCGGCCCGAGCGGCGCCTCGAACGGCTGCGTCTCGTTCAGGGACTACGACAAGTTCCTGCAGGCGTACCTGCGCGGAGAGATCCAGCGCCTCGTCGTGGTGGCGGGCAGCGGGCAGGACCGGCTCCCGAGCCTCGCCGGCCGCGGCCGGCCCGAGCGCCTCGCCCGCGTCGGCGACGATTCCTGAGACGCCGGCGCCGCCCCGACAGCGCTCATCCGAAAGGCGTACCCACCCTGGCTGGGTCGTAGTTCCGAAATCTTTGCTGTACCCATAATCGTTCGGGATGTGGGCCTCGGCGATCGGCAACTGCGAAACGCGTCAGGAGGGCTCATGCGTACGCTAGTCAGGACCCTCCTGTCCGCGAGCGTGCTCGCGGCCGGGGCGTCGGCGCCCCTGGTGGCGCTCGGGGCGGAGAGCGCGGGTCCGACGGCGGCGGACACGCCCGCCGAGCCCCGCAACGCGACGCGGGAGGCGGCCCGAGACGAGACGGTCGCCGAGATCCTGCAGCGGCTGCGGCGCGAGACCGGCCAGCAGGCCGAGCCGGCCCGCAGGCTCGGCGAGGCGCCCTCCACCGAGGAGGCGATCTCCGCCTACCAAGCCCGCGTCCAGAAGAAGCTCGACGACGACGAGCGCACCTGGAACCGGATCACCACCTCCATCTGCTCCGGCTGCGGGGTCGCGGTGCGCGGCGCCCGCGCCGCGTCCGTGACGCCCGGCGACGTGCTGGCGCGGCAGGCGCCTGCGGCCGGCGCGCTCGCCCGGGCGCCCGCGGCCGAGCCCGCCGGCACCCGGCTCGCCGAGGCGGCCCGCCCGCGCCTGCGCTACGCCCGCCTGCGGCGCCAGCTCCTCGGCCAGCCGCAGCACGCGGATTCCGGGCAGAAGGCCGGGCAAAAGGCCGCGGCTGAGGCGGCCGTGGCCGCCCGGCCCAAGGTTGCGGGGCAGCGGCCCGTGGCCTCGGCCGCGCGCAAGCGCCTGCGCTACGCCGCCTACCGGCGGCAGATCCTCGGGCAGCCCCGCGCCATCGCGGGGATCCGGCGCCGCGTCCGCGCCGCCTGGCTGCGCCCGGGCGGCAGCCTGCACCGCACCCGCCAGGCGCGGGAGAGGATGCTGCTGACGCGGCGCTACGAGGGGAAGAGCCGCCGCGCGGCGATGCGCGCGCGGCTCGTCGCCTATCTCGACGGTTCCTGGGCCAGCAGCCGCGGCCGCAACCACTCGCTGCCGCACCCGGTCCGCCGGCACGACGCGCTCTGCACCTACGGCTACGGGCCGATCGTGCCCGCGAGCCTGCAGCAGGAGACCTGCCTGACCGGCCGGTAAGGCAGCGCCGGGGCGTCGCCCCTTCCCGGCGCGCGGCGTCCCGCACGTTCGGTCACACCGCTTCCGGCTCCGGGCGGGCATCCGTCAGGCCGGCGCAGGGCTGCCGGCGAAGGCTGCCCGCTGGGCCGCGAAGGCGCGCCCGTAGGCCGGCCGGGCCTCGCCGCGGGCCACGTAGGCGGCGAGGTTCGGGTCCTCGTCGAGGAGGCCAGAGGGCCGCAGCCGGAGCAGCACCGAGACCATCATCAGGTCGCCCGCGCTGAATCCCCCGTCGAGCCACTCGGCCCCGCCCAGCCGGCCGGACAGCTGCCTCAGGCGGTCGCGCACCCGGTTCTCGACAAGGGGGCGACGCTCCGCCGACCAGGGCCTGTCGCCCTCCATGAGCTTCGCGGTCGCGAGCTCGAGGATCGGCGGCTCCACCGTGTTGAGCGCGGCGAACATCCAGGCGATCGCGCGAGCCCGCGCTCGGCCCTCCCGCGGCAGCAGCCCGGCATGGCGCTCCGCGATGTAGAGCACGATGGCCCCCGTCTCGAACAGGACGAGATCGCCCTCCTCGTAGGTCGGGATCTGGCCGAACGGGTTGAGGGCCAGGTGCGCCGGCTCCTTCAGCGCGCCGAACGAGACGGGGCGGACCCTGTAGGCACGGCCCGCCTCTTCGAGCGCCCAGCGGACCCGCGTGTCCCGCGCCAGCCCCATCCCGCCGTCGGGGGAGCGCTCGAAGGCGGTGATGGTGATGCTCATCGCGGCTCCGCGTCTGCGCAGGGCGCCCGCCCCGAACGGCAGCGCGATCGCACCGCCGGGCCGGCGGCCGCCGCAACGGATCACGAAACCGCGGCCGCGACAACGCCGCGGCCCGGTGAGGGCTCGGGGTGCGGCGCAGCCGCCGGGGATGGTTTCGGGAACGGCCCGCGGTCCCCGCGGGCCGCGGTGGGCCGGGTTCAGGCTCCCGGCCGGACCGTCACCTCCGGGCCATGCCGAGGCTCGTCTGCTGGGCGCGGCGCCACTTGAGATAGGCCTGGTAGACCTTCTCCTTGTCGGCCGCGAGATCCTGCGGCTGCTCGCTCAGGAAGCGGTCGATCTCGGCCTGGGGGGCGCCCTCGTCGCGGTGCGCGTCGAGCCAGTCCTGGGCCGGGCGGAAGCGCGTCCAGCCGGCGACGGAGGCCGCGAGGTTGACCTCCCGCCATTTCGGGTGGCGCTGCGGGGCCAGGAACTTGTCGAACTGGCCGAAGAAGGCCGCCACGAAGCGCTCCAGCTTCCGGTAGCGCTCGGAGCCCTTCGGATGGTTGTAGACCCCGAGGATCGTGCCGACCGCCAGCGTCTCGACGGTCCGGCCCGCGCCGACGAGCTTCGGATAGTCGGCGCTCGTGAGCGTCGCCGGCACGTAGGCCTCGCTCAGGGTCTCCAGATAGGGGATGGTCACGAGATGGAAGCGGTCGCCGGGGTCGAAGCCCGAGAGCACCGAGACGGGCTTGGCCGCCACTGACACCACCGCCTCGACCTCGCCCTTGCGCAGCATCTCGAGGGCGGTCGGCTGGTCGACGTTGACCGCCTCGACCTCGATGCCGAGGCCGCGGAACATGGCCCGTCCGCTGTAGTCGGTGCCGCTGCCCTTCACGTCGAAGGTGACGCGTTTGCCCGCGAGCTGGCGCACGTCGTCGATCCCCTTCGGGCCGATGACGTGGAGCTCGTCGTTGAACAGCTTGGCGACGTAGTGGATGCGCTGCTCCACGTCCTTCAGGCGCTTGTCCTGCCGGAGCTGGTCGAGTGTGTCGGCGCGCACGAAGCCGAGGTCGACGCCCTTCAGGAAGCGCAGGTCGTAGGCGTTCTCGCCCGCGCCCTTGCCGAGGATCGGCAGCACCCGGATCCGGTCGCCGTCGTTGAGCACGAAGGCGATGTCGGCGCCGATGCGGAAGTAGGTGCCGCCGGGCGTGCCGGTGATCACCGAGACCGTGTTGGCGTTCATGGTCTCGCTGAGCATCGCCTCGCTGGTCGCCTCGGCCCGCGCGTCCGCCTTCTCCAGCCTGGCCTCGCGCGGCTCGGCCGACTTCGGCGCCTCGCGGGCGAGGCAGGCCGGGGCTGCCGCGAGGGCGGCCAGCAGGGCCAGGCTCCCGATCAGGGCGGAGGGCGTCCTCGGCATCATCGGCGTGCTCCGTTGCGGTGTCGGATCCCTAGCGCATCGCCTCCGCGAGGCTCTTCGGATCGGCGAGGCCCTCGCGGGCCGCTCGGGCGTAGAGGGCGCGGGCCCGTTCGGGATCGGGCTGCAGGCCCTGGACCTTCCAGGCGCGCAGCATCCGCGGGTCGCAGGTCTGGGCCAGCAGGAAGACGGCGCGCGGCTCGCCCCGGTCCATCGCCCGCTCCAGCACGAGGCGCGCGCCGCTGATGTCGCCGAGGCGGATCAGCCGCTCCGCCCGCTCCACCAGCGCCTGCGGCTTCGGCTCGGCGGGGACGGGGGCCGAGGCGGCGGCGGGGGCCGACGAGGGGGCAGGGGCGAGGGCAGGGGCGGCGGACGGGGCGGGGGACGCGGACTGCGCGGCGGCCGGCTTCGCGCCGGCCTGGGCCTGCGCGACGGGCGCGGCCCGCGGCGCGGCCTCGGGCTGCCGCGCCGGCGCGGCGGCGCCGAGGGGGGCGGTAGGCGGCTCGGCGGACTTCGGACCGGCGCGGGTCGAGGCCGCGGGCGCGGCCTCGGTCCACGCCTCAGCCTTCGTCTCAGCCTTCGCCGCGGTCTTGGTCTCCGCCTTGGCCGCCACCCTGGCCTCCGGCTTGGCCTCCGGCTTGGCCTCGATCCTGGCCTCGGCCGGGCTCGGCGACAGCGGCGCGATCGCCGGGGCCTGGGGGACGTAGACCTGCGCGGCCGCCTTCAGGCGGGCCGCGACGATCGCGGCCGGCGGCTCCGGCTCCGGCCGCGCGGCGGCCGCCGGGCCCGGCTCGATCTCCGGCCGGGGCTGGGCGTCGAGGGTGAAGGTGGAGCGGGACAGGCGCAGCGGCTCGCCGTTCTCGGGGCGCGACAGGGCCGCCACCGCGAGGGTGAAGGTGCCCGTCTGCTGCGGCTCCAGGGTGACGGAGAGTTCGGACAGGTTCCAGTCCGTCACCTCGACGACGGTCCTGTCCTCCGCGGCGATGACGGCGCGGCTCGTGTCGGCGAGGCGCGCGCCCTTCGGCAGGCCGAGAAGATACGTGTTGGGGCTCGACCGGCCGGCCCGGCGCCGCACCTCGACCGCGAGCGGGATCGCGACGCCGGGCTCGCCGGCGACGTCACGCGTCACCACGAGGATCGGGGCGTTGCCGTCCTCGTCCGCGTTGCCGTTCGGAACCATCTCGGCGGCGGGGACGGAAGCGGCCCAGCCGGCGAGGAACAGGGCGAGGGCTGCGCGGCGGAATCCGACACGAGGAGCGCTCGTCATGGCCATCCCTCCCGAGTGGCGCCGCGTGCGGCGCAGCCCGCCGGAGCGCGTGCCGTGGCGGCCGCGCCTGTCCGTTTCGAGATCGAGGCTTGAGGTTGCGCGGCGGGCTGGACACCCGCCCCTCGGTCGCGACGCGGGATCGCTCGGCCGCATCGCGGTGCAGCGCTCGCCAAGCGCCGATCTGATGAGGCCGAGAGGGGCCGAGTTCCGCCGCACGGGCATTAACAAATGCGTCGGCTACTACCTTATAGGCAGGCGAACCCGTTGAGCCGGCGAAACGTCCCGGCTCAGGCGGTCTTGCGGACGGGCAGGCGCGAGACGCCGGCCCGGTGAGGGAGCCCGAACGCCGTGAGCGGGTGGACCTCCACGGGCTCGTCCCGGCGGGCGACCACGAGGCTGTGGTCGGGCACCGCGATCCACTCGGCGTGCTTGCGGTCGACCGGCTCCGAGGCGACCACGACGCCGTCCTCCGACTGGCGGTAGTAGAGGGTGTTGGCCGCGTCGTTCGCCGCGTAGCGGAAGGCGTAGAGGTCGTGCCCGTCGGCGAGGGCCGCCGTGAAGCGGAACGGGTGGGCGCCCTCGTCCTCGTCGACGAGCCGGGTCAGCGCCGCGAGCGTCTCGACCGTGGCGGTGACGGGATCGCGCCGCCCGCCCGGTCCCATCAGCCCCGCACCGGCGATGGCGAGGAAGATCGCCTCCGAATCCGTGGTGCCGCTGCGCGAGGGGTAGAGCGCGTCCGGGATCAGCGCCTCGATCGGGCGGCGCAGCCGCGCCCAGTCGCCGATGTAGCCGTTGTGCATGAACAGCCAGGGCCCGCAGGCGAAGGGGTGGCAGTTCGGCCGGGTGATCGGCGTGCCGGTCGCCGCCCGCACGTGGGCGAAGAACAGGTGCGAGTGCAGGTGACGGCACAGGTAGCGCAGGTTGTCGTCCGACCAGGCGGGCTGGACGTCGCGGTAGCGGCCGGGCTCCGGGTGCTCGCCGTACCAGCCGAGCCCGAAGCCGTCGCCGTTGATGCTGGCGGTGGATTCGAGCGCCTGGATGCTCTGCGAAACGAGCGAGTGCGACGGCTCGGTCACGTAGTGCTCGAGCGGGATCGTGCGTCCGCGATAGGCGATCCAGCGGCACATGGTCGGTTCCTTCCCCCTGTTTCCCGGCCGCAAGCCCTTCCCGGACGATCGTGGAGAAACGACGTCACCTTGAGCGCGGACGGGCCTCAGACGCCGTGCGTCTGGAGCCAGGATTCGAGCAGGGCCACCTGCCAGAGCTTCGAGTTGCCCTTCGGCGTCAGCGTCCCGTCCGGGTCCGCCAGCAGTCTATCGACGTAGGCCCGGTTGAACAGGCCGCGCTGCCGCGCCGCGGGCCGGTCGAGGACGTCGCGCACGAACTCGTAGAAGGGCCCGCGCAGGTGCTTGAGCGCCGGCACCGGGAAGTAGCCCTTCGGCCGGTCGATCACCGCGGCCGGCACCACCGCGCGGGCCGCCTCCTTCAGGATGTGCTTGCCGCCCCCGCGCACCTTCAGCTCGGCCGGGATGCGGGCGGCGAGCTCCACCAGCTCGTGGTCGAGGAACGGCACCCGCGCCTCGAGCCCGTGCGCCATCGTCATGTTGTCGACCCGCTTGACGGGATCGTCCACCAGCATGACCTGCTGGTCGAGCTGCAGCACCTTGTCGATGGCGGTGGGGCTCGCCGACTCGGAGAAGAACCGGGCGATGTAGTCGCGGCTATGATCGCCGTTCAGGTAGTCGGGCGCCAGCGCCTCCCGCATCTCGGCGTGGTCGCGGTCGAAATACGCGCGGGCGTAGTCCGCGACCGGATCCTGCGAGCCCATCAGCTTCGGGTACCAGTGGTAGCCGCCGAACACCTCGTCGGCGCCCTGGCCGCTCTGGACCACCTTCACGTGCCGGGCGACCTCCTGCGAGAGGAGCCAGAAGGCCACCACGTCGTGGCTCATCTGCGGCTCGGCCATCGCCGCGATGGCCGAGGGCAGGGCGTCGAGGGTGCGCGAGCCGTCGATCACGAGCTTGGTGTGGTCGGTGCCGAACTCGCGGGCGACGATGTCCGAGTACTTGAACTCGTCGCCCTCGACGCCGTTCACCGCGTCGAAGCCGATCGAGAAGGTCTTGAGGCCCGTCTGCCCGCGGCGGGCGAGAAGCGCCACGATGACCGAGCTGTCGAGGCCGCCCGAGAGCAGCACGCCGGTCGGGACGTCGGCGATCTGGCGGCGCTCGACCGCGGTGCCGAGGGCGTCGAGCACGGCCTCGCGCCAGTCCGCCTCGCTCATGACGCGGTCCGCCTCGCGCGCGCCGACGGTGAGCGTCCAGTAGGTCTCCTCGCGGCGCGCGCCGTCGGGCTCGATCGTCAGGATCGTGGCGGGGCCGAGCTTGCGCACGCCCTTCAGGATGGTGAGCGGGGCCGGCACGCCCGCGTGCCAGCTCATGTAGTGGTGGAGCGCGACCGGATCGATCGCGGTGTCGACCCCGCCCGCGGCGAGGAGCGCCTGCGGGCTGGAAGCGAAGCGGAAGCGCCCCTTCGTCTCGCTGTAGTAGAGCGGCTTGATGCCGAGGCGGTCCCGGGCGAGCACGACGCGCCCGCTGTCGCGCTCCAGCACCGCGAAGGCGAACATGCCGAGGAAGCGGTCGACGCAGGCCGGCCCCCAGGCGTGGTAGCCCTTGAGCACGACCTCGGTGTCGCTCGTGGAGAAGAAGCGGTAGCCCTTGCCCTGAAGCTCGTCGCGCAGCGACTGGTAATTGTAGATGCAGCCGTTGAAGACGAGGGTGAGCCCGAGCTCCGGGTCCTGCATCGGCTGCTGCGAGGCGCTCGACAGGCCGATGATCTTGAGCCGCCTGTGGCCGAGGATCACCCGGTCGTGGCCGAGGATCCCGCCGGCATCCGGCCCCCTGTCCGCCAGCGCGTCCACCATGCGCTTGACGGCGCCCGGGTCGCCCGGCCCCTCGAAGCTGATCTCACCGCAGAGCCCGCACATCCCACCTTCGCCTTCCGGTTGGTCCCGGTCCGCAACGCGTCGGCGCTTCCCCCGGTTCGATCTCCGGAGGCGGGCGATGCGATTTCCGAGCCAGGGGCCGGATCACGCGCGCTCCGGGACGCCGGCCCGGCCGGGCCGGGCGAGCGCGATCAGCGCGCCCCCGGCCATCCAGGCCAGCACCGCGAGGGGCCAGAGGAAGCCCGGCCAGCCGGGAACGGGGTAGAGGCTGTTGAGGAACGGCCAGGCGAGGAGCGCCGCGCCGAGGAGGCCGACCGCGCTCATCAGGCGGCGGCCCGCGCGGGCGGCGTGCACCATCTGGGCGAGGCCGACGCCCATGTAGACGAGGATCAGGACGAGCGTCGCCACCGTGGCGAAGCCCTCGCTGTAGGCCCGCGAGCCGGACAGGCCGCCGAAGACGAGGAGCGCGGCGATGTTGCCCGCGCCGATCAGCCGGGTCGCCCGCCGCGGCGCCCCGTGCTCCGGGTCGATCTCGGCGAGCCGCGCGCTCAGGCCGCCGCGGCCGAGGGCGCAGAGGATGCGGGCGGCCGCCGCCGCCGTGCCGAGGGCGCAGGCGAGCGAGCTGATTCCGGCGGCGAGGTCGAGGAACACCCCGTAGCCGGGTGAGACGTAGCGCGCGGCCAGAGCGCCGAGGGGGGCGTGGGCGGCGCCGAGCTCCGCGACGCCCTCCGGGCCGTAGCCGAGCACCTGCGCGTAGGAGACCAGCGTGTAGAGGAGCGTCGCGACCACGAGTGAGCCGATGATGGCGAGCGGGATCGAGCGGTGCGGGTCGCGGGTCTCCTCGGCGAGCGTCGCCGCGCCCTCGAAGCCGGCGAGCGAGAGCACGGCGAACACCATCGCGAAGCCGAGGCCCGACCAGCCGTGCGCGGCGTCGGGCACGAAGGGCGCGGCCGTCAGCGGTACTCGGGCGAGGATGGTCGCGGCGAGCACCACGATCGCCAGCACCGCCGCCGCCTCGATCACCAGCATGATCACGGCGATGCTGCGGATCTCGCGCCCGCCGAGCCGGATCACGAGGAGGCCGGCCCCGGCCGCGATCGCCTGCCAGAGGCCGGGCAGCGCGATCCCGAGATGCTCCAGGGCCACGCCCAGGAAGCCGCCGACGAGCCCCGTGGCGGAGGCGAGGAACGCGAGGTAGGCGAGCAGCAATCCCCAGCCGGCGAGGAACCCTGAGCGCCGTCCGAACACCGCGCCGACGTAGGCGTAGGCCGAGCCCGCTGTGGCGATCCGCCGGCTGAAGGCGACGAAGGAGAGGCCGATCAGCGCCATCGCGGCGCCGCCGATCAGGAAGGCGAGGGGCGCGGCGCGCCCGCCCGCCTGCACCGCCAGCGGCACGTTGAAGGCCATCGCCAGGGTGGGGGCGATGATCGCGAGCGAGAGGACGAACGCCTCGAAGGCGCTCAGGGATCGTCGGAAGGTCGCCATGGGCGGCCAGGGTGCAGGATGCGCGCCGCCGAGGCCAGGGGCGTACGGCGGGGCCTCAGGCGCGGCCGCGCCGCCCCGCCGCCACGACGCGGCTCAGCATCAGCGAGAGCTGCTCCACCGAGTAGGGCTTGTGCAGGAGCTCGAAGCCGTGCGTGCCCTCCTTGGCGAGGACGTGGCTGTAGCCGCTCGTCAGCACGATCGGCATCTCGGGCCGCCGCTGCCGGATCTCGTTGGCGAGGTCGACCCCGTCGCGGCCGGGCATGACGACGTCGGAGAACACCACGTCGAACCGGAAGGGGATCTTCTCCAGCTCCGCCAGCGCCGCCTCGGCGTCGCGCACCCAGACGGTGGAGTAGCCGAGTTCCTCCAGCGTCTGCGTCGCGAAGCGGCCGACCTCGGCGTTGTCCTCGACGACGAGCACGCAGGTGCCGTGGCCGTCGACCTGCGCCTCATCCGCCTCGCTCCCGGGCTTCGGGGCGGCGGCCGGCATCTCGGCCCGGGGCAGGTAGAGCGTGAAGGTCGTGCCGCGGCCGACCTCGCTGCGCACCAGCACCGCGCCGCCCGACTGCTTGGCGAAGCCGAACACCTGGCTCAGCCCGAGCCCGGTGCCCTGGCCGACGCCCTTGGTGGTGAAGAACGGCTCGAAGATCCGGTCGAGGATGGCGGGCGGGATGCCGGTTCCGGTGTCGCTCACGGAGACCGCGACGAAGGGGCCCGGCACGGCCTCCTCGGTCCGGGAGGCCGGGATGCCCTCGGCGGCCTCCACGGTGATCGTCAGCTCGCCCTCGCCCTGCATGGCGTCTCGGGCGTTCACGGCGATGTTGACGAGGGCGGTGTCGAACTGGCTCGGGTCGGCGTGGACGCAGCAGGGCCGGTCCGGCAGGCGCGTCACCACATGGATGCGCGCGCCCGTGAGCGTGCCGACCATGTCGCCGATGGAGGCGACGCTGGCGGAGGCGTCGAAGGTCTCGGGCTTCAGGGCCTGGCGCCGGGCGAAGGCGAGGAGCTGTCCGGTCAGCTTCGCGGCCCGGTCCACCGTGTCGGCGATGGCCAGCACGTAGCGGCTGCGCCGGTCCTCGGGCAGGTCGCGCCGCTTCAGGAGGTCGGTCGAGGACTTGATCACGGTGAGCAGGTTGTTGAAGTCGTGCGCGACGCCGCCCGTGAGCTGGCCTACCGCCTCGAGCTTCTGGGCCTGCCGGAGCGCCTCCTCGATCCGCTCGCGCTCGGCGATCTCGGCGGTGAGGCGCGCGTTCGCCTCGGCGAGCTCGTGCAGGCGGCTGCGCTCCTCGGTGAGGTCGGTCAGCACGCCGCAGAGGAGCGGCGCCTCGCCGTCGCGCTCCAGGCGGTTGAGGGAGAGGTAGACCGGGCGGGGCTCGCCCGCCTTGTCGCGCAGGGCGATCTCGCCGCGCGCGGGCCGGCGCAGGGCGCCCTCGAGGAGGGCGGCCAGCGCCGCCTCCTGCCCGGGCTGGACGAAGCGCCGGAGCGAGTGGCCGATCAGCGTCTCCTGGCGCGCGCCGAGGATCGCGGCGAGGCGCCGGTTGCAGTAGAGCACCGTGCCCTCGTGGCTCAGCGTGAGGGCGCCCTCCTGGATCTGCTCGATCAGCACCCGGTAGGGCCGGTCGGCGTTCTCCAGGGTGTAGACCAGCCGCTCGCCGCCGGGGCCCTCGACGACGACCGCGTCGAAATCGCCCCGGCGGATCGCCGCGAGCGTGTCCTCGCTCTCCTCGAGCCGCGCCTCCAGCTCGGCGATGCGGGCCTGGTACTCCGCGTGGCTCATGTCGGTGACGACCTCAGCGGACATCGGCGTCCTTCGGCCCGGCGCTCCTCGGCTCGGTACCCTTCGGCCCGGCATCCTTCGACCCGGCATCCTTGGGCAGGCCGAGCCCCTGGAGGATGCGCCCCTCGTCCGAGAGGTCGCCGGCGATGCGGCGGGCGGGCTCGGGGCGGAGCCTCACCAGGGTCGGCGCCGCGAGCACGCGGTCGGTCTCGGCGAGCGCCTGCTGCTGGTAGATGTCGACGATCTCGAGCTCGTAGCCCTCGGCGAGGTGCGCGTCGCAGACCCGCCGGACGGCCTCGATCGTGCGGTGCGAGCGCGGCGAGGTGCCGGCGATGAACAGGCGCAGGTGGTAGCGGCCCGTCCCGTCCCGAGGCGCGCCGAGGCTCAAGGCGCGTCGACCTTGGGACGGATGTCGAGGCCGACGAGCACCTTGTCGGTGTTCGAGAGGTCGCCGATGATCCGCTTGAGGGGCGAGGGCAGCCGGCGCACCAGGGTCGGGATCGCCAGGATCTGGTCTCCCGCGGCGAGCTGCGGGTTCGTCATCAGGTCGACCACCTCGATGTCGTAGCGGCCCGCGAGGTGCTCCTCGCAGAAGCGCTTCAGGTTCGCCATCGCGGCGAGCGACTTGGAGGTCTGCCCGGCCACGTAGAGGCGCAGGTGGTAGTGGCCCGGGTCGAGGTCCGCCTCGGTCGTCGGTTCGGCCGGGTTCTGTCTCTCGTCGCTCATCCTGCAGCACCCCGCCGCTTCGCGATCTCGCGCCGGTCGCTCGCGATCCGCGCCTCGCGCGCCTCGTTCTCGCCGAGGAGAAGGCGCTCCTCCTCCTCGGCCGCCTCCAGGCCGGCCTCGAGCTCGGCGATCTGGCGCTCGATCGAGAGGCGGCGGCGCGTCGCCTCGCGCCGGCGCCGCTCGTTCTCCTGGCGCCGCCGCAGGGCGGCCGCCTGCTCCTCCGCCTCCTGGATGAGGCGGGCGGTGCCCGTCAGCACGCCGGAGGGTCCGATATAGGCGTCGATGAGCCGGATGCCCGCATCCGACATCAGGAATTCGCGCACCTGGTGCGAGTGGCGCATGCCGCGCGCCTTGATGACGTAGAGCGTGCGCGATCGCTCGCCGTTGGCCTCGACGCTCTGGAGCTTGATCCAGGAATCCATCAGCGAGGACACGCCGAAATCGTCGGCGAGGTCGACGGCGCCGTCGATGCGCAGGCTGGTGAACAGGGCCGTGATGCCCCGGCACTTGAGGAGGTCGACCATGCGCAGGATGGTCGCCTGCATCTCGGTGGCCGGGCCGCGCAGCGCCGAGAGCGGGTCGACCACGACGAGGCTCGGATCGAACCGGTCGATGTCGCGGTGCATCCGGGCGAGGTGCATCTCGAGGCCGAACAGGCTCGGCCGCGCCGCCTCGAAGCGCAGGAGCCCCGCCTGGACGTGCTGCGCGAGATCGAGGCCGATCGAGCTGGCGTTGCGGCAGATCTGGTCGCCGCTCTCCTCGAACACGAAGGACATGCAGCGCTCGCCGCGCCGGCAGGCCGCGTCGATCATGCTGGAGCTGATCATGGTCTTGCCGGTGCCGGCCTCGCCCGAGATCAGGATGCTGGAGCCGCGGTGGAACCCGCCGGGCTCCAGCATCTCGTCCAGGCCGGCGATGCCCGAGGAGATGATGCCGCCGGGCGCCGCGTAGTCGAGGTCGGCCGAGGTCACCGGCAGGACGCTGATGCCCTCGGCGTCGATCAGGAACGGGTACTCGTTGGTGCCGTGGGCCGAGCCGCGGTACTTCACGACCCGCAGGCGGCGCGTCGTGATCTGGTCCTCGACCCGGTTGTCGAGGAGCACGACGCAGTCCGAGACGTACTCCTCCAGCCCCTGGCGGGTGAGTTGGCCCTCGCCGCGCTCGCCCGTGATGACGGCGGTGAGGCCCCGGTCCTTGATCCAGCCGAACAGCCGGCGCAGCTCCGCCCGCAGGATCGAGGCGTCCGAGAAGCCGGAGAACAGGGTCTCGATCGTGTCGAGCACCACGCGCTTGGCCTTCACCGTGTCGACCGCGTAGCCGAGGCGGATGAACAGGCCGTCGAGGTCGTACTCGCCGGTCTCCTCGATCTCGCTGCGCTCCACGCGCACGTGGTCGATGGCGATGCGCCCCTCCGCCACGAGCCGGTCGAGGTCGTAGCCGAGGGAGGCGACGTTCGCCACGAGGTCCTCGGCCCGCTCCTCGAAGCTCATGAAGACGCCGGGCTCGTCGAAGAGGGTGGCGCCGTTGACGAGGAAGGTGGTGGCGAAGAGCGTCTTGCCGCAGCCCGCCGCGCCGCAGACCAGCGACGGCCGCCCCGCGGGCAGGCCGCCGAACGTGATCTCGTCGAAGCCCGTGATGCCGGTCTCGACCTTCGGCAGGGTCGGGTGCTGCTCAGCCTCGGACGCCACGATCGGGTTCTCTGGTGTCTCGCGCGCCCACCGCGCGCCGCGCAAGCCGCGGTGCGGCGGCCTGTCGGCCTAATGCAAAGCCTCCCCGGCGGCAATACGCCACCGCAACCGGGTGTTGTGGCGATCCGGTCACTCCGCCGCGAGCGGGGCCGCCTCGTGGGTGGGTACCTCTCCGGCGGCCGCGTGGCGCGGCAGGGTCACCGCGAAGGTGGTGCCGGCGCCGAGCGTCGAGGCGAGCTCGATGCGCCCGCCGAGGGCGCGCACCAGCGCCTTGACGTGGGCGAGCCCGATGCCCTCGCCGGGCTGGTCCTGGGGGCCGGCCCGCCGGAACAGCTCGAAGACGCGGCCGTGATCCTGCTCGGCGATGCCGCGGCCGTTGTCCGCGACCTCGAAGCGGGCGTGGCCGCTCGGCGCGATCCGCCCCGTGACCGTGACCCGCCCGGGCCGGCCCGGTTCGAGGTACTTGAGCGCGTTGTCGATCAGGTTGCCGAACACCTGCTCGACGGCGAGGCAGTCCGACACGATCCCCGGCAGGTCGGGCGCCACCTCGACGCGCGCGCCCTGCATCTCGGCCTGGTGCCGGTGCGCGTCCCGGACGGCTCTCATCAGAGCACCCATGTCGAGGGGCTCGGCCGCGAAGTTGCGCCGCCCCTCGCGGGACAGCTTCAGGATCGCCGCGATCAGCGCGTCCATCCGCGCCACGGCGGCCTGGATGAAGCCGAGGGACTCGCCGAGATCCGCGTCGATCTGCGCCGCCCGCGGGTGGCCCGCCAGCGCCTCCCGCACCTCCGCGCGCGTGGCCACGAGCTCGCTCGTGAACCCCATCACGTTGACGAGCGGCGCGCGCAGGTCGTGGCTGACGATGTAGGCGTAGCGCTGGATCTCCTCGTTCGACTCGCGCAGCCCGGCCTCGGCCTCGCGCTGCTCGGTGATGTCGGTGTGGACGCCGACCCACTCGCGGATCGTCCCGTTCCGGTCGAGCACGGGCACGCCGCGGATCGCGAAGTGGCGCCAGCCGCCCGCCTTCACGCGAAGCCGGTGCTCGAACTCGAAGGTGCGCCGCGCGGCGACGGTGGCGTTCCAGGCGTCGATCGAGGGCTGCGCGTCCTCCGGGTGGACGGCCCGCGCCCAGCCGTAGCCCTCGTACTCCGCGCGCGTCTGGCCCGTGATGGCCGCCCAGCCGGGCTGCTCGCCGACCATCCGCCCCTGCGCGTCGTTCGTCCAGAGCACCCCGCGCACGGCCTGGACCGCGGCCCGGAAGCGCTCCTCGCTCATGCGCAGCTCGGCCTGCACCCGCTGCTGGTCGATCGAGGAGGCGATCATGGCCAGGAACAGGATCAGGAAGGTGGCGCCCGCCACGCCGAGGGCGAGGTTCTGCTGGTGCGCGCCGAGGGCCGCCGGGTGGGCGGCGTGCACGCCGGCCTCCGCCGCCGTGATCGTGGCGGCGGCCATGCCGGTGTAGTGCATCCCCGCCACCGCGGCGCCCATCACGCAGGCGGCCGCGAGCGTCTGCCACACGGTCCTTCGGCGGAAGGTGAGCCACAGGGCCGCGGTGGCGGCGGTGACCGCGATGCCGACCGAGACCGCGACGACGGGCAGGCTGTAGGCGAGGTTGCCGTGGATGCGCATCGCCGCCATGCCGGTGTAGTGCATGGCCGCGACGCCGAGGCCCATCAGGGTGCCGCTGGCGAGGATCGTGCCGGCCCCGGCGCCGGGGCGGCCGACGAGAGCGAAGGCCGCTCCGGTCGCCGCGATGGCGATGAGGAGGGACAGGACCGTCGGCGCGAGGTCGTAGGCGGCGGGCAGGCCCATCTCGAAGGCCAGCATGCCGACGAAGTGCATCGACCAGATGCCGCCGCCCATCGCGACCGCCGCGCCGCCGAGCCAGGCCCAGCGCGGGCCCGCGGCCCGGTCCCGGACGCGGGCCCCGAGGTCGAGGGCCGTGTAGGAGGCGAACACCGCGATGGCGATCGACAGGGCGACGAGGGCCGGGTTGTAGCCGGTATGGACCATCGGGAGGCTGGGCTGGGGATCGGGCGGGCTTTGCGAAGGCCCCGAGAGTACCGGGGCCGCGCTCCGCCGTCACGCGTCGCGGACGGGCGTCCAGCCCGCTTCGATGCGGTGCCTCCGGAAAGACCCGGCCGGGCCGCGATCAGCCGCCGCCGACGCCCGTCGTCACCTTGCCGGTGCCGCTGCAATCGGGGCAGGTCTCGGCCCCGATCTTGCCGGAGCCGCCGCAGCGCCGGCACAGGTTCTCGCCGCTGCCGGGGGTGCCCGGAGGGGCCTCGTCTCCGGGTTTCTGGGGGTCGGTCCCGTCCATGGCGCGCCTCCTTCGCAGGGGCAACCGGGCGCCCCGGGGGAGCGTTCCGCGGCAGGATTCCCGGGCAGGATTCCCGGGACAGCCGTCAGGCGGCAGCGGCCGTTTCCGCTGCGCCGGCCTCGTCGGTCTCGCCGGCGCGGAGCGCGTCCGCCTCCGCGCAGAGGGTGCCGGCCAGGAGGCGCGCGCGCTCCGCCCAGCGGTCGCGCTCCTCGCGCATCCGCGCGAGCCGGTTCTCCGCCGTGGCGAGGGCGACCTGCAGGTCGTCCACCTCGCCGCGCAGCGCGCTCGTGCGCTCGCGCTCGCTGGCGAGCGCCGCCTTCAGGATGATGAGCGCCGCCTCCGCCGCGCCCTTCGCGGGCCGGCGCGCCGCCTCCCGCGGCCGCGGGGCGGCCGGCGCCGCGGCATCGGCGGGCCCGGTCGCGCCGAGATCCTGCCAGATCTCGCCGATCTCGGCCCGGACGCGGGTCACGTCGAGGGCGGCCGGCCCGGGGTCCGCGGCGGCCTCCGCGCCCGGCACGGCGGCCGGCGGGGCGGCCAAGCCCTCCTCCTCCAGCACGAGGCCGTGCAGCATGGCGAAGACCACGTCGCCGTCGAGGCGGGACAGGTCGAAGCCGCTCTCCTCCGCGAGGCCGCTCCAGAGCGCCCGGCCCCTGGCCGACTGGCCGACGAAGGCCATCGACCAGGTGGCGAAGCCGCGGCTCTCGACCGGCCCGCATTGCAGGACCGTGACCTCGCCGTGGCGCATGTCGCGCTGGATCCGCTCGAACGTGTCCTCGACGCCGACCCGCGGCCCCTCCAGCACCTGCGCGAAGGCGCCGCCGTTGAACATCAGGGCGCCGGTGACGCCGGCGGCGCCGTTGTTGCGCTGGGACGTCTCCAGGATCTGCGCCACCGCGGCGGCGGCCTCGGCCTCGGAGCCCGGGAGCAGGTTCTTGCTGGCGTAGACGAGGCGGTAGAGGTCGCTCATGGGCGGGCTCCGGGTCGGGAGGGGGTCGGGCGCGCGCGGTGTCGCGCCAGGAGCGCGGCGAGGTCTTCGGCCGGGACGGGGCGGCTGATCAGGTAGCCCTGCACGTCGGTGCAGCCCTCCGCGCGGATGCGGTGCATCTGCTCGGCGGTCTCGACGCCCTCGGCGACGGTGGTCATGCCGAGGCTCTTGCCGAGGCCGGCGATGGCCCGGATGATCGCCTCGCCGTCGGGCTTCGAGACGAGGTCCGACACGAAGGAGCGGTCGATCTTGATCTTGTCGAAGGGGAACGAGCGGAGGTAGCTGAGCGACGAGTAGCCGGTGCCGAAATCGTCCATCGAGACGCGCACGCCGAGGTCGCGCAGGCGGTGCAGCGTCTGCAGGGTCCTGCCGCTCTCCTGCAGCAGCACGCCCTCGGTGATCTCGACCTCGAGGCGCGCAGCCGGCAGGCCGGACGTCGCCAGAGCCGACACGATCATCTCCACGAGCCGGTCGCTCTTGAACTGCGCGGGCGAGACGTTGACCGCCACCGTGAGCGGGGCCGGCCAGCCCGCCGCGTCCCGGCAGGCCTGCCGCATCACCCACTCGCCGATCGGCACGATCAGCCCGATCTCCTCCGCGAGCGGGATGAACTCGGCGGGCGAGACCATGCCCCGCTCCGGGTGGCGCCAGCGGATCAGCGCCTCGCAGCCGGTGAGCTGGTCGGTCTCCAGGTTGAGCTGCGGCTGGTAGTGGAGCTGGAACTCGCGGCGGGCGAGCGCCTGGCGCATGTCGAGCTCCAGCTGGCGGCGCGCCTGCATGCGCGCGTCCATCTCGGGCTCGAAGAAGCGGAACAGGCCCCGCCCGTCGAGCTTCGCCCGGTAGAGGGCGAGGTCGGCGTTCTTGAGGAGGCGGTCGGCGTCCTTCCCGTCGGCGGGCGCCAGGGCGACGCCGACGCTGGCGCCGATGGTGAGGAGGTGGCCGTCGACCATGTAGGTCCGGCCGATCAGGTCGACGATGCGGCGCGCCAGCGCCTGCGTCTCCGCCGGGTTTTCCACCTTCGTCTGCAGGATCACGAACTCGTCGCCGCCGATCCGGGCGACGGTGTCGGAGGCCCGCACGGCCGAGCGCAGGCGCTCGGCCACCTTCACGAGGAGCGCGTCGCCGACCGGGTGGCCGAGCGTGTCGTTGACCGGCTTGAAGCGGTCGAGGTCGAGGAGGAGCAGGGCGCAGCCCTCGCCCGCCCGCCGCAGCCGCGCCAGCGCCTCGTCGAGGTGCTCGCGCAGGAGGAGGCGGTTCGGCAGCTCGGTCAGGGGGTCGAGCCGGGCGAGCTCCTCGGCCCGGGCCTCCGCCGCGCGCCGGGCGCTCACGTCCGAGACGGTCACGGACCAGCCGCCGCCCTCGGCCGGGTGCATCGCGACCGTCAGGCGCCGCGCCGCCTGCGACAGCTCGAAGGCCGCCGCCTCGCGCCGGGCGAGGGCGGAGCGCAGGCGCCCGGCCTGCTCGCGCCGCCGCTCGGTCGCGGCCCTGGCGAAGGCGCGCAGGAGCGTCCGCAGCGGCGCGGCCTCCACCGCCGCCCCGGTATGGCCGATGAGGGAGGCCACGGGGCCGCTGGCGAGGACGACGCGCCCCCGCCCGTCGATCAGGAGGAGGCCGTCCGGGATCGCATCGAGATAGGGGCGCAGCGCCGGCGGCTGATCGAGCGCGGCCGCGTCGCTCGCCCGCTGTGTGACGGTGCTGGCCCGGAGGGGAA
Source organism: Methylobacterium oxalidis (assembly GCF_007992195.1). Classification (GTDB taxonomy): domain Bacteria; phylum Pseudomonadota; class Alphaproteobacteria; order Rhizobiales; family Beijerinckiaceae; genus Methylobacterium; species Methylobacterium oxalidis. The sequence goes on along the minus strand of NZ_BJZU01000066.1, from coordinate 42,184 downwards.
GGGACATCCTGGCAATGTTCCGGAAGGACGGTGTGCGGGCGATGGCGTGACGGCGCGGGGTCTCGGAACCAGGAAAGCAGACACAGTCTAATTTTGTCCTAAAACAGCCGCTTCGACTCACGGGGTCGAAATTGATCTATGTTGATCAGGCATGCGCCGCGGGTATAGAAGCTTCGTTGCGACGCAAGAAGCGAAGCAACATTCCGCGTGTTGCTGAGACAACGATTGCGCACAACTCTGTGTTTGCCTCGGCGGCGATCCGACTTCGCTGTCCTCGGGCCCTCCCGACGCTGCAGGCCGCCGCGCACGCTGGCCGGCTCCGCGGCGTCGGCGGCCGGGCTCAGCGTCCGCAAGCGCACGGGCCGGCCCCGCTTCCTCCCACGGGGCGGCGGAGGTTCTAGGATCGGCCGGCCGGAGAGGAGGGCGCGATGGACGAGGAGACGATCAGGAAGCTGTCCGACGCCGTCCACGAGGCGGCGAGCGCCCTGAACCGGGCGATGGCCTACGCGGTCCAGGGCGGTCTGCGGATCGACATCGAGTCCGAGACCTCGCAGATGGCGGTCAACCACCACCCGATCCCGATCCTGCGGGTGCACATCTACCAGGAGCGGTGAGGCGCGGGCCTCCTCAGCGGCGGTAGCCGCGCCGGTAGACCGTGGTCCGCGGCCCGTAGACGCCGCGGCGCACCACGACGCCCCGGCTCCCGTGATAGCCCCGGCGCACGCCGACGGCCGCGTTCGGCCCGACGCAGCCGGCGCGGTAGACCCCGCGGGCGCAGACGACGGCGCTCGCCTCGGTGGGCAGGATTGCGATCAGGCCGGCCAGCAGGCCGAGGGCCACCAGGATCCGCTTCATCGCTCGTCTCCGTCTGGTCGTGGGCCGGGGCGTCGCTCAGGGCGACGCCAGCATGCGCAGGCAGGTGCCGGCCTTCTCGGCGGCCGGGCGCGCCTCGGCCTCGTTGAGCTTGCCGGCCTCGACGAGGGAGCGGGTCTGCGCCACCACCGTGTCCCGCAGCGTGTCGAGGCTCTTCATGTTGCGCAGCGAGGCGTCGTAGATGATCCGCGAGTCGGAGGGCAGGCCCGCCGCGCAGTGGTTCGCGGCGGCGTTGCCGCCCCCGCCGCCCGCCTGCGCCACCTGCGGGCTCGCGCCTGAACTCGAGCCTGAACTCGAGCCTGAACTCGAGCCTGAACTCGAGCCTGAACCCTGGGCCGGAGGCGGGGCGCCCTGCGCGGAGGATCCGGCGGGGGGCGCCGTCGAGCCCGTACCCGCGGCCGCCCCGGCGACGGCCGCGCCGGCGAGCGCGGTGCCGGCGAGGGCCGCCGCCGCCGGCGCGCAGCGCCAGCACCGCGCGAGGAGGGCTTCCCGCGCCAGGATCGGGGCGCGGATACCCCCGGCGGCCACGCCGCCGCGCCAGCCGCGCGCGACCCAGAAGGCGTCGGCGGGCGTCGCGAGGCCCGCGAGCGCGGCGCCGGCCGCGAGCGTGACGACGAGCCGTCTCATCGGTGCCTCCCTCAATAGGCGGATGCCGGGAAGGGGACGGCCTGCGCCCCCTCGGTGTGGGCGGTGGAGAAGACGCGGTCCTCGAGCGGCGGGTCGACCACCCAGTCCGAGAAGGTCACCGCGTCGCGCGGGCGGCCCGGCGCGCCCGTCTCCGTCACCCAGAGCTGGCGCGGCAGGCGGTCCTGCACGCCGATCCAGATCTGCGCCTGCGCGTCCCGGTCCGCGAAGGCCACCACGTCGGTCTCGACGCCGCCGACGAGGCGCGAGCGGCCGACCACGAAGGCGCGGGTGAGGCCCTCCGTGAGGGCCTGCGCGGGGTTGGCCAGCAGCACGTCGGCGAAGGCCTGCGTCTCGCCGGCCGCCGCGACCTCCGCCCGCAGCGCCGCGTCGAGGCTCGCAGGCGCGGGCATCGTGGCCACGGTGCGCGCCTCGGGGCGGAACAGGGTCAGGCTGCGCCCGTCCAGGATGAGCTCGCGGGAGGGCCCGTCGCCGTCCGTGACGACGCGCAGGCGGTCGGGCCGCCTCAGCTCGACCCGGCTGCGGCCGACGTAGAAGACCGACTGCCCCTCCGCGCTCGGCACGTCGTGCACGGCGAGCGCCGTGAAGCTGAGGCTCCGGGCCGCCGCCAGCGCCGCGCCCGTCGCCTTCAGCAGCGCCAGGGCGGCGGGCTCGACGGAGGGCGCCGCCTGGGCCGGCGGGCTCGCCGGCTGTGCGGCGGTCTCGGCCGCGGGCGCGGAGAGCGGGAGGACGAGGGCTGCGAGGAGCCCGAGCGGGATCAGCGGCCGCATGACGTGTTCCCTCCCGCGCCCGGCCTGCCGGCGCCCCGGCGAACGCCGCGCGACGCCGGGCTCCGGAAGCGAGCGGGCCCGGCGAAGACCGAACGGAACCTGCACAAGACGTCGGTGCCCGGCCCGGGGCCGAAGCGTCGGCCGCAAGCAACGGTGCGCTTCCTCCAAGTGGGAGGAAAGCTTCGAGAAGCTGGCCGCACCTTATGCCTGCGGCCAATGTCAGTCTATGATATCAAAGCGTACCGAGATTGCGTGAGTTAAAGCCTGATGACATCTTGACATCGCTCAAGTGCAGGTCGTTCCCCAGCGGGCAGCGACCGGCGGGAGGATCGGATGTGGGGTGTCCGCGTGCTCGCGGGGATCTTCGCGCTCGTCGGCGTCGCGGCGGGGGCGCTGTATCTCGGGATGCCGCGGGCGGACCTGCGCATCGCGGCAGGCCCGCCCGGCACCGGCATCCACCGCCTCGTCAAGGCGATCGCGGCGGCGAACGCCAAGGTGCATCCGCGGGTGCGCCTCGTCGTCGTGGAGAGCGACAGCCTCGCGGGATCGGGCCGGGACCTCGAGGAGGGCCGGGTCAACCTCGCGGTCATCCGCAGCGACCTGCCGCCCCCGCGCAACGCCCAGACGATCGCGATCCTGCGGCGGGACGTGGTCGCCTTCGTGCTCCCGCCCCACAGCGGCGTCGACTCGGTCGGCGGCCTGTCCGGGCACGCGGTGGCGCTGCCGGCCGGGTCCGCTCCGGCGGAGGACGAGCGCCTGCTCGACCATCTGCTCGGCTACTTCGACGTGCCGGCCGCGAGCGTGCGCCGCACGGTCCTGCCGCTCGACGCGATCGGCCGCGCGGTCAGGGACCGGCAGGCCGCCGCGATCCTGGCGGTCGGGCCGATCGGGCCGGGCGTCGTGGTCGACGCGGTCGCGAGCCTGGCCCGGGCCGAGAAGGGCACGCCGAAGCTCATGGCCATCGACGAGGCGGAGGCGATCGGCAAGCGCCTGCCGGGCCTCGAGTCCCTCGACGTGCCGGCCGGCGCCTTCCGGGGCCGGCCAGAGGTGCCGGGGGACACGGTGACGAGCGTCGCCGTGACGTACCGGCTCGTCGCCTCCCGCACGATGCTCGACATCCTGGCGGCGGCCATCGCCCGGACGGTCTTCACCATGAAGCCGATGCTCCTGGAGGCGACGCCGCTCGCCAACCAGATCGAGGCGCCCGACACCGACGACAAGGATCCGGTGCTGCCGATCCACCCGGGCGTCGCCGCCTATCTCAGCAACGGCGACCAGAGCTTCTTCGACACCTCCGAGAGCTACGTCTACGTGGTCGGCATCCTGGTGAGCCTCACCGGATCGAGCCTCGCCATCCTCGCGGAGCGCCGGCGCCGCCGGCAGACGGGGCGGGACCGCAAGCTGCTCCTGCGCCTCGTCGAGATCGCCGAGGCGGCCGAGGAGGCCGACCGGGCGGCGCTCGCCGCTCTCGACCGGGAGTTGCACGGGCTGGTGGCGACCGCGCTGACGCGGCAGGCCGAGGGCTCGTCCGGCTCGGACCGGTGGGCGACCGTCGCGGCGGCGACGGCGCACGCGCGCCACGTCATCGCCGGGCGGCGCGCGGCCCTCGGCGAGCCGGACGGCGCCCCGGCAGACCCGCGGCTCGCCGAGTCGGCGCGCGGGCCTGCCACGGAACGTGAAGGAATGTGAAGGACAATTCTCAAGTCTTGCCCTAATCCAAGAGGCGGTGTTGATTGGATCAGGTGGAGGTGCGATCGTCGCGACATTGACGGCGACTGTGTTCGTACTGGAGCGCACCGGATTTCTCGCTCGTTTCTCGTACAGGACCGCACGCACATGATGCTCACGATCCCGGTCGCCCTGTTGGCGACGACACTCGCGCACGCGGCCGCCGAGGGCGTGCCGGTCTTCGACATCCGGCCCGGCTGCCACGCGGCCACTTCCCTGATGAGCCTCGACCCGAAGCGGGAGAAGCGCTGCCTCGACGACGAGGCCACCGCGCGCACCGAAGTCACGAAGCAGTGGACGAGCTTTTCCGCCGTCGAGCGCCAGCGCTGCGCGGCCGAGGCGCAGCTCAACGGGATCCCGAGCTACGTGGATCTCCTCGAATGCCTGACCCTCTCCCGCGAGGCCAAGGCCGGCGCGAACTGACCGGGCCGCCGGCGCCGCCCCGCGCGCCGGCCGGACGGTCCACCGGGCGGATCCCCATGTCGAACGCCACGCCCCGCACGCGGCCCCGTCCGCCAGCCCCGGCCCGGCCGCGCCGCCGCCCGGCCTCGCTCGCTGCCGGGGCGGGGATGCTCGCGCTCGCCTGCGGCTGCAACGAGAAGAACCAGTACGTGGCGCCGCCCGCACCGACCGTGTCGGTCTCGCAGCCGCTGGAGCGGCCGGTGACGCGCTACCTCGAGATGACGGGCAACACGCAGGCCTTCGCCACGGTCGATCTCGAGGCCCGCGTCCAGGGCTTCCTCGAATCGATCACCTACAAGGACGGGGCGCGGGTCGCGAAGGGCACGCCGCTGTTCGGCATCCAGCGCAACACCTACGAGGCGCAGCTCAAGCAGGCCCAGGGCAGCCTCGCCTCGCAGGAGGCGGCCCGCACGAACGCCCAGTCCGAGTACCAGCGCCAGTCGACGCTGGGGAAGCAGGAATTCGCCTCGCAGGCCCATGTCGAGGACACCAAGACCAAGCTCGACCAGGCGACCGCCTCGGTCACCGAGGCCCAGGCGAACCTCGACCTCGCCGAGATCAACCTCGGCTACACGCAGGTGCTGGCGCCCTTCGACGGCATCGTCACGAACCACCTTGTCGACGTGGGCGGGCTCGTCGGGGTCGGCGGCCCGACGAAGCTCGCCACGATCGTGCGGGTGGATCCGCTCTACGTCTACTTCAACGTGAGCGAGCAGCAGGTCCTCCTCGTGAAGGACGGCCTCGCCAAGCAGGGGCGCACCCTCGGCGACGTCTCGAAGATCCCGGTCGAGATCGGCCTCCAGAACGAGACCGGCTACCCGCACGCGGGCCATCTCGACTACGTGGCGCCGCAGATCGACCCCTCAACGGGGACGCTGCTCGCCCGCGGCCTGTTCGAGAACGGCCGGCACGCCCTGATGCCCGGCCTGTTCGTTCGGGTGCGCGTGCCCCTGGAGCGGCAGGACAAGGGTCTGCTCGTGCGCGACGACGCGATCGGCACGAACCAGCAGGGCAGCTACGTCCTCGTGGTCGGCGCGGACGACGTGGTGGCGCAGCGCCTCGTCACGCCCGGCCCGCGCGAGGGCCGGTACCGCGTGATCGAGGCCGGGCTCAAACCCGGTGAGTGGGTGATCACCGACGGGCTGCAGCGGGCGGTGCCGGGCTCGAAGGTGGCGCCGCAGAAGGTGACGCAGGAGGCGGCGGCCGAGGCTGCCGCGCCGGATCCGACCCGGCGCTGACGCGCGCCCGACCGGCGCCTCCAACCGACGAAGGCCACCATGATCTCGCGCTTCTTCATCGAGCGGCCGGTCCTCGCCAACGTGCTGGCCCTCGTCATGGTGCTGATCGGGGCGGTCTCCCTCTGGAACCTGCCGGTGGCGCAGTACCCGAACGTGGTGCCGCCGACCGTGCAGGTGACGACGCGCTACCCCGGCGCGAGCGCCCGCACGGTGGTGGACACCGTCGCCCTGCCGATCGAGCAGCAGGTCAACGGCGTGCAGGGCATGCTCTACATGCAGTCGACGAGCGCGAGCGACGGCACCTACACGCTCACCGTCACCTTCGCGATCGGCACCAACGCCGACCAGGCCCAGGTGCTGGTGCAGAACCGCGTCGCCATCGCGATGTCCCAGCTGCCGCAGGCCGTGCAGGTGCAGGGGGTGACGACGCAGAAGAAGTCGACCGCGATCCTCCAGTTCGTCACGCTGTCCTCGCCGGACGGGCGCTACGACAGCCTGTTCCTCGCCAATTACGGCGTCATCAACCTCCAGAGCGAACTGGCGCGGCTGCCCGGCGTCGGCAGCGTGACGGTGTTCGGCGCCGGCCAGTACGCCATGCGGATCTGGCTCGACCCCGACCTCGTGCAGGCCCGCGGGCTGACGCCGGACACCGTGATCAGCCTCGTGCAGCAGCAGAGCCAGGAGGTGACGGCGGGCGCGGTCGGGATGCCGCCCGCCCCGCGGGGCCAGGACTTCCAGTACACGATCAACGTGAACGGGCGGCTCGACAACGCCCCCGACTTCGAGAACATCGTCCTCAAGGCCGACGCGCAGGACGGCGGGCGCATCACGCGGCTGCGCGACGTCGGCCGGGTCGAGCTCGGCGCCCAGACCTACAGCCAGTCCTTCACGCTGAACGGCCAGCCCGCGGCCGGCATCGGGATCTACCAGCTGCCCGAGGCGAACGCGATCTCGGTGGCGGGCGAGGTCCGGGCCCGCATGGACACGCTGGGCAGGAGCTTCCCGCCCGGCCTCGTCTACGCGGTGCCCTTCGACACGACGGCCTTCGTCGAGGCCTCGATCCGCGAGGTCTACGTCACGCTGTTCGAGGCCGGGATCCTCGTGCTCATCGTCATCATGGTGTTCGTGCAGGACTGGCGGGCGATGCTCGTTCCCGCGACGACCGTGCCGGTCACCATCATCGGCGCCTTCGCGGCGATGGCCGCGCTCGGCTTCACGGTCAACCTCTCGACCCTGTTCGCGATCGTGCTCGCCATCGGCATCGTGGTGGACGACGCCATCGTGATCGTCGAGGGCGTCGCACGCCACATCGAGCGCGGCCTGCCGCCGAAGCTCGCCGCCGAGAAGGCCATGGACGAGCTGTTCGGCCCGATCATCGGCATCACCCTCGTGCTGATGTCGGTCTTCATCCCGGCCGCCTTCCTGCCCGGCCTGACCGGCCAGCTCTACAAGCAGTTCGCCCTGGTGATCGCCGCCACCGCGCTGATCAGCGCCGTCAACGCGATGACGCTGAAGCCGACCCAGTGCGCGCTCTGGCTGCGCCCGCCCGTGCCGCCCGAGCGGCGCAACGTGCTGTTCCGGGCCTTCAACCGGGTCTACGACGCCGCCGAGGCGGCCTATGCCCGCCTGATCGCCCGCATGGTCCGGCACAGCCTCGCCATGGTGCTGGCGGCGCTCGCGCTCGGGGGCGTGGCCGCCTGGGGCCTGACGCGCCTGCCCACCGCCTTCCTGCCGATCGAGGACCAGGGCTACGTCCTCGTCGGCGCGCAGTTGCCGGACGGCGCCGCCAAGGAGCGCACCGACGCGGTGATGCAGCGGGTCAGCGCCCTGGCGAAGGAGGTCCCGGGCGTCGATCAGGTGCTCACGATCAGTGGCATCTCGGTGCTCGATTCCAACGCCTCGCTGCCCAATGCCGGCGTCGCCTACGTGATCCTGAAGGACTGGGACGCGCGCGAGAAGGCGACGGGGCAGGACCTGCGCAGCCTCATCGGGCACCTGAACCGGGGCCTGGAGGAGATCGAGGGAGCGGCGACCTTCGTGCTGGTGCCGCCGCCGATCCAGGGCATCGGCAACGCCAGCGGCTTCACCATGCAGGTGGAGCTGCGCAACGGCAGCTTCGACTACGCGCTCCTCGAGAGCCTCGCCCGCACCATCGTGGCGAACGGGAGCTCGCAATCCGCGCTCCAGCGCCTGAACACCTCGTTCCGGGCCGGCGCGCCGCAACTCTCGGTCCTCGTGGACCGGGTCAAGGCGGAGGCGCTCGGCGTCACGGTGGGGCAGGTCTTCTCGACCCTGTCGAGCTACGTCGGCTCGTCCTACGTGACGCAGTTCAACAAGTTCGGCCGCACCTTCCAGGTCTACGTGCAGGCGGCCCCGGACTACCGGCTGCGGCCCGAGGACATCGCGAACCTCTACGTGAAGGCGGGCAACGGCACGATGGTGCCGCTCGGGACCATCGTCACGGTGAAGACGGTGCAGGGGCCGCCCCTCGTCAGCCTCTACAACCTCTACCCGACCGCCACCATCGTCGGAGGCGCCGCCACGGGCTACAGCTCGGGCGAGGCGCTCGGCCTGATGGAGCAGATCGCCGGCAGCGTGCTCCCGCCCGGCGCAGGCTTCGACTGGACCGCCATGTCCTACCAGGAGAAGGCGGTCGGCACGCAGATCTACGTGGTGTTCGCGCTCGCCCTCGTGCTCGTCTACTTCGTGCTGGCCGGCCAGTACGAGAGCTGGATCCTGCCGCTCGCGGTGCTGCTCGGCGTTCCGCTCGCGCTCCTCGGCACGGTCGGCGCGCTCATGGGGCTCGGGGCCGCCAACAACCTCTACACGCAGATCGGCCTCGTCCTGCTGATCGCGCTCGCCAGCAAGAACGCGATCCTCATCGTCGAGTACGCCCGCGAGAAGCGCCAGGAGGGCATGGAGATCGCCGCCGCCGCGGTGGAGGCCGCGCGGCTGCGCTTCCGCCCGATCCTCATGACCTCCTTCGCCTTCATCCTCGGCGTGCTGCCGCTCGTCACGGCGAGCGGGGCCGGCGCCTCCGCCCGCAAGTCGATCGGCATCGCGGTGTTCAGCGGCATGCTCGCCTCGACGTGCCTCGCGGTGCTGTTCGTGCCCTCGCTCTACGTGGTCCTGCAGCGGATCGAGGAGTGGCGCGCGGGCCGGAAGGGGGCGCCTCAGGCGGGCCCGCCCCCGGTCGCCGACCGCGCCTGAGGCGGTCTCCTCAGGCGGCGGGCCGGGCGACCCGGCGCGCCTCGCCGGGGCGCAGGCCGAAGCGGCGCAGGAAGGCCCGGCTGAACGCGCTCTCGGATTCGTAGCCGACCTCCGCGGCGATCCGGCCGAGCGGGGCATCGCTCGTGGCGAGCCGGTGCTGGGCCAGCGCGAGCCGCAGGTCGGTCAGGAAGGTGAGCGGCGCGAGACCGGCGGCGCGGCGAAAGGCCCGGACCAGGGTCGCCCGCGAGACATGCGCCTCCTCCGCCATGGCGTCGAGCGTCCAGGCACGCGCCGGGTCCAGGGCGAGGGACCTGAGCAGGCGCGCCGTCGCCGCCTCCGAGAGGAGCCGCAGCAGGCTGCTGCCCGCCCGGTCGGTCTCGAGATGCGCGCGCAGGGCCATCATCAGGAGCGCGCTCGCGAGGTCGGCGGCGATGGCCGCCGCGCCCACCCGCGCCTGCCCGAGCTCGTCCCGGATCGCCAGGATCAGGGCCCGGATGCGCAGGGCGGTCTCGCCCTCGGTCCGCATCACGATCATCCGGGGCAGCAGGGCCGGGACGAGGCCGCCGATCCCGGCACCGAAATGCAGCCGGCCGCAGATCACCTCCGTCTCGGGCTCGGCCGCGACGTTGCTCTTGAAGCGGACGCTGCCGTGGGCACGCACCCGCACGGGCGGCCCGTGCCCGGCGCCGGAGCCGTCGCCGATCGCGTGGGCCTCGCCCTGCGGCAGCAGGACGACGTCGCCGGCGCCGAGATCGAGCGGCGGCAGGCTCGCGACGCGGATCCGGCAGGCGCCCTGCGTGACGATGTGGAAGGGCGCGAACCCCGCCGGCTCGGCCGGGTGTTCGGAGCGCCAGGGGCCGCTGAACCAGCACAGGTCCTGCAGCTCGGGCCGCACCCGAAGCATCGGCGCGAGACCCGTCAGAGCGTCGGCCGTCGCGTCGGTGGGGATCGCCTGCACGCCATGCTCCGGGCGGGCCGGCCCCGCTGCAACTGACAATAGCAGCGATTGATCCGCCCCGACATCCGATTGCGCCGATCGGCCATCGAGGGCGGGCTCGCCGCGGCATAGCTCTCGTCCATCGACGATTCGAGCGAGAGTCCGCCGCCATGAGCACGATCTCCGTTCCCGAGGCCGAGGCCGCCGCGCGCCCGGCCGGGAGCGTCCGCAGACAGCATTTCGAGTACCTGCCGGTGAGCCTGTTCGGCTCCGTCATGGGCCTCACCGGGCTCAGCGTAGCGTGGCGGCTCGCCGGCCAGCGCTACGGCGTGCCCGCCCTCGTCGCCGACGCGGTCGGCTGGGTGGCGCTCGCCGCCTTCGCGGCCCTGGCGCTCGCCTACGGCGCGAAGGTCGTCACCGCCCGGGCTGCGGTGGTGGCCGAGTTCAACCATCCGATCGCCGGAAACCTGTTCGGCACCATCCTGATCAGCCTCCTGCTGATCCCGATCCTGCTCGCGCGCTCCGCCCCCGTGCTCGCCCGCGGCATCTGGATCCTGGCCGCCGCCGCCATGGTCGTGTTCGCCCTCGTGATCGTCAGCCGCTGGATGGGCAGCCGCCAGCAGGTCGCCCACGCCACGCCGGCCTGGGTCGTCCCCGTGGTCGGGCTCTTCGACCTGCCCCTCGCGTTGCCCGTCCTCGACCTGCCGGCGGCCCACGCGGTCGGCCAGTTCGGCCTGAGCGTCGGCCTGTTCTTCGCGCTGCCCCTGTTCACGCTGATCTTCTCGCGGCTCCTGTTCGAGGAACCCCTGCCGGCGGCGCTGCGGCCGACCCTGATGATCCTGATCGCGCCCTTCGCGGTCGGCTTCTCCAGCTACGTCGCGGTCACGGGGCGCATCGACGCCTTCGCGGAGGCGCTGTTCATGCTGACCCTGTTCGTGCTCGCCGTGCTCGTCGGGCGCCAGCGCGACCTGCCCTTCTGCTGTCCGTTCCGGGTCTCGTGGTGGGCCGTGAGCTTCCCGCTCGCCGCGACCGCCGCCGCGGCCCTGCGCTACGCGGACCATGCGGGCTCGCCCGTCGCCGACGCGATCGCCCTGGCGCTGCTGGCCTTCGCCACGCTCGTCATCGCGGGGCTCGCCGGCCGCACCCTCCTCGGCATCGCCCGGGGCGAGCTGCGGGCGCTGAGCGGCTGAGGGCCGGGCGGCGCGTGCGCCCGGACACTTGCGCGGCCGGCCCGGGGCGGGCACACCGCTCACATTAGATGTATATGCATCTAATGTGAGCGGACGCTAGCGGACCGGAGCGCGCGACCGGGTTCCCTTGCGGAGCGGCGAGGTACAACCTTCGCGTGCACCGACACGGATAGGTTCGGAGGAATGTCGAGCCGATGCTGACCATAGGCGTGCTGGCCATTCCCGAGCTCAAGCTGATGTCGCTCGCCGCGCTCTCGGTGTTCCAGGCCGCGAACGGCGTCGCGGGCAGCCGGGCCTACGAGGTCCGGCTGGTCTCGGAGCGGGGCGGCAGCGTCCCGACCAACGTGGGGTTCGGCGTGGAGACCGAGCCCGTCGACGCCGCCCCGGGCGCCTTCGACACCTTCATCATCGGCGCGTTCACGGGGATGGAGGCGGGCTCTCCCGCGCTCCTCGACTACGCGGCCCGGTCGGCGGCGGGGGCGCGCCGGGTCGCCAGCTTCTGCACCGGCGTCTTCGTGCTGGCCGAGATCGGCCTCCTCGGGGGCCGCCGGGCCACGACCCACTGGCTGAACACCGCCGCTCTCCAGGCGCGCTACCCCGACCTGCGGGTCGAGACCGACCGGATCTTCGTCAACGACGGCACGGTCTGGACCTCGGCCGGGATGACCGCCTCGATCGACATGGCGCTCGCCCTCGTGGAGGACGACCTCGGCCGGCCGACGGCCCGGGAGGTCGCGCGCCGCATGCTCCTCGACCGGCGCCGGTTCGGCGCGCAGCCGCAGGCGTCGAGCCTGATCGACCTCGAGCCGCGGTCCGACCGCATCCAGCGGGCGCTCGACTTCGCGCGCCTGAACCTGCGCGAGGCGCTCACCGTCTCCCAGCTCGCGGAGATCGCCCGGCTCTCGCCGCGCCAGTTCAGCCGCGCCTTCCACGCGGAGCTCGGCCAGCCCCCGGCCAAGGTGATCGAGCGCCTGCGCGCCGACGCGGCGCGGGTGATGCTCGCCCAGGGGCGGCACTCCCTCGAGGTGATCGCGGCGGAGACCGGCTTCGCCGACCGGGAGCGCATGCGCCGCGCCTTCCTGCGGATCTACGGGCGCAACCCGGGGGCGTTCCGGCGCGAGACGCGCCTGCCGGCACCGGCCTGAGCGGGGCCGGCGATGTCCTGAAACGATGGGATTATGACATTTCGGTGCGCCGGGGATCGCCATAAGCATAGCCATGCCTCGCACCTCGACCGGGAGGACCACGCGATGATCAAGCTGACGATCAACGGCCGCGAACATTCCGTGGATGCCGAGCCGGATACGCCGCTCCTCTTCGTCCTGCGCGACGATCTCCACCTCACCGGCACGAAGTACGGCTGCGGCATCGGCCAGTGCGGTGCCTGCACGGTGCTGATCGACGGGCAGGCGACCCGCTCCTGCCAGATGCCGCTCGACGGCGTCGGCGCGCAGGCCGTCACCACCATCGAGGCGATCGAGCAGGATCCGGTCGGCCGCCGGGTTGTGGAGGCCTGGGTCGGCATCGAGGTGCCCCAGTGCGGCTACTGCCAGTCCGGCCAGGTCATGGCCGCCACGAGCCTTCTGAAGCAGAACCCGAAGCCGACCGACGCGGACATCGCGGAGGCGATGACCAACCTCTGCCGCTGCGGCACCTACAACGTCATCGGCGCCGCCGTGCGCCGCGCCGCGGCCTGAGAGGGGAGGGCGCCATGAACGATCTCACCCCGCCGCTCCTCGCCGCCGCTTCCGGCGCGTCTACCGCGCGCGAGCCCGTGCGCAACCTGTCCCGCCGCGGCTTCCTCGGCGCCGGTTCGGGCGCGCTCCTCCTCGGCGTCGGCCTGCGCGCCGGGCCCGCCCGCGCCGGCGGCTCGCCGGCGGAGGGCGCGGGCGCCATCGCGCCGAAACCGGGCACCCGCGTCGCCGCTTTCCTGGAGATCCGGCCTGACGGCACGGTCCGGCTCCTGAGCCCCTTCGTGGAGGGCGGCCAGGGCATCAACACGGGGCTCGCCCAGACCATCGGCGAGGAGCTCGACCTCGACCCCGCCCGCTTCTCCGTGGAATGCGCCCCGCCGGGGCCCGACTACGCCGTCGTCAACGGCCTGCGCCTGACGGGCGGCAGCTTCTCGACCCGCTCCAGCTTCGACGCGATGCGCCGCCTCGGCGCCACCGCCCGCGAGATGCTGCTGCGGGCCGCCGCCGCCCGCCTCGCCGTGCGCCAGGACGAGCTGACGACCGAGAACGGCCGCGTCCTGCACGGAGCGTCCGGCCGCGCGCTCGGCTACGGCGACCTCGCCGAGGCCGCACTCGCGCTCGTCCCGCGCGACGACGTGCCCCTGAGGGATCCGAAGACCTTCCGCTACATCGGCAAGCCGGTGCCGCGCCTCGATGCCCGCGACAAGTCCACGGGCCGGGCCGAGTACGCGATCGACATCCGCCTCGACGGCATGCTGCACGCCGCCGTGGTCCACGCGCCCCATCTCGGCACCGAGCCGCGCTCGGTCGCCAACGAGGCGGAGGTGCGCGCGATGCCCGGCGTCCACTCGGTCCACCGCCTGCCCGGCGCGGTGGCGGTCGTGGCGGAATCCTGGTGGCGGGCCCGCAAGGCCGTCGAGGCCCTCGCGGTCACCTGGACCGAGCCGGCGCCGGAGGGCGTCGCCACCGTCTCGGGCGCGTTCTCCTCGGCCGCGATGCTCGCCGCCCTGAAATCCTCCACCGAGCCCGGCATCGCGGCCGAGCAGGAGGGGAACGTCGAGGCGGCCTTCGCCGGGGCCGCGACGGTGATCGAGGCGGAGTACGACGCGCCCTACCTCGCGCACGCGCAGCTGGAGCCGCCGGCCTCGGTGGCGCGGTTCGCGCCGGACGGGAGCCTCGACCTCTGGCTGCCGAACCAGATGCCGGAGGTGTTCCAGCAGGTCGCCGCCAAGGTCGCCGGGCTCCAGCCCGACGGGGTGCGCATCCACTCGCCGATGCTCGGCGGCTTCTTCGGGCGCCACTTCTTCTACGGGCCGGGCAACCCCTTCCCGCAGGCGATCCTGCTGGCGAAGGCCACGGGCCGGCCCGTCCGCGTGCTCTGGTCGCGCGAGGAGGAGTTCGGCATGGACGCGGTGCGCCCGCTCGGCTTCGTGCGCTTCCGGGCGGCGATCGGCCGGGACGGACTGCCGGTCGCCCTGACGACGCGCGCGGTCGGCGAGGGGCCGATCGGCCGCTGGTTCGGCTCGATCTTCAAGAGCCCGGTCGATTCCTCGGTGGTCGAGGGCCTCGACAAGAAGCCCTACGCGATCCCGAACCGCAGGCTCGACTACGTGAAGGTGCCACACCCGGTCACGATCGCCTTCTGGCGCTCGGTCGGGCACTCGATGAACGACTACTTCTACGAGAGCTTCCTCGACGAGATCGCCGAGGCCGGCGGCCAGGATCCGTTCGCGCTGCGCATGGCGCTCCTCAGGGACAGCCCGCGCCACCGCACCCTGCTGCAGGCGGCGGCCGACCTCGCGGGGGGCTGGAAGCGCGGCCCCTTCGCGGGGCCGGAGGGCGGCCGGCGGGCGCGGGGCGTCTCGATGGCCTCTCCCTTCGGCTCGGAGACGGCCACCATCGCCGAGGTCTCGCTGGAGGACGGCGAGGCGCGGGTGCACGACCTCTGGATCGCGATCGACCCGGGCAGCGTCGTCAACCCGAGCATCGTCAAGCGTCAGGTCGAGGGCGCGGCCGCGCTCGGTCTCTCGGCGACGCTCCTGGAGCAGGTGGTCTACGAGGGCGGCCAGCGCCAGGCGCGCAACTTCGACGCCTACCCGATCCTCGACCGGACGCGGATGCCGCGGATCCACGTGGCGATCGTCGAGAGCGGCGCCCCGATGGGCGGCATCGGCGAGCCGGGCCTGCCCGGCGTGCCCCCCGCCGTGGTCAACGCGGTGGCCGCGCTCACGGGGCAGCGGCTGCGCAGCCTGCCGCTCAGCAAGGCCCGCCTCACGGCGGCCTGAGGGGCCTTCCGGGCGGCCCGGGTTCCAGGCCGCCGCGGATGCATTATCCTGACTCCGCGGCGGCAGCGCGTCCGGGCCTCGCCCGGACCGGCGGCGAGGAGCGGTGCGCGATGGCGAGCCCCCATCCCGGAGACGGGATCAGCATCCGGACCATGTCCCCGGCCGAGCTCGGGCTTGCCCTCGACTGGGCCGCGGCCGAGGGCTGGAACCCGGGCCTCGACGACGGCGCCTGCTTCCGCGCGGCCGATCCGGGCGGCTTCCTGATGCTGCACGACGGGGACGCGCCCGCCGGCTCGATCTCCCTGGTCCGCTACGGCGAGGCATTCGGCTTCCTCGGCCTCTTCATCGTGCGGCCGGACCGCCGCGGGCAGGGCCTCGGGCGCCGGCTCTGGGAGGCCGGTCTCGGACGGCTTCCCGGCGGCACGGTCGGGCTCGACGGGGTGGTGGAGCAGCAGGGGGCCTACGCGCGCGCCGGGTTCGTCCTCGCCCACCGCAACGTCCGCTTCTCCGGCACGCCGCGCCCGTCCGGCCCGCCCGATCCGCGCGTCGTCCCCGTCGACGCGGCGCTCCTGCCGGCGGTACTGGCGTTCGACCGGCGCTTCTTCCCCGCGCCGCGCGAGGCGTTCCTGCGCTGCTGGCTCGGCGGCGGGCGCGGGGTCCGCGCCCTCGTCGCGGACGGCGCGGTCGCGGGCTACGGCGTCGTGCGCGCCTGCCGGCACGGTCACAAGGTCGGGCCCCTGTTCGCCCCGGACGCCGACGCGGCGTCCGCGCTCCTCGCCGGGCTCGTCGCCGGCCTGCCCGGACCGGTCGCCCTCGACGTGCCGGAGCCCAACGGCGCCGCGGTGCGGCTTGCCGAGACGCTCGGCCTGTCGCCGGTCTTCGAGACCGCCCGGATGTATCGCGGGGCGGCGCCTGGGCTGCCGCTCGCGGAGACCTTCGGGATCACGACCTTCGAGCTCGGCTGAGGCCCGCTCAGGAGGCGCCGAAATTCTCCAGCACCTGGTCGAGCGCCTCGGGCGTCACCCGCACCGAGCCCGCGAAGGGATGGTCGATCGCCACGATCACGAGCAGCCCGGAGAAGATCAGGATCGACAGCATCCCGGTCATGATGGTCTGCACGCGCAGGTTCTCGGCCGCGAAGAAGAAGGTGAAGCTGATCGTCAGGACGGCGCCGCTCGCCAGCACCAGCCAGAGCACGTCCGGCACGCTGCCGGAAGCCATGATCAGGCGGTCGCGGCGAGCCTCGGTGACGTGGTCGAGCTGGTTCAGGATCTCGGCGAGGACGACCTCGGAGCGAGGGTCTCCGGGGCGCGTCGCCAGGGCGGCGGCGTAGATGGCGTCGAGCGCCTGCCGCGCGCCCGGCGCGGTCTCGCCGCGCTCCATCGCGGGCCAGTCCTCCTCGACGCTCGCGCGGATGTAGCGGGTCAGGCCGGCGCGGAAGCCTTCCCGCGAGGCCGCGTCCAGGCCGTCGCTGAGCCGGTAGAGCACGGCAAGGGCGCCCGCCTCCTGCGCCACCTTGCGCTCCGCCTCGCTGAACTTCTCCCAGACCACGATGACCGCGAAGGCGAGGAGCACCGCGTAGAGGACGCCGACCGTCGCGAACTTGAACCCGGCGACCTCGTTGTTGGTGCGCAGCTTCGCGAAGCTGATCCGGCGCCGGATCAGGATCGGCCCGAACATCGCCAGCAGGGTCGGCACGCCGACGATCAGCAGGCCCGACAGCCACAGCGACGCGTGCGTCAGGAACATCGCGGCACCTCCGGCGCCCGCACCGTCTGCGCGCCGGCGGGATCGAGCTTGGCGGGAGATGTAGCACCGGGCCGGGCCCCGATCTGCCGTCCGTCGCGAATCGGACGGTCGGCGGGAGCCGGCCTTCAGTCCGTCGTCGCCATCGCCATCCGCTCCGCGATCCAGCGGCGCGCCGCGTCGAGCCCGTCGAACCGTACGGACAGCACGCCGACGTCGCAGGCCCCGAAGCCGACCTCCACGCACCACTGGCCGGCGCGCCCGTCGGCGCCGTGCAACTCCTCGCTCAGGCGAACGAGCACGGCGACAAGCTTGCCGTCCGCGAAGGCGATGCGCCCGTCGGTGTCCGCGCAGAGGCTCGCGATCTGCACCGGTTGCAGCGTGATGTTGTCCATTCTTCTTCTCGAGCGGGCGGCTGGATCCTGCCCCCTGTAACGGCACTAACCTGGATCAAGTTTCACGCGAGCAGCGGGGCGGCCGCCGGCGGTGCGGTCGCCACCCTGGGTTCGGGGCGCCCTCCGGGGTCAGGGGCCGAAGCCCTCGAAGCAGAGGTAGGCCGGGTCGAACTCGGCGTAAGCCCGGAGGCCGTCCACGTCCGGGATCGTCACATGCTGGCTGCTCCAGGCGACGAGCCCGCTCGAGCGCAGGCTCTGCAGGACGCGGTTGATGTGGACGTGCGAGATCCCCAGCGCGTCCGCCACGTCGACCTGGGTCACCGGGAACTCGAAGCCGTGCTCGTCCGCCTGCTGGATCACCTGGAGGCAGACCAGCAACTCGCACAGGAGATGGGCGAGGCGCCGGTCCGCCGGGCGCGTGTCGTTGACGATCCACTCCCGGGCGCGGCTGAGCTCGCGCAGGGTCACCCACCAGATCGCGCGGCTGATGCCGGGATGGAGCCCGATCAGCTCGACGAGCTTGGAGCGCGAGAGGTCGACGACCGAGCAGGGCGTCAGCGCCCCCACGCGCAGGTCCCGCCCGAACGCGCCCGCATCGTGCATGTAGCAGAGGTCGCCGGGCAGGACGAAGGAGACGATGCGGCGGTTGCCGGAAGGAAGCGTCTTGTAGCGGCAGGCGAAGCCGCTCATCACGAGGTAGACCCGGTCCGTCACGTCTCCGGTCGCGATGTCGTGCCGTGCCGGTAAGGTCCTGCGGTTGAAGGTCAAGCTCTGGAGTGCGTAACGCTCGTCTTCGGATAGCTGAACTGCGCGCTCTAGCTTGCGCAGGAACGGGTCTTCGATCACTCAATTGCCCCCTAAGCAATTTTACACAACGCAACTTTTTCTTTTTACTTTAGCCGAATGAGCGTCGTTTTTGAAACAGCCCCCCATTGCGGCGCGCGCATATGTCGAAGATGCCTGTCTTCAGGGGCGGGGCGGCCTGTTCGAGGGCGGCGGGCTCCCGGGTCCGTTCAGGTCGCCGCCCGCTGCCGAAGCGCCCGTTCCAGGCAGTCGATGATCGCACGCCCTTCGCAGGGCTTGCGCAGGAAGCCGCTGGCGCCGGCCGCGAGCGCCCGGCTGCGCAGGCTCTCCGTCGGGAAGGCCGTGACGAAGATCACGGGGAGGCGGCGGCCGGCCGCCACCAGGGCCTCCTGCAGCTCGACGCCGCTCATGCCCGGCATCTGCACGTCGGTGATGAGGCAGGCGGGCTCGCGCGCCGCGCTGGCGCGCAGGAAGTCGCGGGCGCTGGAATAGGTCTCGGCGGTGTAGCCGAGCGAGCGCACGAGGCTGCCGGTGGCGACGCGCACCGCCTCGTCGTCGTCGACGATCGCGATCACGGGTGCTTCCGCCATGAGACCTCGCCGCGGGCGCCGCCGCCGCCACCGCGACGATGGCGGGCGCCCCGCAGGCCGTATGCGCCCGGACCGGTCAGTTTGGAATCATACGGAGGTTTGGCCGCCGGTTCGGATGCCCAGAGCCTCGGCCATGCGGACGAGGTCTGCGAGCGAGCGGGCGCTCATCTTGCGCATCACGTTGCCGCGGTGGATCTTCACGGTGATCTCGCTGAGGCCGAGGTTGCCCGCCACCTGCTTGTTCATCAGCCCGGCCGTCACCTGCGCCAGCACCTCGCGCTCGCGCTGGGTCAGGGTCTCGTAGAGCGCGGCGAGCGCCTCGTGGGCGGTCTCGGCGTCGCGCCTGCGGGCGTCGCGCTCCAGCGCGACCGCGACCGCGTCGAGCATGTCCTGGTCGCGGAAGGGCTTTGCCAGGAAGTCGACGGCGCCGGCCTTCATGGCGCGCACCGACATCGGGATGTCGCCGTGGCCGGTCATCAGGATGATCGGCATGCGGATGCCGAGCCCCGCCATCTGACCCTGGAAGTCGAGGCCGCTGAGCCCGGGCAGGCGTACGTCCACGACGAGGCAGCCCGGCGTGCCGGGGCGCGGGCTGCCGAGGAACTCGGCCACCGAGGCGACGGCCTGGACGGCGAGTCCGACGGAGCGGAACAGGCTGGAGAGGGCGTCGCGGATCGCCGGGTCGTCGTCCACCACGTGGACGGTCGGCGGCTCGGCCGCCTCGGGGGCCGGCTTGGCGGCGGAGCTGCGGATCATGCGGCCTCCGGTTCGGGCAGCGGCAGGGTGAAGTGGAAGGCGGTGCCGGGCCCCGCGTGCCCGGCGGCCCAGAGCCGGCCGCCATGCGCCTCCACGGTCGTGCGGCAGATGGCGAGCCCCATGCCCATCCCGTCCCGCTTCGTCGTGAAGAAGGGCTCGAACACGCGGGCCCGGGCCTCGTCGGTCAGGCCGGGCCCGGTGTCGATCACCGACACGCGCGCGGACGCGCCGTCGCGGCCGAGCCGGACCACGAGGCGGCGCGGCCGGTCGCGGGTCTCCGCCATGGCCTGCACGGCGTTCACCATCAGGTTGATGACGACCTGTTGCAGCATCACCCGCTCGCCGAGCACCGGCGGCAGGCGCGGCTCGATCTCGCGGCGCAGGCTCACCTCGTGGCGCAGGATCTCGCGCTCGATCAGGAGGGCCGCCTCGTCGATGATCTCGCACAGGCGGACCGGGGTGGGGCGCGGCGGCGCCTTGGTCAGGAAGGTGCGGATCCGGGCGACGATCTCGCCCGCCCGAGTCCCGCTCGCCACCACGCGGGCGATGCCGGCGCGGGCCTCGTCGAGGTCGGGCACGTCGCGGGCGAGCCAGCGAAGGGACGCCTCGGCGTTGGTCACGATGGCGGCGAGCGGCTGGTTCACCTCGTGGGCGATCGAGGCGGTGAGGGCGCCGAGGGTGGAGACCCGCAGGGCGTGGGCGAGCTCGGCCTGCACGGCGAGCAGCGCCTCCTGCGCCTCCTTGCGCTCGGTGATGTCGACGGCGAAGACGAGGACGCAGCCGAGCGCCTCCGGGCGCTCCGGGAAGGTGATGCCGAACAGGACCGGCACCGTGCTGCCGTCCCGCCGCCGGATCTCGGTCTCGCCCTCGTAGAACGTCTCGCCCCGCGCGAAGGCGAGGAGCGAGCGCGCGAAGGTCTGCTCCTCCTCGGGCAGGAACTCGTCGAGCGTGCGCATGAAGGCGGAGCGGTCGGGCACGCCCGCGAGGCGCAGGGTCACCGCGTTCACGTCGACGATCGTGATGCTCGCGCGCATGCGGCGCACGAAATCCGGATTGTCGGCGAGGTGGCGCTCGAGGTCGGTCTGGCCCGCGAGCCCGTCGAGGGCCGCCCGCACGGCCGTCCAGTCCTGCTGGAGGATCGAGACGCGGGTCGTGTCGAAGATGGTGCGGTAGCGCCGCTCGCTCTCGGTGAGGGCTTCGAGCGCGCGCTTGCGGTCGCTGATGTCGGTGTTGGTCTCCAGCACCGAGACCGGCTCGCCGCGGACGTCGCGCTGGAGCGCCCAGCGGCTCTCGACCGTCACGCGCCGCCCCGCGCGCACCGTCTGCACGAGCTCGCCCTCCCAGCGGCCGGTGCGCGTCAGCTCGTCCCAGATCGCCGCCGGATCGACGGGGAAGTCGGTGCGCAGCAGCTCGTGGATGTCCTGGCCGCGGACCTCCTCGGCCCGCCAGCCGTAGAGATCCTCCGCGGCCCGGTTCCAGAAGGTGACGATGTCGGACCGGTCGCGCACGAAGATCGAGTCGTGCGTCAGTTCGAGCAGGTTCGCCTGCTCGGCGAGCCGCTCCGCCGCCCGCTGGTTCTGCAGGATCAGCACGGTGCCGAGCCCGATCGCCGCGAGGCTCACGAGGCAGCGCAGCAGCGCCGAATCCCCGTTGAACAGGCCGTGCATCAGCCAGTAGGCGGCGGCGGTGGCGCTGATGCAGATGGCGGCGGTGAGCACGACGCCGAGGGGCCCGAAGCCGCGCGCCGCGATCAGGATGACGACGACGTAGAGGACCGCGACCGCGCTCTCCAGCGGCGTGAAGGCGTCGACGAGGAAGATGCCGAGGGCGAGCGCCACCGCGAAGGCGCCGAGCAGCGTGTCCTTGCGGGCGGGCCCCGGCCGTCCCGGCTCCGGCGGCGCGGCGGGGGCGCCCCACGCCCCGGCACGCCAGGCCCTGATGCTCCGCCTGCCGACGCCCCAGGTCCCGACGGCGGACCGGGCTCGGGCGACCGGCCCCCCGGACAACTGGTCCACGGGCATGCGACGCGTCTCCGTTCGACCCGCGACGGGCCGCACGCCGCGGCCGCGATCCGGCGCGACCATGCGGCGGCGCCGTTCGAAAGGCCATCATACCAAGGTTTGGTCGGCGCGGGCACCCGGTCAGGTTGCGTGGTGCGGGTCGGGACGGTGGCGGCAGCGAGCATCCGGCGATGGCGCCGGCGGCCTGGGCCCTGCGCGGGCGCAGGCAGGATCATACTTTGGTTTTGCTGCGCGAGACCAAGATCTGTGCCGCGAATACGCGCGGACGATTTCTTGGTGTTGCTCGATGTTTATCTTGGTGTGGCGTTCCCGAACCGGAGAAATCGCCATGAAGACTGTTCTTGTTTCCGCCTCCGCCCTCGCGCTCGGCTTCGGACTGCTCGGCGCTCCCGCCTTCGCGCAGTCGTCGCGCACGCTCAACGTCTGGGGTGCCCACATCGACGCGCCGGCGAGCGCCTACGACTTCGTCCAGCCGACCCCGGAGGACGACGTCGCGACGACCGGATCGGTGCGCTCCCATCGCGGGGCGCCCCGCGGCGCGGCCTTCGCGGCGGGCCGGATCGACGCCTCCGCCAAGGGCGGCAACGCCGAGGAGAACGACCGCTCCGTTCCGAACTACGGCATGACCTCGGGCGGCCCGGACGAGTGAGAGGGGCGCTCCACCCGGCAGGCTCCGTCGCGCCCGAAGCGGCACGGGGCAGAGCCCTTGAATGACGAACGGCCGGAGGCGGTGAGCCGCCTCCGGCCGTCCTGCCGTCCGGGAGGGCTCAGGCGGCCCGGACGGTGGCGAGGAAGCGGGACACCTCCTGGCCGAGATGCTCGGACTGGCGCGACAGGTCGGAGGCCGAGGCGAGCACCTGCGCGGCCGCCGCGCCCGTCTCCTCGGCGGCTCCCGCCACGCCCGCTATGTTCGCCGTGACCTCGCCGGTGCCCTGGGCGGCCTGGGCGACGTTGCGGACGATCTCCTGCGTCGCCGCGCCCTGCTCCTCCACCGCCGCCGCGATGGCGGTGGCGACGCCGCTGATCTCCTGGATCCGGGCCGTGATGTCGCCGATGGCCGTGACCGCCTGGCCCGTCGAGCCCTGGATGCGGGCGATCTGGCCGGAGATCTCCTCGGTGGCCTTGGCGGTCTGGTTGGCGAGTTCCTTCACCTCGGCGGCCACCACCGCGAAGCCACGGCCGGATTCGCCCGCGCGGGCCGCCTCGATCGTCGCGTTGAGGGCGAGCAGGTTCGTCTGCCCGGCGATCGTGGTGATCATCGTGACGACGTCGCCGATGCGGGACACGGCCCCGCTCAGCTCCTGCACGAGGGAGGCGGTCCGGGCCGCCTCCTCGACGGCGTTCTGCGCGAGGCGGGCCGAGCCCGAGACCTGTCGGCCGATCTCGGAGACGGAGGAGCCGAGTTCCTCGGCCGCCGCCGCCACGGTGCCGACGTTGGAGGCCGCCTCCTCGGCAGCCGCCGCCACGGCGGTCGACTGGCCGGCGGTCTCGGCCGCCGTGCCCGACATGCTCTGGGCGGTGGCCTGAAGCTCGGTCGCGGCCGCCGTCACGATGCCGACGATGCCGCCGACCGCGCGCTCGAAGCCGTCGGCCATCTCGCGCATCGCCGCCTTGCGCTGCGCCTCGGCGCCCGCGCGGGCGAGCGCCGTCTCCTCCTCCAGAGCGCGCATGCGCACGAGCCCGTCCTTGAAGACCTGCACCGCGTCCGCGATGCGGCCGATCTCCGTCCGCTCGCCCTGGTGCGGGACCCTCGCGTCGAGCTCTCCGCGCGCCAGCGCCTGCATGGGCTGAAGCACCGAGCCGATGCCGCGCGCGATGCCGCGGATGATGATGAGGGCGAGCCCGACCGAGAGCAGAGCCGCGAACCCGATCGCGCCGAGGACCTGCGTCCGCGTCGCCCCGTAGGCCGAGGCGGCCGCGCGCTCGGCCGCCGCGGCGCCGTCGTTGTTGAGCTTGATCATGGCCTCGAGGGCCAGGGAGGCGCGGCGGCGCGGCGGCACGCCCTCGGTCTCGTAGAGCGCGAGCGCCTCCGCCTTCCGGCCCTCGCGCGACAGGGCCATGATCCGCTCGCCGATCTCCGTGAAGGCACGCCACTCGCGGCGGAACGTCTCGAACTGGGTCCGCTCCTCGGCCGAGCCGACGAGCGGCTCGTAGGTGACGGCCACCGCGTCGAGCTTGCGCGCGCGCTGGAGGACGTCGGTCTCCACCGTACCGAGGCTCTTCGGCTCGCTCGTCACCACGTGGCGCAGGAGGCTGGTGTTGTAGCGCCCGGTCAGCGCGTCGATCTCGCCGGCGGTGCGCACGCTCGGCAGCCAGTTCCCCTCGATCTCCTGCAGGTGCCCGTCGACCCGCGACAGCCCGGCGAGGCTGAGCAGCCCCAGCGCGACGACCACCAGCGTCAGGGCCGCGAAGGCGGCAACGAGCTTCGAGCGGATGGACAGGTTTCTCAAGGACACGGACAGGCTCCCGACGCGGCCGCGCGACGCGCCGCGATTGCGGACGGGATGGCACGCAATCGTTAACCGGGGCTGGCTTTCGCTCCGACGACGCAACCGGAAGTGCATGGGTGGCGCGGCGGCGACGGTCGCCCCGCGCGTCGTGGCGGCTGGCGCAGCGGCGCCGGGCGTGGTCAAGCTGCGCCGCCGGGCCGGGGAATCCGGGGCGGGAATCCGTGGGGGTGGGGCGATGGATTTCGATCTTGCCTTCGTGACGAAGGTCTTCGCGGCCCTGTTCGCGATCATGAACCCGATCGCCAACGTGCCGGTCTTCCTGTCCCTGACCGAGGGCGCCTCGCCGGGCGCGCAGCAGCGCACCGCCGTGATGGCGGCGGTCGGCACGACCCTCGGTTGCCTGATCGCGGTGGTCGCCGGCGAGGGGATCCTCGCGCTGTTCGGGATCAGCGTGAACGATTTCCGCCTCGCCGGCGGCCTCCTCGTCCTGCTGATCGCCCTCTCGATGCTGCAGGGCGCGGCGAGCCACGCGCACGCGGCGACGCCCAAGGAGAGGACGGAGGATCTCGACCCGTCGAGCGTCGCCATCTACCCGATGACCGTGCCGCTGCTCGTCGGGCCCGGCACGATCGCGACCCTGATCGTGTTCGCCGAGACCGCCCGGACGCAGGGCAAGGTCGCCGAGCTGGCGGCCGGCCTCGCCCTCTTCCTGATGCTGCTCGCCGGAGCACTCCTCTCGGCGCCCCTCCTCGGCCGCCACCTCTCGCAGACCGCCACCGCCATCACACGCCGGCTGATGGGCATGATCCTCGCCGCGGTGGCCATGGAGATGATCGTGACGAGCCTGCGCGCGCTGTTCCCGGGTCTCGCCCGGTAGGCCATGCCCGGGGCACAGGGCGCTCAAGCGCTGCCGTGCCGGTCCCGGCCTGAAAAACCCGGCGCGATGCCCTATATCGGGGCCATGACGAACGAGATTCCCCATCCCTACGAGATCGAGATCCTCCCCCTGGAGAAGCCGGCCGGCGCCTATCGCTGGGTCCTGAGACGCAGCGGGAAGCTGCTGGAGCGTTCGGACCGCCCGCATTCCAGCGAGGACAAGGCCCTGGCGAGCGCCATCAAGGCCATGGAAGGCGACCTCACCCCGACCGGCCGCAGGCGCTGAGCCGGCCCGCGCCCTGAACAACCGCGCGTCCCGCGGGTTGAGGCCCCGACCTCGAACCCACGGAGCGCCTCCGATGCGGACCCCTCTCATCCCCGCCCTGATCCTGGGGCTCGCCTTCGCGGGCGGAGCGCTGGCGCAGGGCGCGCCTGCCGATCCTCTGGGCGAGCCAGGACGGACGGCGACGGGCGTGGAGAGCGGGGTCCGCGCGGCCGAGCCCGGCCCGCGCCCGGCCAACGTCGCCCCGGGCAACCCGAGCCCGAGTTCGGTGCCCGGCACGAATCCCGGCGTGAATATCGGCGGCACGCCGACCAGCGGTCCGCCCGGGACGGGCGGCGCCGCGGGCGGGCCCGGGATCGGCAACCGCTGAGCGCGCCGGGGCGCGGCCGCCTCAGCGGCTCGGCCGCATCTCGCCGATGACGGTCGGGATCAGCTCCGAGACGGTCGGTTGGATCGGCACGGCCCATTGCAGGGTCGGGTAGCGGGCGCCCGCGTTCATCATGTCGAGGATGCCGTGGACGGCCTCGTCGCCGCCGGTTCCGAGGATCGCGGCGCCGAGGATCTCCTGCGTCTCGGCGTCCGCCACGACCTTCATCAGGCCGGCCGTCTCGCCCTTCTCGACGGCGCGGCCGACCCGGCGCATCGGGCGGGTGCCGACCAGGACCGACCGGCCGCCCGCCCGCGCCTCGGTCTCGGTGAGCCCGACGCGCCCGAGCGGCGGGTCGATGTAGAGCGCGTAGCCCGGCACGCGGTCGCTCACCCGCCGCGACTGCCCGTCGAGGAGGTTGGCGGCCACGATCTCGAAATCGTTGTAGGCGGTGTGGGTGAAGGCGCCGCGCCCGTTGCAGTCGCCGAGCGCGTAGAGGCCCGGCACGGCGGTCTGGAGGTCGTCGCCGACCGCGATGTAGCCCCGCGCGTCCGTGACGATGCCGGCCGCGTCGAGCCCGAGATCGCCGGTGTTCGGCACGCGGCCCACGGCGAGGAGGAGGTCGGAGCCCACGATCTCCGGCGCGCCCTCCGTGCAGGTCACGCCGACCGCGACGCCGTCCGGATGGGGCGCGAGGCGCACGCACTCCGCGCCGAGCCTCAGCGCGATCCCTTCCGCCCGCAGGATCTCGGCGATCGCCTCCGAGATCTCCGGATCCTCCCGGCCGACGAGGCGCGCGCCCCGCTCGACCACCGTCACCCGCGCGCCGAAGCGGCGGTACATCTGGGCGAACTCGAGCCCGATGTAGCTGCCGCCGATCACGACGAGGTGCTCGGGGACGCGGTCGAGCTGGAGGAGCGAGCTGTTCGTGAGGAACGGGACCGTGCCGATCCCCGGCAGGTCCGGCACGGCGGCGCGCCCGCCGACATCGATGACGATCAGCGGGGCCGTGAGGCGCTGCGAGCCGACCGCGACCTCGCGCGGGCCCGTGAATCGGGCGTGACCCTCGATCACCGTGCAGCCCGCCATGCCCTTCAGCCAGCGCTCGACGTTGCCGCGGGCGGTCTCCGCGATCGCGCGCTGGCGCGCCTTGAGCGCCGCGGGATCGACCCGGATCGGCCCGTCGATGACGATCCCGAGATCCGCGCTTCGGCTCGCCAGGTGGGCGGCGTAGGCGGAGGCGACGAGCGCCTTCGTCGGCATGCACCCGGTGTTGACGCAGGTGCCGCCGAACAGGTGGCGCTCGATCAGCGCGACCGACCGGCCCGCCGCCGTGAGCCGGCCGGCGAGCGGCGGCCCCGCCTGGCCGGCCCCGATGATGATCGCGTCGAAGCTTCGGGTCATCGCAGCACCAGCACCGCGAGGATCGCGAGGGCGACCGCGGCTCCATCCTCGATGAGCGCGGCCGGGCGGTCGCGGCCGAAGCTCCGGGCGAGCCGGCCCCGGATTGCGGCGCCGCCGAGCGTGCCGGCCACGGCGCCGAGGGCGCCGGCGAGCGCGCCGAGCGCCATCGCACCGCCGTAGGTCCCGAAGGCGGCCCCGGCCAGTGCCCCGACGAGGACGCGGGTGCCGAACTGGACGGGCACCGTGCGGCTCGGCGTCGAGGGGAGCTGGTCGGTGACGAACTCGCCGAGCGCCAGGATCGTCAGGATCCCGGCCGTCCAGGGCGAAGCGAGCCAGCCGAGCCAGGTTCCGGCCACCGGCAGCAGGCCGAGATAGGCTGCCCAGGCGGCGCAGGCGGCCCCGGTCATGGCGCGCAGGCCGGTCACGACGCCCACGACGAGGGCAAGGCTCAGTGCGAACATGGCGATGACGTCTCCCCGACGCGGGACAAGCGAGAACTAGGCCGCGAGACGGGGATGTGAAACGTCCGCCCTCGTACGGTGGCGGCGTCCGCTCAGCGCGACGGGCGCGGGAGGTGCGCCGTGCGCCGGACGAGCCGGGCCGCGCGCTCCGAGACGCCCTGCACGCACAGGAACAGGACCGGCGTGACGTAGAGCGTCAGGACCTGCGACAGGACGAGGCCGCCGAGGACCGCGATGCCGAGGGGCTGGCGCGTCTCGGGGCTGGCGCCGAAACCGACGGCGAGCGGCACGGCGCCGACGATGGCGACGAGGCTCGTCATCACGATCGGCCGGAAGCGGCGCAGGGACGCCTCCCGGATCGCCTCGGCGGGCTTTGCCCCCGCCTGGAGCCGCCCCAGGGCCGCGTCGATGACCATGATGGCGTTCTTCTTCACGACTCCGATCAGGAGCAGGATCCCGATGACGCCCGTGAGGTCGAGGCTCAGCCCGGCCCAGGCGAGGGCGAGGAGCGCGCCGAGCGCCGCGGCCGGCAGCCCGGCGAGGATCGTGAGCGGGTGCGACAGGCTCCCGTAGAGGATGCCGAGGATCACGTAGACCGCCAGCAGGGCGGCCAGGACGAGCAGCCCCTGGCTGCCCGCGCTCTCCTGGAAGGTGCGGGCGCTGCCCAGGAACGTGACGGTCACCGAGCCCGGGAGCCCGGCCTGTCCGCGCAGCGCCTCGATGCGGCGCACGGCCTCGCCGAGAGAGACGCCGCGGGCGAGATCGAACGAGACGGTGACGCCGGGGAACAGCCCGATCTGATTCAGCGCCTGCAGGCCGAGGCCCGGCTCGGCGGTGGCGAAGGCCGAGAGCGGCACCAGCGCGCCGCCGCTCGCCCGCAGCCGGATCCCGTCGAGGTCGACGCTCTGCCCGGCCGGAGGCTTGGCGAACTCGACGAGGACGGGGTGGATGTCCGAGCCCGTCTGGATCGTCGCGACCTGGCGTGGGCCGAAGCCGAGGTTGAGCACGGAGCGGAGCTGGTCGGAGCCGATGCCGAGGAGGCGTGCCCGGTCGCGGTCGACCCGGAGCGTCACCTGCGGGACCGCGTCGCGCAGGTCCGTGGTCACGCCGACGAAGGCGGGGTCCCGGCCCATCGCCTCCGCGAGCCGGGCCGACCAGCGGCCGATCTCCTCGAGGTCCGCCCCCTGCACGGCGAACTGGTACTGGCTGCGGCCCTGCCGCCCGCCGCGCAGGTTCTGGTAGGGCGTCACGAGGCTCGCGATGCCCGGCACCGCGTCGAGCGAGCGGCGCAGGTCGGCGAGCACCGTGTCGAGGCCGGCCCGCTCCGCGCGCGGCCGCAGCTCCACGAAGACCCGGCCCTGGTTGGGGCCTGCGCCGTTCGCGCCCGGCCCGCCGATGCTCGACACCACGTGGGCGACGTGAGGCGAGGCGCGCAGGGTCGCGTCGACCCGCGCCTGGAGCGCGGCCATCGCCGGGAAGGAGATGTCGGCCCGCGCCTCCGTCGAGACCGTGACGAGGCTCAGGTCCTCCTGCGGGAAGAGCCCGCGCGGGATGGCCCGGCCGAGGGCGGCGGTCCCGGCCAGCGTGGCGAGGAAGAGGAGGACGACGACGCCCCGGTGCCGGAGCGACCAGTCCAGGCTGCGTCCGTAGAGGGCGAGCACCCGCGCGAAGGCGCGGCGCGAGCGTGTCTCCCGCGCCGGCCCACCGGGCAGCAGGCCGGCGAGCGCCGGCGTCAGGGTCAGCGAGACGAGCGCGGAGATCGCCAGCGCGACGCAGACGGTGACGGCGAACTCGTGGAAGATCCGCCCGACGAGCCCGCCCATGAACAGGACCGGGATGAAGGCCGCGATCAGCGAGACGGTGACCGAGACGATGGTGAAGGCCATCTCGCGCGCGCCGCGCAGCGCCGCCTCGACGGGTCCGAGCCCGGCCTCGCGGTGGTGCTGGTAGCCCTCCAGCATCACGATCGCGTCGTCCACGACGAGCCCGACCGACAGGGTCAGCGCGAGCAGCGTGATCGCGTTGAGCGAGAAGCCGAGGAGCAGCATCGCGGCGAAGGTGCCGGCCACCGAGAGCGGCACCGCGAGCCCGGCGATCAGGGTCGTGCCGAGGCCGCCGCCGAACAGGTGGATCACGGTGACGACGAGCAGGCTCGTGGCCAGGAGCGTCGCGAGGACGTCGCCGACCCCCTCGCGGATCGCGCCCGAATGGTCGTTGACGATCGTCAGGGCGACGTCCCCGCCGATCTCGGCCCCGAGCCGCGGCAGCATCCGCCGCACGGCGTCCGAGACCGCGACGGCGCTGGAGCCGGGCTCGCGGTGCACTGCCAGGACGAGGGCGGGCTCGCCGTCGAGCCAGCTTCCGGCCTGGTCGTCCTCGACGGAATCGACGATCGAGGCGATCTCTCCGAGCCGCAGCGGCCGGCCGCCCCGGCTCGCCACGATCAGCTCCCGGAAGCCGGCGGCGTCCTCGAACTGCGTCGGCGCGCGCAGGGCCGCCCGCCGCTGCCCATCCGTCAGGGTGCCGACGGCCGTCTGGGCGTTGGCGGCCCGGATCGCCTGTTCGACGGCATCCGGTCCGAGATCGCGCGCCACGAGGGCCTGCGGATCGATGCGGATCCGCACGGCCCGCTTCTGGCCGCCGTGCAGGACGACCTGCCCGACGCCCTGGCCCGCCGAGAGAGCAGGCGCGAGGAGCGTGCGCGCCAGCGCGTCGAGGCGGGGCAGCGGCAGGGCGCGGCTCGTCAGCGCGACGAGGAGGACGGGCGCGTCGGCCGGGTTGAACTTGCGGTAGCTCGGCGCGGTCAGCATCTCGGTCGGCAAGTGGC
Organism: Methylobacterium oxalidis; assembly: GCF_007992195.1. Classification (GTDB taxonomy): domain Bacteria; phylum Pseudomonadota; class Alphaproteobacteria; order Rhizobiales; family Beijerinckiaceae; genus Methylobacterium; species Methylobacterium oxalidis. Next base: position 12,172 of record NZ_BJZU01000066.1, on the reverse strand, counting down.
GCTGTGCCCGGGCGAGCGCCGCCTGGACGTCGGCCGCCGCGCCCTCGATGTCGCGGTGGAGAGCGAATTCCAGCGTGATCACGCTGGTGCCCGTCGTGTTCGTGGCGCTCATGGCCTGGAGCGAGGGCAGAGCCGCGAACTCGCGGATGAGCGGCGTCGCGACCGCGCCCGCCATCGTCTCCGGGCTCGCGCCGGGGAGCTGCGCCGAGACGAGGATGACGGGGAACTCCACCCGCGGCAGGGCCGCGACCGGCAGAAGCCGGTAGGAGGCGAGGCCGGCGCAGAGAAGGGCCAGCCCGAGCAGGATGGCGGCGACCGGGCGCCGGACGAAGGGGGCCGCGAGGTTCATCGGAATGCCGGGGCGCCGGCCGAGGCGACGGCGCGGCTCTCGACCGTCACCGGAGCCCCGTCGAACAGGCGCGCCTGACCCTCGACCACCACGCGCTCGCCCGAGCCGAGCCCGGAGCGGATCACGGCCCGGCCCTCCGCGGCCTCGGCCTCGACCGTCCGCCGCTCGGCGGTGCCGTCCGGCCGGATCACGTACACGGCGGCGCCGGCCCGGTCCTGCGTCAGGGCGGCGAGCGGCACCGTCACGCTGTCGGCGCCCGCGCCGAGGGTCAGGCTGAGGCGCGCGTACTGCCCCGGCCAGAGGGCGCCGTCCTCGTTCGGCACCAGCGCCTTCACGAGGATCGTGCCGGTCGCGGGATCGACCGAGGAATCGATGAAACGGATCCGGCCCGTGGCGGCCGGCCGCTCCGCGCCGCCGAGATGGACCGCCACTTCCGGCCGCTGGCCGGCCTGCGCCATCGCCGCCCGCAGGGCGTCGAGGTCGCGCTCGGGCAGGGTCAGGCTCACCTGGAGCGGGTGCATCGGCGTGATCGTCAGGAGTGCTGCGGCCGGGCCCTCGGCCGGCCCGACGAGATCGCCGCGGGCGTTGCGCACCACGCCGACCCGGCCGGCGATCGGCGCCCGTACCACCGTGTAGCCGAGCTTGATCCGCGAGGCCCGGAGCGACGCCTCGGCGGCCGCCACCGCGGCCGCGGCGGCCCGGGTCTCGGCGGTGAGCTGGTCGACCTGAACCTGCGTCGAGACGCTGCGCGCCCGCAATTCGAGGGCGCGGGCGAGGTCGGCCTCGAGGCGGGCCAGGGCCGCGCGGTCCTTGGCGAGCGCCGCCTCGTCGCGGGCGACCACGGCGCGGATCTCGCTGTCGTCGATCCGGAAGAGGACGTCGCCCTCCGCGACGACGCTGCCGTCCTCCACGCGCCGCTCGACGATCTCGCCCTCGATCCGGGCGCGCACCTTGACGGTGGCCAGCGGCTCGACCCAGCCGACGCCGGTGCGGGTCACGGGCACGCGCTCCAGGCGGGCGAACTCGGCGCGCACGGGCAGCTCGGGACCGCGCGTCGCCGGCCCGGCGGGCGGGCTCCCGGGGATCTCGGCGCGGGCGGCGAGCGCCTCCATCCGGGCGGGCGGGCGCATCCCGTGGAGGAAGGCGCCGCCCGCCAGGACGGCCGCCCCGATTCCCGCGGCAAGGCGCGTCGATCGCATCGTCGTCACTCCCGATCCGTCAGGGACGTCAGAGGCCGGGCACGCGGCCGGGCGTGCGCGCGAGGCCGAGCGCGCCCCACACCTCCGTCAGGGCCTCCACCAGGGCGGCGATCTGCGCGTCGGTGTGGAGGGGCGTCGGTGTGATGCGCAGCCGCTCCTGGCCGCGCGGCACGGTCGGGTAGTTGATCGGCTGGATGTAGATGCCGTGCCGGTCGAGGAGGCGGTCGGCCGCCGCCTTGCAGGCGGCGGCGTCGCGAACGAGCACCGGCACGATGTGCGTGCCGCGATCGACGAAGGGCAGGCCTGCCGCCGCGAGCGCGGCCTTGACCCGCGCCACCTGCCGGCGCTGGCCCACGCGCTCCACGTCCGACGCCTTGAGGTGGCGGATCGAGGCGCAGGCGGCCGCCGCGGTCGCGGGCGGGAGGGCGGTGGTGAAGATGAAGCCCGGCGCGCAGCTCCGGACCGCGTCGACGATCGCGGCGTCCGCCGCGATGTAGCCGCCGACGACGCCGTAGGCCTTGGCGAGCGTGCCCTCGACGATGTCGATGAGGCCGGCCGCGCCCTGCGCCTCGGCGATGCCGGCGCCGCCCGCGCCGTACATGCCCACCGCGTGAACCTCGTCGAGATAGGTCATCGCGCCGTAGCGGCGGGCGAGCCGGGCGATCTCGGCGATCGGCGCGACGTCGCCGTCCATCGAGTAGACGCTCTCGAAGACCACGACCTTCGGGCGGTCCTTCGCGGCGGCGAGGATCGCCTCCAGGTGCGCGAGGTCGTTGTGGCGGAAGATCGCCTTCTCGCAGCCGGACTGGCGGATGCCCTCGATGATCGAGTTGTGGTTCTCCGCGTCCGAGATCATCAGGCAACCGGGGATCAGCCGGCCGAGCGTCGAGAGCGTCGCCTGGTTGGAGACGTAGCCCGAGCTGAAGACGAGGGACGCCGCCTTGCCGTGCAGGTCGGCGAGCTCGCGCTCGAGCGTCACGACCGGGTGGCTGTTGCCGGAGATGTTGCGGGTTCCGCCCGCGCCGGCCCCGCTCCGCCGCGCCGTCTCGACGAGCGCCTCGACCACGGCCGGGTGCTGGCCCATGCCGAGATAGTCGTTCGAGCACCACACCGTGACCGGGCGGGCGCCGCCCTCGGCGTGCCAGATCGCCTCCGGGAAGCGGCCCGCCAGACGCTCGATGTCCACGAAGACCCGGTAGCGGCTCTCCGACCGCAGGTCCTCGAGCGCGCGGGTGAAGTAGGCGCCGTAGGCGAGGGGATCCGCCTGATCGAGACCCTGCGCCTCCCGGCCGGTGGCGGGCGCCTGCAGCGACAGCCCCGGCAGAATGTGGGTGGGCGACAGCTCCTCCATCAGGGTCGCGGAATCGACCCACTTGCCCTCGAACCGGCGCGCGGTCTGCCAGCCGGTGCGGGCGCAGTAGAGGAGGAACGATTGCCGCTCGGCCTCCGGCCAGGCTGACCCGGCGATCGGCAGAGGCTTCGCGCACTGACCCGAGCAATTCATGATTCGCTCCCGTCTCTCGGGTCAATTTTTAGGATTTATAAACTGAGATCAATTCTCCTGAACAACTAGTCTCTTGAACAAAGTAAAGTATTAGGTCGGGCTAGTACGAGGTGTCATTCCGGCGATCGACTGCCGCCGGACGCGGGTCAGGCCGTCGTCCTGCGCCGCGCGCGGAACTGCCATGCTGTCGCAGGCCGAACCGTTTCGCACCGCTCGTCGTTTCGAGGCCCGAGAGTTCCGGGTCCGGCCTGCGTCGGAGCCGAGGGCGCGGCCGGAAGACGAGCCGGCACCGCGGCTGTTTCCCGGCCCCCGGCCCGGTGGGCGGGCGTGATGTTTCACGAACCGCTGCAGTATTGTGCGCGATTCCTGTCAATATATTCCAAATACAAAAAGCTCTTTATCCATACAGCAAGTATGATACAACGGCGCGTCTCACGTAATCTGAGGGGTGATGATGCGGCCAGGATTGGTCCCGGAACGACGTGTGCGTCAGAACGACGAGGGCACCTACAGCCTGTACTCGGGCGATGAGGAGATCATCCGCGGCCTGACCGAGGATGACGTGGTCAGCTTCTACATGGAGTACACGGACCAGCCGACCGAGCCGTCGCGCGCCGGCGACGCCGCGGTCGTATCGAACGCGGAGGCGAAGCCCTCCCGCGCGAGCGCGACCTTCGCGCCCACTTGCTCCCGCGACCGCAGGCCGGTGCGCCGCGGCCGGCAACTGGCGCTCCTGCCCCATGCCGACTTCGTGAAGCGGGCGATGGAGCGCGACCCCAACATCCGCCCGATGACCATGGCGCTGCTCCTGAACCAGTACGGGGTCCGGGTGCACTCGCTGAACCCCGTCCGCAGCATCATGGAGTATTGCGAGCGCTGAGTGCGCTCGTCCCCCGTCTTTCGACGGGACGCCGGGGTGCGGCCCTTGAACCACATACAGCGATTACCTATTATGAATTCACTGTATGGCGGTTCGCAAAGGGAGATCACGCGCGCGATGGCGTTCCACGCACCAGCTCCGACGCATCCCGACGAGGCCCCCAGCGGGAGGCGGAGCGCCGCCGGCGCCCCGGCCGGACCGCCCCTTCTCCCCGCCTTCCTGCGCGATCACCTCGGCCACCAACTCCGGAGCCTGTACGCCTCCAGCGCGGACCGCACGACGCCGGTCCGGTTCCTGAAGCTCATCGAGCAGATCGAGCGTGCCCTCGGTGTCGCGGTCACGCCCGGCACCGTCGATCCCGACGCCTTCCGCGAGGAGCTTCTGGCGCTTCTTCCCGATTTTCGCGGCTTCGCCCGCTCGATCGTCCGCGATCCCTGCCAGGCCGACGATCTCGTCCAGGAGACGCTGCTTCGGGCCTGGCAGAACCAGCACCGCTACCGGCCGGGCAGCAACTTCAAGGCGTGGGCCTTCACGATCCTTCGCAACCAGTTCTACACGGAGCGCCGCCGCACGAAGCGCGAGGTCGAGGACGTCGACGGTGCAGCGGCCGGCCGGCTGGTGGCGCTCTCCGACCAGGTCGACCGGGTCGCCCTGCAGGAGCTCTGGGCACGCATCCGGAAGCTGCCGCTGGCGCAGCAGGAGGCGCTGATCCTCGTCGCCGCACAGGGAATGACCTACGAGGAGGCGGCGGCGGTGCTCAACTGCCAGGTCGGGACCGTGAAGAGCCGGGTCAGCCGGGCCCGCGAGGTCCTGGTCGGCGCGATGGGCCAGCAGGTGCCGAAGCTCGGCGGCGTGCCGGCCTGAGGCCGGCCGGCGCTCGCGCGCCGGCTCTCAGTGGAAGTCCGGATGGTGCAGCGGCGGGTGGTGGGCGGCCAAGCCCACCAGCCCGACATCCGCGTGCAGGTCCGCATCCGGCGAGGCGTGGTCCGAAGCCGGATGGGGCCGGAACTCGGGCCCTGAGCCGAACACGAGGTTCCCGTCCGCATCCACCTTCGCGGCCATCGCGCCCGGCCGCGCGTCCGCCCCTGGCTGCGCGTGCGGGCCGGCGCCCGGCGCCTCCGCGGGCCGGTGAGCCGCCGCCTTGCCCGGGTCCGGGTTCGATCCGGGATCGGCGCCTGCCGCCGAACCTGGCGCCGCCGTCGCCTCTGGTGCGCCTGCCGGCGCGTCGGTCTTCGGGCCGTGCCCGTTTCCGGCAGACCTGACCGCAGCGTCGGGTGTCGCTGCCGGCTCCGCGTCGGCGGAAGCGGCCGGCGCCTTGCTGAGGCCGTGCGCCGCCGCGTGCTCGGGCGGGTTCCCCGTGCTGGTCGCCTTGGCGGGTGCCTCCGGCGTCGACGGTGCGGCGTCGGCCTTCGGGCCGTGCCCGTTGCCGCCTGCCGTGTCGGGGCCATCGGCCGCCGCAGCGCCGGCTGCCTCGGCGGGCTCGCCGGGGGCCTTGGTCTGGCCCTGCGCGGCCGCGTGCTCCGGCGGATGGTGGCCCGAGGCGCCGGTGCTCGCTTCCCCCTGCGCGTGACCGGGCTGTGCCGGCGAGGTCTCCGCCTTCGGGCCGTGTCCCATCGCGCCCGGATGCTCCGCGCCGGTGCCCGGCTCCCCGGCCGATGCGGCAACCTTGTCCTTGTCCTGGCCGGGAGGCGTCGCATGTGCCTGACCGTGCGTCGCTTCCCCACCCTGCACGTCGGCGCCGGTACCCGACGCCTTCTCCGGTTTCGGGCCATGTCCGTCCACGGCCGGGCCCTCGGTGACGGCGCCCTTCGCCGGCGCGGATGCCTCCGGGGATGCCTCCGCCTTCTTGATCTGCCCGGGTGCGCTCGCGTGCCCCGCTGGCTGGCTCGCCTCGGCCTCCGCGGCCTCCGCCGCCGCGACTCCCACGGCCTGCGCCTTCTGACCATGTCCGTCCACGGCCGGGCCCTCGGTGACGGCGCCCTTTGCCGGTGCGGATGCCTCCGAAGACGCCTCCGCCTTCTTGATCTGCCCGGGTGCGCTCGCGTGCCCCGGCGGCTGGCTCGCCTCGGCCGGTGCGGCCTCCGCCGCGCCGGCTCCCGCTGCCTGCGCCTTCGGGCCCTGATCCTCCACCTTGCCCGGTTTGTCCGTCGATGCGCCAGCGGACGGGCCGCTCTGGTGCTGCGCCGGTTCGGCAGCGCCACTCTTGCCCGACGGCGGGCCGGCATCCGCGGCCTTCGCGGCGTCGGACTTGTCGGGACCGGGTCCCTTCCCGACGCCCTCGCCAGCGTCGAGGCCCGTCTCCTTGCCCGCCTTGCCCTGGTCGGACGAGCTCTTCCCCTCCTCGTTGCGCAGCACCGTGACGAGCCAGGTGTTCGAGCCGGAGTTGCTGCCGGAATTGCTCCCGGAGCCGGAACTGCTGCCGGAACCGGCGTTGCCGTTCGAGCCGGAAGGACCGTGCGTCGCACCCGGCGATGCGGCCTGCTGGACGTTCTGAGAGCCCGAGGCGTCCGCCGATGTGGCCGAGCCTGCGGCTTGGGCCGAGCCGCCCTTTCCATCGGTTCCGCTCGCGGGCGCCGCCCCATCCTCCGGGCGCGCCTCCGCAGGTGCCTGCTTGACGGCCCCGAGGACCAGGCTCGGCTCCCCGCCGCGCGCGGCCGCGTGAGCCTCGTCGTCGGCCGGTGCGGTCCGGTGTGCGACCGCGAGCTTCGGAAGGTCCGGCCCGTCGACGTTCGCCTCCGTCCGGATCTGCCGGATCGCGCCGGCCCGCTCCGGGCCGGACGGCACGGCCTCGCCGCCGCGCACGCCCCCGACATCGAAGGCCGAGGCCGGCTGGATCGGGCCGGCCTCCGCGCGGGCGGACCCCGCATATGCCGGCTCCTCGCCCTGCGCGGCCTGAGCCGCGGCGGCGGCCGCCGTCTCGCTCGCCGGGAGATCGGGGCTCGACCGCAGGTCGATCTCCTCGGCGGCGGCCGCCTGCGCGGCGAAGATCATCGCCGAGAACACGATCGCCTCGATCTGTCGCCGGTGGTCCTCCTGCCGCCCGGCATCCTCCGCGCCGCCGGGCCGGGCGGCCTGCGCCTCCGCCAGGGGGCCCGCCCCGCCCGGCGCCGAGAGCGCCGGCCCGACCGGCCCGATCGTCTCCACCTCGCCCGCGAAGGCGTCGTCCGGCGCGAGGCTCAGCGCCGCGGCCGTGACGAGCGCCGCCAGCAGGGCGGCCGGGTGGACCACGAGCTTCGTGCCGGCGCCCGCCTGCGGGATCGGGAGGAGGGCGGGGTTGCTGGCCGCGATCTCGTTGACCAGCGCGCGGAAGTCGGAGCCGCGCATCGGGTGGTCGAGGGCCTCGGAGGCCACCACGTAGCTGCCGTCGATCCGGGCGAAGTGCATGATGGCGTCGCCGTCGGGGCGGCAGAACACGAACCAGGGATCGGCCTCGTCGCTCAGGCCCTGCTCGCTGGTGATCCGCAGGCCGGCCCGGATCAGGGCGGCCTCGACCCGGTAGAACTCGGCGAGTTCCTGCTGGGACCACGCGCCCTGCGCCGTGGCGGCCGGGCGGAAGAAGGAGATTACCGCAGCCATCTCGACCTCACTCGCGGGATCCCGCACCGCTTACCCGGCGCGGGCCGCCTCGTCCGCTTCGTCCCGGCTCTAGCGTTCATGGAAGGCGCGTCCCATCGCGTCGAGGAAGGGGGCGACCATGTAGTCGAAGGCCGTGCGCTCGCCGGCCGAGACGACGATCTCGGCCGGGAGGCCGGCGAGCAGGCGCCGCCGCACCTCGTCCGGAACCTGGGCTTCGTCCATCTCGACGATGCCGGCAAAGTAGGGCTGCTTCGTGGTCTCGTCGATCAGCCGGTCGCGCGAGACCGTCGTGAGGGTGCCGAACATCGCGGGCGTCCGGCGGGTCTGGAAGGCCGGGAACTTCACCTCGGCCCGCAGCCCCGCGTGGATCGTCTCGAGGTCGTTGGGCGAGAACTGGACGCTGATCACGAGGCGGTCGCTCGTCGGCACGATCTCCATCAGGGGCTCGCCCGAGCGGATCACCTGGCCGATCGTGTAGACCTTGAGGCCCTGGACGACGCCGTCGTGAGGCGCGCGGACCTCGTGGCGCCGCAGCACGTCCTGCGCCACGAGAAGTTTCTCGCGCAGCTCCGAGATCTTCTGGCGGGTTTCCAGGAGCTGGGCGGTGACGGCCTCCTGCTGCTTCTGCCGGATCTGCGTCGCCTGCATCCCGGCCTCGCCGATGGCGTTCTGCGCCTTGGCGGTCTCCGCCACCGAGCGGCCGATCACGCCCTCGAGGCGGGTGCGCTCGCGCTCCATGACGAGGAGGCGCGAGAGCGGGATCAGGTTCTTGTCGCGAAGCGCCCGCAGGCCCTCGAGCTCCTGGTTGATGAAGCCGACCTGCTCCTGGACGGACGCCTTTTCCACCGCGAGGCCCGACATCTCGGTCCTGAGCTGCGTCACGCGGGCGTCGATCAGGTCGAGCTGGGAGCGGAGTGAGCGGCGCCGCTCCGCAAGCTGGTCGGTCTGGTCCCGGATCAGCCGGGCGATGCCCGGGTCGGCGCGGCGCGGGGCGACGTCCGGCGGCAGGTCCAGCGTCTCGGCGCCCGCCTGCTCGGCTCGCAGCCGCGCCTCGAGGATCAGGGCCGCGTCGAGTTGGCTCCGGTACAGGTCGGCGCTGGCGCGGGACTGGAGCGGGTCGATGCGCAGGAGGACGTCGCCCTCCCGCACGCCCTGCCCGTCGCGCACCAGCACCTCCTGGACCATGCCGCCCTCGAAATGCTGGACGACCTTGCGGCTGCCCTCGGCGACGACGATCCCGGGGCTGATCACGGCGCGGTCGAGCCGCGTCGTCGCCGCCCAGGCGCCCATCACCCCGAAGGTCGCGGCGATGAGCGCGTAGCCCGCCACCGCGTAGCGCCGCCAGTGCGTCAGGCCGCGCAGGTCCGGCGGCTCGCCGGGCCCTGCACGGGCGACCGCCGCCTGGAGCGGCACGGTCGCGGGCAGGGTGTTGGCGGATCCGTCGGTCATGGCTCACCCCGCCGCGGCCCGGTGGCCGTCGCCCGCCGCCGGCACGAGGGAGGGAACCGGCCGCGGGCCGACGATCTGCCCGAGGACCTGCTCGGCCGGGCCGTAGGCCTGCACCGCGCCGCCGCTCATCACGAGCACCTGGTCGGCCTCGGAGAGGATGCTCATCTTGTGGGTCACGATGACGACCGTGGTGCCACGCTCCTTGAGCGCGGAGACGGCCTGCGTCAGGGCCGCCTCGCCGGCCTGGTCGAGGCTGGCGTTCGGCTCGTCGAGGACGACGAGGCTCGGGTCGCCGTAGAGGGCGCGGGCCAGCGCGATGCGCTGGCGCTGGCCGCCCGAGAGCCCGTGGCCGCCCGGCCCGACCCGGGTGTTGTAGCCGTCCGGCAGGGTCTGGATCAGGCCGTGGCAGCCCGCCCTCTGCGCCACCGCGATGATCGCGGCCTCGTCGCCCGCCTCGAAGCGCGCGATGTTCTCGGCGACCGTGCCGTCGAACAGCTCCACGTCCTGCGGCAGGTAGCCGATGTGGCGCCCGAGCGCCTGCGGATCCCAGTGACCGAGCTCGGACCCGTCGATCCGCACCGCCCCGGACAGGAGCGGCCACACGCCCGTGAGCGCCCGGGCCAGGGTCGACTTGCCGGCGGCGCTCGGCCCGATCACCCCGACGACGCTGCCGGGCTCGATCCGGAAGGTGACGTCGCGCAGGATCGGCAGGGTCGAGCCCGGCGCGGCGACCGACACCGCCTCCGCCTCGATCCGGCCCTGCGGCCGCGGCAGCACCACGCGGCGCGGCTCCGGGCCGGCCGCCTCGACGAGACCCCGCAGGCGCCGGTAGCTGGCGCGGGCGGCCGTGAAGCCCTTCCAGTTGGCGACGACGAGCTCGATCGGCGCCAGCGCGCGGCCGATGATGATCGAGGCGGCGATCATCGACCCCGCGGTGATCTCGCGGTGGATCGCGAGGTAGGCGCCGACCCCGAGCACCATGGTCTGCAGGAACATGCGCACGAACTTCGTCGCCGCCACGATCAGCCCGGCCCGGTCGCTGGCGAGCGCCTGGTGCAGCAGCACCTCGTCGTGGCGCGCGCGCCAGAGCTCGCGCAGCGCCCCGAGCATGCCCATCGCCCGCACCACCTCGCCGTTGCGCAGGCTCGCCCTGGCCTGCCGGCCGGCCGCCCCGGAGGCGAGGTTCGCCGCCTCGAGCCGGTGCCGGGTCGCGACCTCGTTGACGAGGGTCAGGCCGAGGATCACCGCGCCGCCGGTCAGCGCCATCCAGCCGAACCAGGGGTGCAGGGCGAAGCAGGCGAGAAGGAAGATCGGGGTCCAGGGCACGTCGCAGAAGGCCAGCAGGCCGCTGCCGGTCAGGAACTCGCGCAGGGTGTCGACGTCGCGCAGGGCCGCGTCGTGCCCGGCGCCCGGCCGGCGCAGCGTGCCCCGGTGCACCGCATCGAAGACCGGGCCGGCGATCCGTCGGTCGAAGACCATCCCGGCCCGCACCAGGATGCGCGAGCGCAGCATCTCGAGCATCGCGTAGACCGCGAGCGCGAAGGCGGCGACCAGGGTGATGCCGACGAGCGTCGTCTCGTTCCGGCTGGCTAGCACCCGGTCGTAGATCTGCAGCATGTACAGCGGGCTGACGAACAGCAGGACGTTGATGAAGAAGCTGAAGATCACGGCCGTGACGAGCATCGGCCGCATCGACCGGACGCCGTTCGTCAACAGGGATGCGGAGCCGTCGCTGCTCATGCGGACATCTCGCCGGGACGTGGCCGTGTCAGGCTGCCGAAGAAGGATGTAGTCCTGGACGCGTCCGCGCGTTGATCCCGGCGCGCCGCAAGACAAAACCGGACCGAACCGGGTCCCGGTATCGAGAGGGGCGAGCTTGTCGGGGCGGTTTGGTGCTGGCGCCGGCCGTGTTCACTGATCACTCCAGTCCCGTCCCCCTGGCCGGGATCATAGGGCATCCTAGATCCATTCCAAGCGCCGCATCGATCACCGTTGTTAAACGGTTCGGGGCCCGATCTGGACAAGGGCCGGCATGCGACCCTATATGGATATCGCTGTATAGGCGAAGACTCCGCGTCATGAGCCAGCGAGAAGGCACCCCACCGTGTATGCTCATCATCAGCGCCTGGACTCGGAGGAGGTCCAGGGATTGCGCCGGGAAGGCGGGCGCTTCCTGAAGGAGCTGCGCGAGACGCGCGGCCTCTCCCAGCGCCAGCTCGCGCAGCTGGTCGGCGCGGAGTACTACACGTTCATCTCGCAGCTCGAGACCGGCCGCGGCCGCATCCCGCCGGATCGCTACCGGGCCTGGGCGGAGGCGCTCGGCGTCGACGTCCGGCACTTCGTGCAGACCCTGATGCGCTTCTACGACCCGATGACCTACGACATCCTGTTTGGCGCCGAGGCAGCCGGGGGGAGCGTCGAGGGGAGCCGCTGAGGCGCCGCGAAGGCGCCCCCGCTCAGGCGAGGTCGAGTTCCAGGGCGAGGTCGGCGAGGTAGGCGGCGATGCGGTGGCGCGCTGCGGGGTCGGCGCAATCCACCCGGAAGCCCACCGCGAGCCTCTGGTGCTCGTGCTGCCGCAGGATCGATTCCGCCATCAGGGCGACCTCGCGCTCCGTCGCCGCCGAAACCGTGCGCTCGGCCTCGCGGATGGACAGCGTGACGCGGTAGGAGGTTGCGGTCATGGTCGGGCGCACCCTGGCGGTCCGGGTTCGATCCGGTCCTCGGATCGTCGATGAAGGACCTCAACGGCCGGGCGGGCCGGATGGATCCACGGTCGGCATGTCGAGGCCCGTGTGATGGCGCCGCCTCGCCGACGCCTCAAGAGCGCTGCGGCACATCGGCTACGTGATCGCCGAGCCTCACGGTTGCGCCGACCGCTATCGGTGAGGCTCGCCGCTCACTCGGGCGGCAGCAATTCGGGCGGGGTCGGCGGCTCGTCCGCCTCGCCGGGGTTCCGGCTCCAGTCGCGGACCGCCTCGTTCAGCCAGGCCCGCAGCATCTGGGCGTGCGGCTCGGCGAGGTGCCCGCCCACGACGTCGAACACCGCCTGCGCGCCGTGCGCGAAGCCGCGGCGGAACTCCGCCGTCCGGCTGTCGCCCGGCTCGTAGTCGAGCAGGCTCGACATGGCTTCCTCCTCTCGGCATCGAAGGAGGAACAACGACGGCCGGTGCGAAACCGTTCGATCCCGGCGCGCCCTTCGGCCCGTCACCAGGGCC
>NZ_BJZU01000065.1 GCF_007992195.1 Methylobacterium oxalidis | reverse complement strand
CTAAGCACGTCCGCGATCGTCTCTTGCTCCGCCACTTCCAACTGCGCGAACTCCTTGACCTTCGGGTGCTGCGCCTTCTTCAGGGCGATGCGGCTGGTCTCGAGGGACATCAGGCCAGCCGTCGAGGTGTCGCCGGCGTGCTTGGCCTCCGCCTCGCCCATCGCGGCAGCGGTGTTGCCGCTCTTCTCGGACACTGAACTCGGGCTGTTCTGCGCGAATGCCGAGGCCGCGAGAGTGGGAATTGCAAGGGCAGTCACGACAGCGGTGAGCGCACGGCGGCGGTCCATGGCAGTTCCCTCTCAGAATCGAGCGATCTGGTGGCGCGAACGGCTGTGTTCGGATCTGGTCCACACAGGAGCGCAACCACAGGCATGAGGAAGTTGTTTCTGCTTACCTGCCGCTTCTCGGCGAATGCGTCAGCGTGGCACACGCAGCCACACCACGAATATCTATGGACAACGAGCGGTGTCTGAAGCTCGACTTTGCATGTTTCGGCTCGGCAGTGCGCAAGCAGCGATCGGTACCCGGCAGCTCCGCTTCGCTCGAAACGAAAACCAGATCGGCGCAGCGAGAGGCGGAGTGCCTCTCTGAGGGCGACAGACGCGGTCCGCGCTTTGGAGAATCTAGTCCGGCGTCCGGAAGAGGTAGCTTTCGGAGCGCGGGTGCCGCTCCTCGTCGAGCCCGCGTTGCGGCACCGGTTCCCGCGACCGGATTGGGATCTCCCGCCCCGCTCGCTTCTGCAACAGGCGTTCCAGGTGTCGCTGCCACCCGCCAGACGAGTTCGGCGCCGCGTGCTCGAGGCTCTGCTTCGTCCAGAGCAGATCCAGGATCATGGGGGCGATCCAAGGGCCGCCGATGCCCAGAAAGAACGCCATCGCTCCACTTTCGCTCGCGGCATTGCACGGTTGTCAGCGGGAAAGGATAGAACTCGTTGATGAGATCTCAACTTTTGCGTGTTGGCGGTACATCTATGAGGGTCGTGCTCCGGTTCCGAGCTCGCCATCACGACGGCCTCGCAGCCGACCGGAAAGGAACCGCCTCAACCTGGTAGCGATCCGACCCATACTGTGCAGCAGCCGCCTCAGCAAGACAGGGACGGGGGTTCGGGTGAGCAGCCGAACTGACTCAACTCGCCGAGCCTCACTACAAAGAAGCACGCCGCGGCGAGCCGGGCGGGCCTGGGTCGTGAGTAGGTGCGGATTGAACGAAGAGCCGATGCGCCGGCTTGATTTGTCTGCTCGCTCTTAGTGATCTATCGATGAGGCTTCTTGGCGTGATGTTGAACCCATAGTTCACGCGCTAGCAAATGCATGAATGTTAACCAAATCCAGATTGCGCGAACGATCCTTCTGATACCCTTCGTATCCCATTCCTCGACTATAGCCATAGCTGGAACTTTCGCGCCATGCATAAATCGGTGAGTGTGGTTTAGGCTCGCTGCAAAGCTCTGCCGGAGCAACGGCAACGCGGGATTGGAGTTTCCAGCCGCCGGGGAACTGTCAGGTACAAGACCCAGCAAAATGCCCGCCGCGGCAAACCGGGCGGGTCGATGGTGGGAACGGGATACCTCAATCGCAGGGGATAACTGCAGGTTGCCATCAAAGATTTAATCCGACGGCCCACTCCTCCCGACCACGCGGGGTGCGTGCATGATCTCGGTGGACGTCTCGGCGACCAAGATCACGCAGAAGGTCACTGACGCGGCGATCAAGAGCGGGGAGGCGCTGACCGTCTATGAGGCGGAGCGGCTCGCCGAAACCACGCCTGGCTCGGCCAGCGTGTTGATGAGCCGAGCGAAGAAGATGTATGATCCTGAGATGGGGTGTGACGGGTTGAGCCTGAAGCGTTCGGGCTCTTTCGTCCAGGCCTGAAGGACATGCTCGTTGGGCGAGGCTGCAGACAACGCTCTCTCCCATCTGAAACCACTCAGATAGGGGCCTCACCCTGCAACTGTAATGCTAGGGCGAACCCCTGTCCCTCAAGGCCGCAAGATGGCGCTTCGTTCGGGAGCGTCTCAAGCGCCCTCAGTGCCGCGGCAGGTCCGTCTCCCGGGCGACCACAACCGCTTCGACGAGGCGCGTCAGCCGCCGGATCGAGCCGCCCCGCCAGCCCCGGCGCACCAGCGCCAGCTCGTCCCCGCTCAGGTCCGGCAGCCAGGCCGCCTCGAGCCCGCGGCTTGCCGCGATCCCAGCCAGCACCGGGGCGACGAGCGCCTCGAGATGATGCGCCTCCGGCGCCGGCATCGCGACCGCCCGCAGCCGGTCGAGCAACGGCCCCGGAACGTTGTGCAGGCTGTTGGCGGTCGCTAACCAGGAGATCTGGCTGAGATCGACCTCCGCCTGAAAGGCCGGGTCCGGATAGACCTTTGCCGTCTCCGCCTCCAGCATCGGGAGCAGCGCGTCCCAGAGCCTTCCATAGTCGCTGCGGGTCGCCGCCTTCTCGATCTCGTCGACCAGCATCATCGGATTGGCCACGCCAAAGCGGGCCATCGCCATCAGAGGATGGCAGGGCTCGGCGCTCGCCCAGCGGCGGTCGAGCCCGCCGATGCTGGCGCCGCTGTCGCGCGTGCCGTCCACTCGCCACAGGCCGAGCCCGAGGTGGTGGGCCAGCCGGGCAGCAAGCCGGCTCTTGCCGGCGCCGGGTGGACCGATCAGCACGCTCGGACGCAGGAGCGCGTACGGGCGCCCGACCAGATCCGTCAGCAGGCGGTCGACCGTCGCCACCGCGTACGGGAACTCGAAGACGAGCGCCTTGCGAGCCTGCGTGAGGTCAGGTGTCGGCGCAAGCGGCAGGGCCCTGCCGATGATGCCCTCGTAGCCGCGACAGACGCTCTTGCCCTTGTCGCTGCCGCTCTCCTGCACTCGGGCCACGGCGAGGAGGTGGCCCTCCGGCACCGCGGCGGGTGCGCGGACCTCGGACGCAGCGCCCGACCCGCCGGAGGCCGCCTCGGCTTTGCGCCGCGCCTGGACCTCGCGCAGCAGCCGCTTCTCGAGCGCCAAGCGCCGGCCCATCTCGGCGGCTCGCGCCTGCTCGTCGATCGCCCAGGTCACCCGCTGACCAAAGGCAGGAAGCACCTGCAGGAGGAGCGCTCCGTGGACGAAGGCGTCCTCGTGGCCGCTGGCGATGGTGGCTGCGGCCACGGCGGCCGCACTCGCCTCGGAGGTCAGCGCCAGCAACGCCGCCTCGAGCGCCTCGTTCCAGGCGTCGCGATGGGCGTCGGCATCGATTGCATTCCCATCGTCGGCCTCGTCCGCCTCGTTCGAACTTGAGCGGCGGTCGAGGTCGAGATCGGCCTGCGCGGCGGCGATCGCGACAATGCGGTCCTTGAGGCCTGTGAGGCTCTCGAAATCGGACCACAGCGGCAGGGCGAGCCGCGCCGCGGCGGCGCGGTCGCCGCCGTCGCAGGACAGAAGCGCGACGAGGTCGGCGAGCGCCCGCGCCGCCGGCTGGTCGTGCTCGACCGCGTGGGTGTCGAGCATCCGGATCAGCGCGGTGCGGGCACGCGCGAGGTCGGGATCCTGCCATGACCCGCCGGCCTCGTGAGCCGCCGCAAGCCAGGACGCGGCGAGCGGCGCGGCGGCCGGGGCCAGGGTGCCGATCTCGGCACAGAGGCCGTCGCGTGCCGCCACGAGTCGCAAGGCCGGGTCGAGGCAGAGGCGCAGGCGGCGCGGCAGGGCGGGCAGGAGCAGGGCGCGGGCCACCTCGGGGCTGATCCGCGGCGTGGAGGAGAAGGCCATGATCCGTCCTCCGTCAGCGGCCGGGCGCCAGCGGCGCGGGCGGGCGAGGACCGGAGCGGCGCCATCCGTGGGCGAGGCGCAGGGCGTCGAGGTCG
Organism: Methylobacterium oxalidis; assembly: GCF_007992195.1. Taxonomy (GTDB): domain Bacteria; phylum Pseudomonadota; class Alphaproteobacteria; order Rhizobiales; family Beijerinckiaceae; genus Methylobacterium; species Methylobacterium oxalidis. The sequence goes on along the minus strand of NZ_BJZU01000065.1, from coordinate 74,235 downwards.
GCCCGGCGCCGCGCCCGCCGGCCGAGCACGTGGACGAGAAGGTCGGCGCAGGCCGGATCGCCGAGGGCGGCGCAGAGCAGGACGGCCGACATCGCCGCCTCGATGTGCTCGGGGCGCACCAAGGTATGGGCGAGCGCCGTCACGGCGGCGCGGACGGCCGCGGCCGGGTCGCCTTGGCTGGCCGATTCCCAGCCGGGTAGGGGGAGAGGCGGCAGGGCCAGCAGGGCGGCGCGCAAGCGGCGCTGGGCGGGCAGGTCGAGCGCCGCGGGCGGCAGGCTGCGCCACCAGGTGAGCGGCGCCTCCGCGAGACTGTCGGGGAGGGGAGTGGCGACACCCGGCGTGCGGGTCGGGTCGAAGTCGGAGAAGGTCATCGGGCAAACCTGGAGAGAGCGTCGGCGAGGGGCACGACGCTGCGGAGATGAGGAGATGAGTGGAGGCGCCGGGCCGGCTTGCAGGCCCGGCGATAGGCGGCTAGCTCCGGTCGGGGGCGGCCCCAGCGTCGAGGCCGAGAGCGGGCACACCGGCGCGCAGGCGGGCGGCGAGGACCGTCGTCACCGCCTCGAGCGCGGCGCCGACCGGCACCTCGAACAGCGCGTCGAGGTCCGCGCCCGTCACGGTGAGGTCGGCGGAGAAACCGCCGCGGCCGTAGACGTCGATCAACACGGCTTGCGCGCTCGCGACCTGGTAGCCGAGGCTGGCGAGAAAGGCCCGGCCCTGCAGTTGCGCCGCCCTCAGCACCCACTCGACCTGATGCCGTTTGCGCATCTCCGACTTGCCGCTCCCGCGCTTGACCTCTGCCAGGATGGCGCGCCGCGTGCTCAGGTCGACCACGACGAGATCGAGGAAGACCGTCTGAGCAACCGCTCCCTGCAGCGCGATCGACATGTCGCGCAGCGCCTCGGGCGATTTGCGGCTCAGCAGCTGCTGGGCCGCGTGGGTGATCGGCATCGCCACGCCGCGCAGGACAAGGTAGCGGCCGCTCTGCTCGAGGACCTCGGCGAGGGCAGCCTCGAGGACGATACCGTGGCGCTTCACGACGGAGGCGAGCACGGAGGCGATCTGCGACAGGTCCGGTCCGAGCAGGGGATCGAGGGCGAAGACGGCGTCGAGAGCGCCATCGACGGCGGTCTCGGCCGCGGCGAGAAGCTCGGGCGAGCAGGCGGTCGCCACGACCGTGACGGGCGCCGGGGGCACCGCGCCGCCGCCGAGCGGCACGGGGATGCGCGCGGCCCCGGCGGCCGATTGAGCGGCGGCGCGCGGCCGGCGCTGTCCGCTGCGGACCGCAGCGGGGTGGGCAACGATGTTCGTCATGGGTCGTCCATCCAGGAGACGCGCGTCCGCGCCTGCGCTACGGCGAGCGGCGCAGCGGTCAGGGTAGTAGAGCCAGGGCGGGAAGCCCGCAGCGGCGTCGCGTCGGTTGCAGGAAAACGGGGCGGCAGCCGCGTCGTTAGACGGGCGGGGCCGCCTCAGCGGTTCGTGCGGGGGGAGGGGATGGGCGACCAGTCCGGCGCGGCGTGGGCGTCGAGATTGCGGAAGGACGGTTTCGCGGGCGGCAGCGAGCCGCTAGAAGGCTGATCAGCCATGGTCTGTATCCTTACTCGATACGGGTCGTGGTCAGGCCAGCGCCGGTGCTGGTAACACCGGTGCCGGCCGCCCCTGGTAAAGGCGGCGCGGCACACGCGGTTGGACTGCCAGGATCGAACCTGGCCCGGGCCCGCCACGTTGGGAAGAGGCATCGCGGGCTCGTCGAGACCCAATTGCTCCCATGGTTAACGCCTGATCTTCGGGATGAGCTCGGCGAAAGGCTCGCGCGGGCGGAGGTTGTCCGCCTCCGCCTGCAGCTTCGTCGCCGATGGCCGCTGCATCGAACGCCATGGTCGAGGTGCTGCGGCGTCTTCCCGCTGCGGGGGTGACCCAGATCGAGAGGGCACGTCTGCGCTGCAGACTTCGTGGAAGGCTAGAACGGGGCGACCGCTCTCGCCTCGGCGCTTGGCCGCAAGGAAGATCGGGCTTTAGCAGAGAATCTCATGCAGCCGTTTGTCATTGGATTGTTCTGATGGCGTTCTGCGACGAATCAATCACTCTTGAATTTTCGAAATTAGCAGTGCTCCTGCACTGTCGATGGCTCATGCGAGGTCTCACGCCTGATGTGAGATGATCCGAGTTGGTCCCGACAAAGCAACTCTGCACGCCTCTCTGGCTGAATGATGCCAATATCACAGCGCTCGAAGAACCGACAGGCCGTTCGACCTCGCGCGACTGCGCTCATGCGTCATGAACCTGATGTTCTCGCAATCCAACCGCCACGACGTTGGCGCTCAGACCACGCGTAACGCGCGTCTCCTTCCAGGAGATGCAGATGGTCGGAGAGGCGACTGTGCTCGAGCCAAGCGAGTGCGGCCTCAAGCTCGGCGAGTGTCAGGGCGCCGCGTGCCTTACCCAGCACGCGCTTGAGCACGGCGTTGTACCGATGAGGCAGGTTGCCGCCGCGCGGGATGCTCAGGTTCGCTTCGTCCTCGACGGCTTGTGCGGAAACGGTGGCTGCGAGCCGCTGTCGCAGCGCTCTCTCAGTCAGAGAGGGGGCTTGCTGCAGGCTGAGGCGGTCCTCCACCGCCGAGCATGGCGAGACAGGCGGCTTAGAACTTGCAGCCTGCAGAGACGAAGTGGGGCGGAGCATAGCGTAACGAAGGCCCACCGCATTGCTCTCTAGGGGGATGATCGAGCACGGCGCCTCGTCGGACCAAGTGACACGCTCCGGTGTCGCTGCGGTGATGCGCCGGCTCGGATGCGATGGCGTGGCGGACCCCTGCTCGTTCTCCAATTCGGCGCGGAAGCGGGCGAATAGCGGATCGTCCGGGTGGAACACGACGGCTCTCTGCTCGGCGTAGGAACCGGCAAATGGGTCGACCCGCGTCGCTCGGGCGATCATCTGCTCGAGCCAGGGTCGTGAGCGGATGTGGGTCAGGGCCGCCACCACGGCGATCTCCGGAGCATCCAGACCCTCGTAGGCCATGGCTACTGTCACCAATACCGCCGGTTCGGGCAGAAGGCGGAATGCAGCGAGTGTTTCGTGAGCGTCTCGCTCGGATGAGGTGGCGAGCCGCACATCGCGCTCAGCTTGTGTGGCCGGCATCCAACTCTGCAGCATGCCGAGATAGTGCCGGGCCCTGGCTTGATCCGGCGCGACCACCAAGAGCTTGCCAAGGCCGCGGGCCGTCTTCGTCGGAGGCATGCCTCTGTCCGCGCGGCGGCGCGCTCGAAGGCGGCGGGTGGCACCGAAGGCTTCCTGGAGAAGATCGCGGGCGAAACCGGTGCGAAGCGCGGTGAAGAGCGCGGGACGCGTCGTGATCCGCACGCCTCCACCAAGGCGGTGTGGCCCGACACGGGCCTGCCCGGCCGCGCGGCCGCCCTCAAGCCAGCTGGCCTCACCATCGAGGGCACCGAAGGTTACGGGTAGAACGCTGCGCTCGGCGAGCGCCTGAGTGCGGGAGTAGCCGATCACGGCCCAGCCCGGCGCATCCGAGTCGATCTGAGGCGTATGCGTGGCGGCAGACGGGTAGTAGGGCAGGCCGAGGATACGTCGCCCATCTGCCCGCTCCAAGGTGCCGGACAGGAGCAAGCGCAGCGATGCGCTCTGGAGGAGCGGCAGCATCGCACGGCTCCAGGCGCCCGCCTCTTCACCCTCTTCACTCCCTTCTCCGATGCCTGCGTTTGGCACCGGCAGGTGATGAACCTCGTCGACCACAAGGAGCGTGCGAAAGCGGCGAAGCTCCCTGAGGTGAAGCTCCGGTGCCGCCCCGATGGCTTGGTAGGTTGTGACGTATCCGGCCAAGCCACGGCTGGGGTCGGGCGCGTTGTCAGCGCTACGTACGCTCCAGTTATGCCCGAGGATTGCTCGCCATTGTGGGTCAGCAAAGACCTCCTCCGCCTGCAAGCGAAGAGAATCGCGGGGCACCACCCAGACAATGCGCTCGACCCGCCCCGCCTCCATCAGGCGGGCAGCGGCGATCACGGGAAGAAGCGATTTGCCGCCGCCTGGCGTCACAGAAGCGAGAATGTCCGTGATGCCCTCGGCCTCACCGCGAGCCATGGCCGCGACAAGCGCGGCGAGCGTTCGCTGATGGGAACGAAGTGGGCGGCCTGTGGCGCTCAAAACACCGCAGCGGATCGGAGAATTGCCATGCCCCTAATCTGCCGCACGAATGCGGCTATGGAAATCCCGTCCGTGCAGCACCGAGTCTCTCATTTCGGACATGGCCACGCCTTTCCCGCGAAAGTTACCGCAACAAGCCTGTGTGGCTGCGGCCGGTGAAGAACGCAGTATCAGCCGTGCTCGCGATCTTTCAGCTTTGCTCAGCCGCGTGCGCCGCGATTGTTAACCTCCTGAAGCACGGGGCGGGTTCCGATCACCTCTTCCGTCATGGACATGGCATTTTGCGCGCTGAAGAGCATGCCGTTCAGCGCGCATTTGAGAGTTCCAGCGTGACCACACCCTCCGCTCGGCCATCTTGAAATGTCGAGGCGCCCATTCTTCAATCTGGCTGCTATGACGAGAGCCGCTGCTCAGGCCGTGATCAATCAGACGTTCCGGCTTGCCACGTGGGCTCTCGTCTTCACAATGTTTGCCGGCTGGGCGCAGTCGCCCGACCAACCAAAATTGACAATTTACACCGCGAGTCAGAAGGAGCAGGTGGCCGCCACAGCCGATGCTGTGGCCCGTCTCCTTCCAGAGGCGAAGATCGAGTGGGTTCGGGCCTCGACGGGCATCATCACCGATCGGGTCATCGCGGAACGAGATCACCCGAAGGCCGACATGATCGTCGGGCTGTCAGCCTCAAGCATGCTCGTCCTCAAGAAGGCGGGTCTGCTCGAAGCGTACAGGCCCGAGGGTGCTGAGGAGCTCAGGTCCTCCTTTCTCGACCCGGTCCAGCCCTACAGCTTCACGGGCATGGACGTGTACTTCCCGGTCATCTGCTTGAACATCGAGCAGGCGAGGCGAGACCGCATCTCAAGTCCCACACTGTGGCGCGATCTGACCGACGCGACCTTCAAGGGTCGTATCGTGATGGCGCATCCGGGGTCATCCGGCACAGGCTACGGGCTGGTGGCGGGCTGGCTGCAGAGCATGGGAGAAGAGGCGGCCTGGGCGTTCATGGATGCCCTGCACGCGAATGTCGCCGTCTACCTGCACACGGGATCTGCACCCTGCCTCGACGTCGCACGTGGCGAGCACTTGATTGGCTTAGGGCTCGACATGCGGGCGGCTGCGGAGAGAGCCCGAGGCGCGCCCATCGAGACGATCGTGCCCCTCGACCGCGTCGGCTGGGATTTGGAAACCTTCGGGATCATCAAGGGTACGTCGCAGCCGGCGCTTGCGAGACGCATCGCCGACTGGGCGACGACTGCCGAAGCCAACGGGATCTACGCGCAGAGCTATTCCATCGTCGCGCACCCCCGCGTGCAGATACCTCCGAGCATCGCACTGTCCCACGCTGAGACGCGCATGGCCAAGGTAAGCCTTCTCTGGATGGCTGAGAACCGCGAGCGCATCATCGCCGAGTGGACGAGGCGGTACGACGCAAAGGCGGCGCCACAATAGAATGCGAAGTCTGAGACGGGATCACGCCGAGGGTTCTCGCGTCGCTCCGCTCTCTGAAGCTTGGTCGGACGCCGCGCAAATGCGCGGCGCTCGTCGAGCCAACACTGCTGCTCGCAGGGGTACTCAGAAGCTATCGGCAGTCTGCTCGAAACGCTGATTTGTCGTCGATCGAGCCTGACACTCGGCTGGCAGCCAGATGGTCGAAGTCGTCCCACCTTTCCAATTCGCCGACACGCACGGAGCTGAGGCCTTCTTGAACTGCGTCCCGAAGATTTCCGTCTAATCCGATGAAATAAATGTCGAAAAGGCGTCTCGCTGCCCATCATATTCGAGGTCAAATGTAATGTACAAGATTATACGAAGTGTCGCTTATTGTTGCCGTGCCACCTTTTCGCCAAAATTAACTTCTGTAAGCTGAGCAATGAAATATCGTGCATCGGGGGACAAATGCCTGAGCTAATGCTGCGCATCATCTGGCGTTTTGTGGCCTCACTGATGAGTGTCGCACCTGTTGCCATTCCAAATAGGGTGCAGTCTAGTCGATCGGGAATGGAAAGTTGAGCCATTTCCTAATACATCGCGCTTTCAACTGATCGCCTCGACGAGAGCATGTTTCGAAGGCATGGTTTGTATTAGAAGTGGATAAGGCAGATAGCTACTTGTACTGATTCTACTGCATACATGCGCGTTAATACAGCCTGCATTCAGTAGAGCGTATTTTGAGTGCGCCGTAGTCTTTCATGCCATTCAGGAACGGCTTCCGATCTCCATTGCGGGCGCAAAGCCGGGATCTTCGTAACTTCCGCAGGAATTCAGTTCTGTCGCGCCTGCGCGTGAGCCTCCCTGAACAAGGATGAGAAATGCCAAAGACGGGAATGTATGTCCTGCAGGGTGTTACGCCCTCGCAGATCGCGGCGGCGCCGTTCGACGTGAAGGTCATCGACATCTACAATGACGCCGGCCAGACGTTCACGCCCGCTGAGGTCAAGCAGATGGGCGGCGGGCCGGGCAACGCGCTGCTGCTCGGCTACTTCAGCATCGGCGAGGCCGAGACCTACCGGGATTATTTCAAGACAATTCCGTCCGCCGCCCTGGGGCCCGAGAATCCGCAGTGGAAAGGCAACTACGAGGTCGCCTTCTGGACACCCGAGTGGAAGGCGGTCGCCACGGCCTACATCGACCGGATGCTGGCTGCCGGCTACGACGGCGTCTACTTCGACGTCGTCGACGAGTATCAGACGTCTTGGGCCAAGAGCCACGCGCCGGGAGGGGCTGCCGGCGCCGAGCAGGCGATGGTCGATCTCATCAAGTACCTGCGCGACTATGCTCAGGTCAAACACCCAGGCTTCAAGGTGTGGGTGAACAATGCCGAGGAGCTTCTGACCCATCCCGGCTACCTCGACACGGTCGACGGGATGTTCAAAGAGAATCTGTTCTACACCGATAGCGGGCAGAAGCAGCCTGCCTCGGAGACCAGCTACAGCATGGGCCTCCTTCAGAAGGCGATCAACGCCGGCAAGGACGTCATCAGCATCGAGTACGTCACGGGCGCGCAGAAGGTCGCCGACGTTCACGCCCTCAACGACAAGTACGGTCTCAGCAGCTACGTGGCCGATCTCGACCTGAATGGCGTCGACACCGAGGGCGTCCGCCCGGGACAGGTGATCCATGACGACGGCCTCGGCGCGACACAGCCTTCAGCGCCGGCGCCGGCTCCGTTGATCGCGCCGCCGGCCGAGCCTGAGCCGGAGCAGCCTCATGCTCAGGCGGCGCCCTCCAGCAAGGACGGCGGCGAGGTGAGCGCGTCCTACCGCTTCTACGACGCGAGCACGGGTGGCCACTTCTACACGACGAGCACGGCCGAGAAGGCGCAGATCCTCAAGACGCTGCCGAGCTACCAGTACGAGGGCGTCGGCTGGGCAACGCCCCAGGACGGCCCGAACACCATCGACGTGTTCCGCTTCTACGACACCAAGACCGGCCAGCACTTCTTCACCACCGACGCGGCCGAGCGCGACACCATCCTGAAGACGCTGCCGAGCTACCACTACGAGGGCGTGGCCTTCGAGGCCTATGCCAGCGCGGCCGCGGCAGGGGCGGGCGGCGTGACGCTCGAGCGCTTCTACAACACGCAGACGGGCCTGCATCACTACACGGCCAACGCCGCCGAGGCGGCGGCCATCAACCAGGGTTCGGCCGGGCCGGGCTGGGTCGACGAGGGCCACGCCTTCACCGTCCACATCCCCACCGGCGGCATGCTCCATTCCTGAGAGCTGAGGCACCGGGTCCGGCGAAGCCGCTTGCGTCGTCGATGCCGCGCTCATCTCTCATTCTCTGAGACATCGGCTTCGGCGTTTTGGACCAGAATTGACTGCTCGACCCCGTAGCGGGCGGTGCGGTCGGCGCCGTCGCCCTCCTGCACGGTGCCGGCGCGCTCCCGGCAGCGCATCTGGCGCCTCGAACGATCATGGGACGGGATCGGCGCCGCTCGGCGGCGAACCCAGATCTGCCATGAACGTTACTGCTCCCGTTGCGCGAGGAATCTCGAGATGCAGCCAAGCAGACGATGCCGGGCCTTAGGCGTTCATGATGACGAGCGTGCTGGTTCGGTCTCCGGACATCGAGCCGACGCATGGGACGCCCTCGGCGCCGACGCGGCAGGGCATCGTTTCGACGGGCTGCATCGGGAGCGCTACATGTGTATCGCGACCGTCACGCAGGTCTCGCTTTCGGTGGCGGCTGTGCCGCGTGCGATCGCGGCTGCCCGATGACGGAGAATGCCCTCACCCTCGAGAGCCTTCGGAACCTGCCGCTTCCGATGCCCGAAAAGGGCAGCAAGGAGGAGCGCGGTACCGTCCTCGTGCTCGGCGGCTCGGTCGAGGTTCCCGGGGCAGCCCTGTTGGCGGGGAATGCGGCCCTCCGAGCCGGTGCCGGACGGATTCGGATCGCGACCGTCGGCAGGGCGGCCATGCCCCTGGGGCTCGCTTTGCCCGAAGCACGGGTCGTCGGGCTTGCCGAGGCGGAGGACGGCGGTATCGATCCAGTGCGCGCGGGCGGCCGCGTCACGGCGCTCGCGCAACGGTGCGACGCGATCCTGATCGGACCGGGCCTGAGCGCCGGCGACGGGACGTCCGCCCTGACTCTTTCCCTGCTGCCGGGTGAGCCGCCGACGACCTTCGTCCTCGATGCGGGAGCCATCTCTGGGCTCGGTGCTCATGCGGAGACCGTCCGGTCCTGCGGAGGGCGTGCCGTCATCACCCCGCATGCCGGCGAGATGGCGCAGCTCCTCAACGTCGGCAGGGACGAGGTCGAGGCGGATCCGCTCGCCGCGGCGCGCAGGGCAGCGGACCTGCTCGGCTGCATCGTGATCATGAAGGGCGCGAGAAGCTGGATCGTCGATCCGGACGGCGAGCGATGGCTCTACGCCGGCGGCGGCGTCGGGCTGGCGACGTCCGGCTCGGGCGATGCGCTGTCCGGCATCCTCGCGGGCCTGCTGGCACGCCGAACCGGCGCGCTGGCGGCGGCGCTCTGGGCGGTCTGCCTGCACGGCGAGGCCGGGCGGCGGCTCTCCTGCAGGGTCGGGCCACTCGGTTTCCTCGCCCGCGAGATCGCGGACGAGGTGCCCGCCATCCTCCGCGAGGTGGCGTCGGAGCCGACGTCGTGAGCGGAGCGGGACCGACCCTCGAGGGCGCGAGATGGGAGCGCGACAGCCGTCGATGGTTCGGCCGCTCCTGAGGCGGGATCAGCACCGGCTCTCGCAGGGTTGAGGCGGAAAAGGCCCTGACGAGTCGTTCCCGATGGCCATCCAGACTGAACGGAATCGGCGCCGGGCGTCGGCAGCCACGTTCCCGCCGCCTCAGCCGAGTGGATTGGCGCCGGCGCTCGCGCGCAACATCCGGGCGCTCCAGGAGCGCCGCAGCCAGGAAGAGCGGAAGGCCTCCCGTCAGGAGCGCGTCGCCGAGGCGATCACGCGCTTCACCGGCAGCATGGCCTTCGTCTACCTGCACGTCGTGCTGTTCGGGTTCTGGATCCTCGTGAACGCCGGCCTGCTGCCGCTGCTGCCGAAGTGGGACGCGTCCTTCGTGATCCTCGGCACCTCGGCCTCGGTCGAGGCGATCTTCCTCTCGACCTTCGTGCTGATCAGCCAGAACCGCATGGCAGGGGCGGCCGACAAGCGGGCCGACCTCGACCTGCAGATCAGCCTCCTGGCCGAGCACGAGGTGACCAAGCTGGTCACCCTGGTCTCGGCGATCACGGACCATCTCGGCATCGAGACGGAGGCGGACGACGAAGTCGGCGAGCTTCGGCGGGATGTCGCGCCAGACGCCGTGCTCGACGAGATCGAGCGGAGCGGCCGCACCTGAGGCATCCGGCTGTCACCGGCCGGGAGGCGAAACCCGGCGCGAAGCGTCAGGCCGCCGCGTCCGTGCGCGGATCGAACGCCTTCGCCGAGGCGGACCGAGCGAGAGTCGCCAGAAGGTCGGTCTGCGTGATCACGCCGAGGACCGTCCGGTCGGGGGCGGTGACGACGATGGCGTGGGTCCGTCCGTCCGTGAGCGTCGGGACCAGGCTGGACGCCGGCTCATCGAGTGAGGCGGTTCTGGCCTCCGACATCGCCTCCGCGAGGCCGCCCACGTCCCGCAGCGCGAGTTCCCGCAGGCCGACGGTGCCCGCCAGCCGGCCGCTCGCATCGACCACCGGCAGCGTCCGGATGTTGTGCGCGAGCAGCAGGTCCCGGGCTCGCTCGGTGCCGCCGTCGAGGCCGATCGTCACCACGTCCCGCGACATCACCTCGCCGCAGGTGAGATCGCCGTGCGCCCGGGCAAGCGCATTCAGTTCGACCTGCTGCAGGAGCCGGTCGAGGTCCGAGCGGTCGATGTCCAGCGTCTCGTTGAGCATGACCAGCGCGGCGTCGACATCCTCTGGCTTGAACCCGACGCGGATCGGCGCCGGAAGGTCGCTCGTCCCGTGCGTGTTCACCGGCGCCGCGGCGGGCACGTGCGGATAGTTGCGGCGGGAGATCTTGTGGAACGCGATGCCGAGCGCGACCAGGATCACCGAGTTGAGGCAGACCGGGAACAGCGGGAACCAGTAGCCCGCCGACGTGACGGCCGGTCCGCCGATGAGCGCCGTCAGAGCCGCCGCGCCTCCGGGCGGGTGGAGCGAGCGCGTGACCGACATCGCCGCAATCGCGAGCGAGACGCCGACGCCGATCGCGACCACGGGATCCGGAATGAGATGAGCCGCGAAGACGCCCACGAAGGCCGAGATCGTGTTGCCGCCGATGACCGGCCACGGCTGGGCGAGCGGGCTTGCCGGCACGGCGAAGAGAAGCACCGCGGATGCGCCCATGGGCGCGACGATGAGCGGGATGTGCGGTCCTTCGCCGAAGAACCAGCCGCAGATCAGCCCCGTCAGCGTGATGCCGACCAAGGCTCCCAGGCAGGCGATGAGGCGCTCGCGCAGGGTCGCACCCGCGAGGATCGGCCGGAACAGGCGAAAGCCGGGAACGCGTCCGGTTCGGCCTGACGGGGCGGTGGATGCCGGCATACGAGAGCTCGCTTCTCCGCTGAAGGAAACTGTCGACCTGAAGCGTGAGGCGCTCCAACTCGCGGGCCGCGACGGCGGCGCTGCGGACATCGCGTGCGGGGAAGCTTTGGAGGAGGCTACCCGCGCACCGAGGTTCGGAAGCCCGCTGCGGATCGGCCTTCCGCAAAGGTACATCTCACATGAACCTTATATGCCTCCACGTCCGGGTCTGCAACTCTGGTATGCAGTATGCCTAAACGGCGGGCGCCTCGCGGCCCCGAGTATCGTCGACAGAGGGGCCTGCGCGGAAGGCTTCTACGTACGGATTTCGCAGGCTCAGCCGGACCTTGCCTGCGCTGTGGCACGCTCTCTGCTTCCCTCGGAGCATCTTCAGGCATCCGCGCCGGCGCTCAGGGCTTCTGAGTTGCAGGTGCTGACGATGCAGCCGGGATGTGAGGGCAATGGCAGCGCAGCGTCGCCGAGAGGCAGGTCGAGCGGACCCGATCGTATCCATCCTGCACTCGGTGTGCTGGCATACCCTCCTCGTCGTTGGCTGCTACGGTGCCGCCGTCGCCGTGGCTCAGCTGATCCTGTTCCTCAGGGAGGGGCATTACTCCGGAACGGCCTGTGCCTTCTACCAAGGGATCAGCGGCAATTCCGGCTGCTATGCGTACGCGGCGAACCCGGCATATGGCCGAGGCGTCGTGGACTACGCGCTGACCGAGGTCGACATGCTCGCGGCGGCCGGTCTCGCGATGTGCGCACTGGCCGGAGCGGGGATCATCCTCGACGCGATCAGCTGCAGGTCCGATCTCAGAACCTCCGATGCGCACTCCTGAAGCCGGTCCGCAGGACGACTCATGTGCGCCGGTGAGCGGCGACGGCAAGCCTGGGCACGAACCTGTGCCAGATCTCCCGCGGTCGCGAGGCTGACGCTCGCCCCATTCTCAGGGCCAGAGGAGCCCGCAGATCACGACGGCGGTATCGAGCGCGATCACCGTGTATACGAAGCCCAGAGCGGCTGTATCGGTATCTATTTGTTGGCGCAGTGCTCGAACAGCAGCCATGGCCGCCTCCTGAGTGAGAGCACATCAAAGCAGCCTCGGAATCGGGAATAAATAGCTTCGTTCGGGTATACTCCTTTTTGGCTCGCGCGATCTCACCGCTCGATGATCCAGGTCAGGCCGAGGGCGACCGCTCCGTGGCCGAACAGCTTCCCGGCGCAGACGAGGGGCAGGAACAGGCGGAAGTCGGCCCGGAGCAGGCCGGCGATCACCGTGATGGCATCCCCGAAAGTGGGCAGCCAGCACAGGGCGAGTGCCCAGACGCCGTACCGGTCGAACCAGGCCGAAGCCCGGTCCAGGGTCCTGCGGGGTAGAGGAAACCACCTGCGGTCCGCCAAGCCGGCGACGTTGCGGCCGACGAGGTAGTTCACCGTGGCGCCCAGGACGTTCGCACCGACGGCAACGGCGAGCAGCGCGGGCGGAAAGCCGGCTCGCGCGGCCATGAGGCCGGCCATCGCCATCTCGGACGATCCCGGCAGGAACGGCAGGAAAGTGCCCGCGATGAGCGAGGTGACGAACAGCCCGAGATAGGCTTGGTAAGCATCCACCCGGTCTGCCTCCTCGGAGCGGCGACGCGATCACGGCGGCATCATACCGCGCACCTGCGTCCAGCTGCGCGCCCTGACCGGTGCCCATCCGCAGTGCGAAGCGCACGGCGCTCGGTCTCGCGCGAGCGCGCCACGACCTTCGAGCCAGGTACGGCCTCGGACCTGCGGAGCCGGATCGTGGGTTCACTCCGGCGGAAAGCTTGCCCCGCAGCGGAGTCGCGATGCCCACGAGCAGAGGTCGGAAACGTGCGCCAGTCCCCCAACTCGATCAGGCTCTGCCGCTCTCTCCTCTCGGAGCCCTCGCCGTCGCGCTCCTCGAACGGGTGGGACCCGACAAGCCGCTGATCCACGTGGCGCGCGACCTGCGCCGCCTGGACGATCTCGCCGAGGCCCTGCGGGCGCTCGCCCCCGGATGCAGCGTGGCGATCTACCCCGAATGGGATTGCCTGCCCTACGACCGCGCCTCTCCGTCCCGCGGCGCCATGGGCGCGCGCACGGGCGTGCTGCGCTGGCTCACGGACCCGGCGAACCTGCCGGACTTCGTGCTCACCACCGCGCCGGCCCTGATCCAGCGCGTGCCGCCGCCCGAGACCTGGGCCACGGCCCGTCTGGAGATCCGGGTGGGCGACGCGCTCGATCCCGACGCGGCCATCGCGGATCTGCAGCGCCTTGGCTACGTCCTCGACGACCGGGTCGACGAGCCGGGCGAGGTCGCGATCCGCGGGCGGGTCATCGACCTGTTTCCCGCTGCCGCTCCGAAGCCTTGCCGGATCGAGCGCGACGATGTGCGCGTCACCGCGATCCGCTCCTACGATCCGGTCTCGCAGCGCTCCCTGACCGACGCCGAGGTGCTCGTCGTCGATCCGGCCACCGAGATCATCCTGGCGCCGGGCGCGGACGAGACGCTCAGGCCCTTTACCGGCCAGGAGCACGAACTTCCCCGCTACTACCCCGATCTTAGGACGCTCTTCGACTACGTTCCCGGCGCGCGCGTGGTCATGGAGGCCGAGGCCGAGGCGCGCGCCGAGGCCTTCTTCGAGCAGATCAGAGAGGGGCGGGAGAGTGCCGCGCGGCTCGCGGAGGGGCACGCGGACGCGGCGCGGAACCAGGGGGAGCGGCTCTACCAGACGCCGCAGGAATGGTCCTCCCTTCTGGCCGACCGGGAGGTCCTCGCCGCCGAGGAGCGGGAGGGTGCGGCCGTGCCGGTCTTCGCCCGCGAGCGGCGGCCGGGGACGGCCTTCGCGCGCTACCTGCGCGAGCGCCGGGAGGCCGGCGATCGGATCCTGCTGGCGAGCCCGAGGCGCACCCTCCGCCGGATGGCCCGGGAGGCGGTCTCGGCACTGGGTCACAAGCTGCAGCGAGCCGGGTCCTGGGCCGCCTTCCTGAGGGCTGAGCCCGGCCAAGTTCTCGCCCTGGAAGCGCCGCTCGAGGCCGGCTTCCGCCTGCCGGAGGCGCAGGCCACCGTCATCGCCGCGGCCGACCTCCTGGGGCCTCAGGCGAGCACCGGCGCGAGCGCCGCCGCCACGGCGCTGCCGATCGGCGAGGTCGAACTGCGTCTCGGCGACGTCGCCATCCACGAGGATCACGGCCTGTGCGTCTTTGAGGGCTTGGAGCCCGTGGCCGGCCCCGAGGGACAGACGGAGGATGCCGTGCGCCTCCGCTTCGCCGACGGCGCGGTTCTGATGGCGCCGGCCAGCCGAGCCGAACGGATCTGGCGCTACGGCTCGGAGGCGGACGCCGTGAGCCTCGATCGTCTGGAGGGTGGGAGCTGGGAAAGGCGCCGGGCAGGCGTCGCGGAGGCCGTCGCCCGGACCGCCACGGTGATGCTGGAGCTTGCCGAGACGCGGCAGCGGGCGCGAGCAGAGGTTCTGGTCCCGCCCGCGCGCGACATGGAGCGCTTCGCCGCCGGCTTCGGCTTCGCGCTGACGCCCGATCAGGCAGGTGCCATCGACGCCGTGCTCGCCGATCTCGCGTCCGGCCGTCCGATGGACCGGCTGGTCTGCGGCGATGTCGGCTTCGGCAAGACCGAGGTGGCACTGCGGGCCGCGGCCGCCGCCCTGTTCGCCGGGAGGCAGGTCGTCGTCGCGGCGCCGACCACCGTGCTGGTTCGCCAGCACGTGCAGACCTTCCAGCGCCGGTTCGCCCGCTTCGGCATCACGGTGGCGCAGCTGTCGCGGCTCGTCCCGGCCGCGGAAGCCCGGCGCGTGAAGGCGGGCCTCGCCGACGGGTCCATCCGCCTCGTCGTCGGCACGCACGCGCTGGCGGCCCGCGGCGTCCGCTTCGACGATCTCGGCCTCGTGGTCATCGACGAGGAGCAGCGCTTCGGGGCGAAGCAGAAGGCCCGGCTCCGCGATCTCGGGCAGCGGACGCACGTGCTGACGCTCACCGCCACGCCGATCCCCCGCACCCTGCAGACGGCGCTCGTCGGCCTCCAGGACCTCAGCGTGATCGCCACGCCGCCCGTCGTTCGCCAGCCGACCCGCACCCTCATAGCGCCCCTGGCGCCGGACACGGTGCGGGCCGCCCTGCTGCGCGAGCACCGCCGCGGCGGCCAGAGCTTCGTCGTCTGCCCCCGCATCGCCGACATCGCGCCGATGGACGGTCGGCTGCGGGACATCGCCCCCGAGCTGCGGATCCTCGTGGCGCACGGCGACCTCGACCCGGCCGAGATGGACGCGACCCTGGTCGCCTTCGCGGACGGCGAGGGCGACGTGCTCCTGGCGACCAACATCATCGAGAGCGGCCTCGACGTGCCGCGCGCCAACACCATGCTGGTCTGGCGCCCGGAGCGGTTCGGCCTCAGCCAGCTCCACCAGCTGCGCGGCCGGGTCGGCCGCGGCCAGCGCCGGGGCGTGACATACCTTTTGGCCGATCCGGACAAGCCCATGACGGCGGCGGCCGAGAAGCGCCTGCGCACGCTGGAAGCGCTCGACCGGCTCGGGGCCGGGTTCGCGATCAGCGCGCGCGACCTCGACCTGCGCGGCGCGGGCGACCTCGTCGGCGAGGATCAGGCCGGGCACGTCCGGCTGATCGGGCTCGGCCTGTACCAGCACCTGCTCCAGCAGGCTCTGCGGTCCGCGCGCGGCGAGCCTGTCGAGGAGGGCCGGCCGGAGATTGCCCTGGGACTCGCGGGCCACGTGCCGGAGAGCTACGTGCCCGAACCGGAACTGCGCTTCGACCTCTACGCGCGGGTCGCGCGCCTGCGGACCGGTGGCGAGGCCGAGGCGCTCCGGGACGAGATCGAGGACCGTTTCGGTCCCTTGCCGGAGCCTGTCGCCGAGCTGATCACCCTCGCCGACCTGCGCGTGACCTGCGCGGAGATCGGGATCGAGCGTCTGCAGGGCGGAGCGCGCGGGCTCGCCGCCGATTTTCGCCCCGGACGCATCGACAGGCTGAAGCTGAACGGACGCGAGATCGAGCGACGCGACCGCCGATTGATCCTGCAGCAGGATCTGCCGGACCCCGCTCAGCGCGCCCGGCTGGCGGCGACGTTTCTGAAGGCGTTGCGCAACGCGAGACCGGAATACGACCTCTGATTGCAGGCACGATGTGCAGGACGGCGACGGTGGAGCCGGGATCGTTCGTCGCAGCAGGAACATATGCCGAGTGGGCCCGGTTCCGGCAGGAGCGCTCAGGCTCCGTTTTACAACCCTGAGTGCATATCTCTCACTCCGGAGCCCACGTATGCATCGTCGTGAATTCCTCTACGGCATGCTGACCGCGACCGCCGCGCTGGCGGTCACGCGCACGGCCATCGCCCAGACCACGCCGGCCGGCGCCATCCCGACGCCCGTCTACCTCAACATGGCGACGAAGGGTGGCCTCTTCCTGGAGAACACCGCGCGGGACGCCAATGCGAAGACCGGCAACCCGCGCCTCAAGCAGTTTACCCGCGCGGAGGTGGTCGAGCAGGTGACGCTCGCCAACAAGATCGACGGCTACACCGGCGGCCCGGCTCCGGTCGCGGCGGGCGGGCCGCCCGGTCCCGGTGGCCTCGTCGGCGGCCTGGTCGGGGCGCCGCTCGCGGTGGCCGGCGGCGTTGCCGGTGCGGCGGTCGGGGCGGTCGGCGGTGCGGTCGGCGCCCCGCCGCCCGGCGGCATGACGTCCGACGAGCAGAAGGCCCAGATCCTCGGCCAACTCTCCGGCATGCAGCCGGGGCCGCAACACGACGCGATGTTCGTGAACGCGTCGCTTCAGGGACACCGCGAGGCTCTGGCGATCCACGGCTCCTACGCCCAGAGCGGCGAGGACCCGGGCCTGCGCCGGATCGCACGCGGCGCGCTGCCCCTCATCAACCTCCACATCTCTCAGCTCTCGCGGATGCAGGGGATGATGGGTCGGCAGCAGGGCTGAGGTCGAGCCGGACCGCGCGTCGGGTCGGGAGCATCGCGCTGTGCTCCCGGTCCCGGCCCCGCCGGTCCGGGTCTCAGCGCATCATTCCGGCCTGGGCGGCGGCGAAGTCGATACGCGGATGGACGAGGGCGAAGTTCGCCGCACTCTGGCCCGAATGGCTCAGAAGCCGCAGGCTCGCCGTCCGCCCGGCGAGCTCGGGCAGGGCGCGCGCGCCGCTGCCCTGCGAGCCGTCGCCCGGCGCCGTGAACAGCCCGACCAGCATGCCCGGCCGCGCGAAGCCGTCCCGCGTCAGCACGCGCCACCGAACCGTCTGGGCCCGCTCGATGCTCTCGGACCGGCCGATCCGCGTGAACATCGCGACGTAGCTCTGCCGGAAGCCGCCGCGATCCGCTACGAAGGTGCAGTCGGCGACGGGCGTCCGGCCGAAGATCAGGCTGGCTTCGGGCTTCGTCGTGCAGGTGAGCGTGCCGGCAGCCTGCTGGGTCGGCACCTCGCCGAGATTGCCGCGGGCATAGGCGGCCCCGGCGGCGAGAAGAGCGGCGGTGAAGGCGATGGTGCGCGTGCGCATGGTGAGAGCCCCCCTTGTCTGGGCGTGGTTCGCTCGCCTCGGATCGAAGCGTTGCGTTAACCATGCCGGGCTCGCGTTGCGCGCGTATTCCGTCCCGTGTTGCGTGGCGGAGGGGCGCGGCGCGACCCTCGCAACAGGGTGTCGCTGCGGCCTGCCGGCGGAACGGCGTGTGCCGTCCCCTTCGGGCTCTCAGCGCGCCGGCTTCTTCGCCTCGGCAGGCTTGATGCTGCCCGTCTCGGCCACGCGATCGCGGGACTGGTCGAGGCGCTTGCGGAGAGCGGCGACCTCGCGCTGGGCGCTCGCGAGCTGACCCTTGGCGAAGTCGCGCGCCGCGGTGGTCAGGTTGAGCTCCTCGCGGACGGCGGCGAGCTTCTCCTGCGCGTCGCGCACGAGCTCGGCATTGGTCTGCTCGATCTGCTTGAGGCCGGCCATCAGCCGCGCGCGGTCGCCTTGAAGCAGGTCGACCTGCTCCGCGAGGTCGCGCTGACCCCACGCCTTGCCGGCAAAGGCACCCCAGCCCGCGATGGCCGCGACGCCGAGACAGGCCGCCAGCAGGACGACCGGCCTCGGCTTCGGGCCGAGGAGAGCCGCCTGTACCCAGTGGGGGAGGGCGGGTAAGCGCCGCATCGAGATACTCCGCAGCCTCGTACTCGGAAGGCAGAAGGCCTTCCGATCCAGGCCGCGAGAGTGCCGCGTTAGGATTAAGGGTTGCTTACGGGCGGCGTCGCAAGGTTCGAATTCTCGCGCATTTCGGCAGGTTGCTCGTCCGCGACAGGAAACGACGGTTCCACGTCGAGATCCGTGAGGTCTCGGTACTCAAGCTACCTTTCTTGGTCTGTCGCACGGTCGGACTTGAGCCGCCCCTTGGCGCATGCAAGCGTCGCAGGATCCGAGGACAGCGCCGTTCGGCGGCCCGCAGGGGCGCCGGTCCGCGCGCCTTCGGCAGGGGATCGAGCCGGACATGCGCGCCCTGCGGCAGACGTGCGAGGGAGAGTACCGGGCGGGCATGGCGCGGCGCGTCCGGGTCCGGACGGTTCGGCGCGCGCTCCTCGGCGGCGCGGCAGCCTCGGCCCTGGCAGGCGTCTTCATTCTCATGCCGAGCGGGCTGACAGATCGGGCCGCGCTCAGGCCCTTCCGGCCGGCAACCCGGCTCGCCTTTCCGGAGCCGGAGCCCGCCCGGTCGTTGCCGAGCCTCGTATCGCTGACGATGGTGACGGGACCCGCGCACGCCTACGCTCGACGCCACCCTTCCGACGGTTCCGGCCCGCAGCTCGAGGCGACGCCTTTCCAGACCGTCGAGGACGCCTGGACCGCGGCTTTCTTCGGTGACCGGCAGCGCATGGTGGCGTTCATCGCGGACGCGGCCGTGGTCAACGGGCTGCCGGTCGAGTTCCTGATGCGCCTTCTCCGCCAGGAGAGCGGCCTCAACCATCAGGCGGTCAGCCGCGCGGGCGCGCAGGGCGTCGCCCAGTTCATGCCCGCGACGGCGAGCGAGCGTGGCCTCGCCGATCCGTTCAATCCCTACGAGGCCATCCCAAAATCGGCCGAGCTCCTGCGCGAGCATCGGATCCGGTTCGGCAATCTCGGCCTCGCGGCGGCCGCCTACAATGCGGGGGCCCAGCGCGTCCGCGACTGGCTTGCCGGGCGCTCCTCCCTGCCGCGGGAGACCCGAGCCTACGTCGCGCAGGTCACCGGCCGGGCCGCGGACGAGTGGCGCCAGGGCGAGGACGTGCTCGCCTCGGCCGATCCGTTGGCCGGCATCTCCCTCCGGTAGGCGCCCGAATCCGAGGCGCGTTCCCGAATACCGAATCGCAAAGCCAGCGACCCGTGCTGAATGCGCCCATGCGCGTCGCTGCGGCGCTCGGAATTACATTCTCAACACATTCCCGCACCAAGCGGGGCCCTGCGTTCCGGAGAATTCAAAAATACATGCATAAGCAAGTTATGCCAGACTCAGAATGTTATCAAGGAGAAATGGCGATAGTGGCTACTCCAACCGGCCTCGAAACCCTCTTTCTGCAGCTCGTCGACGAGGCTCGTGCAAAGGCAGGGCTCGGGCACCCACATTCGACGGAGAATTTCTTAATTCGTCCGATGCTCACAGCGCCTGGATGGATCAGACGGATACCTTCTCCCACACCGGCGTGAACGGCTCCAATTCCGGCGCCCGCATGGCGACAGCGGGTTACGGAGCACAGGGCTGGGGTGAGAACATCGCCTACGTGAGCGGTGAGATGACAGAGACGACGGTGCGCCAGCTGCACGCGAACCTGATGAACTCGCCCGGCCACTGCGCGAACATCGTCAACGGCTCATTCGAGGAGATCGGCACCGGCCTGAAGGAGGGGACGATCAACGGCTACAAGGTCGTGTTCGTCACGCAGAACTTCGGCACGCCGAATGCCGCGGAGCGCGCAGAGGGGGACGATGTCGGGACCGCGACGCCGCCCGCGACCGCGCCCTCGCAGCCGGATCGACCGTCTCCGGCACCAGCGGAAACGACGTCCTGAACGGGACATCCGGCAACGACGCCCTGCACGGCGGCGCCGGCAACGACACCTACTACGCAACCAGACCGGCGACAAAGCCCACGAGGTGACCGGGCAGGGCACCGACACGGTCGTCAGCTCGGTGACCTATGCGCTCAGCGGCCAGGACGTGGAGCGCCTGATCCTGACCGGCAGCAGCAACCTGAACGGGACGGGCAACGGCCTCGACAACACCCTCTCGGGAAACGCAGGCGCCAACACCCTGCGGGGCGAGGGCGGGAACGACCTGATCAACGGCAATGCCGGCCGGGATCTCCTGTACGGCGGCGCCGGCCGCGACACCTTCGTGTTCGACACCGTGTCCGAGGCCAACGGCGACACGGTCGGTGATTTCGTCCACGGTGCCGACCGGATCAACCTCGCCGCCATCGACGCGAACACCCGTGCCAGCGGCGACCAGGGCTTCGCCTTCATCGGCACGCAGGGCTTCCACAAGGCCGCGGGCGAGCCGAAGGCGTATCAGGCGGGCGGCAACACCTACCTCGCCGGGGATGTGAACGGCGACGGCTCCGCGGACTTCGCCATCAAGGCGGTCGGCGCCCACACCTTCGTCAGCGCGGACTTCGTCCCGTGAACGAGATCGGCCCCCGGGCTCGACCCCGGGGGCCGATCTCGAATGCCCGTCCGGCCCTCAGCTGAGAGCGAGCCAGAAGGCGACCTCGAAGGTCAGCACGCCCATCGTGCACACGGCCACGAACACCCGGTCGGCCAGGGGCGGCCGGAGCGACCCTGCGCCGGGCGTCATCTCCGAGCCGCATCGCGAACGATGATCCACGCGCTCCTCCGAACTCTGTCTCCGGTGTCCCGACGCAATCGATACGAGTCTCGCGGGCCGAAAGTTTCACGCGGGCCAAGCAAAGTGCGCGGCGGCGCCCGCGACCGCGCGATCCTGCTAGGCCGCTCGCACCGCCGCGACCCCCTTTCCAGTGCTGCCGAGATCGGACAACCTGCATGACCTCGTTGGCAGTCGGAGCGCGTGTATGGAACAGGTGCGGGAACACCGGGGGCTCGACCGTTCGGACGCTGAGTGCTGTCGCCTCGGCGTCGCTCGCCCGACGAGGGCGCGCCGGCGCGGTCGGCCTGGACTCGCGCTCGCCGGGTTCCTTCTCGCGGCCGCGATCATCCCGGGTGCCTCGGCCGACGTGCTGATCCGGATCGACAAGGCGAGCCAGCGCATGTCGGTGACAGTCGACGGCCAGCAGCGCCACGACTGGCCGGTCTCGACCGGAGCGTCCGGCTACGACACGCCGAGCGGCACGTTCCAGCCCTCGCGGCTCAGCCGGCATCACTTCTCGCGGGAGTGGGACAACGCCCCGATGCCCTTCGCCATTTTCTTCACCGGAGAAGGCCACGCGATCCACGGCACTCAGCAGAGCCGCCTGCTCGGCCGGCCGGCCTCGCACGGCTGCGTTCGGCTGGCGCCGCGCAATGCCGGCCTCCTGTTCGCGCTGGTTCGCGCGGAGGGACTGGCGAAGACGCAGGTTGTGGTGGATGGCGACGACGGCCCGATGGCCGGCGGGGGCTCAGCCGGTCCCGGCGTCAATCCGCTCGCGGTGCTTCAGCAATCCGCGGCGGCGCGGGCGCGGTGGCGATCCGATACGATCGCCTCGGCCCCGATCCCGGCCGCAGCGCCGGCCGCCAGGCTCACCCAGGCCACGAATGCTGGCATCGCGGCGAGCGCACCTGCAACCGCTGAGGCGGGAACCTCCGCGGCGGCGCAGGCGCCGCCCCCGGCGGTGGATCGGGAGGGGCTGATGGGGCAACTCCTCAGCAGGGGCGCGCAGGTTGCCAAGCCGATCTGCAGCGCCTGCTAGGCGAGCCGCCGAGGCGGCTCGCTCAGGGCTTCGAGCGGCCGCGCCGCGCGGCGGCCTCAGTAGCCGTAATAGTACGGGCCGGGGCCGTAGTAGCCGTAGGCCGGAGCCGGTGCGTAGTAGCGCGGAGCTTGCGAGGCGGCGATCGCGCCGCCGATGATGCCGAGGGCGGCGCCGGCCGCCAGCGCACCGCCGACACCCGGCCCGCGCCGGTAGCCGTAGTGCCGGTGGCCGCGGTAGGCGTAGCCGCCGTGGTAGCCGCCGCGATAGCCTGGGCGCGCCTCGGCGGAGGGTGCGACGAGGAGCGAGCCTGCGAAGGCCGCGGCAGCGGCCGAGAGAGCGAGTTTCTTCACGATCATCCCCTTGTGTGAGATCCGCAAGCCCCTTGAGACAGCGCCTGCCATGTGAGGGTCTGCAGCCTGAACCGAGCCTGAACCTGAGCAAGATCGTCTTAAGATGCGGACGCTCTTCGCGAGTGTGGTAACCCCGGCCTCAACGGATAGCCGAGATGCGCCGAAGATCGGACATCGATTGAGAAAGGAATTGAAGACTATCGGCGGCGCTCACGCGCCGTCTGACGGGAGCATTACGTGGCGAGGCTGTGGCCATCGTCCCGTCAATCCTCCGGCGTCAGATTCGAGACGAAGGCGTTGCCGAACTTCGTGGTCGACCGGACGGTGGCGGATGGCGCTATCCGCGCGATGATCTGTGATCCGTCGCCGTTGCAGAACATCTCCTCGATGTCGGCCTGATCGAGCCCGAGATCGCGTGCGAGCAGATCGTGCACGGCGGCCGCGTTCTCGTCGCTGTCGATCGTGAAGCCGAAGGAGCGATGAGGCTTGTAAAACAGCACGCGGTCACCGGGACCAAGGAAGCTCTTGATCGTTTCAAAGTCGTAGGTCGGATTCGCCGTTGACAACCCCCGGGCCTCCACCGTTCTCGATGCGGCGGGGTTTGTTGCCGCGGCTTACGGCTCCGTCAATGAAGCGCGGCGCATAGGACAGAGCTGAGCCATTACTCGGAAAGAAAACGAGATGGCTCTCAACACCTTGAGCAGATCGATGGCGGCGTACGCGCCAGGAGGCGTTCTCTCCATGAGCAAGGGTTTCAAACCGCGGCCGGAGCAACTCGAGACGGTTGCCGAACTGACGACGCGGCTTGCCGAGCAGGCCATGGCCGAGATGATGTCGCGCCGGCCGGTGTCGGAGGAAACGGTGCGCTCCCTTGCCGACGGCGTGCTGATCCTCGACGAGAACGCCCATCCGATCCCGCGCCTCGCCCTCGACGTGCTGATGCGCATTCATCGCGAGCGGGCGAGCGGGTCGTTGCCGACGGATCCGGACGCCGGGTCGGTGCCAGCCCCCGAGACCGATGCCGACGAGCGTTCGGAGGTTCTGAGCGCGGGCCACAAGGTCCTGCGCCTGTTCCGGTCCTTCCGCCCGAGGAGCGGACGCTGACCTGAAGGGGAGGTGCCCGGAAAGCGAGGCGGCGTTCGCTCCCGGCCCGACCTGTGCTAGAACAAAACCAGAACACAAGGTCGGACCGAGCGGATCGTGCTGCGGGCCGGTCCCGACTGGGTACCTCGGCACGACGAGAAGCGGTGATGGATGCGGTTCGACGGCTAGGAAGCTACCTGCAGGTGCAGGACGGGGACGGCTGCCGGCACCTCCTGCGGGTCACGAGCGTGCAGGCGCTGAGCGACACCGACCCGCTCCGCAACGAGACCTTCATCACGGCGGCGGGCCGGACCATACGCGTGCTGCAACCGCTCGATCAGATCGTCGAGCTTATCGCCCCGGGCGAGAGGTTGACCGGCGAGGCAGAGGAGCCCGCCTGGCCCTTCTGAACCGTGAGACCTGGGACGCGGGCGCGTCAGGGGGCGGGCTTCTGGCCTTCGACGAAGCCGAGGCCGCGCAGGATATCCCCGAGCGGTCCGGCGAGCGCGACGGGGCGCGGAGCCGCCGCCTGCTGCTCGGCAGGTCGAGGGGGGCTCTCCGCCGGTGGAGCTGCCTTCCGGGCCTGGGCCTTTCGAAGGCTCTGGGCCGAGGAGGGCCGCTTCACGGCCGGGGCGGCCGTGCGCTCGCGCTTCAGCGCGGGAAGCGGCGCGTGCGCGGTTCCCTCGATGCCCGGCACCACGGCGGCCGCGACGTGAGTCAGGGTGCCCGTCGTGGCCGGCTCCGGACCGCGTGGTCCCTCCGCCGCGGCGCCCGTTTCCTCGCCGCGCGCACGGACGAGGCGCCGCGGTGGGTCGATCCATGCTTGGGAGGGTGCTCCCCGCCCGTCCGCCGCGCTGGACTGCCTCGTGGCCTCCACCGAGGCGGCTGGGGCCATCGCGGCACTAATCGGTGAAGACGTGCGAAATCCCGCAGTCATCAGCAGCGCGGATATCGCCGATACGCCCAGTATGGCGAAGCTCACTCTCATGTCATGACAACCGAAGGCCAAGCTTCCACGTTCCGCATGCCGTACGCTCGCGCACGGTCACGCCGGCGACACCAGTCGTCCCAGCCGCGGTCGCGGCTTCGGTCTCGGAATGATGACGATCTGGCCGCTGACCGGATCGAAGACCGTGGTGCTCATGGAGGGCATCCCGTCGTGTGATCGCTGGATCACAGGACGGAAAGGTGACCAAAGGGTTGCTGCGGTCGTGATGGACCGGGGATAACGCGGCCCCGTCAGGGTCTTCCGCGCCGAGCCGGCGGCCGAGCAGCGTAACCGGAAGGCCACAGCGACGGTTGGCGACGCGACCTGAGCGTCGAATTCTTGCCTCGGTCCGCGGTAAGCGCAGCCGCCTCCGGCGCGCGGCGCACCGGCTAAGGATTTATCAGCCCTAACATTTTTATAGCCGGCGCGCGGATGGGGTTCAGAACGCGGGGAACTAACTCTTCGTCACTAGTACCATTCCGCACTGTCTCTGCAGATTGAACATAGCAGAATCATCATTCATATGATGCTTAAGGCGCCTGATTCGTCGTGCGTCCGCGTATAGTTCTCTCCCCCAGAAACATTCGGAGTTGGAAGGTCAATCAATGGCCCGGTATTTCTTTAACGTTGCTGACCATGAATTCTCAGTACGTGATGACGGCGGGACAGAATGTTTCGATCAGGATGCTGCCCTCGCGGAAGCACTCCGAACTCTGTGTGAAGTTGCTGCGGATCAGCCTGAAAAATACATTCATCATCCACTGCGAATCGAAGTTCTCGACGCGTCGCGGGAGGCGGTTCTCGCCTGCGAGATCAGGTTGACGGCGGTGGACCGTGCGAAGAACTGCCTGAAGGCCGCAGCCTGAGGCTACATCCTCTGCCTAATCCGTTGCCTGCGACGATGGTCGGCAGTGCCGGGCTTTTCAAAACTTGACCTTACGATGCGTCCGCCGGGCGATGCTTCGATCCGGTGACGCCTGCGCGAGACGATCGCGCGACCAAGAGGAACGGTGAGCCTTCTCCGCGACCCTGAGGTCGCGGAGAAGGTTCTCGGAGGGCCGCTCCGCCCGGCCACCGTGCGGGCGGCGTCAGGCCGCCTGGCTGATTGGCGCCGGGGTGGGCGCGTCCATCGCGCGGAGATAGACTTCGAGCAGGGTCTCGTGCTCGTCGCGCTCATCCTTGTCCTGCTTGCGCAGCATGATGATCTCCTTGAGGATCTTCACGTCGAGCCCCTCGCTTTTCGCCTCGAGGAAGATCTCCTTCTTGGCCTCCATGAGATCCTTGATCTCCTCCTCCACCCGCTCGACGCGCTCCACGATGGAGCGGATGCGGTCGCCGGCGATCCCAACGGTGTCGGTCATGGTTGCTCCTTCCTTGATCCGGACGAGCAACCTCGGCGAAGACCGTAAGGGCGAGGTTAAGGCCGCCGATGAGTGATGCGTACGGGCGTCCCCCGCCTCGGAGACACGAGGCCGCGGCCTGGAAGGCTCACGACAGGTGTGGCTTGCGGCGCGACCCGCCCACCGTGACGCTTGCGTGCCCAGGACGAATAATTCAAAGTTCAAAAGCCCGGTCGGCGCCACGGCGCGACGCCGGGTGCCGGTTCATGCGGGCCGGCGGCAGCTCGGCCGACATACGCCAAGAAGGCCCGATCGAGGGCACGTCGGTGGGTTCCACGGTCTTCGAATCCCAAGATAGACATGGTGCCGGAAAGAGCACCGCGAGAGGATACGCCATGAGAGTTGCCGTGACAGCCGCGATCGCGGCGGCCTTGCTGCCCGTGAGCGCAGCGCAGGCCTGGGAACCGACCAAGCCGATCGAGATCATCGTTCCGTTCCCGCCCGGCGGCTCGTCGGACCAGATGGCGCGCACGATCCAGGGCGCGATCCAGAAGAACAACCTCGTCAAGCAGCCGATCATCATCGTCAACAAGCCGGCCGCCGCCGGCGGCGAGGCGATGCTCGACATCCAGAAGTCGGCCGGCGACCCCCACAAGCTGATCACCACGTCGAGCGGCATCTACATGACGCCGCTGGCCACCAAGCTTCCGGTGAGCTGGAAGGATTTCACCCCGGTCGCGATGATGGCCCAGGACGCCTTCGTCCTGTGGGTGAACGCCGCCAGCCCCTACAAGACCGCCAAGGACTTTATCGACGCGGCCAAGACCGCGAACCCGCCCCTCAAGACCGGCGGCAACGGCTCCAAGCGCGAGGACCATCTCATCTCGGTGACGATGGAGCAGGTGGGCGGCGCCAAGATCACCTACGTGCCCTATCAGGGCGGCGGCCCGTCGTCGGTGCAGCTCGCCGGCGGCCATATCGACGCGAACATGAACAACCCGGCCGAGGAGGTCGCGAACTGGCGGTCCGGCGCGGTGAAGCCGCTCTGCGTCTTCTCGCAGAAGCCGATGGAGTACACCCAGAAGGTGACGGCGGACATGGCATGGTCCGACATCCCGACCTGCCCGTCGCAGGGCCTCAACGTCACCTACCAGATGCTGCGCGGCATGTTCATGCCCGGCAAGGTCACTCCGGAGCAGCAGGCCTTCTACGTCGAGCTGTTCCGCAAGGTCGCCGAGACCCCCGACTGGAAGGCCTACCTGGAGCGCAACGCCCTGGTGCCCGATCTCCGCTCCGGTCAAGCCTTCGTCGACTTCCTCACCGAGGACGAGCGCAAGCACAAGGAGCTGATGACCAAGGCCGGCTTCATCGCGACGAACTAGTCTCGTCGACCGACGGCCCGGACCCGCGCCGGGCCGTTCCCTTCATCGCGCGGAAGACCTGTCATGGCGGAAGCTTCACCCTCGACCACCGAGCGCGGCATCTCGCGCCGTCTCGTCGAAACGATCGTGTCCCTGGCCCTGATGGGTGTCGCGGCGCTCGCCCTCTGGGATTCCTACGAGCGCGGCGCCGGCTGGGACAACGGCCCGGAGAACGGCTTCTTCCCGGCGCGCGTCGCCTGGATCCTCGCCATCGCGGCGCTCGCCACGCTCTGGAGCGCGTTCCGCCGCGAGGAGAGCGTCTTCGTCACCTACGAGCAGCTGCGCCTCGTGGCCCAGGTCTTCGTGCCGCTGTTCCTCTACGTCCTGGCCATCGCCTTCATCGGCATCTACCTCGCCTCGGCCCTGTTCATGGCCCTCTTCATGCTGATGCTGGGCTCGTTCCGGTGGTGGCAGACGCTCCTCGCGGTCGTTCTCACCCCGCTCATCATCTTCTGGGTGTTCGAGCTGCAGTTCCGGGTCCCCCTGCCGAAGGGACCGATCGAGACCATGCTCGGCTACTGACGCCCGCATCGACGTCATTCAGGAATCAGCGATGGACGACCTCAACCAGCTTCTCCTGGGATTCCAGGTCGCTCTGACATGGCACAACGTGCTGTTCATGGTGGTGGGCGTGCTGCTCGGCATCGTGGTGGGCGTGCTGCCCGGCCTCGGCGGCCCGAACGGCGTCGCGATCCTGCTGCCGCTCACCTTCGGCATGGACCCGACCTCGGCGATCATCCTGCTCTCGTCGATCTACTGGGGCGCGCTGTTCGGCGGCGCCATCACGTCGATCCTGTTCAACATCCCCGGGGAGGCGTGGTCGGTCGCGACCACCTTCGACGGGTATCCGATGGCCCAGCAGGGGCGGGCCGGGGAGGCGCTGACGGCGGCCTTCACCGCCTCCTTCATCGGGGCACTCTCGGGCGTCGTGCTCATCACCTTCGTCGCGCCCCTCGTCGCCAAGTTCGCCCTGCGCTTCGGGCCGGCCGAGTTCTTCGGCGTCTTCTTCCTCACCTTCTGCTCGTTCATCGGCATGGGCCGGGAGAACAAGGCCAAGATCGTCGCCTCGCTGGCGCTCGGCTTCCTGCTCGCGGCCGTCGGCCTCGACACGATCTCCGGCGACCTGCGGCTCACCTTCGGCACCAGCGAGCTGATGAAAGGCTTCGACTTCCTCGTGGTGGTGATCGGCCTGTTCGGCGTCTCCGAGATCCTGCTGACCATCGAGGAGGGCCTGCACTTCAAGGGCAAGCGCGCCGCCATGGACCTCGCCGTGGTCCTGCGGACCTGGGCCTCTCTGCCCCGCTACTGGGCCACGCTGATCCGCTCCTCGGTCGTCGGCATGTGGATGGGCGTCACGCCGGGCGGCGCCATCGCGGCCTCCTTCATGGGCTACGGCCTCGCCAAGCGCTTCTCCCGCACGCCCGAGTCGTTCGGGCGCGGTGAGGTCGAGGGTGTCCTCGCCCCCGAGACCGCCGCGCACGCCGCCGGCACCTCGGCCCTGCTGCCGATGCTGGCCCTCGGCATCCCGGGCTCGGCGACGGCGGCGGTGCTCCTCGGCGGCCTGATGATCTGGGGCCTCCAGCCCGGCCCGCTGCTCTTCGTCGAGAAGAAGGAGTTCGTCTGGGGCCTGATCGCCTCGATGTATCTCGGCAACATCGCCGGGCTCCTGATCGTGCTCGCCACCGTGCCGGTCTTCGCCGCGATCATGCGCATCCCCTTCGCGCTCGTCGCGCCGATCATCCTCGTGGTCTGCGCCATCGGCGCCTACACGGTCGAGTCGTCGCGCTTCGACATCTGGCTGATGCTGGTCTTCGGCGTCGTCGGCTACGTGTTCAAGAAGCTCGATTATCCGCTGGCGCCGCTCGTGCTCGCCCTCGTCCTCGGAGACCGCGCCGAGGATGCGTTCCGGCAGGCGCTCCTCGGCTCGGGCGGCAACCTCTCGGTCTTCTTCTCGAATGGCCTCGTCTCGACGCTGATGATCCTGGCGCTTCTGCTCCTGTTCTGGGGGCCGCTCGGAGAGGTCCGCAAGCGGATCGCGCGCAAGATCGGCCTGAGCCGGCCGGCGCCGATGACGCCCTGATCGCGCGCATCAGATCATCGGGTCTTCCTGCCGAACGCCTCGTCCCGGGGCGTCGCGAGACGGACTCGAGAGAGCGCCGCCCTCCGGGCGACGGGCGGTATACCGCTCGTCGCCGGCCGTTGTAGAAGGGCCGCGCTTCGTCTCATCGCTCCTGTGAACGGTCACCGCGCAGCATCTCGGCTCGGTGCGCGCGCCGCGTTAGATCTCGCTCGAACATCTCGACAGATTGGCTCCCGATTCGGTGGGTGCGCCGGTCAGGTCAACCCTCCCGCCGGTCCGACCAAGGAAGGCCTTCGTGGAACACTATCTGTCCTCCTCGTTCCTGCTGTCGCTGCTGCAGATCATCTGGATCGACATCATCCTGTCGGGCGACAACGCGGTGGTGATCGCGCTGGCCTGCCGGGGCCTGCCGGAGCGGCAGCGGCGCATCGGGGTGATCCTGGGAGCGGTGGCGGCGGCGCTGCTGCGCATCATCTTCGCCGTCATCATCTCCCACCTCCTGGCGGTCCCGCTGCTCAAAGTCGTCGGCGGCCTGATCCTGCTGCATATCGCGGTCAAGCTCGTGCGGGGCGAGGACGAGGATGGGAGCCACGTCAAGGAGCACGCCAGCCTGCCGAGGGCGATCTGGACCATCGTCGTCGCCGACGCGGTGATGAGCTTCGACAACGTCGTCGCCGTGGCGGGCGCCGCCAAGGGCCACGACGAGCTCTTCATCATCGGCCTCGCGCTGTCGGTCCCGCTCCTGATCGTCGGGGCGAGCCTGATCACCCGCCTGATCGACCGGTTCCCGATCCTGATCTGGTTCGGCGGCGGCCTCCTGGGCTGGGTCGCCGGCGAGATGATCGCCTCGGACCGGCTGATCCACCAGCACGTCGTCGAGGCCCTGCCCGCCGGCCTGCAGGGCGGCTTCCACTACGCGCTGGCCGCGCTCGGTGCGGGTGCCGTCGTGGTCATCGGCAGCCTGCTCCGCACCAAGACCGCCGAGGACGTGGCGCACGAGCAGGCCGACGCGGTCGGCAAGGCCGAGGCCGACATGGTCGGAAGCTGAGGCGCGGGAGCGCCTCGGCCCGACCCGGGCACGCCGCGGATCCCTGTCCTGCGGGGCCGGGACGTCGCCCGGCCCCCGACAAGCGCCTTCAGCCGCGGATGAAGGTCAGAAGGTCGGGGTTGATGGTATCCGGGTGGGTGGTGCACATCCCGTGCGGCAGGCCCTCGTAGGTCTTGAGGGTGCCGTTCCTGAGGAGCGGGTGGGCGAGGAGCGCCGAGTCCGCGATCGGCACGATCTGGTCGTCGGTGCCGTGCATCACCAGCACGGGCACGTCGATCGCCTTGAGATCCTCGGTGAAATCCGTCTCCGAGAACGCCTTGATGCACTCGTACTGCGCCTGCGCGCCACCCATCATGCCCTGGCGCCACCAGTTGGCGATCACGCCCTCGGAGATCCGCGCGCCCTCCCGGTTGAAGCCGTAGAACGGGCCGGAGGGCACGTCGCGATAGAACTGCGCCCGGTTCGCCGCCAGCGCGGCGCGGAAGCCGTCGAACACCTCGATCGGCAGGCCGCCGGGGTTTTTCTCGGACTGCACCATCACGGGCGGCACCGCGCCGATCAGCACGGCCTTCGCGGCGCGCTCGGCCTCGGCCCGGGCGACATAGTGTGCGACCTCGCCGCCGCCGGTGGAGTGGCCGACATGGACGGCGTTCCGAAGGTCGAGCTTGGCCACGAGTTCCGCGACGTCGGCCGCGTAGGTGTCCATCTCGTTGCCGGTCGTGGTCTGCGACGAGCGGCCGTGGCCGCGGCGGTCGTGGGCGATGACGCGGTAGCCCTCGCCGAGGAAAAACAACATCTGGTTGTCCCAGTCGTCGGCGCTGAGCGGCCAGCCGTGATGGAACACGATCGACTGCGCGTCCCTGGGTCCCCAGTCCTTGTAGAAGATCTCCGTCCCGTCCTGCGTCGTGATCGTGGGCATGATGAACCTCGGTCCGTTGGCGTGAGCGCACCGCGCCGGGTGCGCCGTCGTTGCGTGAAGCGCGCCGGTTGGCCGGGCGTACGCCCGGTCTCACTGTTCTGATTCGCCGTCCCTCATCCGCAAGTTGCGACGCTTCGGCGATGCACACAATCTGCCGCCTGCAACGTCCGCCGAAAAGCGAAACGATCGAAACATATTCTTTCCGAAGCGGAGATCATGCACAATTCGACCGGCCGCGTCCTTCATCGCCAAGGTGGGTGGGGAGGGGCCTGCACGAACCGATCGGCCGGCCGTTAACCGCTCCTTAAGCGCTGCACGCACTCGTTGAGCGAGCAAGGGAGCCGATTCCGGCTGCCATCGACCGGCGCGGCGTGACCGCGGAGCGACGTCATGCTGGACTCCGTCCGGATCCCGCTGAAGGCGTGGAACGCCCTGCAGCTGGCCGGGATCGCGGCACTGGCCTTCGGCCTCACCTGGTTCGGCCTCGCCGGGACGCGTCTCGCTGCGGGCGACCCGCGCGTCGACGCGGCGGCGCGCGCCTTCGCCGAGGCGGTCGACGACGGGCTGCACGAGGCCGTCGTCGACGCGCGCGGCGTGGCCCTCCTGCTGCAGCCGAACGATGCCGGCCTCTCCGATGCGGTTCGTTCCGCGATGCTGCGGGACTGGATCGCCATCAAGCCCCGCTATCAGGCGGTCTCGCTCGTCGGGCCGGCCGGGGAGGTGCGGGCGGCCGAGGATCCGCGCCGCGTCGGAACCGGACTCGGGCCGCGGCCCGTCTCCGCGCGCGTCCGCAACGCGGAGATCATGGTCGTGACGGCGGCCGACGGGGCCGCCGGTCCTTTCGAACTCCTGCTCTCCCTCGGCGCGCCGGCCCGGTCCGGACAGGTCGTGCTGCGGGCTGACGCGGGCTTCTTCACGCGCATCGAGGAGCGCGTGCGGCGCGCTCTCGATCTCCCGGAGGGTGCCGCCTTCGAGGTCACGGCCGCCGACGGGCGGAACCTTGCCGGCACCCCGTCGCCGGACGGCAGGGGGCAGGCCGAGGCGGTGGCCCCGACCCGCGGCTTCGGAGAACTGGCGAGCCCGGGCTGGCTCGTCACGGCCCGCGCTACACGCATGGAGGCCGCGGCCGGTGGCGCCGGCCGCACGCTCGGGCTCGGCCTCGCCGTCGTGCTCGCGGCGGCCGGCCTCGGCTACGCGCTCGGCGGCCGCGCCGCCCGGCCGCTCCGACGGCTCGTGGCGGAGCCCGCCGCCGAGGAGGCATCGGCCTCTCCCGTCAGCGAGATCGACGCGGTCGCCCGGCTCGTTGCGGGCCGCGCGCAGAGCGCCGAGTCCCGCCTTGCCCGTGCCGGAACCGGCATCGACCGGATCCGGGGACGCCTGCAGACCTTCGAGTCGATGTCGGGCTGGACCTACTGGGAGATCGATCCGGAGACCCGGCGCGTCATCTGGTCGGACCGCGACGTCGTCGGTGCTCCGGCGACCGTGGACAGGACGGCCGAATGGTCTGATCTCGCCGACCGAATCGACCCGGCCGATCACGCCCTCCTCGATCTCTCGGTCAAGGCGGCGCTCGAAGCGGACGGCCCGCACGACGTCGTCCTGCGTACCCGCCCCGCCGGGCCGGAGCGGGGCCGCCGCGTGCTCGTTCGGTTCCTGCGCGGAGGCGAGCCGGAGGGCCGAGCCGCGGCGCGGGTCCACGCCCTGAGCCGCGCCTTCGCCGAGGACGGCGCGACGGTCCCGGACCTCGCGGGCAGCGCCAACGAGCGGCGGCGCAGCCTCGTCCTGCGTCGGGTCACGGACGGGATCGTGCACGATTTCAACGACGTGCTCACCGTCGTGCTGGCCAATCTCGGCGTCCTCCGGCGCCGCCACGCCCTCGACGCCGAGCAGGCCCGCCTCGTCGACGGCGCGCTCGCCGGGGCGCTACGCGGCTCCGCGCTCACGCGCCGGATCCTGAGCCTCGTGCGGAGCGACGGCGAGAGCCTCGCCGAGAGCGACCTCGCCGCCACTGTCGCCGCGATCCTGCCCTTCCTCCAGACGAATGTTCTGCGCGGCACGCCGGTGATCGACCGCCTTCCGCAAGGGTTGCCGAAGGTGCTCTGCAGCGAGCGCTTCCTCGAAGTCGCGCTCCTCAACGTCGCGTTTCACTTCCGCGATGTCGGCCTCGAAGGCTTCGCGGTGGGGGCGGCCGAGCACGAGGCCGGCAAGCCTCCGGGCCTCGGGCTGCCGCCGCGCCCCTATGTCCGGGTACTCCTCGCGAGCGGCCGCCCGGTGCCGGGCGCCCGGCCGCGGACCGGCTCGGGCCAAGCGCTCGAGACGGTGTCCCGGCTCCTCGCCGAAGTCGGCGGTGGCTGGCGCGTCGCCGCGGATGGAACCGGCGAGGCCGCCTTCCTCGCGGAGATCTGGCTGCCCGCGGCCGAGCGCGAGGCCGAGGCCGCCGCGCCCGCGTGGCAGCCGAGCCTGCGCATCCTGCTCGTCGAGAGCGACAGCCTCGTGCGGACGAGCCTCGCCGAGGCGCTCACGGATCTCGGCCACGCCGTCGTGCAGGCGGCCTCGGGTGCGCACGCCCTCGCGCTCCTGGCCGAGAACGCCGCCTACGACGCCATGATCGCCGACCAGTCGATGCCGGTGATGACCGGCCTGCAACTCGCCGCGACGGTGGTCGAGCGCCATCCCCAAATCCGCATCGTCCTGGCGAGCCCGCACGGGCACCTGCCGGCCGCCGCCCGCAGATTCCTACAGCTCGACAAGCCGTTCCGGCAGGAGGATCTCGCCGCCCTTCTCGGCACGGTCGCCGCGCCGGTGGCCCGCGCGGCCTGATCCGGGCGTTGTCAGAATCTCGATTTCGCAACCTGAAGATGAGCGATTGTTAACCCTCGTCGCGGATAAATCGGTTGAGTGTTGCACCGGAATCCGAGGAGGGGGCGGCCGTGGGAACGTTCATCCGCCACCGAACGAACCGCGGCCTCCGGAGGTCGGTTCTCGCCGCGGCCGTGTCGCTCACCGGCGCCGACCAAGTCATCGCTGCCGACCTGCCGGCGAATCAGGGGGCCGTCGACTGGTACACGGGGGCCCAGCAGCAGGCGGTCGACGACAGCTGGGCCGTGGCGGTCGACGGCTCGACGAGCGTCACCTCGAACAGCTCGGCCTTCGGCTCGCTCACGGTCACCGCATCGCCCGGCGGCCCGCCGACTCAGAGCGGCGTGCGCGTGCGCGTCGAGGCCCTGGCCGGCACCTACTCCTACCCGGGTCAGGCCGTCGCCTCCCGAGTGACCGGGTACCAGCAGGAAGGCGCGCTCCTGACGGGTTACGAGTGGATCTGGCGCGACGCGGCGCTCGCCGGCTTCATCGGCTTCAACGTCCGCAGCAACCAGCTCTCGATCCCCGATCCCGGCAACCCGGTGGTCGGCACCGGTGTCGGGCTCAAGGTCGCCGGCAGCTTCTACGCGAACCCGACCGACCGGACGATGGTCTCGGCCTACGGCTCGTACTCGACGAAGTTCAACGCCTACTACTCGCGCTTCCGCGTCGGCTACATGGTCGCGGACGGCGTCTATATCGGCCCGGAGGCCTTGTTCCTCGGCGACGACTTCTTCCGCCAGTACCGCGTCGGCGCGCATCTCTCCGGCGTGACCTTCGGCCCCGTGCAGATGTCGATCGCCGCCGGTTATGTGAACGACCGTGTCCAGGGCTCCGGCTACTACTCGTCTGTCGAAGCGCGCGCGAAATTCTGAGCCGGGCGGGAGTGCGGGAGCCCGCACACGCTCGCTCGTTCCGCCGACGGAAAACTGTTTTCCATGCCTGCGCGGTTCATGGGCCGGGATGGGGCGGGCGCCGGCACTGGCGAGACCGGCCGCCGCGCTAGATCATCAGACTTGAACACTGGTTTGAGTCGATCAAAGCAATTCTAAGCAAATCCAGAGCAGTTTCTGTCTGGATCCAGCGTATGGGAAGAATTTTCTATCTGTGCTAGAAATTCATGCTGAATCAGGGCTGGTTTCTCAGTCGCCTCACATTGTTGCAGACTGAATTGATCTCTCCAAAGACGCTGGATCGGCAGGCCAGAGGAAGGGGATTTCGTGGATTGAACGAGAAATGGACATAATCCGATGATGTGCCGGAGCGCGGCACGGGAGAGGTTGGCGTGATACGGGCGGTGCGGTGGTTGGCATGGATGGGAACGACGGTCGCCGGCCTCGTCCTGCTGAGCCAGCCTGTCGGCACGCAGAACCAGCTCGCCATGAGCCTCGCCGCGATGATGGCGATGGTCGTGCTGTGGCTGTTCTTTGACGGTCCGCGCACGCGCTTCGTCTTCTTGGCGATGGGAAGCCTCGTCGTGCTCCGCTACATCCTGTGGCGGGTCACCGACACGCTGCCCTCGCCGGGGGATCCCGTCAGCTTCGGCTTCGGGCTGCTCCTGCTCGTCGGCGAGCTCTACTGCGTCTTCATCCTGTTCGTCAGCCTGATCATCAACGCCGAGCCCCTGCGCCGCCGCCCGCCGCCGCCGCAGCGGGCCGAGGCGCTGCCCACGGTCGATGTCTTCGTGCCGAGCTACAACGAGGACGCGTCGATCCTGGCGATGACGCTCGCGGCCGCCCGCCAGATGAACTACCCGCCGGACAAGCTGACGGTCTGGCTGCTCGACGACGGCGGGACGGACCAGAAATGCGCCGACGCCGATCCCGGGAAGGCCGCGGCCGCGCGCCGCCGGCGCACGGAGCTGCAGGCCCTCTGCGCGGAACTCGGCGCCCGCTATCTCACCCGCGAGCGCAATCTCCACGCGAAAGCGGGCAACCTCAACAACGGGCTCGCCCAGGCCACGGGCGACATCGTGGTGGTGTTCGACGCCGACCACGTTCCGTTCCGCTCCTTCCTGCGCGAGACGGTCGGCTACTTCCTGGAGGATCCGCGCCTGTTCCTCGTCCAGACGCCGCACGCCTTCCTCAACCCCGACCCGATCGAGCGGAACCTGCGCACCTTCGAGCGGATGCCGTCCGAGAATGAGATGTTCTACGCGGTGACGCAGCGCGGCCTCGACAAGTGGAACGGCTCGTTCTTCTGCGGATCGGCCGCGCTCCTGCGCCGGACGGCCCTCGACGAGGCCGGCGGCTTCTCGGGCATCACCATCACGGAAGATTGCGAGACCGCCTTCGAACTGCACGCCCGCGGCTGGACCAGCGCCTACGTCGACCGGCCGCTGATCGCCGGCCTCCAGCCCGACACGCTCGCCGACTTCATCGGCCAGCGCTCGCGCTGGTGCCAGGGCATGTTCCAGATCCTGCTCCTCAAGAACCCCGCCTTCAAGGCCGGGCTCAAGCCGATCCAGAAGGTCGCCTACCTGTCGAGCATGACGTTCTGGTTCTTCCCGGTGCCGCGGCTGATCTTCATGTTCGCGCCGCTGCTGCACATCTTCTTCGACCTGAAGATCTTCGTCGCGAGCGTCGACGAGTCGATCGCCTACACGGCCACCTACATCGTCATCAACCTGATGATGCAGAACTACGTCTACGGGAAGTTCCGCTGGCCCTTCGTCTCCGAGCTGTACGAGTACATCCAGGGCCTGTACCTCTCGAAGGCCATCGCGTCGGTGATCGTGTCGCCGCGCAAGCCGACCTTCAACGTCACCAGCAAGGGCGCCACGCTCGACCACGACCATCTCTCGCCGCTCGCGCTGCCGTTCTTCGCGGTCTACGCCCTCCTGCTGACCGGCTGCCTCGTGGCGGGCTGGCGCTACCTGTTCGAGCCGGGCGTGACGAACCTCATGCTCGTGGTGGGCCTCTGGAACTTCTTCAACCTCCTGACCGCGGGCGCCGCCCTCGGCGTCTGCGCCGAGCGGCGGCAGACGGAGCGGATGCCCTCCCTGCCGATCGCCCGGCGCGGCGTGCTCAGCCTCGGCGGCCGGGCCGTGGACGTCGCCATCGAGCGCGTCTCGGCGGAGGGCTGCACCCTGCGCCTGCCGACCGCGCTCCTCGCGCCCGGCGCCGGCCAGCGCCCGATGACCGGCGCGCTGTCGGTGACCCCGATCGACAGTGCGCGCGCCGCGGCAGCGCTGCCGGTCACCCTCGCGGGCGTCTCCCGCAGCGGCGACGAGGCGGTCTGCCGCCTCGACTTCGGCACGCTGCGCACCGGCGACTACGCGGCGCTCGCCGGCCTGATGTACGCCGACGCGGACGCGATGCTGCGCTTCCAACTGCGACGCCGTCGCCACAAGGACATCGTCACCGGCACCCTCCAGTTCGTGTGGTGGGGCCTCGTCGAGCCCTTCCGGGCCCTGCGCTACGCGCTCGCCGGCGAGGCCGGGCCGGTCGCCGACGAGACCGCCGCGGCACCCGTCCCGGTCTACGACGAGCCCGCGCCGGTTCCCGCGCGGCCGACCCTCCCGCCCGCTCCGCCGGCCCGCCCCGCCGAGCCCGCGCGCCCCGCCCCCGTCCCGGCTGAGGCCGAGGGCGACTGGGTGCGCCTGATGTTGGAATTCGAGAACGAGCGCCTTCTCGCGGCCGAGGGCGGTCGCCGCCGGGGTGCCCTGTGAGGCGCCGATGAGAGCCCTCGCGCGCGTCCGGATCGCCCTCGGGATCGGTCTCGCCCTCGGCTGCGCCGGACCGGTGGCGGAGCCGCGGGCGCAGAGCTTCCTCGGCGCCGGCCCGGCCGAGCGGCTGACGGTGCCGCCCGCGGGCGATGCCCTGCGGGTATCCCCGCCGCCGCCATCCCGGCCGGAGCCCGGACCCCCGCAGCGGCCCGATCCGGGCGCGGAGGCGGCACGGCGGCTCTCCGTCCAGGCGACCATCGCGGCGGCGCGCCGCTTCCCCGCCGGGACCCGCGGCTACCGCCTCGCGGGGGAGGAGGACGCCCTGCAATTCCCGGTCTTCCTGACCGAGGCCCAAGCGCGCGGCCCGTCGGCGCGCCTGCGCGTGTCGTACCTGTCGGCGATCTCGGTGGCGCCCGAGAACTCGGAGCTGACCGCGCTCGTCAACGGCACCAAGGTCGGATGGACCCGAATCCAGGCTCCCGGCGCCGTGAAGGTCGTCGAGTTCGCGCTTCCCGAAGGTCTCCTCAAGGGCGGCTACAATGCCGTGCACTTCACGGCGAGCCAGCGCCACCGGGTCGACTGCTCGCCCGAGGCGACCTACGAGCTCTGGACCCAGATCGACTCGTCCCGGTCCGGGCTGGTGGTGGCACCCGCCTCCGATCTCGACCTCAAGTCGCTGGCGGCCCTCGAGCCCGACGAGAGCGGGGCCCTGCCCGTCGGCGTCGTCCTCACCGAGAAGCCGAGCTTGGAGCGGCTGGAGCGGATGATCGGCGCGGTGCAGGCGGTCGCCCTGGTCGGGCGCCTCGCGCGCCCTGCCGTGACTTTCGGGCCGCCGATCGCGGGTCGCACCGGCGTCAACCTCCTGGTCGGCACGCCGGCGGAGATCCGCGGCGTCGAGGGCGTCGAGGAGATCGGCCCGGTCACCGGCCCGAAGCTCGCCCTGCTGGCGCCGCGAGGGAACCGGGCGCCGGTCCTGGTGGTGACGGGCACGAACGACGCCGAGATCCGCCAAGCCATCGCGACGCTTGCCGCCACCGGCGACGCGGCGGGCACCCTCGACGGAGCTCGCACGGCGAGCCTGACCCGGGGCTTCTCCATTTCCAGCGGCGAGAGCCTGACCCTCGACCGCCTCGGCGTGGCCACCCGCGAGTTCAACGGCCGCCTGCTGCGCGTCGGGTTCGAGATCCGGTTTCCGGCCGATTTCGTCCCGGCCGATTACGGCAAGGTGATGCTCCACCTCGCCGGCGGCTACGCGGCCGGGCTCGATCCGAGCGCTCAGATCGTCGTCGACGTGAACGGCCGCAACGCGGCCAGTGTGCCGCTGCCCTACACGCGGGGCGAGGTCTTCGAGGACAACGCCATCCCGCTCCCCCTGAGCCTGTGGCGGCCCGGTCTGAACCGCGTCGAGATTTCCGCGCATCTTCCGATGGCCGCCGACCGCGCCTGCGACATGCTCGCGCCGAGCGCCCGGCAGGCCCGCTTCCTGTTCCTCGATCGCACCCGCCTCGACATCCCCGCCCTGGCCCGGGCCACCCGCAGTCCCGACCTCGCCGCCATCAAGGCCGGCGCCGTGCCCTTCGTGGCCGAGGGCGTGCGGCCGCGCCTCGTCCTGCCGACGCCGGACCGCGATTCCGCGGATGCCGCCGCCATGTTGGCCGCCCGGCTCGCCATCGCGGCCAAGCGCGTCATCGACTTCGAGGTGACCTCGGACGAGCGGGCGCCGGACGGCGCCGTGAGCCTCGTGGTCGCCCCCGCGCGCGCCCTCAATCCGCTGACGATCGAGGCCGTCGGCCTCGATCCGGAGCAGATCCGCCGGATTTGGGAGGGCCGCGCCGAGACCGTGGCGGCGCCCGGCCCGTTCGGCACCGAAGGGGTCCTCACCCTCGACCGGCTGCGCCGCAACTTGCCGATGCGCTGCGCGCTCCCGCCCGCCACCATGCCGCTCCGCGTGGCGGCGGTCGCGCCGGCGCCCGCACCGGCCCCGGCGCCCGCGCCGCAGGCTCCCCGCGCGGACGCCGACCCGGACCCCCTGGCGCGCTGGGGCGAGAACCTGCGCGGGACCGGATCCATCCCGGCTGTCCTGGGGACGGCGTGGGTCGATCTCACCCGGCGCGCCGCGCAGGCGCGGGAGACTGTGCAGGGTTTCCTGCGCTGGCCGGTCGAGGCGGAAACCGTACCGGTGAACCCGCGCGCCTCCCTCGTTCTCGCGGAAGGCTCTGGCGAGAAGCTCGGCGGCCGCACCGTACTGGTCACAGCCCCGAACGCCTCGATGCTCAAGGCGTCGGTCTCCTGCCTCGTCGACCCGGTCGTGTGGACGCGCCTTGTCGGCAGGGCCGCCTTCCTCGACGCTTCCGACGGCAGCCTCAGCATCGTCGAGCCGGAGCGGGTCGAGCTCGTCGAGACGCAGCCGTGGGCGCTGGCGAACTTCCGGCTGGTCTCGGCCGCGTGGCTCTCCCTCAACCCGGCCTCCTACGTCGGCATGACGCTGCTGATGGCGCTCTGCCTCGGCCTCGCCACGACGAGCCTCGTGCGCCAGCTCGGAAGGAAGAACGGGTGATGCCGCGCGCGCGCAGCCGGTCCCGCATCCCGTTCGTGATGATCGCGGCGGCGTGGCTCGCGCTCGGGCCGGCGCTGGCCGAACCGGAAAACAGCGCCGTGCCGCCCGCGACCGCCGTCCCGAGCACGTCCCGTCCCGGCAGCGCGGCGCCGGCCGCCAGCGGGATCCCGCTCGCCGACACGCTCGGCGACCATCCGGGCTGGCGCGCCTACCGGTCCCGCTTCGTCACCGAGCAGGGCCGCGTGATCGACACGGCGAATGGCCGGATCAGCCACAGCGAGGGCCAGGGCTACGGCCTGCTGCTCGCGGTGGCGGCGGGCGACCGGGCGACCTTCGAGCGGATCTGGGGCTGGACCCGCGCCAACCTGATGGTGCGCTCGGACGAGTTGCTGGCTTGGCGCTGGACGCCGGACCACCGGCCCGCGGTCGCCGACATGAACAACGCCACGGACGGCGACATCCTCGTCGCCTGGGCCCTCACCGAGGCCGCCGAAGCCTGGAACGAGCCCGCCTACCGCACCGCCGCGCGCCGGATCGCGGTCGAGTTCGGGCGCAAGACGATCCTGTTCAAGGATTCGCACGGGCCCCTGATCCTGCCGGCGATGTCGGGCTTCTCGGCTCGCGAGCGCGCCGACGGCCCCCTCCTGAACCTGTCCTACTGGGTGTTCCCGGCCTTCCAGCGCCTTCCGATCGTGGCGCCCGAGTACGACTGGGCCGCCGTGATCCGCAGCGGCGTCGACATCCTCCGGCAGGCCCGGTTCGGGCCGAGCAGCCTGCCGACCGAGTGGATCTCGGCCAAGGAGGCGCTGCGCCCGGCGGACGGCTTCCCCGCCCTGTTCTCCTACAACGCGATCCGCATCCCGCTCTATCTCGCCTGGGCCGGCGTCGGGCGGCCCGAGGATCTCGCCCCTTTCCGGACCCTCTGGGGCGGGATCGACCGTGAGCGGCTGCCGATCGTGGACACCGCCAACGGGCGCCCCGTCGAGTGGCTGACGGAGGCCGGCTACACCGCGCTGCCGGCGCTCGTAGCCTGCGCGATCGACGGCACACCCTTTCCCGAAGGGCTCGACTCGGTTCAAGGCAATCAGAACTACTATCCGACCACCCTGCACCTCCTCGCGCTGATCGCGGCCCGGATGCGCTATCCCTCATGCGTGAAACGGTGACCCCACCGCCCACCCTCTCGCGGCAGCCCTGGATCGGGCTCGCGGCGGTGCTCGTGCTCGCCAGCGCGGCGCCGCTCGCCGCCCAGCCGGCGCAGCCCGCCACCGCGCCCGAGGCGCCCCCGGGCATCGTCTACGGCGACGGCGCGCGGGCGCCCGCGATCCTCGTCGACCCCGACACGTCCGGGAGTTCGGGCATGGTCGACGAGAGCGCCCTGCGCTACTACGCCTCGCAGAAGCAGACCGTCCGCATGAAGGCGGAGATCGCCCGCCTGAAGCGCCTCTATCCGGGCTGGACCGAGCCCGCAGACCTCGACAGCCTGCAGCCGAGCCCGCCCGAGGAGGCGCCGTTCTGGGACCTCTTCACCGCCGGGCGGTTCGATGACCTGCGAGCGGCGATCGCCGCCCGACGCTCGCTCGACCCGTCCTGGCAGCCCTCCGAGGAACTGGCGCGCAAGCTTCGGCGGGCGGAGTTCCGCACCCGGATCAAGGGCATGGCCGGGCGGACCGCGGACGAGGTGGTGGCCTTCTACAGGGCCGATCCCTCCGCCCTGGATCCTGCGGACGTCGAGAGCATCTGGACGATCGCGGACGCGCTCGCCGCGAGCGGCGCAAGCGAGGACGCCTTCAATCTCTACAAGTCGGTGCTCGACACCAGCAACGACGTCGGCGCGCGCCTCGCGACGATCCAGAAGGCGATGGCGCATCTGAAGATGGACCAGGCCGAGCGCCTGATCGCCCTGGGCCGCCAGGACGCCGAGGGACGCTCGGAATTCGACGCGATCCGCATCGACATCACCCGCGCCCGCATCGCCGCCTTCCTGCACGACGAGCCGGCCCAGGCCCTGACGCTCGCCGACCTCACCGCCTTCCAGGCCTACGCCCGCAAGGTCGGGGAGCCGAGCCAGACCGGCCTTCTCGGCTGGTACGCCTACAAGCGCCGGCAGTTCCGCGAAGCGCTCGAATGGTTCAAGCAGGCCATCGCGCGGGGCGGCGATGCCATGGTCGCGCACGGGCTCGCCCACACCCTGCGCGAGCTCAACATGATGCGCGAGGCCGAGGAAGTCGCTTACGCCTGGCGCGACCGGTTTGTGGGCAACGAGATCCTGTTCATCGACATCCTGGAGCGCAAGCTCACGCTGCCGAGCCCGCCCTTCATCGAGCCCGCGCGCATCGAGCGCTACGCCAAGGTCGTCATGGCTTCGGGCTCGGGGGAGGGGGCGCAGGGGCTCGCTTGGTACGCCTACAATTCCTGCCAGTTCGATGCGGCCCTCGAATGGTTCCAGCGCGCCGTCGCCTGGATGCCGGGCGAGAGCACGGTGTTCGGCTACGCATTGACCCTGCAGCGGCTGAAGCGCCAGCGGCCCTATCTCGAGACGGTGAACCGCTACGACGGCCTGTTCCCGAAAGTCGTCGACATGCTGTTCCGCGAGGACGAGGGCGGCCCGCCCCTGGCCTGCGCGCCGCAGCCTGCCCCGCCGGCCCGCGCTGCGGCGGCGCCCCCGGCTCAGAAGCCCGAGCCGCAGATTTACGGCAGGGTTCCCCGGCCGGACGCCTCCGGCGTCGCGGCGCGGACCGACGCGAGGCCCTCCGCCGTCCAGCGCGGCGAGTTCCCGCTCGCCGTCCCGCTCGAGAACCCGCTGCGCTACCCGCCGGCCTCCGCGCAGCGGGCGCTCGCCGAGCCGGTGCCGGCGGGCACCTACGCCCGCGAGCCGGCAACGGGCCCGGCACCCCTCGTGGCGCGCCGCGTGGCGGGGGCGGGCACCATGCCCTACGAGCGCTTCGGCTACGCGCTGCTTCCCGGCGACAACGGCCTCGACAAGCCCGAGGGCCTCGCGTCCCCGCCGCAGGGAACGCTGTGGCAGGAGCAGCAGGCGGAGCGCACCCGCTCCAGCGCGCCCGAGAGCGACCGCTTCTCGGTGCCGGGCAAGTCCACCTCCGAGCGCGCTGCCCCGAACCCGAGAGCCTTTCCTTGATCCTGCCGCTTCGAGGTCTCGCCGCGGCGTCCGCGCTCGCCTGCGGGCTCACTCTCGGGGCGGGTGCCGCTCGCGCGCAGGGCGCGGCACCCGTCCTGCACATGCCCGGTGCCGGTGCCGTGACGGCGGTGGTCACGACCCCCGTTCGGGACGGGTTCGATCAGCGCATCCAGTACGAGGGCGGCGACGGACGCAACCACGCCGAGATCGCGCTGCGCAACGAGACCGGCGACCTCCTGCTCGCCTTCCCGCCGCGGCTCGCCAAGCCGAGCCAGTTCGGCATCGAGGGCGAGATCGCGGTCCGCTTCCCCGGCCAGCCGATGCGCGTGCTGGCGGCCCCCCGCCGGAACGCCTACGGCCCGGTCGGCATCGCGCTCGGGCCCGATTGCCTCTACGCGTGGCAATGGTTCGAGCGGCCCCGCGCCGGCCCGCGCGCGGAGGTGCAGGGTGGTCTGTTCGGGCCGCTGCCCGAGTGGCGGGACGGGCGGCGGGCCCTCTCGCTGCGGATCCGGCTCTGCCGCACCGCCCGGGCGAGCCTCGACGATCTCGTCGGTGCGGTCGAGCGGATGGTCATCAGCCTGCCGACGGGCGTCCGCAGTGCACCCGTTGCCGCGCCGCGGCCTCCGGTGCGACGCAAGCCGCCGGCACCGCGGACCGCCCGGCCGGCACCAGCGGCGGAGGCGCCTCCGAAGCCGGAACTGCCGGCCGCGCCGCCGGCCCCACCGCCGCCCAAGGTGGAGCAGTCGCGCGTGCCCGCGCCTCCGCCGCCGCAGCCGAGCCCCACGGATACCGGCCGGCGCTACCTCGCTCCGTCGGCGCCCGAGGCGGGCGCGCCCGCCGCCGTCCCACCGCCAGCCCCGAGCGGCGGCGGGCCGCAGCGCTACATCACGGACGGGCTGCGTCCGGCCGAGGCGCCGGGCACCAGCCTCACGCCGAGCCCGGCGCCGGGACGCAGCACGGGCGAGAGTCTCTCCCGCGACCTGCCGTCCGAGGCTTACCAGCCGCCCCCGAAGCGTGGGCCCTGAGGCCCTCGTCCCGCGCGGAATTGCGCGGTCCTGCGCCGGGGCCTACAGATCCGCTCGGCCGGCGGGAGGCTCGCGCCGGTCCGCGCGTCGAAGGATCCAGCGATGAGAGTTGCCGCAGACCTGTGCATCGTGCCGATGGGCGTCGGCCCGTCCGTCTCGCCCTACGTGCGCGAGATCAAGGCGATCATCGAGGCGAGCGGCCTGACCGCGACGATGCACCCGAACGGCACCAACATCGAGGGCGAGCTGCGCGACATCTGCGATCTCGCCGAGCGCTGCGAGGCGCGCTTGGCGGAGCTCGGAGTCCAGCGAACCTTCTTCACGATGATCTTCTCGACCCGGCGGGAC
This sequence comes from Methylobacterium oxalidis, assembly GCF_007992195.1. Lineage (GTDB taxonomy): Bacteria > Pseudomonadota > Alphaproteobacteria > Rhizobiales > Beijerinckiaceae > Methylobacterium > Methylobacterium oxalidis. The sequence goes on along the minus strand of NZ_BJZU01000065.1, from coordinate 29,387 downwards.
AAGCAGCAGTCGATGGCGGACAAGCTCACAGCCGTGTCCTGACGGGCCGCCACGGACGAGGCGAGGAAAGACCGCGTGATGGAGAGCGCCGCGATCGGCGAAGAAGTGCCGGCCCGGGACGCGGCCGGACGTGCTCCGCCCCGGCCCGTCACCCTCGCCGAGGCACTGCCGGTGTGGGCGCGCATCGCCGCGCTCTCCTTCGGTGGTCCGGCCGGGCAGATCTCCGTGATGCACCGCGTCCTCGTCGAGGAGAAGCGCTGGATCTCGGAGAGCCGGTTCCTGCACGCGCTGAACTTCTGCACCCTCCTGCCCGGGCCGGAAGCGCAGCAGCTCGCCACCTACGTGGGCTGGCTCATGCACGGCACCCGCGGCGGCCTCGTGGCCGGCGGCCTGTTCGTGCTGCCGGGCGTCGTCGCGATCATGGCGCTCAGCTGGATCTATGCGCTCTACGGCAATGTCGGCCTCGTCGCCGGCCTGTTCTTCGGCCTCAAGGCGGCCGTTCTCGCCGTGGTGGCGCAGGCCGTGCTGCGGATCGGGCGCCGGGCCCTGCGGGGACCGGTGATGGTGGCGCTCGCGGCCCTCTCCTTCGTCGCGATCTTCTTCCTCGACATTCCCTTCCCGGTGATCGTGCTGGCGGCAGCCCTCGTCGGGTATCTCGGCGGACGGGCGGGCCTGCCGCAGTTCCAGGCGGGCGGCGGCCACGGCAGCGCGGCGGCGGACGACGGTCCCTACCTGCTCGCCGACGCCGAGCTTCCGCAGGAGCATACGTCGCCCGGCCGGACCGCACGGGTCCTTGCCCTCTGGGCGGCGATCTGGCTGCTGCCGGTCGCGGCGATCCTCGTCCTGCTCGGCCCGGGCGACATCTTCGGGCAGATCGCGGTGTTCTTCTCGAAGATGGCGATGGTGACGTTCGGTGGCGCCTACGCCGTGCTCACCTACGTCGCCCAGCAGGCCGTGGACCATTACGGCTGGCTGCGGCCCGGCGAGATGCTGGACGGCCTCGGCATGGCCGAGACGACGCCGGGACCGCTCATCATGGTCACGCAGTTCGTGGGCTTCCTCGCCGCGTACCGGGCGCCCGGTGCGCTGCCGCCGCTCGTCGCCGGCACGCTCGGCGGGCTGCTCACCACCTGGGTCACCTTCGCGCCCTGCTTCCTCTGGATCTTCGTGGGCGCGCCCTACGTCGAGCGGTTGCGCGGCAACCGGGCGCTCGCGGCCGCCCTGGCGGCGATCACCGCCGCGGTGGTCGGCGTGATACTCAACCTCGCCGTCTGGTTCGCGCTTCACACGGTCTTTGCCGAGGTACGCCCGGTGTGGCTCGGCCCGCTTCGGCTCGACGTGCCGAACCTCGCGAGCCTCGACCCGTTCGCCCTCGCTCTGACCCTTGGGGCACTCGTGGCGGTGTTCCGGTTCGGGGCCGGCATGCTGCCGACGCTCGCGGCCTGCAGCGCGGCCGGCGTCGCCCTGCGCCTGTCGGGGCTCGTCTGATCGCTTCGCGATCTCCTGAACAGATCCGAGCCGATGTACGCGATCCCGGCCGCCACGTTCGGTTCGGCGGCTCGACAGAATAAGCTTCTCGTGCGAACACGACATGAAGAAGAATATTTTCTGGAGGAGATGATGGGCGATAAGGGTGTCATCGACCGCCGCGGTTTCCTGGCGGGCGGCACCGGCCTCGCGGTGGCGGCCGGGTTCGGATCCGCGGCCTCGGCCCAGGAACCGGCTCCGGCTCAGGCGCCGGCCGCTCCGCCGGCCGCGAAGCCGCTGCCCGCCTACGTGGCGTGGAAGGACCCCGAGACGCTGATCGTCCACTCGAACCAGACGATCGAGACGAAGCGCGGCGCCATCGGCACCAGCCTCGTCACCGACGAGGACCGGCTCTACATCCGCAACAACGTGAACCCGCCGCCGGACTCGATCCTGGCCGATCGGGACGGCTGGCGGGTCGAGATCGCGGGCGTTCGCGAGCCGCGGACCCTCACGGTGGCCGAGCTCAAGGGCCTCGGCCTCGCGACGGTCGCCACCGTGCTGCAATGCTCCGGCAACGGCCGCAAGTACTTCCAGGACAAGCTCACGGGCGGCCAGAAGATCAGCGGCACGCCCTGGACGGTCGGCGCGGCCGGCTGCGTCATCTGGAGCGGGGTGCCCCTCAAGGCGGTGGTCGAGGCGCTCGGCGGCGCGGACGGCAGAGCGCGCTTCATCACCGGCACGGGCGGCGAGGAGCTGCCTGCCGGCCTCAAGCCCAAGGACGTGATCGTCGAACGCTCGGTGCCGATCGCGAACCTGGACACCGTGATCCTCGCCTGGGAGATGAACGGCAAGCCGATCTCGCTCGCCCATGGCGGCCCGCTGCGGATGATCGTGCCCGGCTACTCGGGCGTGAACAACATCAAGTACGTGAAGACGGTCGCCCTCACCGAGCAGGAGACCGACGCCAAGATCCAGGCGTCGAGCTACCGGATGCACGGGGTCGGCGAGAAGGGCAGCCCGTCGCAGCCCTCCGTCTGGGAGCAGCCGGTGCGCTCCTGGATCACCGCGCCGCTCGAGGGCGCCAAGGCCGGCCGCAACCAGATCGTCGGCGTCGCCTTCGGCGGCATGAACGCGGTCTCGCGCGTCGAGGTCTCGGTCGACGGCGGCGCGACCTGGCGGGAGGCCGCCTTCGTCGGGCCCGATCTCGGCCGCTTCGCGTGGCGGGCCTTCGTGCTGCCCGTCGACCTGCCCGCGGGCCGGCACGTCCTGGCGAGCCGCGCCACCGACGCGAAGGGCAACGTGCAGCCGGAGGAATCGGAGATCAACGGCGGCGGCTACAGCCACAACGGCTGGCGCGGCCCGGCGCTCACGGTCGAGGTGGCATGAGCGGGTTCGCCACTCTCTGCGGACGCCTCGCGGGCGCCGGCGTGCTCGCCGGCCTCCTGCTCTCGTCCGGGCCGGCCGGCGCCGATGCGGTCGCGCTCGGCCGGCAGGTCTTCCTGGAGCAGGCCGAGCCCCGGTGTGGCGCCTGCCACACCCTGGCCGATGCCGGGACGACGGGGCAGGTCGGGCCGGTGCTCGACGAGTTGAAACCCGACGCGGGGCGGGTCAAGGCGGCCGTTCAGAACGGCATCGGCGTGATGCCGGCCTTCGAGGATCTCACGCCCGAGCAGGTCGAGGCGGTCTCGGCCTACGTCGCCGCGGTGGCGGGCAAGGCCCGGTAGAACGACGCCGCGGTCGTGCAGGCCGCGGCGCCGTATCGTCCGTCAGCAGCTCAGGCGCCGGCCCTCGCGGCGGCCGTGCACGCGGTAGTGCAGCAGACCGGATTCCATCCGGCCGGTGGCCACCGCCCGGCGCACATCCGGATTGCAGCGCAGGTACTCGCGCTCGTCGAACGCGAAATCCCTGCCGCGGCCGCGGTCCCGGTAATCGTCGCGGTCGCGATAGCCGTAGTCGCGGTCCCTGTAGCGGTCGCCGCGGTCACGGTAGCCGTAGTCGCCGCCGCCGTAGGGCTGCGCCAGGGCTGGCCCAACCAGGCTCAGACCCAAGGCTGCGACTGCAATCAATGCCTTCATGTCCCGTTTCCTCCTCGTCAGCCGCTATAAACGCCGCGATGGCCGAGCGGTTCGATCCTCTCTGCCCGCGATCCCCTCGGATGCGGGCTCGGCAGGACGAGGTGTGAAGCACCCGGCCGGATCCGGCCAGACGGGAAACCGCGAAATCGACGCGGGAATGCGACGGCCGTCCCGCAGCGACTACGTACCTCGCGCCGGCGCTCCCGGGTGCCACCTCGTTCCGGGAGCTGTGGCACACACCTGCGTCAGGCCCAGCCCCGCAGCCGGCCGGTCGCGATCGCGTCGCGGGCATGCTGGTAGCCGAGCTCGGCCGTGATCTCGAAGCTCGACCAGGCCCGCAGGTCGATGCCTGCGAGCGGCGGCTTGAGCACCACGCTCGCGCGGCTGACCGCCATCAGCGTCTGCGCGTCGCTCGAGACGGTCGCCGCGCGCAGGAGCAGGGGCGCGATGGCCGGCATCGCGTCGGGCGAGCCGAGCAGGCGGCGCGCGACGTGGCCGCGCCAGGAGCGGCGCGGCATGGCCTGGAAGGCGAGGTCGCTGCCGACGTCGACAGCCAGCACGGGCCCGCGGCCGAGGCCGGCCATCACGTCGGCGGGCAGGTTGTTCATCATGCCGCCGTCGACCAGCACGCCCGCTTCCGACAGGACGGGCGGGAGCAGGCCCGGGATCGCGATGCTGGCGCGCAGCGCCCCCGCGAGGTCGCCGCTGCGGTGGACCATCGCGGTGCCCGTGGTGAGGTTCGACGACACGCAGAAGAAGGGCAGCCACAGGTCCTCGATGCGCGCGCTGCCGAAGCGGTGCCGCAGCCCGGCATCGACCTTCGCCCCGCGCGTGAGCGCATGGTAGGGCAGCGTGTAGTCGTTGAGCGGATTCCGGCCACCGAAGGTCGCCGCGATCTGCGCCCGTATCGGATCGGGGCCGAGGCCCATCGCAACGCTCGCGGCGATGACCGCGCCCATGCTGGTGCCGCCGACGAAGTCGACCGCGAGGCCGGCCTCGTGGAGGGCCCGCAGCACGCCGATATGGGCGAAGCCCCGCGCCCCGCCGCCGCCCAGCACGAGGCCGCGGGCCGTTCCGCTGGCGAGCCGGGCGAGCCGGCGGAGGTCGTCCGGGTGCCCATCCCGCACCTGGAGCCGAAGGGTCGCCGGAAGCGCCGCGACCGCCGGGTGCAGCGGCCGGGGCAGGGCCGCCCGCGCGTCCTGGCGCACCGCGAGGTCGATCCGGATCCAGTCGGAGCGGACACGCGCGACGCAGTCCTGCGCTCCCGGCCGCGGCGGCTGGCCGGGCTCGGCGAGCAGCAGGATGTGGTCGGCGTGGCGCAGGCAGAGCTGGCACCAGGGACAGTCGGTGATGCGGTGCGCCGCGAAGATCGTGCGCGCGTGGCGCGTCTCGTAGTCGTGGAACCACGTCTCGTCCGCGCCTTCCGGCCAAGCGTCGAGGCAGCCCGTCGTACCGGCCAGGGTCTCGTCGAAGGCGTGGGCGAGCGTCTGCCCGAACGCGGCGGCGTCGAGACCCTCGGTGACGGCTAGCACGGCGAAGCTGCGCGGGCTGTGCTCGATCGGGCGGCGGTCGGAGGCGGCGCGCAGGCGGGCGGCCAGTTGCCGGGCGAAGTAGAGAAGCGTGCCGGGGTGGCGCTCGACCACGTCCTCGAAGGCGTCGCGGGTCAGCCGCAGGAGGTGCGTGTCGCGCAGGGCCGTCGCGGTGGCCGAGCGCGGCTCCGCCGAGAGGAGCGCCATCTCGCCGAAGGTCTCGGGTGGGATGAGCCGCGCGATCCGGCGCGCCCGGCCGTCTGCGGGATCGCGGGTCGAGATGCCGACGGCGCCCGAGACCAGCGTGTAGAGCGCGTCGCCCTCCTCGCCCTCCTCGAAGACCGGGCGCCCGCCCGCGACCGCCACCGCCGCGAAGCGCTCGCGCACGGCCTCGGCCGCCGCGGGGCCGAGCCCTGCCAGGAACGGGATTTCCGGAAGGTTCATCCGGCCTCCCGCCTCGGGCGGCGGCGTGCGGGCCGGGCGGTGTCGCGGACGCGTGCAGGCTTCATCGTGCTGTCCCGAACGCCGGCCGTTCCTGTCCCGGCCCCCGCCACGCCCGGTCGATCCTACCATGCCGCTTCGCCCCCGCGGCGCGCGGTACGGTTGCGGCTCCGTGGGCCGCGCGGTGTGGCCGCTCCGGCGGTATGATGGCCGGACGACATCACCGCAGCGCGAGGCGCCGATGGATCCGGACGAGACCGAGGGCGAGGACTGGCTCTCGGTCGGCACGCGCCCGCCCGATGCGGCGGCCCTGGAGCGCGCACGCGAGCGCGCCGACGAGCCGGGTCGCGGCCGGACCGCCGCGGAGCCTTCGGAGATCCCGGCGCTCGGCTGGCGGGACGTGCTCTGGCGCATCGTCGCGTCCGTGCCGCAGGACCGGGTCCTCGCGACGGCCGGGGGCGTCAGCTTCTTCGCTCTGCTGGCGACCTTCCCCGGCCTCGCGGCGATCGTCTCGCTCTACGCCCTGTTCTCGGACCCGGGCGTCATCGGCAAGCACCTGAGCCTGCTCGCCGGGGTGCTGCCGAGCGGCGTGCTCGATCTCCTCGCCGACCAACTCGGGCGCATTGCCGAGCAGAGCACCGGCCGCCTCAGCACCGCCTCTCTCGTCAGCCTGCTCATCGCGGTCTGGAGCGCCAATTCCGGCGTCAGCGCCCTCTTCGACGCCCTCAACGTGATCTACAAGGAGCGCGAGAAGCGTACGCTGGTGCGGTTCTACGCCACGACCTTCCTGTTCACGCTGAGCGGCCTGCTGTTCGCGCTCGCCGCCATCGGCATGGTGGTGCTGCTGCCGGTGACCCTCGATCGGCTCGGCTTCGGCTCGTCCACGGACACGCTGATGCGCGTCGCGCGCTGGCCGGCGCTGCTCGTCCTCGTCAGCCTCGGGCTGTCGCTGATCTACCGGTACGGCCCGAGCCGGCGGGAGGCCAAGTGGCGCTGGGTCACCTGGGGCAGCGTCGCGGCGGCGCTCGGCTGGGTCGCCGGCTCGGTCCTGTTCTCGTGGTACGTGGCGAGCTTCGACAGCTACAACCGGGTGTACGGGTCCCTCGGCGCGGGCATCGGCTTCATGACCTGGATCTGGCTGTCGCTCGTCATCGTGCTGCTCGGCGCGGAGCTGAACGCCGAGCTGGAGCGGCAGACCGCGCGCGACAGCACGGCGGGCCGGCCGAAGCCGCTCGGCCAGCGGCGGGCGCGCGCGGCCGACACGGTCGGCCCGGCGCAGCCCTGAGGCGCAGGGCTGCTCAGGGGATCGCGGGCAGCCCGGCCGCGTGCTCGGCGATGGCGCCCGGTGTCGTCAGCCAGACCGCCTCGCGCCGCTCCGCGATGTGGCGGAGCGCCCGCCTCAAGGGCCGCAGGCGGTGGGGCTGGCCGACGATGTAGGGATGCAGCGCGATGCCCATCACCAGGGGGGCCGCGCGGGACTGCTCCAGCATCTCCTCGAAGGTGTCGACGATCATCTCGGCGAACTGCGCGCCGGAATCCTTGCGTGCGACGATCGCCGGGATGTCGTTCAGTTCCTGCGGGTAGGGCACCGAGAGGATGCGCCTGCCGTTCCGGGTCGCGAACCAGACCGGCTGGTCGTCGTGCGCCCAGTCGAGCAGGTAGCGGTAGCCGGCCTCGGCCAGGAGATCCGGCGTGAGGGGGGATTGCGAGATCCAGGGGCCGAGCCAGCCCGCCGGCGCCCGTCCCTCGGCGCGCGCGATGACTGCCGTCGCCTCGGCGATGAGGGCGCGCTCTCCGGCCTCGTCGTGCTCGCCCTGCCGCTCGGCGTTGGTGCGCCCGTGCGCGACGATCTCGTCGCCGCGCGCCCGGAACGCCTCCACCAGCCCCGGGCAGTCCCGGTAGAGGTTGCTGTTGACGAGCACGCCGGCCGGCAGGCCGAGCTCGTCGAGCATGTCGCGGACGCGCCACGCGCCGACCCGGTTGCCCCAATCGCGCCAGGCGTAGTTGAGGACGTCCGGCTGGGGGCCGCCCGGCGCGAGCTCGGCTCCGAGCCCGGAGCCGAAGGCGAAGGTCTCGAGGTTCAGGCCGAGATAGACGGCGAGGCGCCTAGCCCCCGGCCAGTCGTAGACGGGCCGGTCGGGCAGGGCGCTGTAGGCGTAGCGTCCGTGGTCCGAGGTCGTGGGCATGCGCGCTCCGCTGCCCGGCCCGCCCGCGGCGGCCGCCGGGTGTTCGAGGGGGTTCGTCAGGCCGCTCCGAGGTAGGCCGCCTCCAGGCCCTTGTCCGCCTGGAGCTCTGCGGCACTGCCCTCGGCCACGACGCGGCCCTGCTCCAGTACGTAGCCGCGATCGGCGACGGTGAGGGCGAGGGCCGCCATCTGGTCGACGATCAGGATCGTGACGCCCTGGTCGCGCAGGTCCGCCACCACGCCGTAGAGGGTGTTGATCATGGAGGGCGCGAGGCCGAGGGAGGGCTCGTCGAGGAGCAGGATGCGCGGCCGCGCCATCAGCCCGCGGGCGATGGCGAGCATCTGCTGCTCGCCGCCGGAGAGCAGGCCCGCCCGGCTCGAGGCGCGCTCGCGCAGGCGCGGGAAGCGGTCGAGCAGGGCCTCGACCTCGGCCGGGTCGATGCGGCCGCCCCGGCTGCGGGCGCCGAGCCGGATGTTCTCGACGACGGTCAGTTCCGGGAAGACCTGCCGCCCCTCCGGCACGAGGGCGAGGCCGAGGCGGGCGATGGCGTGGGCCGGAAGCTGGGCGACCGGACGGTCCGACAGGACGATCTCGCCCTCGACCGGGCGCAGCAGGCCCGACAGCGCCCGCATCGCCGTGGACTTGCCGGCGCCGTTGGCGCCGAGGAGCGCTACCGTCTCGCCCGGGCGGACCGCCAGGGCGAGGTCGTCGAGCACCGGCGCCGCGCCGTAGCCGGCACTCAGGCGGTGGCTCGCCAGGACCGGGTCGGCGGGGGCCTGCCAGGGGGCGGGGCGGGGCCGCGCCGGCGTCTCGGCGCCGCCCAGATAGGCGCGCAGCACGGCCGGGTCGCGGCGGACCTCGGCCGGCGTGCCCTTCGCGATCGGGCGGCCCGCATCCATCACGAGGATGTGGTCGGAGGTGCCCATCACCAGGGGCATGTCGTGCTCGACGAGAATGACGGCGACGCCCGATCCGGCGATGCGGCGCAGGAGGGCGCCGATCCGGTCGGTGTCGGCCCGCGTCAGGCCGGCGGCCGGCTCGTCGAGCAGCAGCACCTTCGGGTCGCCGGCGAGCGCCCGCGCGATCTCGACGAGCCGGCGGTCGACATGCGGAAGCTCGGCGGCCGCCCGCCCGAGAGGCCCCGCGTAGCCCGCGAAGGCGAGGAGAGCGGCGGCCTTGCGGGCGTCCGCGGCGGCCGTCCGGCGCAGGAGGCTGCCCGGCGCGACCGCGAGCGCCACGTTGTCGAGCACGCTGAGCGAGCCGAACAGGCGCGTGGTCTGGTAGGTGCGGGCGATGCCGGCCCGGGCGATGGCGTGGGCGGGCGCCCCCGCGAGGTCGCGCGCGCCGAGCCGGATCGCGCCGGCATCCGGCCGGTAGAAGCCCGAGACCATGTTGAGCACGGTGGTCTTGCCGGCCCCGTTCGGGCCGATGATGCTCGTGACGCGCCCGGCCTCCGCCGTGAGCGAGACCCCCTGCGCCGCGCGGATGCCGCCGAAGCTGATGCCGATGCCCTCGATGACGAGCGGGTCGCCGCCCGCGCGCTCGGGCAGGCGCTCCGCCGCGTCCGGCTGCGGTGCCCGCTCGTCCGGCGCGCGGGGCAGGAGCCGGGCCAGCGTGCCGACGATGCCGGCCGGGACCAGCCAGAGCACGACCAGCGTGGTGATCCCGAAGAAGATCAGCCTGTACTCGGCGAGGCCCGAGAGGAGCTCCGGCAGGAGGACGGTGACGAGGGCGCCGCAGAGCGGCCCGAGCACCGTGCCGGCCCCGCCCACCACCACGGAGAGCACGAACAGGATCGACTGCGAGAATGGGAAGGAGCTCGGGGCGATGAACAGCATCAGGGGCGGCAGCACCGCCCCCGCGAGCCCGGTGAGGCCCGCCGAGATCGCGAAGGCGGCCGTCTTCACCCGCACGGGGGCGAAGCCGAGGGAGGCCGCCGCGGCCTCCGCGTCCCGGACGGCGCGCATGGCGCGCCCGAGCCGGGCGAGGCGCAGGCGGTGGAAGCCGTAGAGGCTGATGCCAGCGCCGATCACCGAGAGGATCGCGAGGCCGCGCTCGGCCAGGGTCTCGCCGAACAGGACCGGCCCGGAGGTGATGATGAGCCCGTTCTGGCCCCCCGTGAGTTCCCCGCCCTCGATCAGGGCGTGCTCCACGAGGAAGCCGAAGGCGATCGTCATCATGGCGAGGTAGGGCCCCTTCACGCGCATGGCCGGCACGGCGAGCAGGGCGCCGACGATCGCGGCAAGGAGCCCGGCGGCGGGAAGGGCCAGCCAGAAGCTGACGCCGGACAGCGTCAGGATCGCGCTCGCGTAGGCGCCGAGCGCGTAGAAGCCCGCATGGCCGAAGGAGATCAGTCCCGCCAGCCCCAGGAGCACGTTGAGGCCGGTGCCGGCCACGACGGTGAGCGCCACCAGCGCGATCACGAAGTGGCTGTAGCCGTGGCTCGCGGCCACGAGGCCGAGTCCCGCGAGCGTGAGTGCCAGGATGGCGAGCGGCATGGCCGCCGGCGCGCGCAGGCTCCGCATGGGCTCAGACCTTGTTCACGGCGGCCCGGCCGAGGAGCCCGTCCGGGCGCAGGGCCAGCGCCAGGATGATGACGGAGAAGACCACGATCTGCGTGTAGGTGGAGCCGAGCGTCGCCGTGACGCCCGCCTCCACGAGCCCGTAGAGGAGGCCGGCGAGGACCACCCCCGTGGCCGAGCCGATGCCGCCGAGGATCGCCACCGCGAACGCCTTGATGCCGAACAGCGTGCCCATCTCCGCCGAGACCGAGAACAGGGGCGCGATCAGCAGTCCGGCCGCGCCCGCCAGCAGCCCGGACAGCGCGAAGGCGCAGGCGACCGTGCGGCGCACGTCGATCCCCATCAGGCGGGCGGCGTCCGCGTTCTGCGCCACCGCGAGGAGGACCCGGCCGAGATCGGTGCCCCGGAACACCGCCCGCAGCGCCAGGGCCGCCGCGATGCCCACGACCGGGATCACGAGCTGCAGCAGGTAGATGCCGGCCCCGAACACCTCGATGGGACGGCCCACCAGGACGGAGGGCAGGCTGCGCGGCTCCTTGCCGAAGGTGAACAGGAGGGCGTTGTCGAGGATGATGCCGCCCGCCACGGTGGCGAGCAGCCACGCGTCGGAGTTGCGCACCACGAACGGCCGCACCAGGGCCCGTTCGACCACGAGGCCGAGCAGCGCGCAGCCGACGAGGGCGCCCGCCACCGCGAGCGGCATCGGCCAGCCGAGGCCGACCGCGAACCAGTAACCGAGCACGGCCCCGAGCGTGACGGCGCTGCCCTGCGCGAAGTTGACGGTGCCGGAGACCGCGTAGGTGATGTGGAAGCCCAGCGCGATCAGCCCGTACATGCTGCCAAGGCCGAGGCCGCTGACGAGAACGCTGGTCAGCATGGGCGTGCCCTCCCGTCCCCGGCGCCGGTCACTGCGTGACGGCGACGATCTCGCCGTTCTGGAAGCGGGTGAAGACGTAGTCCTTCGGCCCGAGCGCGTCGTGCTGGCCGGGCGCGAAGGGCTTCTCGTAGGTCTTGATCAGCCCCGGATAGGTGGCGACCTTGTAGAAGCCGTCGCGGACCTTCGGCCCCTCCGTGGAGCCGGCAGCCGTGATGGCCAGCGCGATGAGATGCGTGGCATCGTAGGCGTTGGCGATGCCGACCGCGGGCGTCACGTCGGCCATCGAGCGGATCGCCGGATACTTGGCCTTCAGCGCCTCGAGTACGGCCTTGGCCTTCGGCGAGTCGTTGCCCGCGAAGGTGAAGGTCTGGACGAAATGGACCTTGGCGGCGCTCGGGCCGGCGAGCTCGTCGAAGCGGCCGCCCGCGGGGCCCCAGTGCGAGATCACCGGCACGTTCCAGCCCATCCGGTCGAGGGACTTCACCACCTGCGCGGAGGGGCCGACATTGCCGACGAGGAACAGGGCGTCGGCGCCCGCATCGCGCAGGCGGGTGAGCTGGGGCACCATGTCGACGTCGTTGGCCTCGTACTTCTCTATGCCGGCGGCCGGGAGGTTCGCCGCCTTCAGGGCCGCGGTGAGGCCCTGCTGGTTCGATTCGCCCCAGGCGTTGTTGACGAGGATCATGCCCGGCTTCTTCGCGCCGTAGGTCTTCACCGCGTAGGCGACGAGGGCCTCGTCCACGAGCGCGTCCACCGCCGAGACCCGGAAGGCGTAGTTGTCGGCGGCGCCGTTGCGGGTGATGCCGGTGCCGGCCGCCCAGGGGCCGACGAAGGGCACCTTCATCTGATTGGCGATCGGCACGATCGCCATCGAGACCGGCGTGTCGAGGCCGCCGATCAGCGCGATGACGCCCGCCCGCTGGATCAATTCGCGGGCCGCGAGCACGCCCTTCGAGGGATTGGCCTCGTCGTCGCGCGCCACCAGCTCGAGGGGCCGGCCGAGGACGCCGCCCTTGGCGTTGATCTCGTCGATCGCGAGGCCGATGCCGCGGGAGATCGCCTCACCGGATTTCGCGGACTGGCCGCTCAGCGCGGTGACGAGCCCGATCTTGACCGGGTCCGCGGCTCGGGGCGCGCCGAGCGGCACGAGACCCGCGAGGAGCGACAGAACGGCGAGGCGGCAGAACCGGGATCGCGTCGGGCGAAAGCGATTCGGGCGGGAGGACGTCTGGCGGAGGGACATGGCGGTTCGGTCTCCGGCGGGCCTTCAGGGGCGGTCCGCAACGCCCGTGCCACCAGAGTACAGACGGATTTTCTCATGTCATGATCGATCGCGTGCAGGTGCCGCACAAAATGTGCACAGTTACGCGAAAAACTGCATACACTTTTCGCAGGCATCGACGCCGAAGTCCTGTCAGTCTCGGCAGACGAGGCGGGACAGGCCGCCGGAACGGGAGCGCACGACCCATGAGCCAGAACACGAGCGACAGCAGCGCGACCGACGCGACCCGGGAGGCCGCCGCGATCGTCACGGCCTATCTCGAAGCCTCGATGGTGCCGGACCCGGAGACGGCCGCGCGCTACATCGCGCCGGACCTCGAGATCGTCTTCACGGGGGCCCGGCGCTTCCGCCATCCGCGCGAGGTCACGGCGTTCAATGCCGACCGCTACGCCTGGGTGAAGAAGAGCATGGAGCGCCTCGACGTGGTGCCGGGCGAGGGGCAGACCACGGTCTACAGCCTGGGCACGCTCTACGGCGCGTGGCCGGACGGCACGACGTTCGAGGGCAACCGCTACGTCGACCGCTTCACCGTCCGCGATGGGCTGATCGTGACGATGGAGGTCTGGAACGACAGCGCCGAGCGGCTGCTGACGCGGGCCGGCCTCGCCGACTGAGCGGCGCCCTCAGGTCTCGACGTAGGGCGCGAGCCGGCGGGCGAGATCCTCGTCGCGCATCGGCGCGGCGACGATCAGCGCCCGCTCGGCCACGGCGTCGAGGTGGTGGTCCATCAGGGCGGTCGCCCGCGCGACGTCGCCCTCGACCAGGGCGGCGACGATGGCGCGGTGCTCGCTCACCGCGCAGTCCGCGGAGTGCGGCCTCGCGTAGAGCGACAGGATCAGAGCGCAGCGGTAGCCGAGCTCGGCAACGTAGCGGCGGAGCACCGAGCTCCCGGTCATCTCGGCGAGCAGGACGTGGAACTCGGTCGCGAGGCGGATCGAGGCGGCGTCGGGCCCGCCGCCCGCCGCCTCCTCGCCCTCGATATGGGCTGCGAGGTCCGCCCGCTGCTCGGCGGTGAGACGGCCCGCGAGGCGGGCCACCACGAGCCGCTCGAGGCCCATGCGCACGTCGAACGTGTCCCGCGCCTCCTCCCAGCTCGGCGTCGCCACGACCGCGATCCGGTTGCGGCGCAGCTCGACCAGGCCCTCGCCCGCGAGCTGCCCGAGGGCCTGCCGCACGATGGTGCGGCTCACGCCGAAGCGCTCGCCGAGCGCGTCCTCGGGCAGGCGGTCGCCCGGAACGAGGGCGCGCTCGACGATGGCGCGTCGCAGCGAGCGGCAGATCGCCCCCACGCGGTCCTTACCCTCGCGCCGTCCTCGAACGTCCGTCATCCGCGCACTGCCTCGGCCGCGACGGGCCCTCACCCTCGGATAGGCGAAGCGCCGCCGCTTCCAAAGCGAGGAGCGCCCCTGAAACCCGCGCCGTCCACGGCGAAGGCACGTCGCGGGCCAGGGACCGCCGAAGGCTCAGGCGGGCGCCGGGCTGGGGACACGCGCGGGCGCCGACCGCTCGACGGCGATGACCGCGTCGAAGACGTCTGTGCGCGCCGCGTCCGCCCCGAGATAGACGAGGGAGGGGCCCGGACCGGGCTGCGCCTCCAAGAGGTCCGCGAGCTCGGGCCCTGTGAAGGTGCCGGTATCCTCCACGACGAGGATCACCGGGTTCTTGATGAGCGCGCGCGCGAGGTCGATCTTGGCGCGCTGGTCGTCGGTCAGGTGCTGGCCGCGGTTGCCGACCTCGAAGTCGAGGCCGCGGCGCTGGATCGCCATCTCGAGATCGAAACGCCGCGCGGCCGCCTGCACGTGCTCGCGGACCTCGGCCTCCGCGTGCATGCGCCGGGTGTTGATGCGCCCGAACAGGAGGTTGTCGAGGATGGTGCTGCGCGGGTTGATCGCCTCGGGCGCGTAGGGCTCGATCTCGTGCCCGTCCGGCCCGCGCAGCGCGGCCTGCACGGAGCCCCGCGCCGCCACGATGCGGGCCCGCAGGGCGGCGTCGAGGAGGCCGAAGCGCTGACGCGTCTCCGTGTAGCGCAGCGTCAGGGTGAGGAAGGCGTGCCGGTCGTCGGCCCGCAGACGCCCGTTCTTGCCGATGCGCTCCAGCAGGCGCACGTAGTCGGGCAGCGCGTCCGGGGAGATCAGCGAGAAGCGGCGGAACAGGACCACGCCGGGCGACAGGTCGCGGAAGATCTCGACGTGGTGGCGGGCGATCGCGAGGCCCATCTCGGCGAGGGGTTCGAGCAGGCCTGCCCGCTCCAGCGCCCGCGTGAAGCGCGGCTCGAAGGCGAGGCGCTCCATGAGGCCCGTCTCGCGCGGCACGCCGAAGAGCAGGTTCTCGGCGACCGTCATCTCCTCGTTGAAGCGGTCGAAGGCGAAGGGGATCACGAGGCCGCCCTTCTTGGCGCGGGCGAGGACCGTGTGCAGGTGCCGGCGCGCCGCGATCAGGCGGGCGCCGACCGGCATGTCGGGCGTGACGCGGCTCAGCGCCGAGAGGCCGAAGCGGTACAGGTCCTCCTCCATGCCGAGGCGCCCGAGGAGCGCGAGGATGCGCTGGTCGAGGGCGTCCGCGCCCTCCAGCCCGAGCGTCGCGTAGTCGATCCAGTTCTGCTCGACGCACTCGGCCGGGTTCCCGGTCCGGAGCGCTTCCGCGCGCCAGGTCGCGTCGGCGGCCAGAGCTTCGGTCGGGGTGCGGTGCAGGCCGTAGACCACGTTCTCGCGGATCGAGCCGGGAAACAGGATCGGGCTCCGGCCCGCGTAGGCGACGGTCCGCGCCCGGACGGACACGGGCAGCGCGGCGATGTCCTCGGAGCCGATCCGGATCGTGCCGCTCTGCGGCGCGTCGAGACCCGCCAGCACCCGGGCCATCGCGTGCGCGAGCTCGGCGTCGTGGGAGAGGACCCCGACGCGCGCCGGCAGGGGGATCGTCGCGTCGCCGACCGCCACGATCGCCCCGTCGTGGGGATCCCGCAGGCCGACCTTCTCCAGCCGCAGCGACCCGGCCGGCGCGGCTTCCGCCTCCGCGTCGGCGGCGTCCGCGGCGCGCAGGCGGTGGGGCGCGAAATGCGCCGCGACGGTCTCGTACTTCACCTCGACGTCGAGGCGCTGCTGGTCCCAGTCGATCAGTTCCTTCAGGGGCGGCGGCAGATCCCGGTAGGCGGCCAGCACCGCCACGAGCTGGCCGATGTTCAGTTCGCCGTGCAGGGCGAAGTAGCCGCCGATCGCGTAGAACAGAAACGGCGTGACCTGGGCCAGCAGGTTGTTCAGGTACTTCACGGCGAACTTGCGCCTGTAGATCCGCAGCCGCAGCCCGTAGAGATTGTGTAGCCGCCCGCCGAACTCGGCCCGCTCCCACCGGCCCGCGTCGTTCAGCGTCACGGCGTCGAGCCCTTCCAGCACCTCGCCGACATGGCCGGCGAGTTCCCGGGACCGGAGCTGGCGGGTACGGCTCAGGCGGATGATCTCGCGCCGCAGCCGCGGGATCACCACGATCTGGACGCCGACGATGGCCGCGGCGACGAGGCCGAGCCAGACGTTCTGCATCATGATGAAGGTCAGCGCCGTGGCGGCCTGCGTGCCGAGGAAGACCGGCACGACGATCGCGTCGCCGATGAAGGAGCCGATCGGCTCGACCTCGTCGCGGATGATCGTCGCGGTCTCCGACGCCTTCACCTCGCGCTGCGCCTCGGGCGTGAAGCGCAGCATCAGCGTGAAGAGCTGGAAGCGCAGGCGCCGGAGCATGCGCTCGCCCAGCACCCCCTTCGAGAGGTTGATCCAGAACTTGAACGCCCCGTTGATCAGGACGAGCAGGAGGAACAGACCCGAGAGCCCGAGCAGCAGCTCGATGCGGCCGAGCTGGAAGCCCTCGAACAGGGTGGTGGCGCCGCCGCCGAGCCAGCCCGGCCAGTGAATCGTCAGTTCGAGAAAGCTCGACGTAGGCTCGCCGTGCGTGAACGCCTTGCCCATGATGGCGTCGTTGACGATGCGGCGGGGCAGGTCGAGGGACGCGAAGTAGAAGGGCAGGGAGGCCAGGACGACGGCGCAGATCGCGAGCTGATCGCGTTTCGAGTGGCGCCAGACGTATCCGAACAGGCTCGGCTGCAATTCGCGCATCGTCTCGGATCGACCTCCGCGCGAATATGGAGGGGGCAACGGCTAAGATCGCAAGTTGCAGATTGTCAGTCTGGCGCAATTTATGCCAACAGTGGCCGCTGACGGAACCGTCGATCCGGGGCGTTGCGGGATCGAGATGCGTACCCTGCCAGAGGTCGACGACCCGCACACGCACCGTCGCGTCCTGATCTACAGCCACGATACGTTCGGGCTCGGGCACCTGCGCCGCGCCCGCGCCATCGCCCACGCCGTCGTCGGGGCCGATCCCGGAGCGCGGGTGGTGATCGCCTCCGGCTCGCCGGTGATCGACCGATTCGCCTTCGCCGAGGGCGTCTCCCTGGTGCACCTGCCGCCCGTCGCCAAGCGCCCCGACGGGAGCTACGCGAGCCGCGAGCCGGGGACCGATCTCGGCCGCACGGTGGCCGACCGTGCGGCGACGATCCTGCGCACGGCCGAGCTGTTCGAGCCGCATGTCACGATCGTCGACAAGGAGCCGGCGGGCTTCCACGGGGACATGCTGCCCGCGCTGGAGCGGCTCTCCGCGCGCGGCTGCAGGCTGGTCCTCGGGATCCGCGACGTGCTCGACGCGCCCGAGCGCCTCGTCGCCGAGTGGGCGCGCAAGCGCTCGGCCGAGGCGCTGGCACGCTTCTACGACGAGGTCTGGGTCTACGGCGTCGCGCTGATCCACGACCCTCTGGCGGCGCTGCCGCTCGGGCCCGCGATCCGGGAGCGCGTGCGGTTCACGGGGTACCTCAGGCGCGGCCTGCCGGACCCGCGGGCGGCGCGGGCCGAGCCTGAGATCGCCCGCGAGCCCTTCATCCTCGTCACCCCCGGCGGCGGCGAGGACGGGGTCTCGCTCATCGACGGCGTGCTCGCAGCCTACGAGGCCGATCCCGGTCTCCTGCTGCCCGCCCTGGTCGCCTTCGGCCCCTTCCTCGATCCGGCGCTCCGCGCCGGCTTCCGGGCGCGGATCGCGCGGCTGCCGAAGGTCGCCGCCATCACCTTCGACAGCGAGATCGAGCACCTGATGCACCGGGCGGCGGGCATCGTCGCGATGGGCGGCTACAACACGTTCTGCGAGATCCTGTCCTTCGACAAGCCGGCCCTCCTGGTTCCGCGGACGCATCCGCGGCGGGAGCAGGAGATCCGCGCCGTGGCGGCGGACCGCCTCGGCCTCGCGCGGATCCTCCCCGGGCCGGACGCAGTCCGGGCGGACCGCATGGCGGCGGCGCTCCGTGCCCTGCCGGATCAGCTTCCGCCGTCGCGGATCGTCGTGCCGGGCCTCCTCGACGGGCTGCCCAACGTCATGAGCCGGATCTTCGCGCTCAGCGAGCACGTCCGGCCGGCACCGGAGGCGGATTGCGCCCTCTTGCGCAGGGCCTGCCCATGACGAGGGCCGGCCCATGACGGAGCGGCGCATCGCGATCCTGCTCAAGGGCTATCCCCGCCTCACCGAGACCTTCATCGCGCAGGAGATCCTGGCGCTGGAGCAGCGGGGCTTCGCGCTGGAGATCTGGTCGATGCGCCGGCCGCACGACGCGGCGCGCCACCCGATGCACGCGCAGATCCGCGCGCCGGTCGCCTACCTGCCCGAATACCTCCACCGGGAGCCGCTCCGGGTGGCGCGCGGGCTCGCCTGGGCCGTCCGCCGCGCGGGTTTCCGCGCCTTCCTCGCCGCGGCCATGCGCGATCTGCGCCGCGACCCCACCGCCTCCCGCCTGCGGCGGATCGGGCAGGCGATGGTGCTCGGGCGCGAGATGCCGGGCGACCTCGCTCACCTCCACGTCCATTTCCTGCACACGCCGGCGAGCGTCGCCCGCTACTGCGCGATCCTGACCGGACGGGCCTGGAGCTTCTCGGCGCACGCCAAGGACATATGGACGACGCCGGACTGGGACCTGTCCGACAAGCTCGCGGACGCGGCCTGGGGCGTGACCTGCACGAAGGACGGGCTCGCGCGCTTGCGGGCCCTGGCGCCGGAGGGGCGTGTCGCGCTCGCCTATCACGGGCTCGACCTCGGGCGCTTCCCGGCGCCTCCGCCCGCCCGCGCGCCGCGGGACGGATCGGACCCGGCCGACCCGCTCCGCCTTCTCTGCGTCGGGCGCTTCGTCGCGAAGAAGGGCCACGACGATCTCGTCGCCGCGCTCGCCCTGCTGCCGGGGGACCTGCACTGGCGCCTCGCGCTGATCGGGAGCGGGGAGCGTGCCGCGGCGATCGCCGGGGAGGTCCGCCGCCTCGGTCTCGCCGGCCGGGTCGACTTCCGCGGTTCGCGCTCCCAGCCGGAGGTGATCGCGGCGATGCGCGAGGCCGACCTGTTCGTCCTGCCGACGAAGCGCGCCGCCTCCGGCGACCGCGACGGCCTGCCGAACGTGCTGATGGAGGCGGCGAGCCAGCGCCTCCCCATCCTCGCCAGCGCGTTCGCGGGCACGACCGAGTTCGTCGGGGACGGCACGCACGGCCTCCTCGTGGAGCCGGGAGACCCGGCGGCGCTCGCGGCGGCCATCGACCGGCTCGCGCGGGACCCGGCGCTCCGCGCCCGTCTCTCTGCAGCCGCCTACGGGCGGCTGCGGGCGGATTTCACGATGGATGCGGGGATCGACCGCATCGCCGCGCGTCTCGCCGCGTCGGCAGGTCTCGCCCGCGAAGTTACGGCCCAGGTCGAGGCCGAAGCGGCGTCGGAGGACTGCGCATGCGCGTCCTGATCGCCGTCACGCACCTGCTCGGGGCAGGCCATCTCACCCGTGCGGCCGCGCTCGCCCGCGGCCTCGCCTGCGCCGGGCACGCGGTCGTGCTGGTCACCGGCGGCCGCCCGGCGCCGATGGTCTCCCTCGAAGGCGTCGAGGTCGTTGAGCTTCCGCCCGTGCGCGTCGAGGGCACGGCCTTCGGCACCCTGCTCGACGCGGATGGCGGGCCGGCCGGGGAGCATCACCTCGCCCGTCGCCGTCGTCTGCTGCTGGAGACGTTCGCGCGGTGCCGGCCCGACGCCGTCGTCACCGAGCTCTTCCCCTTCGGCCGGCGCGCCCTGGCGGACGAGTTCCTGGCCCTCCTGGAGGCGGCCCGCGCCCGGATCCCGCGCCCCGTGGTGCTGGCCTCGATCCGCGACATCCTCGTGGCGCCAGACCGGGCGGCGAAGGTCCGGGAAGCGGGCGAGCGGATCGCCGCTTGGTACGACGCGGTGCTGGTCCACGGCGATCCGGCGCTCGCGCCGCTCGACGCCTCCTGGCCCGTCGACACGGAACTGGCCGCACGCCTCCGCTACACGGGCTACGTCGACGAAGGCGTGCCCTGTCCGCCCGCCGGGGAGCGCCGCGGAATCCTGGTCTCCGCCGGCTCGAGCGCGGCCGGCACGGGGCTGCTGCGCGCGGCCGCGGAGGCGGCACGCGGCACGCCCGATCTCGGCTGGCGCATCCTCGCCGGACACGGCGTGCCCGACGCCGTGCTGGCCGAGATCGGCGAGGGCCTGCCGGCCGGCACGATCGGTCGGTCGCGCCCGGATTTCCGCGCGCTCCTGGCGGGCTCGGCCCTGTCGGTCAGCGCCTGCGGCTACAACACGGCGGTGGACCTCCTGGCGACGGGCACGCCCGCCCTGCTGGTGCCGTTCGAGGCGGGCCGCGAGACCGAGCAGCGCCTTCGCGCCGAACGCCTCGCCGCACGCGGCCTCGCCGGCGTGCTGCCCGAAGCCGGGCTCGACGGGGCCATCCTCCGCGCCGCCGTCCGGCGGAGCCTCGCGGCGGCACCGCCCCCGCCCCACGGCATCGATCTCGGCGGGATCGACCGCTCGGTCGCGATCATCGAGGCCCTGGCCGGGCGGACAGCACGGCCTCCGGTGCGGGGGCAGAGCGGGCTGGCAGGTCTGCGCGCGGCCCTCGACGCGGCCGCCGACGAGGGCCGCCGCGTCGCGATCTGGTGGCGTGACGACGATGCGGTCGCGGCGACGCCCGCCCTCGACCGGCTGCTCGCCCTGGCGCGCGCCGCCGCCTGTCCCCTGCTCGTCGCGGCGATCCCGGCGGCGGCCGAGGCATCCCTTGCCGCCGCGCTGAGCGGCGCCGACCCGACCGTCAGCGCGGCCGTGCACGGCCTCGCCCACGCGAACCACGCCCCAGCCGGCGCCAAGCCCGCTGAGTTCGGGGCCGACCGGCCCCTGGGGGTGCGCGCCCGGGAGGCGGCCTCCGCGCTCAGCATCGCCCGCGAGCGCCTGCCCGCGGACCGCCTGCTCCCCGTCTTCGTGCCGCCCTGGAACCGGCTGGCTCCCGACCTCGCCGCGGCCCTGCCGGGCCTCGGCTACACGGGCCTGTCGTCCGTCCCGGGGCCTTCCGTGCCGGGCTTGATCCGCGCCGACGTCGATCTCGATCCGATCGACTGGCGGGGCACCCGCTCGCTCGTCGACCCCGAGGTCCTTCTCGACCGGCTCTCCCGACGCGTGGCCGAGGCGTCGGGACCGATCGGCATCCTGACGCATCACCGCGCCCACGACGCGGCGATCTGGGCCTTCCTCGATCGGCTGCTGCCGCTCCTGGCTCGGCACCCGGCGGTTGAGTGCCTCGACCCGCGACATCTGTTCCGGGTGCCGGCGATGGACGCACCCGCGCCGGCGTGGCCTTGTTCCGCCTCCGGTCTGCGCGCGAGGGTGTCGTGAGCCCGCTCCTGTCCATCCGGGACCTCTCCGTGGCGTTCCGCGGCGACGGAGGGCCCGTGGAGGTGCTGCATCGCCTGTCCCTCGACGTGGCGCGCGGGCGGACGCTGGCGCTCGTGGGCGAGTCCGGATCCGGCAAGTCGGTGACCGCGCAGGCGATCCTGAGGATCCTTCCGAGAGCGGCGACCATCACGAAAGGCCGCATCCTGTACGATGATGGTGGGCGATCATCCGATCTCGCGGCGCTGCCGGCGGACGGGCCGGCGATGCGGCGGCTGCGCGGCCGGCGCATCGCCATGATCTTCCAGGAGCCGATGACCTGCCTGTCGCCGCTCCACACGATCGGCGACCAGATCGGCGAGGCCCTGCGCGTCCATACTGGCGCGGGCCGGGCGGAGGCCGACGCCCGCACCCGCGAGGCGCTGGTGCGGGTCGGCTTCCCGGATCCGGCCCGCGCCCTCACCACCTACCCATTCGAGCTGTCCGGCGGCCTGCGCCAGCGCGCCATGATAGCCATGGCACTCATCCTGAGGCCGCCCCTCCTCGTCGCCGACGAGCCGACGACCGCCCTCGACGTCACGACGCAGGCGCAGATCCTGGCGCTCCTCGCCCGCCTCCAGGAGGAGACGGGCATGTCGATCCTGCTGATCACGCACGATCTCGGTGTCGTCGCCAACATGGCCCACGACATCGCGGTGCTCTATCGCGGGCGGCTGATGGAGGCCGGCCCGCTCCGGACCGTCATGCGCCGTCCGGGGCACGCCTACCTGCGCGCCCTGCTCGACGCGGTGCCGCGCTTCGACATGGCGCCGGGGGAGCGCCTCACCCCGATCCGCGAGGCGCGGCCCGCGCTTCCCGCAGCCCGCGCCGTCCCGGCGCCCGCCGGGCCGATCCTGCGCGTCGAGGGCGTGAGCCGGAGCTTCACGCTGCGCAGCGGCCGCTTCTGGTCGGCGCCCCGCAATGTGCGCGCCGTCGCCGAGGCCTCCCTCGAGATCCGGGCGGGGCAGACGCTCGGGCTCGTCGGCGAGTCGGGCTCGGGCAAGACGACGCTGGCGCGGATGGTGATGCGGGCGCTCAAGCCCGATGCCGGCCGCATCCTGTTCGACGACGGGCGCGGCCCGCGCGACGTGCACGGCCTCGCGGGCGGGGACCTGTTCGCCTACCGCCGCCACGTCCAGTACGTGTTCCAGGACCCCTACGCCTCGCTCGACCCGCGCATGAGCGTGCGCCAGATCCTGTCCGAGCCGATGGAGATCCACGGCCTCGACCCCGCTATCCGCCGGTCCCGCCCGGCCGAGCTGATGGCGATGGTCGGCCTCGATCCGGGAGCGCTCGGGCGCTACCCGCACGCCTTCTCCGGCGGCCAGCGCCAGCGCATCGGCATCGCCCGGGCGCTGGCCCTCGAGCCGCGCCTGCTCGTGCTCGACGAGCCGGTCTCGGCGCTCGACGTCTCCGTCCAGGCCCAGATCCTCAATCTGCTGAAGGACCTGCAGGCGGCGCTCGGCCTCTCCTACCTGATCGTGTCCCACAACCTCGCCGTGATCGACTACATGGCCGACACGATCAGCGTGATGTGCCGCGGCCGCATCGTGGAGGAGGCCCCGCGCGCCGTCCTGTTCCGCGATCCGGCCCATCCCTACACCCGCACGCTCCTCGCCGCCGTCCCCGACCCGAGCCTCGACCATCCCCTCGACTTCGCCGCGGTGACTCGCGACCTGTCCGATCCCGCGAGATGGCCCGAGCCCTTCCGCCTCGCGCCGGACGAGACGGGGATCCTGCAGGAGATCGAGCCCGGCCACCGGGTCCGCCGGTCCGCGGCGCGCGACGCGCGGGCCGCCTGATGCACCCCCGTCCGCCGATCCTGATGGAGCGCCTGCGCCGGCGGGTGCTGGGGCCGCTCTTCGACCGGCTCGGCTACGATCTCGTGCCGGCCTCGCCCGACTGGGTGCACCGGCCCCTCTCGACGCGGGAGGTCGAGCGCCTCCTGTCCGGCGCCGCGGAGCGATTGGCGGCCGACCTCGCCGCCGCCGGCATCCCGGCCGGGGCGGTGCGGGCGGATGTCGACCGGTTCTGGGCCCTGATCCCGGAGGCGCCCGTGCGCCAGCGCCGCGGCGGCAGCGGGTTCAACGGCGCGCTCCAGCTCTACGTGGCGATGCGCGCGCTGGCGCCGCGCCACGTCATCGAGTCCGGCGTGTTCCGCGGGCTGACGACCTGGGTGATCCGGCAGGCCTGCCCGGACGCCGCCATCCTCTGCTTCGACCCGGACCTGTCCGGCCTCCAGTATCGCGACGCCGCCGCGCGCTACGCGAGCGGCGACTGGTCGGCCGCCGACCTTCGGGACATCGACCCGGCCGCGACGGTGGCCTTCTTCGACGACCACGTCTCGCAGGGCCGCAGGGTGATCGAGGCGCGGGAGCGGGGCATCACCCGCCTCCTGTTCGACGACGACGCGGCCGCGCACCGGATCCACGCCCATGGCGGGCCCGCCCACCCGACGATCGCGATGGTGACGGACGCGGCCGAGGGCCGGGAGCCGATCCGCTGGCTGCGCAACGGCCGCGCCTTCGAGCAGCCGGCCGACGACCCGCTCGTGCGCGAGGCCGCCGCCTGCATCGCCCGCGCCCACGCCTTCGACGACCTCCACCGCGCGACCGGCTACGCGCCGGCCCGGCTCACTGCCGTGACCCTGCACGAGGCCGGCGCGCCGCCGGCTCTCCCGCACGCGGGGAAGGCGCGGTGACGGCGCAGCCCCCCGGGGGGAGCGGCCTCTCCCGCCGCGCGCTGCTCGCGGGGCTCGGCGCCACCTGCACCCTCGGCCCGCGGGCCGCCGGGGCCATAGAGGCCGGGCCGCCCGCGACGCCCCTCGTTGTGGACCTCGCCGCCCGCGGCCGGAAGGTCGGCGCGCCCGGCGGCACCGTCCGCACCCTGATCGCCAAGGCGCGGGACGTCCGCTACCTCTCGGTCTACGGCTACACCCGCCTCGTCGGCTACGGGCCGGACCTGACGCTGCGCCCCGACGTGCTGGAGCGGGTCGACGTGGAGGGCGGCGCCTTCACCTTTCATCTCCGCGCGGGCCATCGCTGGTCGGATGGGACGCCCTTCACGACCGAGGATTTCCGCTACTTCTGGGAGGATGTCGCCAACGATCCCGAGCTGAGCCCGGGCGGGCCGCCGGACTTCTTCCTCGTGGAGGGCAGGCCGCCGCGGGTCGAGGTCCCGGATGAGCGGACGATCCGCTACCTCTGGGAGCGGCCGAACCCGCGCTTCCTGCCCGCGCTCGCCGCGCCGCGCGACCCGCTGATCTACCGGCCGGCCCACTACCTGAAGCCCTTCCACCCGCGCTACGCCGGCCGGGAGGCGGCGGAGGCCGCGGCCCGGGACCAGAAGCTGCGGGGCTGGACCGCGCTCCACAATCGGCTCGACGACAATTACGAGCTCGGCAACCCCGACTGCCCGACGCTCCAGGCGTGGAGGCCCCGCACCCGGGCGCCCGCCACCCGCTTCGCCTTCGAGCGCAACCCCCATTACCACCGGGTCGACCCGGCCGGGACGCAGCTTCCCTACCTCGACCGCATCGTCATGGACGTCTCCGCCTCGGGGCTCCTCGCCGCCAAGACCAACGCGGGCGAGGCGGACCTGATGTTCCGCGGCCTGATGATGACCGACATCCCCAGCCTGAAGGAGGGCGAGGCGGCGCACGGCTACCGCACCAACCTCTGGCCGATCGCCCGCGGCACCGAGATCGCCCTCTACCCGAACCTGACGACCCTCGATCCCGTCTGGCGCAGGCTCAACCGGGACGTGCGCTATCGCCGGGCCCTGTCCCTCGCCATCGACCGGCGCACCCTCAACAACACGCTGCTGTTCGGCCTCGGCACCGAGGGCAACAACACCGTCGTGCCGGAGAGCCCGCTGTTCTCGCCGGAGCTGCGCACGCTCCACGCCGCCTACGATCCCGGGGAGGCCGGCCGGCTCCTCGACGCGGCGGGGCTCTCCCGCCGCGACGCGGCCGGCATCCGGCTGATGGAGGACGGGCGCACCCTCGACGTGGTGGCGGAGAGCGACGGCGAGGCGGCGATGGTCCTCGACGGCCTCCTCCTGATCGCCGAGTTCTGGCGCGAGGTCGGCATCCGACTCATGGTCAAGCCGCAGGAGCGCACCAACCTGCGCCGCCGCTCCGTCGCCGGCCTGACCGTGATGGTCGCCGCGCAGGGGCTCGACCTCGCGGTGCCGACCGCGATCATGCCGCCGGCCGAGCTGACCCCGGCCCAGCCCGACCACTACGCCTGGCCGCGCTGGAGCCTGAACGTGGAATCGCGCGGGCGCAGCGGCGAGCCCTGCGACGTGCCGGAGGTGGAGCGGCTGATCGCCCTCGAGCGGGAGTGGCGCCTCACCGACGACACGGAGCGCCAGGGCGCGATCTGGCGCGAGATGCTGCGCAACCACGCCGAGAACCAGTGGGTGATCGGCACCGTGGCCGGCGCCCTGCAACCGGTCGTGGCGATGGACCGGCTCGCCAACCTGCCCGAGCGCGCCCTCTATTCCTGGGACCCGACCGCCCTGATCGGCGTGCAGCGCCTCGACGAGGTGTTCTGGGACGGCGCCGCCGAGCGCCGGGCGAACGCCCGATGACGGGCGTCGCGGCGACGGGCGTGCGGGTGCTCGGCCTCGTCCTGCGCCGGTGCCTCACGATGGCGGTGACGCTCGCCGTGATCTCGGCCCTGGTCTTCCTGGTGATCAAGCTGCCGCCGGGCGACTACCTGACGAACCGCATCGCCGAGCTGCGCGCGAGCGGCGAGGCGGCCTCCGTCTCCAGGGCCGAGCTGCTGATCCGCCAGTACGGGCTCGATCGGCCGGTCTACGAGCAGTACCTGATGTGGGTCGGCCTGTGGCCCGGCCCGGCCGGCTTCTCGGGGCTCCTGCAGGGCGACTGGGGCTGGTCCTTCGAGTACGACCGCCCGGTGGCCGAGGTGGTGGGCGACGCGCTCTGGCTGACGCTCGTCGTCAACCTCGCCGCGCTCGCCTTCGTGCACGCGGTGGCGATCCCGATCGCGCTCTACTCGGCGACCCACCGGCACACCGCGGGCGACGCCGTCGTCACGGTGCTCGGCTACGTGGGGCTCGCCGTGCCGGGCTTCCTGCTCGCCCTGATCCTGCTGTTCTACGCCAACCGCTGGTTCGGCCTCTCGATCGGCGGCCTCTACGACCCGGCCTTCACCGGCAAACCCTGGGACTGGCCGAAGGTCCGCTCGCTCCTCGCCCATCTCGTCGTGCCGACCCTGGTGATCGGGCTCGGCGGCACCGCGGCGATGATCCGGCGCATGCGCGCCAACCTCCTCGACGAGCTCGCCAAGCCCTACACGGTCACCGCGCGGGCGAAGGGGCTGCCGCCGCTGCGGGCGCTCCTGAAATACCCGTTCCGGATGTCGCTCAACCCGTTCGTGGCCGATATCGGCAACCTGCTGCCGCACCTCGTCTCCGGCTCCGTGCTGGTCTCCCTGGTGCTGAGCCTGCCCACCGTCGGGCCCCTGCTGCTCGAAGCCCTGCGCAGCCAGGACCAGTTCATGGCGGGCTTCATCCTGATGTTCACTGCCGGCCTCACCCTCGTCGGCATGCTGATCTCCGACCTCGCCCTGGTCTGGCTCGACCCGCGCATCCGCATGGGCGCGCGCTGATGGGCACCTCCGAGCCCGGCCACTTCGTCGATCCCGCGCCCTTCGACCCGGAGGCGGAGGCCAGCGGCGACCGGCGCGCCGGCTCGGCCTCCGCGTGGCGCCTCATCGGCCGGCGCTTCCTGCGCCACCGGCTGGCGGTGGTCTCGGCCGCGATCCTGCTCGCGCTCTACGCCGCCGTGCCCTTCGTCGAGTGGCTCGCCCCCTACGGCCAGGCGCGGCGCAACGGCGACTTCCTCTACGCCCCGCCGCAGGGCGTGCACCTGTTCCACGAGGGGCGCCTCGTCGGCCCCTTCGTCTATCCCTACCGGGCGGAGCTCGACATGCGGACCTTCCGCCGCGTGTACCGGACCGACACGGACCGGCCCCAGCCGCTGCGCTTCCTCTGCCGCGGCGACGGCTACGCCTTCCTCGGCCTCGTCCCGGGCGACCGTCACCTCGTCTGCCCGCCGGAGGGCGGCACCCTGTTCCTGCTCGGCACCGACCGACTCGGGCGCGACCTGTTCTCCCGCATGGTCTACGGCGCGCGGATCTCGCTGGTGATCGGGCTCGCCGGCGTCACGATCTCCTTCGTGCTCGGCCTGCTGTTCGGCGGCGTCGCCGGCTATTTCGGGGGCGTCGTCGACGCGGGCGTGCAGCGCCTGATCGAGGTGGTGCGCTCGCTGCCCGAGCTGCCGCTGTGGCTCGCCCTCTCGGCCGCGCTGCCGCCGACCTGGAGCCCGCTCTGGGTGTTCTTCGGCATCACCGTCATCCTCGGCCTGCTCGACTGGCCGGGCCTCGCCCGCGCGGTGCGCGCCAAGCTCCTCGCTTTGCGCGAGGAGGATTTCGTGCAGGCCGCCGAGCTGATGGGCGCGAGCCCCGCCCGGGTGATCGCCCGCCACCTGATCCCGAACTTCATGAGCCACCTGATCGCCTCGGCGACGCTGGCGATCCCGACCATGATTCTCGGCGAGACCGCGCTCTCCTTCCTCGGCCTCGGCCTGCGCCCGCCGGTGACGAGCTGGGGCGTGCTCCTCAACGAGGCCCAGAACCTCGCCGCCGTCCAGCTCTACCCCTGGCTGCTCTGGCCCGTGGTGCCGGTGCTGGTGACGGTGCTCGCCTTCAACTTCATGGGCGACGGCCTGCGCGACGCCGCCGACCCCTACACGTGAGCCGACGATGCCCGACCTGACGAGCCGCCTCCGGGACCGCACCGCCGAGATCGGGGTGATCGGCCTCGGCTATGTCGGCCTGCCGCTGGCGCTCGCCGCGGTGCGCGCCGGCTTTCGGGTCACGGGCTACGACATCAACGCCGAGCGCGTCGGCCTGATCAACGAAGGCCGGCCGGTGATCGCCCATCTCGACACCGAGGGCCTGCGGGCGGCGCTCGCGACCGGCCGGTTCCGGGCGAGCGCCGACATGGCGGGCCTGTCCCGGCCCGACGCCATCCTGATCTGCGTGCCGACGCCGCTCACGCGCCAGCGCGAGCCCGACCTCTCCTACGTGCGCGCCACCGCCCGGGACATCGCGAGGACGCTCCGGCGCGGCCAGCTCGTCGTGCTCGAATCGACCACCTGGCCCGGCACCACCACCGAAATCGTCCGGCCGATTCTCGAATCCACCGGCCTGGCGAGCGGATCGGACTTCCACCTCGCCTTCTCGCCGGAGCGCGAGGACCCCGGCAACGCCCGCTACGGGCTCGCCGACCTGCCCAAGGTGGTGGGCGGCGACGGCGAGGCGGCCCGCGACCTCGCCTGCCTGCTCTACGACCCGATCGTGGCCCGCACGGTGCCGGTCTCCTCCGCGGAGGCGGCGGAGGCCGTGAAGCTGACCGAGAACATCTTCCGGGCCGTCAACATCGCCCTCGTGAACGAGCTGAAGGTCGTCTACGACGCCCTCGGGATCGACGTCTGGGAGGTGATCGGGGCGGCGGCCACGAAGCCCTTCGGCTTCATGCCGTTCGAGCCGGGGCCGGGCCTCGGCGGGCACTGCATCCCGATCGACCCGTTCTACCTGACCTGGAAGGCGCGCGAGCACGACATCGCCACGCGCTTCATCGAGCTCGCCGGCGAGGTCAACCGGCGCATGCCCCACTACGTGGTCGAGCGGCTGGCCCTGCTCGTCGACCGGGAGCTCGGCCGGCCCCTCGGCGGCGCCGCGATCCTGATGATCGGCATGGCCTACAAGCGCAACATCGACGACGTGCGCGAGAGCCCGGCCCTCAAGCTGATGGACCTCCTGGAGGCGCGCGGCGCGCGGGTCGCCTACCACGATCCGTTCGTGGAGCAGATCCCGCCGACGCGGGAGTTCCCCCATCTCGCGGGCCGCGCCGCGACGGCGCTCACGCCGGAGATCGTGGCGGCGGCGGACGCCGTCCTCGTTGTCACCGACCACGACGGCGTCGACTACGCCACCCTCGTCCGGCACGCGCGGATCGTCGTCGACACGCGCAACGTCTGCGCGCGCACCGGCAACGCCGCCGCGAACGTGTTCAAGTGCTGACGGGCCGGGGACCGGCGCGCCGTCAGTGTTGGTAGATCTCTAGGGTGTCGGCGGTGAACATCGCCTCGGCGCCCAAGGAAGCGCCGCTGGAGGAGCCGTCGATCATCGAGATCGCA
>NZ_BJZU01000064.1 GCF_007992195.1 Methylobacterium oxalidis | reverse complement strand
GCAGCTCATCGCCTACCATGTGGCGGTGTTCATGGGCAAAGACGTGGACCAGCCGAGGAACCTCGCCAAGTCGGTTACCGTCGAATAGCCCGTCACCGTCGAGGGATCGCTCGGGCTCGGAGCTCGCCGGCCCCTGGCGGTCGCCCGCCAGGGGTCTAGTTCGTCCCGAAACGGATCGTCGTTGCCGCACGCGGCCTCTCCCGCGCAGCGGTCACGGCGACGGACGGGACGGAACGCGATGACGAACGGCATCATCAGATCTGCCGGCCACCACACGGCCCCGGCCGCCTCCTTCGTCTGGGAGGACCCGTTCCTCCTCGAGGACCAGCTCACACCGGAGGAGCGCGCGATCCGCGACACTGCGCGCGCCTTCGCGCAGGAGCAGCTTCTGCCCGGCATCGTCGAGGCCTACGCCGAGGAGCGAGGCGACCGCTCCCTCTTTGCCCGGATGGGCGAACTCGGCCTCCTCGGCGTGACGCTGCCCGAGGCCTACGGCTGTGCGGATGCCAGCCACGTCGCCTACGGCCTCGTGGCGCGCGAGGTCGAGCGCGTCGACTCGGGCTATCGCTCGATGATGAGCGTGCAATCCTCCCTCGTGATGTACCCGATCTTCGCCTACGGCGAAGAGGCGCAGCGGCGACGCTACCTGCCGAAGCTCGCCAGCGGCGAGTGGGTCGGCTGCTTCGGCCTCACCGAGCCCGATGCCGGCTCGGATCCCGCCGGCATGCGCACCCGCGCCGAGCGCCTCGACGGGGGCTACCGGCTGACCGGCGCCAAGACCTGGATCTCGAACGCACCCATCGCCGACGTGTTCGTGGTCTGGGCGAAATCCGACGCCCATGGCGGCGCGATTCGCGGCTTCGTGCTCGACAAGGGCCTGCCCGGCCTCTCCGCGCCGACGATCGGGGGCAAGCTGTCGCTGCGCGCCTCGATCACCGGCGAGATCGTGATGGAGGCCGTCGAGGTACCGGATTCGAGCCTCCTGCCGAACGTCTCCGGTCTGAAGGGGCCCTTCGGCTGTCTCAACCGGGCGCGCTACGGCATCTCCTGGGGGGTGATGGGCGCGGCGGAGGATTGCTGGCACCGCGCACGCGCCTACACGCTCGACCGCAAGCAGTTCGGCCGGCCGCTCGCGCAGACGCAGCTCGTGCAGAAGAAGCTCGCCGACATGCAGACCGAGATCGCTCTTGGCCTGCAGGCGTCCCTGCGGGTCGGGCGGCTGTTCGACGAGGGCCGCGTCGCGCCGGAGATGATCAGTCTGATCAAGCGCAACAATTGCGGCAAGGCGCTCGACATCGCCCGCACGGCCCGCGACATGCACGGGGGCAACGGCATCATGGGCGAGTACCACGTGATGCGCCACGCCCAGAACCTCGAGACCGTCAACACCTACGAGGGCACGCACGATGTCCACGCCCTCATCCTCGGCCGAGCCCAGACCGGTCTCCAGGCCTTCAGCTAGGCGCCTGTCGCCCGCTGCCGCCGAGGCAGTCCGTCCGCATTGAATTCCCCGCGCCGGGGCCGCATATGGCCAGCGATTTTTTCGCACAGCGGAGGCTGCACCTTGAGCGAGACGGTGGAGCGGCACGAGTTCGGTGCCGAGGTCGGGCGCCTGTTGGACCTCGTCGTCCACGCCCTCTATTCCGACCGGGAGATCTTCCTGCGCGAGCTCGTCGCGAACGCGGCGGACGCGATGGACCGGCGCCGGTTCGAGGCGCTCACTGCCGCGGGGCTCGCCCTGCCGCCCGACGCGAAGGTCCGCATCGTCCCCGACAAGGCGGCGCGCACGCTCACGCTGTCGGATGCCGGCATCGGCATGTCGAAGGAGGATCTCGCCCAGAACCTCGGCACCATCGCGCGCTCCGGCACCCGCGCCTTCAGCCAGACGCTCGCGGACGCGAAGCCGGACGAGCGCCCGAGCCTGATCGGCCAGTTCGGCGTCGGCTTCTACTCGGCCTTCATGGTCGCGGACCGCGTAACGGTCACGTCGCGCCGCGCCGGCTCTGAGGAGGCCTGGACCTGGGCCTCGGACGGTGGCGGAAGCTACACGCTGGAGCGGGCCGAGCGGAGCGAGCCGGGCACCGACATCGTCCTGCACCTCAAGGAGGACGCCGACGAGTACCTGGAGCCCTACCGGCTCGACCACATCGTGCGCAAATGGGCGGACTTCATCACCGTCCCCATCGCGATCGTGCAGGAGGGGCGCGAGGAATCGGCGAACCAGGGCACGGCCCTGTGGCGCAAGCCGAAGTCCGAGATCACCGAGGAGCAGTACACCGAGTTCTACCGCCAGGTCGGCATGAACTTCGACAAGCCCTGGGCGACCCTGCACTGGCGGGCGGAGGGCGCGCTCGAATTCTCGGCGCTTCTGTTCGTGCCGGGCATGAAGCCATTCCAGGCCCTCGACAATGATCGCGACAGCAAGGTGCGGCTGCACGTGCGGCGCATGTTCATCACGGACGAGGCCGGGCTGCTGCCCTCCTGGCTGCGCTTCGTGCAGGGCGTGGTCGACACGGAAGACCTGCCACTCAACGTCTCGCGCGAGATGCTGCAATCGACGCCGGCGCTGGCCAAGATCCGCCGGGCGGTCACCGGCCGCGTGCTGTCGGAGCTCGCGAGCCGGGCCAAGGAGCCGGACGCCTACGCGAGCTTCTGGGAGAATTTCGGTCCGATCCTGAAGGAGGGCATCTACGAGGACCACGAGCGCCGGAGCGAGATCGCGCCGCTGCTGCGCTTCCGCTCGTCGGCCGTCGAGGGCTGGACCTCGCTCCCCGACTACGTGTCGCGGATGAAGGACGGGCAGGAGGCGATCTACTACCTCGTGGCGGACGATGCGGACGCGCTCGCGAAGTCGCCCCAGCTCGAGGGCTTCCGCGCGCGAGGCATCGAGGTGCTGCTGCTCTCCGACCACGTCGACGCGTTCTGGCCCGAGGCGCTCGCCCGGTTCGAGGAGAAGCCGCTGCGCTCGGTCACGCAGGGCAGCATCGACCTCTCGAAGTTCTCGGCCGAGGACGCGGGCGGCGAGGCGCCCGCCGGCATCGACGCGCTCGTGGCGGCGGTCAAGGCCGCGCTCTCGGGAGACGTGTCCGACGTGCGCGCCACAGATCGTCTGGTCGACAGCGCGGTGGTGCTCTCCGCATCGGGCAGCGGTCCGGACCTCCAGATGCAGCGCCTCCTCCGCCGGGCCGGGCGCGGCGCCTCTGGGCTGCCGATCCTGGAACTCAATCCGCGCCACCCGCTGATCCGCGCGCTCGCCGAGGGCCCAGAGAGCGACGTGCCGGCCGCGGCCGGGACCCTGCTCGACCTCGCGCGCATCCAGGACGGGGATTCCCCGCGTGACCCGGTCGCCTTCGCCCGCACCGTCGCGACGGCGCTTGCGGGGGGCAAGCCGGCCTGACCCCGGCTCGTCCGCGGGCGGCGGGCGCCGAATGCACGGCGGGGCCGGGATCGCCGGCCCCGCGCCGACCGCAGCCGCGGCGAACATGCGCGAGACGCTTGTCGGAGCGTGAGCACGTGTGCTAGGCACCGCCCGTCTCGTCGAGGCGCCTCGCGGAGAGGTGGCAGAGCGGTTGAATGCACCGCACTCGAAATGCGGCATGCCTGCAAGGGCATCGGGGGTTCGAATCCCTCCCTCTCCGCCACTTCCCCCTTCATCGCAGATCAGGCTCCGGCCAGCTTGACCAACGTGATGACCGGTGTGCGCTGGGCGGACTCATGTCTGTGCGCGGCAGGAGCGGAGTCGCGCTCGATTCGATCGCGGGCGCTCTCGCTGTGGGCGGCCTGCATTTCGAGGAGCGGCGTGGCCTCAGGGCTTTGGAACAGCCGTGCCTGCAGGCCATCTCGGCTCTCGCCCAGTCATGGCGCATCGATGCAGATGGACTACGGTAAGTCTGCTTAGTCCGATCGATCTACATGAAGACTCGGTCGATGCCGACCTCGCGGTAGAGCCGCACGACAACTCGTCCGCAGACCAGAACCGAAATGATCTCGGTCTCACGCCGTCTGTTCGGTTTAACCGAACTGGCGGCGCGCGAATTTCCGCATCCCTCGCGGTGACGTCGATCTTCCCCACTCCAGAAACGACGGTGTCGTGCGATCGTTGCACTGCAGTTTTGTACGATTTCATGCGTTGAAAATGCAATAGGACCGTTCCGCAGAGCTTTCACATGCCAGGCACGGTAGCCACTCTGCACAAATGATTACGCCATAAGACCTATCGGCGAGAGCTTGAGATATTCCGCCGTTTGCACTCTGGTGCGGCTTGGCCAAGTCGCGGTTCCGGAGACCGGCGAGACTCATCCCGCGTCCCGAGACTGCAGATGCAAAGAGAATGCACATGCGGCCGGAGGCACGCCCAGTCTTCTACAATGAGAGCGGCCATCGGGCTCGCGTCACGAACGGTGCGCTGCTGCTGATCTCGTGTCTCGCGGCACTGGGCTTACTAGCGCTCGTCTATGGAATGCTGGTTGCGCCGAACCTGCCCGTGGCCGAGAGGCAGGCGTCGGATGCAACGGCGCCACACGCCGAGATGATCAACCGTCGCGTCGTGGTTGCCGATCCCATCAATCCCGCATTGAACCGGCAGGTGCCGGCCGCAGCGATGCAGGCTCTGCGCCTTGCCTACCTCTCCAGCAACGGCAACGCCTTCACCTCGCTCAAGCAGCACGCGGGCGACCTCGACGGACTCCTGCCCGACTGGCTCGAGCTGCGGCAGGAAGACGGTCGCATTCGGATCCAGGTCGATGGCAAGAGCGCCGAGGTGCTTCAGTGGCTGAAGACGAACGCCCAGCAGTTGCAGGTCTTTCCCGTCATCAGCAGCAGCCTGACCAAGCACGAGACGAACGTCGCGCTCGCCCTCCCCGCCGCGCGGGCCCGGGTGATCGCGGAGATCATCGGCTACCTGCAGGAGAACGAACTGTCGGGGATCACCCTGCAGCTGCCTGACGCGACGCCCTTCAACGAGCGCATCCTCGTCCAGTTCGTCCGCGATCTCCGGGAGCGGCTCTCCGCAACGCAGCGCAAGCTCATCGTGATGACGAGCCTGACCGATGGGCCCGTCCGGATCGGCGAGTTCAGCAAGGTTGCGGACTACGTCCTGGTGGCGACGCACGACAACGTTCAGGCCGGGCGTCCTGCCCCGATCGCCCCCCAGGGATGGCTCGAGTCGCAGCTCGGCAGCGTGTTCGCTCGGGTCGATCCCGGCAAGGTCATCGTGAGCATCGGCTCGCTCGCCTTCGATTGGGATCCCACCGGCCGGATGAAGCAGATCTCCGTGCCGGCCGCTTGGACCGCGATGCGGAACAACGGCAAGTCTCTGGCCTTCGATCAGCGCTCACTGAATGCGACGGTCCGCTACCGCGACGGCGACGGCCGCCCGCACGAGATCTGGATGCTCGACGCCGTGACCGGCTTCAACCATCTCCGGGCCGCGCTCGCCCACAGGCCCGCCGGCGTCGCGCTCTGGGCGCTCGGCTACGAGGATGCCGGGATCTGGGCGACGCTCGGCCGCACGAAGCTGCCCGATTCCACAGCGCTGGGCGCCCTGGAGACGCTGCAGCCCGGCGGCGACCTCTTCGGGAGCCTCAACGTCGCCCTCGTCTCCGCGACGCCGGGTGGAGCGGGCCGTCGCACGCTGGCCTACAACGAGCGCGTCGGCCTGATCGTCGGACAGGCGATCGCGCAGGCCCCGAGCCAGGCTCAGGTCATCACGCGCTCGCCGGTCGCGAAGAATCTGGTGGCGCTGACGTTCGACGACGGGCCCGACCCGAACTACACCGGGCGCGTCCTCGACATCCTGCGCGAGAAGGGCGCGAAGGCGACCTTCTACATCGTCGGCCGCAACGCCCTGCAGGCGCCCGGGCTGCTCAAGCGGATCTACGACGAGGGGCATGACATCGGGAACCACACGTTCTCGCATCCCCGGCTCATGGAGAGCGGGCGCGAGCGGATCGCCGTCGAGCTGAACATGGCCCAGCGAGTCATCGAAGCGCAGACGGGGGTTCGGACGACTTTGTTCCGGCCGCCGCAGGCCTATACCAGCCTCGCGTTTCTCGACACGTCCCCGCTCCTCGTCGAGGTGGCGACGGAGCTCGGCTACCAGATCGGTGCCCTGGACGCGGATTCCTACGACTGGGCGGCCGCCGGCTTCGGCGGGGTCAAGAAGATCCACGTCGTCGACCTCGTGGTGCGCACGGTCGGCGGCGGGCGCGGGCAGATCGTGCTGATGCACGATTCGGGCGGCAACCGGCAGCTGACGATCGACGCGCTGCCCGACATCATCGACCAGCTCCACGCGAAGGGCTTCCGGTTCGTCACGACGCACGAGCTCGTCGGCGCGCCGCGCGACGCCGTGATGCCACAGACCCGCGCGCCGAGCCTCACCGATGCCCTCAGCACCGAAGCCTGGCGCGTCGGCGCGCACTCCGCCGCGTGGCTGAGCGACGCCGTCCCGGCCATCGCCATCGCCACCTCGGTGCTCGCGATCTTCCGGCTGACGCTCATCATCATCGGCGCGACGGCGCACCGCCTGAGGGGCGGCCATCGCATCCCAGCCGCCGGACCTGAGCCGAAGGGGATCGCCGTGCTGGTGCCGGCCTACAACGAGGAGATCGTCATCCTGAAGACGATCCGGACCCTGCTCGGCTCGACCGTCGCCGACCGGATCGAGATCATCGTCATCGACGACGGATCGACCGACGAGACCGCATCCGTCGTCCGGGAAGCGTTCGGGACGACCGGCGCAGTGCAGATCTTCACGAAGGCGAACGGCGGCAAGGCCGCCGCCCTCAATTTCGGGCTCCAGAAAACGTCGGCCGAGATCATCGTCGCCATCGACGGGGATACGGTGCTGCTGCCGGACGCCATCGAGCGACTGGCGCGCCACTTCGCGGATCCGCGGATCGGAGCGGTCGCCGGGACCGTCTCCGTCGGCAACCGAACCTCGCTCATCGCCCGCTTCCAGGCCCTGGAATACACGCTGAGCCAGAACCTCGATCGGCGCGCCTTCGAGCTGATCAATGCCATCGGCGTCGTGCCGGGCGCGATCGGTGCCTGGCGGCGCGAGGCGCTTCTGGCCGTCGGCGGCTACTCGTCCGACACGCTGGCGGAGGACGCCGACCTCACGGTGTCGCTCGAACTCGCGGGCTGGAAGGTGGTGTGCGAGCCGCGCGCGCGCGCGCTCACGGAGGCTCCGGAGCGGCTGGGCGCCTTCCTGAAGCAGCGCTTCCGCTGGATGTTCGGCACCCTGCAGGTTGCCTACAAGCACGGGGCGGCGAGCCTGCGCAGGCCGCGGGGCGTCTCCTTCGTCCTCGTCCCCAACGTGCTGCTGTTCCAGTTCCTGTTCACGCTGCTCGCGCCGCTGATGGACCTGATCCTCCTCTTCACGGTGGTCACCAGCGTCATCGACATCGTGACCGCCGGCGCACGGGGTCAAGGCCACGAGACGCTCGAGCTGCTCGCCGCCTACTGGTTGGTCTTCCAGGTCTTCGATCTTCTCGCCGGCTGCGCCGCGCTGCTGCTGCACGGCCCCTCCACCGAGTGGCGCCTGCTGCCGCTGCTCGTGCTGCAGCGGTTCTGCTACCGCCAGCTTCTCTACGTCACCGCCATCCGAACCCTGCTGACGGCCCTGCGCGGGACCTTCGTCGGCTGGGGAAAGCTCGTCCGGACCGGAAGCGTCGACCTGCCTGTCGCGCCGGCGCGAAGTGCTTGAGAAAGTTAGTAACAGGGAGTGGAGCGATGAACGAGGCCAAGCTGGCACGGGCCAAGCCCGCCGTGAGAATGATGCGGGCGGCAGTCTGCACCGCAGTGCTGGGACTGACGACGACCGCATCGGCCGAGGACGCGATCGAGCCCACCATCTCCGCCGCGCCGCAGAAGGTGGAGCGGCTGACCAGTGCGGAGATCAACCGCCCGGCCGCCTACGCCATCGGGGACAAGCTGAAGATCACCGTGTTCGAGCAGATGCAGCCCGACACGCGCGAGGGCGAGGGGCGTCGCGACATCGTCGCCTCCGCGATCGAGCGGCCCGAATTGTCGGGCGAGTACATCGTCCAGGAGGACGGGAACATCTACGTGCCGCTGGCGGGATCCGTCTCGGTCGCCGGGACGACCTTCCAGGATCTCGACACCGTCCTGTCCTCCGCGCTCAGTGGCAAGCTCAACGGTTCCGTCCGGGTCGGCATCCAGCTTCTGGAGCGGGAACCCGTCTACGTCCTCGGACCGGTCGCGCGGCCAGGCCCCTACAAGTACATCCCCGGCATGAGCGTCCTGCACGCGCTCGCGCTCGCCGGCGCGGTCGAGACCGCCCCGCAGGACCAGTGGCGCCTCCTCGACACCGCCCGTGAGAAGGAGCGGCTGCTCAAGTCGAGCGAGCGCCTGACGCGCTCGCTGGCCCGTGCCTCCATCCTGGTCGCCGAGCGCGACGGGACGAAGCCCGCCACCAAGCGCCTGTACGAGCTCGTCGGCCCGGCCTCGGCGAAGGCGCGCCTCACGGAGGCCGACACCTACCGTCAGGTCGAACGGTCCAAGCGCAAGAAGCAGGAGAGCGCGATCGAGGCCGCGATCCAGTCCTACCAGGCCGAGTTGACCATCCAGCGCAACAAGCTCGCTCAGGTCGAGTCGAACATCGGCGACCGCAATCTTCGGATGGACCACGTGGTCAAGCTTCGCGAGCGCGGGGCGACGACCGACGCCACGTACTACGCGAGCCTGACCGAACTCGGCGACGCCAAGGAACGGTTCCAGGACGCGAAGGCGGTGATCGCGCAGACCGAGCACCGCATCTCCGACCTCCTGCACGACCGCCTGCGGATCGCGGTGGAGGCGGAGGTGGACCGGGAGCGCGAGATCCGGGAACTGCAGAGCGTGATCGACGAGGAGGAGCTGACGCGCGCGGCGGTCAGCACGGCGCTCGCCCAGCTTCCGGGCATTCTCGAAGGTCAGGCAGCGACCCGGAAGGACCTGAACCTCACGATCCTGCACCGGACGCAGTGGGGCATGAAGCGCCGGCCGGCGCAGGACGATAGCACCCTGGAACCCGGCGACGTCCTGCAGATCACCCCTGCCACGGCCGCGCGGGTCGCCTCGCAATGAAACTCAGGTCCGCGTGCGCCGTCCTGGTCACCCTCGCTGTGACGGCAGGGTCTGCCCTCTCGGCGGCGCATGAGCGGCCACCGGTCCAGCTCGCCGCCTACTACGCGACCTGGGCGGCCGACGCGGAATCCGCGTCCGGCCTCGACGACCGTCTCGTCCGGATTCCGGACGGCGTGACCGAAGTCCTGCTCGCGTTCATGCGGCCGGACGCGACCTATGCCGGCAACCTCGATCTCACCGGAACGGGAGTACAGGTCCCCTATTCGGGCTCAGTGCTCAAGGCGTCGCTGCAGGCTCTGAAGGAGAGGCGCCCCGGCATCCGGGTGATGGTGTCGATCGGCGGCGAGGAATACGCGAACTGGGCCGGATTCGACGCGCGCTCCATCCGCCGTTTCGTCGAGGATTTCGGGCTCGACGGGGTCGATCTCGATTTCGAGCCGAGGGCGCCGAACTGCCGGGTCCGTGCAGGCCGGACGGCCTGCGACAGCGACGCGCTGCTGCTCGATGTCGTCGAGGCGGCGCGCTCCGCCCTGCCGCGCCCGATCGCGATCTGGCTCACGGCGACGAACACGGGCGCCTTCGGCGAGGGCGCGTGGCGGGAGGCGGGGCCGACCGGAGGCCCGACCTACGGCGCCTTCCTGCCGCTGCTGCGGGATCCCACCCGGCGCGCGCTCCTCGACGGCATCAGCATCATGGCCTACGACGCCGGACCGACCTACCGCCCCCTCGAAGCCTACGCGGCCTACCGCAATCATTTCCAGGGACCCATCCTCATCGGGTTCACCTCGCCGCCGGAGGCCTGGGGCGGCCACGTCTACACCCTGCGCAAGGCCGTCGAGACACTGGGCTCTGCGCTGGAGAAGGGTGCCAACGGCGCGATGATCTTCGCGATCGGCAAGGATCCGCCCCCCGACCCGGGTCCGGAACGGCCCAGCCCCGACGAGCTTCTCGCCGTCCTCGCCGAGGCAACCGGGCGTGCGAGGACCGACTAGGCACGCTGTGGGTGGATCGCGAAGCTCGGTGATCCGCCCGATCGGTCTTCATCGTCCCGAGCTTCGGAAGTGCGACGCACCCCATACGTTCAGCGGCCTCGACATCGGACGGCATCGCGGAGGCGGCCCATGACCCAGCGCTTCTACTTCGATCTGGTGAACCGCGAGACGGTGATCTCCGACCCCTGCGGCATCGAGGCGTCCGACCTCGAGGCCGCGGTCGTTGCCGCGGAGGCGGCGCTGCAGGAGCTTCGGGTCACCGGCGAGGTTCGCGAGCTCGACGGCGCCTGGACGTTGCTGATCCGCGACGAGTGCGGCACGCTGATCCAGCGCCTCGAGATCATGGCATACCTGGGCGTCATCTACCTCGGCGGATACCTGCTGGGCGTGTTCCTGTTCCTGAGCGAGATCTGACCGCCGGGAGCGCGTCGTACGGACGCGCTCAGCCGGGCATCGGCGCCGCCGGCAGGTCGAGCAGGTCGGCGACGTGGCCGAGCTTGTCCGGGTTCCGGGTGATGTAGATCCCGACGATCCGGTCCTGCTCGACGGCGAGCGCCGTCACCTGCAGCACGCCGCCGCGCTCCAGGCTCGCGAAGCCGGGCAACCCGTCGACGGTGACGGCCCGCAGGAACGTCGCCGGCGCGGCGCCGTGCTTGCGCGCCAGTCCGGAGAACAGCCGCAGGATGCGATCGACGCCATGAATCGGGTTCAGGAAGGCCAGAACCTTGCCGCCCCCGTCGGAGCGCATCACGGCGTCCTCCGCCAGCATCGCGCGCAGGGCGGCGACGTCGCCGCCGCGCGAGGCGTCGAAGAAGGCCCTGGCGATCGCCTCGCCCCGTTGGGGCGCGACGGGGTAGCGCGGCCGGTCGGCCTGGACGTGCCGGCGCGCCCGGACGGCGAGCTGCCGTATCGCGGCGGCGTCCCGGTCGAGCGTCGCCGCGACGTCGCCGAGGGGCATCCCGAAGACGTCGTGCAGGAGGAAGGCGGCCCGCTCCAGCGGCGAGAGCCGCTCCAGCGCCAGCATCAGGGTCAGGGTCAGGTCATCGCTGTCCACCGCCTCCTCCTCGACGCTCTCCAGCAGCGGCTCGGGGAGCCATGTGCCGACGTAGGTCTCGCGGCGGGCGCGGGCGGTCTTCATCGCGTCGAGGCAGAGGCGCGTCACGATCCGCGACAGGAAGGCCGCGGGTATTCGCACCGACGCCCGATCGGCCTCCCGCCAGCGCAGCCACGCGTTCTGGACGACGTCTTCCGCCTCCGCGACCGAACCGAGCATGCGGTAGGCGAGGCGGAGCAGCCGCGGCCGCTCCGCCTCGAAAGCGTCGGTGGCCGGATCAGGCCGCATCGCGCGAGGGATCCGCGTCGTGGCGGCCGCGCAATCCGACCTGCAGCCGATTCCACAGGTTGATCGCGCCGATCTGGAGGGTGAGTTGCACCTGCTCCGCCTCGCTGAAGGCCGCGGCCAAGGCCGAGTAGGCGTCATCGGGCGCGCCGGTCTCGGCGAGCCGGGTCAGCGCCTCGGTCCAGGCCAGGGCCGCCCGCTCGCGCTCGCTGAAGACGGCGGCCTCGCGCCACGCGTCGAGCAGGTAGAGCCGCATCTCGGTCTCGCCGCTCTTGCGGGCCGCCGTCGCGTGCATCGCGATGCAGTAGGCGCATCCGTTGATCTGCGAGGCGCGCAGCTTCACGAGCTCCAGCAGGCCGTGCTCCAGGACGCCGGCACGCAGGCTGCTCTCGACCGCCATCATCGCCTTGATGGCGGCGGGCGCGTGCGCGTAGGGGTTCTCGACGCGTGGGTGCATGGTGTCTCTCCTGTCCGAGGGCGTTCAGCGGATCGGCGTGGTCAGATCGGTCGCCGCCGTGTCCACGACGAAGACAGCCAGCAGGCGGGCCGGCTCGGTCTCGCTCGCGTTCGCGCTGACGGCGTGGCGGTCGCCCGGCCGCTCGGCGAAGCTCTCGCCGGCCCGGTAGGTCTTCTCCGGCCCGTCGTTGACGCGGCTGCGGATCGCGCCCTGCAGCACCGTGGCGTAGATGAAGGCGCTCGGCGGGTGGGTGTGGGCCGGGGAGGCGCCGCCCGGACCGTACTCGACCAGCACGCCCTTCATGCTCTTGCCGGGCACGTTGGGCAGCGTCTCATCGAACACCACGGTGATCTTGGCCTCCTCGCGGGAGGTCGCCGTCCCGGCGTCGTGGGCGAAAGCCCCCGTGCAGAGAAGCGTCGTCAGGGCGAGGTGGCGGACAGCGTGCGCGATCATCGGTCTCTCCTCTGTGGGCAATCGGCGAGGCGGGCGGCCTCACGAGGGGCGCCCGGCGCGGCTCAGCCACGTGCCGATGCCGGTCGGGGCGAGGCGCGCTTCCGGGCCGGGAAGCAGGGAGCGCTCCTCCAGGACGACACCGAAATACGGTGCCGTCGGATCGGTCACGACCTCGCGCTCGTCCGCGGCGGCGGCGAGGACGCGGCGGACCAGCGCATCGAGGGGGAAGGCTTCCGGTCCGGCGATCTCCACCATGCCGTTGAGGGGCGGGCCGAGCGCGATCTCCGCGAGCGCCGCCGCCACGTCGTCCGACAGCATGGGCTGGATCCGCGCCGGGGTCAGGCGCACGGTCCGGCCCTCGGCGGAGGACTGCGCGATGCCGCCGAGAAACTCGAAGAACTGTGTCGCGCGCACGATCGTGTACGGGATCGAGCCGGCCCGGATCAGCGTCTCCTGCGCCATCTTCGCCCGGAAATAGCCGCTCGCGAGCAGCCGCTCCGTGCCGACGACCGAGAGCGCGACATGGTGCCGGATGCCCGCCTCCGCTCCGGCGGCGAGCAGGTTGCGGCTGGCGCGCTCGAAGAAGTCCAGCACGGCCGCGTCCGCGAACGAGGGGCTGTTGGCCACGTCGACCACGATCTCGGCGCCGGCGAGGGCCCGGCCCAGGCCCTCCCCGGTGAGCACGTCGACGCCCGTCCGCGGCGAGGCCGCCACGACGCTGTGCCCGTCGCGCTCGAGCCGCGCGATGAGCTTCGTCCCGATCAGGCCGCTGCCGCCCATCACCACGATCTTCATCACTTCGTCTCCTCGCTCAGCCGCGCGCCGCGGAGGCTCCACGCACATGACGAGACGGGCCCGCCGGATGTGACATTCCCGGTCGGTCTTTTTCGCGCGGAGCCGCCTCGGCCGCTCAGCGAAGGCCCTCGATGAGGCGGGCGGCCTCGGGCGTGAGGAGGTGGCGCCCCCAGCCGCGCCGGGCCAGGGCGGCGGCCCGTTGCGGGCGCAGGAACAGGGCGAGGCCCGCGCCGATCACCGGCACGGCGCTCGGCGGGTCGAGGCGGGCCGGGCTCAGCTCCTCCGCGGCCTCCGCGAACGCTCCCTCCCGGGCCAGAAGATCCCGGCAGGTCCGAAGAAGCGCCCTTCGCGAAGGGTGACGCAGGGTCGTGCCGAGGAGCGCCTGCAGCGCGAGGCGGCTGCGCAGGCCGGCGCGGCTCTCAGGGCCTTCGTCCACGGGCGCACCGAGCGAGACCCGCACGAGGAGATCCGCGAGGTTGAGCCCGGCGAGGCAGGCCGCCATCGGCTCCACGAGGCGCGGGTTGGCGTCGATGTAGAGTGGCGCCTCGCGGTCGATGAAGTAGTCGAGCGAGAGGGCGCCGTGCCAGGCGAGGTGCGCGCCGATGCGTGACATGTCGTCCGCCACGCGCGGCCGGCGCACGCTCTCCTTCAGGGCGGCGCCGCCGCCCGCCCCTTCGATCAGCCGGCGTGTCGCGTGGAAGCCGACGAGTCTCCCGTTCCGGAACACGGCCTGCGCCTGCTCCAGCG
The DNA here is from genome assembly GCF_007992195.1 of Methylobacterium oxalidis. Taxonomy (GTDB): domain Bacteria; phylum Pseudomonadota; class Alphaproteobacteria; order Rhizobiales; family Beijerinckiaceae; genus Methylobacterium; species Methylobacterium oxalidis. The sequence continues at coordinate 65,912 of NZ_BJZU01000064.1, read as the reverse complement.
GCGCCTCGACCCAGTCTTGGACCAGAACCGCGCCGCCGGACGGATCGGCAGCCGAGATCTCCTCCAGGGCGCGCGCGTGGCCGGAGGCGTCCCGCACGAGCCAGGTGCCCCGGCTCGCCGTGCCGAGGTCGGTCTTCAGGACGTACGGGTAGGCGTCGAGCCCGGCCAGGACGCGCCGGTCCTCGATGACCTCGGTGCGCGGATGCGGCAGCCCGAGTTCGGCGAGGAGGCCCCGCAGGCCCGCCTTGCCCTGCATCCGGGCGTAGCTCTCGAAGCTCGGCAGGGCGAGCGCGGCGTGGCGCCGGACCTCCCCGGCGATCCGCGCGAACAGGTAGCCCTGCTCGTGGATCGGCAGCAGCACGTCGAACCGGCCCGTCGCGAGGAGATCGAGCACGAAGGCGCGGTAGCCGAGCGGGTCGGTGCCGAGCGGCGGGCAGCGATACCGCCCCGCGACGAGCCGCGAGAAGCGGCCGAGGCAGACGGGTTCCGGATCGCAGAACGAGACCGCGTGGCCGGCGAGCGAGAGGGCGGTGATCGCCTCGCGGGCGGAGGTGCTGCTGCCCTCCGTGAGCAGCACCCGGACCGGACGGTCCCGCGGCGCCTCATGACCCATGCGCATCTCCTCGGCGGACCGGCCGGCCGGATCTTAGCGTGGGACAGAGTCTGGCGTGAGCGGGTCGAGAGGGCATGAACGCCCTCGCTCCCGCCGGCTGCGGGGGGTGATCGCGCCGCATCACCGGTCACGGTCGACGCAGTCCCAGGTTCTGGAGAATACGAGCCCGTTGTCGATGACGTGCCGATCGCGACCGGCCGTCAACGGGCCGGGTGGCTCACACCTCCATAAGGTTCGATTGCGGCGCCTCTCGCATTCGTGAGAGCCAGTACGAAGAGCACACGGCGGCCATCACGCAGTTGTGCAGCTTTGGCAGTGAGACCGAACTTAAACTGATGTCCGGCGGGCTGGAAGTAACCGCCAACATTCCGATCACAGTCGGTGAGGAGGTCAGATGAAGCGCGCTCGCTTGGCCGTGGTGGCTGCAGTTTCCATCCTGGCAATGGGCGGATCCGGTGTCTTCGCTCAGGAGAGTGGTTGGGTCGCCGTCGCAACGAACGGCCACGGCGCCTTCGGCTACGCCTACGGGAAGTCGTCAGCTGATGCGGCGCGGGAGACCGCGCTGAGTGGCTGCGGCGCACCCGGGTGTCACATCGAGGTCGTCCAGGCTGCTCGCTGCTTCGCCTACGTCAAGGGCGATCAGACCTACGGTGTCGGTGTTGGTCCAAGCTCGGACGCGGCGATCGGCAACGCCACGAAGTTCTGCAGCACGGGACCGGGATGCCGGACAGTGAAGGCTGGGTGCGGGTAGCAGCCCGCGGGCGGCAGGAGCGGAAGCGTCGCCACACAGGGGGAGAGATGCGCTCCCGGCACTTCTCTGCCTGAGTCAGGGGCGAAGCGGTTCGGCCTGTGCTCGGCCGAAGAGGGCGCAGGCGAGCGTGATCACGGCGAGGTGGAGGTGGTCGGGAACGAGAGCATCCATGCCCCCCCGACCCGCTCACGCCGATCTCTTCCTGTGCCCTTCTCGCCGGATACGCGCACGGAGGTTCAGTCCGGCAGGCCCATCGCGAGGAAGCCGGTCCTCAGGTCCTCGGACATCGGGATGTCCAAGCGCTCGCCGTTCGGCAGGCGCTTCAGGAACCACTTGTCGTAGGTCCAGCGGAGCTCCCGCGAGGCGGCGAGCCGCCGGAAGGTGTCGCTGACGAGAGCGGCAAGGTCCGGGTCGTCCCGCCGGAACATGATCGCGTAGGGCTCGAAGGAGAGCTTCTCCGGCAGCACCGTGTAGTCGGCGCCCGCGCTGCCCTCGGCCGCCTTCAGGCCGTAGAGCAGCACGTCGTCGGTGGCGAAGGCGTCGGCGCGCCCGTCCTTCACCATCGCGAACGATTCCGCGTGGTCCCGGCCGGTCAGAACCTCGGCCTGGATGTTGGACTTCGCCAGCATTTCCCGCACGGCCGGCCCGTTCGTCGTGCCCGCGGTCACCACGACCTTGCGGCCGCCGAGGTCGCGATAGGAGCGGATTCCGGAGTCCCGCTTCACGAGCAGCTTCGTCGCGCTGATGAAGGTGATGGGCGAGAAGGCGACGCTCCTGCGGCGCTCGGCGTTCGTCGTCGTCGAGCCGCACTCAAGATCGACCCTGCCCGACGTGACGGCGGGGATGCGGCTCTCGGAGGTGACCGGCTCGTAGCGGATGCGCAGCGCCGTTCGCCCCGTAGCCCTGGCGATGTCGTCCACGATCTCCTGGCACAGGTCGATCGCGTAGCCGATCGGCCGGCCTGCCTTCTCGACGTAGGAGAACGGCACGGAGCCCGCCCGGTAGCCGACCACGACCTCGCCGGTCTCGGCCGCTTTCCTGAGGGTTCCGGTCAGAACCTCGATCGCGGCAACCGGCGCGGCGCTGAAGGCGAACGACACGGCGGCGAGGACGAACGCGAGGGCGGATCGGCTCGGCATCGTGCGTCTCCCGGCGCTCACTCTGCGGGCGAGGGCAGCGGGTTGACGTCCCGGTCGAGCCGCTGGTCGGTGTCGGCGAGCTGCCCCTCCCACTTGGCGACCGCGACCGTGGCCACGCTGTTGCCGAGCACGTTCGTCGCCGAGCGGCCCATGTCGAGGAACTGGTCGATGCCGATGATCAGCAGGAGGCCGGCCTCGGGGATGTTGAAGTGCGAGAGCGTCGCCGAGATCACCACGAGCGAGGCGCGGGGCACGCCCGCCATGCCCTTCGAGGTGACCATCAGGAGCCCCAGCATCGTGAGCTGCTGCCCCCAGGTGAGCGGGATGCCGTAGGCCTGCGCGATGAACATCACCGCGAAGGTGCAGTACATCATCGAGCCGTCGAGGTTGAACGAGTAGCCCATCGGCAGAACGAAGGATGTGATCCGGTTCGGCACTCCGAACTGCTCGAGGTTGTTCAGGGTCTTCGGGTAGGCCGCCTCGCTCGAGGCCGTGGAGAAGGCGAGGACGAAGGGCTCGCGGATCAGGGCGAGAAGCCGGGTGATGCCCCCGCTTCCCACGAGGAGGAAGCCGGCGAACAGGAGCAGGCACCACAGCACCGAGAGGCTGAGGTAGAACTCGATCAGGAACTTGCCGTAGGTGACGAGGACGCCGATGCCCTGCGTCGTGATGGTCGCGGCGATGGCCGCGAACACGGCGACGGGCGCGAGCATCATCACGTAGCCCGTGACCTTCAGCATCACGTCGGCGAGCCCCTCGATGCCCTGCGCCAAGAGCTTGCCCTTCTCGCCGAGGGCGGCGAGCGCCACGCCGAAGAAGATCGAGAACACCACGATCTGCAGGATCTCGTTGTTGGCCATCGCCTCGACGGCGCTCTTCGGCACGAGGTGCGTGACGAAGTCCTTGAGCGAGAGCGAGGCCGTCTTGAGCCCGGTCCCGGCCCCTGTGTCGGGCAGCGGCAGGTTCAGGTTCTGGCCCGGCTGCATCAGGTTGACGAGGACGAGCCCGAGAGCCAGCGAGCAGAACGAGGCGCCCACGAACCAGACCAGCGCCTTCCCGCCGACCCGTCCCACGGAGGCGGTGTCGCCCATGTGGGCGATGCCGACCACGAGCGTCGAGAACACGAGCGGCGCGATGATCATCTTGATCAGGCGCAGGAAGACGTCGCTGATCAGCGAGATGTAGCCCGAGATCTCCTTCGCGGTCTGCGGGTCCGGCCACATGATGCTGCAGGCGTAGCCGACGCCGATTCCGAGCAGCATGCCGATGAAGATCAGGGTGGTCAGACGATTGCCGCGCACGGGCGTCTCCTCGGCACCTTCGGCGGCTCCGCCGTTCCGAATTGTTGAGCAGGAAGCGTGCCGCGAACAAGCGCCACGCGCGTCCCTAGCCCCAGTCAAACTTGACGCCCGGGGGGCGATCGTCACGGGAAATCGGTGGTTCCGGCGCGCCAACTCACGAGACCGTGATCAGGTCGGTGTCATTGACTTGCCCGGCTTGGCCGCTTCATGCCGGACGACGCTCACGAGGGGCATCCGTCGTCAAAGCTCGGAAACGACGCCGGCGCCGCCCGGCCAAGATGCAGAAAGGACACACACGTCGGAGAGCTGCCTTCAATCCCGACCGAAACGTTGGAAATGTCTTGTCGCCGCTCCGTCTTATCGTTCGAATTACCTCCAAGTCGTGGGATGTTGTCGTGCATGCACAACAACCACAGCGCACAGGAATCATGCAGCAATCGCGAGACGAAGCGGTCGCGCGAGAGATGCGGCGTCGGGGGCCCGGTATGATCAGAATTCGGTCGGCGCTGCTGTGCACGGCGGCGAGCATCGCGGGGACGGCCGGTGCGGGAGCCGCCGATCTCCCGGTCAAGAAGGCCGTTCCCGTCGAGTTCGTCCGCGTCTGCACCGCCTACGGCGCGGGCTTCTTCTACATCCCGGGCACCGAGACCTGCCTGCGGATCTCGGGCCGCGCCCGCTTCGAGGCCGGCACCATCCCGAACCCGAACCGGGCCCAGAGCCAGGGTGACGAGTACCAGTCCCGCGGCCTCCTGCGCCTGAGCCTCGATGCGCGCACCCAGACCGGCTACGGGACGCTGCGCGCGTTCGTGCGGGCGGAGCTCGCGAGCCGGACCGGCACCCTGCTCGCCTCGGGCACGCAGCAGCGCATCGCCAACGCCTTCCCGGCCTTCGGCCAGGACACGTTCGGCCGCGTCCAGAACTTCGTGGTGGCCGACAAGGCCTTCGTGCAGTTCGCCGGACTCACAGCGGGCCGCGCCTCCTCGTTCTTCGACTTCTACGCGCACGACTACGAGCTGATCGGGTCCACCGGCGGCTCCGACATCGCGTCGACCAACCTGCTCGCCTACACGGCGAAGATCGGCGAGGGCTTGACCTTCACGCTCTCGATGGAAGACCCGATGTTCCGCAAGCAGCCGGTCTACTCGGCGGCCGTGGCATCGGCGGCCGCGGCGGCCGGCCTGCCCTCGCAGTTCGTGGTCGGCACCACGGCGCCGACGCCGGTCATCCTCACGACGAACGGCGTCAACGCCACCGGCATCACCTTCCTCGACGCCGTGCAGCGCTCGCGCATGCCCGATTTCGTGGCGGCGCTCCGCTACGACGCCTCCTGGGGCTCGGCCCAGATCTCGGGCGCCATCAAGGACGTGAACACCGGCGGCTTCATCGGGGGCTCGGCCTTCGGCACGGGCGGCGCCGTGATCTCGAATGCGGCGGCCGGCGCCCTCCTCGCGGCCCGGGGCATCCGCTCGGGTGCGCAGACGGATTACGGCTGGGCGGTGCAGGGGGGCATCAAGGTCAACCTGCCGATGATCGCGCCCGGCGACGGCTTCTACCTGCAGGGCGCCTACGGCGAGGGCAGCATCCTCTACACGGGCTACACCTACCTGACCGGCAGCTACCTCAGCAACCTGACGCCGGTGCAGGGTGCCTCCTTCCAGCAATACGTCTCGGACGCCGTGATCAACCCGATCACCGGCAAGCTCGAGCTCTCGACGAGCTTCACGGTGGTCGGCTCCTTCCTCCACTACTGGGCGCCGGAATGGCGCTCGGCCTTCTTCGGCAGCTACGGCGAGGTGAACTACAAGCGCGGCACGCGCGAGGCGTTCAGCCTGCTCAACGGCCTCGTCGGGGGCGCCACCCCGCCCAACGCCTTCACCAACCCGGCCGGCTTCGCCGTGAGCCCTGTGCTGCGCGACAACGCCCAGGTCATCGCGGGCGTGAGCCTGATCTGGTCGCCGGTGAAGGACCTCGATATCGGCGTCGAGGGCACGTATATCGGCACCTCGGTCCTGAGCGGGCGCGTCGCCGACCAGACGCGGCCGATCACCGTGAACGGCCTGCCCGCCTTCACGGTGACCCGCTACGACGCGACTCAGATCCGCATGCGCGTCCAGCGAGACTTCTGAGGCGGCTGCTTTCGAACCGGAGCAGGTCGCGCGGGCCGCGATGTTGTGTGCGGCGCCCGGCGGGTCCGGCACGTCGCTTGCCCCGGCAACGCCTGAAAGCCTAACCTCGCGCCAGCCGACCCGCTCAGCCTCAGGAAGGATTCCATGGGCCTCAGAGTCACGCTCCCGGACACGCTCCTGCTCGCCGCCCTCGCCGCCTTCCTCGCCGGCGCGCCGGCCGGCGCGCAGGACCTGACGGGCACGCTCAAGAAGGTGAAGGATTCCGGCGCCATCACGATCGGGCACCGGGACTCGTCGGTGCCCTTCTCCTACCTCGACGGCAACCAGAAGCCGGTCGGCTACGCCACCGAGATCTGCTTCAAGATCGCCGACGCGGTGAAGCAGCACCTCAAGCTCGACAAGCTCGACGTGAAGCTCGTGCCCGTCACCTCGGCGACGCGCATCCCGCTCATCGCCAATGGCACGATCGACCTCGAGTGCGGCTCAACCACCAACAACGCCGACCGCCAGAAGCAGGCCGCCTTCACCAACACCCACTTCCTCACCGCCACCCGCTTCGTGGCCCGCAAGGACAAGAAGCTCGACAAGTTCGACGACCTGAAGGGCCGCACGGTGGTCTCGACCTCCGGCACCACCAACATCCGCCAGATCAACGAGGCGAACGCCGCCCGCTCGATGGGCCTGACCATCCTGCCGGCCAAGGACCACGCGGAAGCCTTCCTGATGGTCGAGACCGGCCGTGCCGACGCCTTCGTGATGGACGACGTGCTGCTCGCCTCCCTCGTCGCCGGCTCGAAGAACCCCGACGGATACGCGATCTCCAGCGAGGCGCTCTCGAAGCCCGAGCCCTACGGCATCATGCTGCGCAAGGACGACGCGCCCTTCAAGGCCGTGGCGGACGCGGCCACCGCCGCCCTCTACAAGAGCCCGGAGGGCAAGGCCCTCTACGAGAAGTGGTTCACGCAGCCGATCCCGCCGCGCGGCATCAACCTGAAGCTGCCGATGAGCGAGGCGATGCAGAAAGCCTTCGCCAACCCGAGCGACAGCCCGGACCCGGCCGCCTACTGAGCGGGCCGGGCGCGGGGGGCCGCCGGACATGAACTACAACTGGAACTGGGGCATCTTCTTCGAGCCCTCGCCCGAGGGAGCCGGCACCTACGCCGACATGCTGCTCTCGGGCCTCCTCTGGACGATCCTGACGGCGCTCGCCTCCTGGGTGATCGCCTTCTGCCTCGGCTCGATCATCGGCGTGATGCGCACCCTGCCCTCGCGGGCGGCGCAGGCGGTCGGCACCGCCTACGTCGAGCTGTTCCGGAACGTGCCGCTGCTCGTGCAGATGTTCCTCTGGTACTTCGTGCTGCCGGAATTGCTGCCGGCCGAGCTCGGCTCCCGGATCAAGCAGCTGCCGAACGCCCCCTTCTACACGGCGGTGATCTGCCTCGGCTTCTTCACCGCCGCGCGCGTGGCCGAGCAGGTGCGGGCCGGCATCCAGGCTCTGCCGCGCGGGCAGCGGCTCGCCGGCACCGCGATGGGGTTCACGGTGGCGCAGACCTACCGCTACGTGCTTCTGCCGAACGCCTACCGGATCATCCTGCCGCCGATGACCTCGGAATTCCTGAACAACCTCAAGAACACGTCGGTGGCGCTGACGATCGGACTCCTCGAACTCACCGCCCGCGCCCGCTCGATGCAGGAATTCTCGTTCCAGGTCTTCGAGGCGTTCACCGCCGCGACGATCCTCTACGTGATGATCAACGTCGTGGTGATCGTGGCGGCGACGCTCCTGGAGCGCAGCCTCAGCATTCCGGGGCAGCGCTGATGTTGGCCAATCTCGACCTCGGCGTCATCGTCTCCTCCCTGCCCTACCTGTTCGGGCAGGGCATGGTCTTCACCGTGACGCTGACCGCCCTGGCCGCCACGATGGGCGTGGTGCTCGGCACCCTTCTGGCGATCCTGCGCCTGTCCGGGATCCCCGGCGTCTGGCATCTCGCCAAGGGCTACGTGGAGCTGATGCGCTCGCTGCCGCTCGTGCTCGTGATCTTCTGGTTCTACTTCCTCGTGCCGTATATCGGGGCCTGGGCCACGGGCTCGCCGACGCCGATCCAGGTCGGCGCCTTCGCCTCGGCGCTGATCACCTTCACGATGTTCGAGGCGGCCTTCTTCGCCGAGATCATGCGGGCGGGCATACAGTCGATCCCGAAGGGGCAGACGGCGGCGGCGCTCGCCCTCGGGATGACCCGGGCGCAGGTGATGCGCACGGTGGTGCTGCCGCAGGCGTTCCGCAACATGATGCCGCTCCTGCTGACGCAGACGATCATCCTGTTCCAGGACACCTCGCTCGTCTACGTGCTCTCGCTCACCGATTTCCTCGGCGCCGCCTCGAAGGTCGCCCAGCGCGACGGGCGGCTCGTCGAGATGTACCTGTTCGCGGCCGTGGTCTACTTCCTGATATGCTTCATGGCCTCCGCCCTGGTCCGCCGGCTGCACAGCCGCGTCGCGATCGTCCGCTAGAGCCGCGCCGAGGGTCCGCGATGACATCCACCCCGATTCCGGCACCGGACGCGCCCGAGCCCCATTCGGGACCCGACCCGGCGCTCGCGGACGAGGGCCTCGCCAAGGGGCCGCTGATCCCGCCGAGCAAGGCGGCCTCCGGCGAGCCGATGATCGCGATCGACGGCGTCAGCAAGTGGTACGGCGCCTTCCAGGTGCTGACCGACTGCACGACGCGGGTCTCCAAGGGCGAGGTGGTCGTGGTCTGCGGACCGTCGGGCTCCGGCAAGTCGACCCTGATCAAGTGCGTGAACGCGCTCGAGCCCTTCCAGAAGGGGCAGATCTCCGTCGACGGCACCAAGGTGAAGGACCGGAGCACGAACCTGCCGAAGCTGCGCTCGCGGGTCGGCATGGTGTTCCAGCACTTCGAGCTGTTCCCCCACCTCTCCATCACCGACAACCTGACCATCGCCCAGCGCAAGGTTCTCGGCCGCAGCGGCGAGGACGCCAAGCGGCGGGGCCTCGACCTGCTCGCCCGGGTCGGGCTGTCGGCGCACGCGGAGAAGTTTCCGGGCCAGCTCTCGGGCGGTCAGCAGCAGCGTGTGGCGATCGCGCGGGCGCTCGCCATGAACCCGGTCGTGATGCTGTTCGACGAGCCGACCTCCGCCCTCGACCCGGAGATGGTCGGTGAGGTGCTCGACGTGATGGTGGAGCTCGCGCGCGACGGCATGACCATGATGGTCGTCACCCACGAGATGGGCTTCGCCCGCAAGGTCGCGGACCGGGTCATCTTCATGGATCGCGGCGAGATCGTCGAGGACGCGACGAAGGACGACTTCTTCGGGCAGCCGCGCTCGCCCCGGGCACAGCAGTTCCTGTCGAAGATTCTCTCGCACTGAGGGCGGAGCGTCTGCCTGTTCCTCCCGCCGGCGGAAAGATGCTTCCCCGGCGGTCCGTAAAGTTCGACCGGATCCGGAAAGGACCTCAGAACCCTGCCGGCCCCAGCATCGCCCGGACCACACACGCCCGAGCCGATGCCATGTCGATCCGTACAGCTCCCGACGACCTGCCCCACGCCTCCTCGCCGCTGGGGGATGCCCGCATCATCCTGCGCAACCAGCCCGGCGCCTACGGCTGCCGGGCCGTCATCATCAACCGCCACCGCGCCCTCATCGAGACGAGCCTGCCCGGGCTCCTGCCGGAGTGGTTCAGCCTCGCGGTGGCGCCGGATTTCAGGCCGCGGCCCTGCGCCGTGACATGGCGGGGCAAGCGTCTCGTGAAGGTCGCGCTGTTCGAGTGAGCGCCGCGAGCGAGCGCAGACGGTGATCGCCGACCATCACGCTCGAAAACGTGATGGTCGGATGCCGTGCGGACAGCGGGCGTCCCCCTACTTCTTGGTCGAAAGGTAGGCGATCACGTCGTTGATCTTCTTGTCGTCCGGGATGCCCGCGAAGACCATCTTGGTGCCCGGCACCTTGGCCTTCGGGTTCTTCAGCCACTCGTGCAGGCTGGCCTGGTCCCAGGTCAGGCCGGAGTTCTTGAGGGCCGGCGAGTAGTTGTAGCCCTCCAGGCTCGCGGCCTTGCGGCCGACCACGCCGGTCAGGTTCGGGCCGACGCCGTTCTTGTCGAAGGCGTGGCAGGCCTTGCAGGGCGCGAACGCCTTCTCGCCCGCCGCAGGATCACCGGCGTCCTGCGCGTGCCCGGCGACCGGGATGAGAAGGGCGAGCACGGCGCTGACGATGAGGGATCGCATGGTTGGTCCTTCCGAGGCGGATCAGGTGCGGGGTAGCTAAGGCTGTCGCGAAGTCCGCCCACGGCGTTCCGGCCAGGATCACTAATTTGTGAAGATCGGAGCGGGATTAAAACACGATGGATCTTGGAGGTCGGAAGGCGCGCGCCTAGCTTTCCGGTCCGTCCCCATCCCGTGGGAGTGGACCGTGCCGGTTCGACCTCACACCGTCAGCGAATTCCTGGAGCAGTCGGGCTGGACGCAGGCCCGGCTCGCCTGGGAGCTCGGCGTCAACCAGCCGCGCATCTCGCGCTTCATCCGCGGCCTGAAGAAGCCGAACCCGGAACTCGACCGCGCGCTCAACCGCTTCTTCCGGGACCACCCGACCGCGCGGGAGATCGGGCCGGAGGCGGTGCCCCAGGGCGAGCGCAACTGAGCGGCGGGCCGACCGCCACGGCCTCAGTTCAGGCGGCCGCGGGCCCGGTCGATCCGGCGGGCGATGGCCCGACCGATCTCCCACATCAGGAGATCCACCATCTGGCGCAGCACGGGCGTGCCGTCCGCGTCGATGGCCCGACGCGCGGCGATGGCGTGGCGGGCCGCCCGGTCGAGGGGGCTCAGGGGCGCCCGGTCCGTCTCCGACGCCTCGCCGCCCGCGCACATCCGGTGGGTCACGTCGATCAGGATTCCGTGCCCGTGAGCCGGGGCGGCGTCCGTGGCGGCGTAGATGCGGCCGTGATCGAGGATCCAGCGCACCCCCTCGTCGGTCTCGACGCGGTAGGTCAACACGATGGGGCCGCCCTCGTTCTCCGCCTGCCGGATCCGCCGGAAGACGGCGCAGCGATCCTCCGCGTGGACGCGGTCGAGCGCAGCATCGAGGTTGACCGGCGTCTGCGCGAGCGACGCGTCCCCGAGCAGCAGGTCGGCCGCACCGTCATCGAGCACATGGTCCCCGGCACCCCCGTGCCAGACCCAGGTGCCGACGACGACCGCGTCGTCCGCCCGGTTCAGAAGATCGTCGGCGCATTCCGGCGCGTGATCGTCTGCTCGATGTCGCACGGTCTCCCCCCTCCCCCACGAATGCCGGGTTACCAAGCATCTCTCCACTGTTCAACTTTTCGCGATGAAGCCTCGACTGATCGCGGGAAGCATCGATTGCGCACAATACGCTTTTCAACGATCCGCTTGTCTGTACCTGTACACAGCCCGGTCGAAGCGGCGCGCGCGCCGCGCCTGAACGCCGGAGCCGGTCCGCGCGTTGTCGGCGATGCTGCGCAGGGAGGAACCGGGCCGCGATGCCCCGATCGACCGTCTATCCCGCCCGGAACGGGTCGACATCGCCCTCGCCCTGCGCCTCGCGCGGGGCAAGGACGCGCCGCTCGTGCGCGCCCTCGGGACCTTCAGCGAGATCGGGAGCCAGCAGGCGCTTCTCGCGATCGCCGCAGGGGCTCTCGCCTACGGTCGGCTCGCGGGCAACCGCGGAGCGGCGCGCACCGGCGCCCGGATGCTCGCGGCCCATCTCGCCGCGAGCCTCGCCAAGTCGACGATCAAGCGCCTGACCCATCGGACCCGGCCGGACCTGCTGATCGACGACGGGATCTACGAGCGGGGCTGGCTCGGGCCGAACGCGGGCTCCTGGCAATCCTTCCCTTCGGGCCACGTGGCGGTGACCGTGGCGGTCGCCCGGGCGCTCGCGCGCGCCCACCCCGAGTGGCGCGGGCCGGCCGCTGCGGGCACGGCCTTCATCGTGGCGATGCAGGTCCTGCGCGGCTCGCACTTCCCTGCGGACGTGGTGGCGGGTGCGGTGGTCGGCGCGCTCTCCGAGGCGGCCTCCGCGCGGGCCTTCCGCACGCGGGCGGCGGGCCCGGAGAGCGGGACGGTCCGGGACTAAGGAATCTCCAGCACGCGCAGGTTGTTCGTGGAGCCGGCGCGCCCGAACGGGATGCCGGCGACGACGACGATGTGCTGGTGCGCGGTGGCGTAGCCGTGCCGCACCGCCTGCTCGGCGGCGTGGTCCACCATCTCCTCGTAGGAGACGATGTCGTCGGAGCGCACGCTCTGCGTCCCCCAGAGGAGGCAGAGCTGGCGCGAGACGGTCTCGGAGGGCGTCATCGCGAGGATCGGCACGCAGGAGCGGCGGCGGGCGCTGCGGGCCGCCGTGGTGCCGCTGAGCGTGAAGGCGACGATGGCCGAGGCCCGGATCGATTCGGCGAGGCCCGAGGCGGCGGTGGCGACCGCGTGCGGCGGGCTCTCCTCGTCGCCGGGCTCCGAGGCCGCGACGAGGGACGGGTAGAGCCGGTGCGCCTCGGTGCGCCGGATGATGCGGTCCATCATCCCGACGGTCTCGACGGGGAAGCGCCCGGTGGCCGATTCGGCCGAGAGCATCACGGCGTCGGCGCCGTCGAAGATCGCGGTGGCGACGTCGGACGCCTCGGCGCGGGTCGGGGTCGGCGCGGCGACCATCGAGTCCAGCATCTGCGTCGCCACGATCACGGGCTTGGCCGCGACGCGGCAGGCCCGGATCAGTTCCTTCTGGCGGCCCGGCACGTCCTCGGGCGGGATCTCGACGCCGAGATCGCCGCGGGCGACCATCACCGAATCCGAGAGCCGGATGATGTCGCCGATCCGGTCGAGGGCCTGCGGCTTCTCGATTTTCACCATCAGGCCGGCGCGGTCGCCGATCAGGCCGCGCCCCTCCAGCACGTCGCCGGGCGTCTGCACGAAGGAGAGGGCCACCCAGTCGACGCCGAGCTCGAGGCCGAAGGCGAGGTCGTCCCGGTCCTTGCGCGTCAGCGGCGAGATCTCGAGGAGGGTGCCGGGCAGGTTCACGCCCTTGCGGTTCGAGACGGCGCCGCCGATCGCCACCTCGGCGTCGATCGCGTCGCTCGACAGGCCGGTGACCCGGACGCGGACGCGCCCGTCGTCGATCAGGAGCTCCTGGCCCGGCGTCACCGCCCGGAAGATCTCCGGATGCGGCAGGGGAATCGCGGTGCGGTCGCCCTCCTGGCCCTCGAGCACGAAGCGGACGCTCTCGCCGGCCTCGAGGCGGAAGCCGCCGTCCCGCAGGGTGCCGAGGCGGATCTTGGGACCCTGCAGGTCCTGCAGGATGCCGATCGGGCAGCCGGCCTCCCGCTCCAGCGCCCGGATCGCCGCGTGGACGCGGGCGTGGTCGTCCCGGCCGCCGTGGCTGAAGTTGAGGCGGAAGGTGTCGACCCCGGCCTCGAACAGGGCCTTCAGCATCTCCGGCGAGGAACTCGCGGGACCGACGGTCGCGACGATCTTGGCGTGGCGGTGTCTGCGCATGGTCGGCTCCGGCTCTTCGCGTTGTCCGATGCTCCGCGCCGGACCGGAGCGGGACGCCGCCGGGATGCGCGGGTGCGGGCGCCGCGAAGCGCCCGCGCACGCGTGCCTTACTCGGCCGGGACCACCCGCGGCGTCAACGCCTCCGGCTCGACCGCGAACGGGCGCTCGGGGTGCATCGTGAAGGCGAGCGCCGCGCCGACGACGAGCAGGCCGATCGAGCCCGCGAAGGGCAGGATCCAGTTGCCGGTGACGTCGACGATCCAGCCGAAGGTGAGCGGCGAGACGATCGCGGCGAAGGCCGAGCCGAAGTTCATCAGCCCGCTCGCCGTGCCCGCATATTGCGGGGCGATGTCCATCGGCACCGACCAGATCGGGCCGATCACGAGTTCGAGAAAGAAGAACCCGCCGCTGAGGAGCAGCGCGATCAGGGTGAGCTCCTTGGTGAAGAACACGCCCGCGAGGCAGGCGGCGGCGCCGAGCATGCCGAGGCAGATCACGTTGCGGCGCGCCTTCTGGAGGTCGCCGGTCTTCTTCAGGATGCGGTCGCTCATCACGCCGCCGAGCGTGTCGCCGACGACGCCCGCGAAGAACACGCCCGAGGCGAACAGGGCGGAGTTCTTGATGTCGAGCCCGTAGCCGTCCTTGAAGAAGGAGGGCAGCCAGTTGAGGTAGAGCCAGAGCGACCAGCCGTAGCAGAAGTAGGTGAGCGTCACGGGGGCCATCCGCGGCACGAGCCGGCGCCACGGCACGGGCGGCTTCGGGGCGGCGGGCTTGCGGTCGCGGATCGCGAGGCGCTCCAGATCCTCGGTGGTGATCGCCTTGTGGTCGCGCGGATCGTCCCGGTAGTAGAGGAACCACACCGCCACCCAGGCGAAGCTGACGATGCCGAGCAGCACGAAGGCGCCGCGCCAGCCCATGTAGGCCATCAGCAGCACGACGAGGGGCGGCGTGACGGCGTTGCCGAAGCGGGCGAAGGAGTGGGTGATGCCCTGCGCGAAGCCGCGCTGGTCGGAGGCCACCCACGACTGCATGGCCCGCGTCGCCGTGGGGAAGGTCGCGCCCTCGCCGAAGCCCAGGATGAAGCGGGCGAGGAAGAGCGAGACGACGCCGCCGACGAAGCCCGTGGCGATGGTCGCGGCCGCCCAGATCAGGCCGCAGATGAACAGCGTGCGCCGCGCGCCCCACTTGTCGGCCATGGCGCCGCCGACGATCTGGAACACGGCGTAGGGGTAGGCGAAGGCCGAGAAGATCAGCCCGAGCTGGGTGTTGGTCAGCCCGAGCTCCGCCTTGATGGCGGGGGCCGCGGTGCCGACGTTCACCCGGTCGACGTAGGTGATGAAGTACATCAGGCAGAGCAGGAACAGCACCATGCCCGGCGCGGTGACGCGTTTGGGTATCCTGATCATGTCGTTTCCTCCGGAGGGGAGTCCGCGGGCGCCGGTCTCGAGGCCGGGCATTGTCCGCGCATGGGGTGTCGTCGTGCGGGCGGCAGGCGTCCCGCCTGCCGCGTTGTCGCTCCGCCCCGCGGGGCCGGAGTTCGGACGTCCCGGCCGGGCCGCCGTCCGGGAACCAACCGGCGCCCTCGGCGCGCGGATCCCCGGCCGCTCCCGGCCGGCGCGGGCTTAGCGGCCGTCGCCGGCCCGCAGGCTCGACATCGCGGCCAGCACGCCGCCCCGCTGGTGCGGCACGCCCGCGGCGCCGAGGCCCATCTCGACGCCGGAGAGGGCGCCCATCAGCGTCAGCGCGTTGCACTCGCCGAGATGGCCGATGCGGAAGACGCGGCCCGCGAGCTTCGAGAGGCCGGCGCCGAGCGACATGTCGAGATCGTCGAGGACGATCCTGCGGAAGGCGTCGGCGTCGTGGCCCTCGGGCAGGAGGACGGCGGTGAGGACGGGCGAGTACTCGGAGGGCTCCTGGCAGAGCACCTCGAGGCCCCAGCCCTGGACCGCGGCGCGGGTGGCGGCGGCGAGGCGTTGGTGGCGCGCGAAGACCTCGGGCAGCCCCTCCTCCAGGAGCATCGCGACGGCCTCGCGCAGGCCGTAGAGGAGGTTCGTGGCCGGCTTGTAGGGGAAGTAGCCGCCGGCGTTCGGCTTCAGCATCTCCTCCCAATCCCAGTAGGACCGGGGCAGGTTGTTGCTGCGCGAGGCCGCCCGCGCCTTCTCGGAGATCGCCGTGAAGCCGAGGCCCGGGGGCAGCATCAGGCCCTTCTGCGAGCCGCTGACCGTGACGTCGACCCCCCACGCGTCGTGCCGGAAATCGGCCGAGCCGAGGGAGGAGATCGTGTCGACGAGGAGGAGCGCCGGGTGGTTCGCCCGGTCGATCGCCCGGCGGATCTCCGCGACGCGGCTCGTGACGCCGGTCGAGGTCTCGTTGTGGACGACCATGACGGCCTTGATACCGCGGGCGCGGTCCTCGGCGAGCGTCGCCTCGACGATCTCCGGATCGACGCCGCGGCGCCAGTCGCCGGGCACGAACTCGACCTCGATGCCCCAGCGCGCCGCCATCTGCCGCCACAGCGTGGCGAAGTGGCCGGTCTCGAACATCAGCACCCGGTCGCCGGAGGAGAGCGTGTTCACGATCGTCGCCTCCCAGGCGCCCGTGCCCGAGGACGGGTAGATCACCACCGGCCCCTCGGTCTGGAACACGGACCGGCAGCCCGCCAGGACCTCGCGGCCGAGCGCGCCGAATTCCGGCCCCCGGTGGTCGATCACCGGCCGGTCCATGGCGCGCATCACGCGCTCGGGCACGGGGCTCGGGCCCGGGATCTGCAGGAAATGGCGTCCGGTGCGGCTCATGGCGTCCTCCGTCGGCACGGATCCGGCCGAGGCCGCCCGCTCTCTTTGTTGGGCGCCATAAAATGCATTCATTTTTGAGGCCCGCAAGGACTATCTTGTTCTTAATTGACCGATCGACGCCCCGCGAATGCACTGCTACGGTCCCGTCCATGTCCTGCCTGCCATGTCCCGCATGACGACCCTCGGCCGCGACGCCTCGGAGGACCGGGCGGACGGCGCAGACCGTCTCGCCGGCGGGGTCGCGGCGCGCTTCGGGCTCGGCCTCGCGCCGGCCTTCGCCGAGCGCGCGGCGCCGCCGACCTCGCTCCACGGCGAGGTGCTGACGCGCCTGCGCGACTACGTGGTGGAGGGCGACCTCGCCCCCGGCGCCCGGGTGCCGGAGCGGCTGCTCTGCGAGCGCTTCGGCATCTCCCGGACGCCCTTGCGCGAGGCCCTCAAGGTGCTGGCCGCGGAGGGGCTGATCGAGCTCCTGCCGAACCGAGGGGCGCGCGTGCGCCAGCTCGACGAGCGCGAGCTGATCGAGCTGTTCGACGTGATGGGCGGCCTCGAGGCGCTCGCCGGGCGCCTCGCCTGCGAGCGCATCGGCGAGGCGGACTTCGCGGAGATCGAGCGGCTGCACCACGAGATGTACGGCCACTATCTCCGCCGCGACCTGCACGGCTACTTCGCCTGCAACCAGGCGATCCACCGGGCGATCGTGGCGGCGGCCGGCAACGCGGCGCTGAGCGCCGCCTACGCCACCTTCGCGGGGCGGGTGCGCCGGGCGCGCTACTCGGCCAACCTCGACCAGCACCGCGACCGCTGGGGCGAGGCGATGCGCGAGCACGAGGAGATCCTCGACGCTCTCCGCCGGCGCGCGGGCTCGGAGCTCGGCGACATCCTGTTCCGGCACCTGCGCAACAAGTACCGCTCGGCCGCCGACCGGGCCGCGGATGCCGGCAGCCGCCCGCTGGCGCGGGCCGACAGGTGATCGTCGACAGTAGAACGACTTGCGGATCAATTTTGCATTCAATTTTCGCGCGCTTCACGCCGTCTCTCGAACACTCCACGGTGCGTCTGCGTACCGAACCGGAGGCCGTGTGGCCCCGGAACGGCGAAGCTGGCATCCAGTCGGGCCCGTGCCCGACGATCTCACACGCAGCCTCGAACTTTTGATTGCAGCGTCCGGCGCGCGGGCCGTGCGAACCGCCCGTCCGGCTGCTAGAGGCCGGAGGTCACCGCGCGAGTCGCGCTTCCGGCAGGCCGCCTCTTGAAGTTCCCCCGCCTCAACAGACTGCTCCCCGGTGCCCGCCCCGCGGCCCGCCCGGCGCCGAAGGCGGCCTCGGTCCTGCGCGGGAACCTCGACGGCTACCGCGACGGCACCCTCACCGGCTGGGCCTTCGACCCCGACCGGCCGCACGGCTCCGTGGGAATCGAGATCCGGCTCGACGGCGAGCCGCTCTGCGAGCACCGGGCCGACCGCTTCCGGCCGGACCTGCGCGCGGCGGGCATCGGCTCCGGCTGCCACGGCTTCGCGATCCGCCTCGACGACGAGGCGCGGCGGCGGGCCTCGGCGGCGGGGGCGCGGGTCGAGATCCGCACGGCGGGCGAGCCGTCCCTCCTCCTCGGCGAGGTCTCGCTGTCGGCGCTGTTCGCGCCCGTTCCGGCCGAGCCCCTGCCCGTGGCGCTGCTCCGGCGGCTGCAGGACAGGGCCGCCCGCACCGCCGCCGCGCCGGGCGCTCCCCCGGCAGAGGGCGGGCACGGCGACGCTCCCCCGGTCTACCGCAGGCTCCTCGACGCGGGCGCCGGCACGCCGTCCACGGGCGGCGACGGCTCCGCGCTGCCGCCGCTGTCACCCTTCGCGGCGCAGCTTCGCCAGCGGATGGGTCTGGCGGAGCACTTCGCCGAGCCCGGGGACCGGGACCATTTCTACCGCTGGTACATCGACCACTACGCCGAGCGGCGTCCGCTGCGGGCGCCCTTCAGCGCGGCCGAACTCGCCTACCTCAACGCGCCGATCGTCCTCGGCGGCCAGCGCCACGCGCTCTCGCGCGCCGCCCTGTGGTACGCGCTGGAGGATGACGGCATCCGCGCCGTGCTCGACCTGTCGAGCGAGGAGGGCTACCGGCGCGTCCTCTACTGGTGGGCCTGCGACAGGGCGCGCGGCCTCAACGTCGAGGATTGCCTCGTCCCGTTCCGGCAGGTCTCCTTTCTCCAGGCGGTTCCGGCGGCCGAGCGCGGCAACCTCCTGCCCTTCTCGCGCTTCCTGCAGGAGGCGCTCGTGCAGAACCCGAACCTCGCCTGGGTGGGCGCCGCCAGCGATTCGCAGACGCGGATCGCCTGCCACTACGTGGCGCTCCTCGAGGGGCTGGAGGACCCCGGCCTGCTGCGGTTCCTCCCGCGGGAGGTGCTCGACCATTTCCTGCTCGGGCCGGAGCCGCAATTCGACGCGGTCGGCGCCTCCATCGCCGGCACGGCCGAGCCGCCGCTCGACCGGCAGGGCTACCTCGCGGCGGTCGCCGCCCGCGGCTTCGACATCGAGCGCCAGACCTTCGCGACGCTGACCCGCGACGGCGACCGGATCGACCCGCCCCGCCTCGCGGCGAGCCCGGCGCCGGATGAGCGCCCCTTCGTTCAGGTGCTCGCGCCCTTCGACAAGGCATCGGGCCTCGCCACCGCCGGGCGCTCAACCCGCGCGGTGCTGCTCGGCTCGGGGATGCCCGCCCGGTTCGCGAACTTCTCCCTGGAGAACCCGCAGCCCGCGGTGGCCGACGAGGCCCACGACCGGCAGGTCGCGACGGGAGCGGCCGTCAACATCATCCACGTCAACCCGGACCTGCTGCCCCTCGTCTTCGCGCACTCGCCGGACGTGTTCACCGGCGCCCACAACATCGGGTTCTTCTTCTGGGAGCTCGACCGCATCGCCGAGAATCACCGGCTGGCGCTCGATCTCGTGGACGAGATCTGGGTGGGGTCCGAGTACAACCGCCGCTGTTTCGCCGAGGCGACGGGCAAGCCCGTCCACAACATGCGCCTCGCCCTGCCGCCGCTCGCCGCGCCGGACCCGGAAGCGGACCGGGCCGTGATGGACGGGCTGTTCGGCACCGGCCGCGACGACTTCGTGTTCTTCACCTCCTACGATTCGTTCTCCTACACGGAGCGCAAGAACCCGGTCGCGGTGATCCGGGCGTTCCGCGAGGCGTTCCCGGCGGACGACCGGGTCCGGCTGATCGTCAAGACGCACAACGCCGCCGCCCTCACCGACCCCGGCACCCTGCGCGCCTGGCGCCGGATCGCCGATGCCTGCGAGAGCGACCCCCGCATCGCCATGGTCGACCGCACCATGCGGCACGAGGCGGTGCTCAGCCTGATCGCCGCGGCGGATTGCTACGTGTCGCTCCACCGCTCGGAGGGGTTCGGCCTCGGCATGCTGGAGGCGATGCAGCGCCGCACGCCCGTCATCTGCACCGACTACTCGGGCAACGCGGATTTCTGCACGCCGGAGACCGCCTGGCCGGTGGCGTTCGACCTCGTGCCCACGCCCCCCGGCGCCTACGCCTACGCGGAGCCGGGCCACGTCTGGGCCGAGCCGCGCCACGCCGACGCCGTCAAGGCGCTGCGCGCCGTGCGCGCCGGGCGGCCCGAGCGCGAGCGCCGGGTGGAGAACGCCGCCCGCCTCGTCGCGGAAGCCTACGAGCCCGAAGCCCTCGTCGCGCTCTACCGCGCGCGGATCGAGGCCATCCTGCGGGAGCGCGCCGGCCGCAGCGCGTGAGGCCGCCGTTCAGGGACGCGCGGGCAGAGTTCACCCGGGATGCGAACGGGTGGGTGATCGATGGTGAGGACGGGTCTCGTCTCGGCGGCGGCGCTGATCGCGCTTCTGCCCGCGCCGGCAACGGCGCAGTACGAGCGCCGCTACGAGCGCTACGAGGAGGAGCCGGACGGCCGGCCCGACACCGATCGGCGCCGCGGCGCCGACGACCGGCCGGACGAGGAGGACGAGGGCGGCCCCGCCGGCCGGCGCGGCGACGATCGCGGCGAGGACGAGGGCCGCCCCGAGCGGCGCCCGCGCTTCGACCCGGAACCCCGCCGCTCCCGCGACGAGCCCCGCGCGCCGGCGCGCGGGCGCGAAGAGGAGCGCGGCGAGGAGCGCGATGAGGGCGGCGGGCCTGCCGCCCTCTACGTCAGCACCGAGCCGGGCTGCAACGCCGGCATCGTCTCGACGCAGGCGCGCTACCGCCGCTGCGCCACCCAGCCCATCGGGTCCACGCAGGCGGCACCGGGCGGGCGCGGCGCGGCCGTCTATGTCGGGACGGATTCGGCGAATCTCGGCATCGTCACGAACAACCCGCGGCACCTGAACGCGAGCACGCGCGCCATCGGCTACCTGCTGCCGCCGGGCGCGGGCGGGACGCCGCTCTTCGTGGGCGCGCAGCCGAACTGCAACGCCGGCGTCGTGACGACGAGCCAGAACCACATGAACTGCCGCACCGTGCCGATCGGGTCGACCGGCCGCTGAGCGGGCCCTCGCGCGGACGCCAGCGCTCAGACGTGAAGGCTCAGACGTGAAGGCTCAGACGTGAAGGCTCAGACGTGGACCGGCCCGTCGTCGCGCTCGCGCTCGCGGCGGATCGAGCGCAGGACGATGGTGAGGAGGCCCGCGTAGAAGGCGGCCACGAGGCCGATCACCAGCCAGCCGGGCATCGGGCCGAGGGCGGCGTGGGCGAGGACGCCGTCGAGCGCGACGTCGGCCTCGCCCGCGGGGCTGCCGGGCTGGAGCCTCGGGGAGGTGATCTTGAGCGTCCAGGCGAGCAGCAGGATCAGGAACATCCAGCCGTAGTTGCGGCGCAGGCGGCGGGCCAGCGCGTCGGCGAGCGAGATCCGGAAGACCGGGCGGCGCAGGCTCTCTCCGAGGTCGCGCGACCAGTCGGCCTCGCCGCCCGGCAGCGGCGCGAAGACCTGCGCGTAGTAGTGGCGCTCCAGGCGCCGCACCCGGGCGCGGTAGACGTCGAAGAAGCGGTAGCGCCGCGCCTCGATGGCGAGCAGCAGCAGCACGAGGAGCATGGCGAAGAGCAGCACGCCGTGATGCGCGGTCGGCGTCGACAGCGAGACCGAGAGCATCGCGGCGATGACCGTGATCGACCAGTTGGTGGTGCGGTCGATGCGGTCGCGCCAGCCGGCCATGCGGCCGATCTCGCCGCGGTGGTAGTGGGCCAGCACCGTGATGATCTCGCCCGAGCCGCGGGGCTGCGGCACGGGGCCGGGAGGCCCTTCGTGGTGCGGGCCGGGTATGGGCTCGGGCAGCGGCGCGCGGCTCATGGCGGGTCACGGGCGGGCAGGCCCCGCCGATTGTACACGCGCGGGCCGCCCGTCGCGAAGGCCGGATCCCGGGGCATCCCCCGGGATCCGGCGGGTCGGCCTCAGTTGTTGCCGTCTACGGCGGCGCGCAGCACCGGGGTCCAGCGGGCGACCTCGCTCTCGACGAGCTTCTGGAGGGCGGCCGGGCCCCGCTCGGCGGTGGGCGGGACGGTGCCGCCGAGGTCGAGGATGCGCTTGCGGGTCGACTCGTCCTCCAGCGCCTTGCCGAGCGCGTTCACCAGCGCGGCCGAGACGTCCTTCGGCAGGCCCTTCGGGGCGAAGACCGCGTTCCAGGCGCTCACCTCGTAATTGTCGAGGCCGGCCTCCTTGGTGGTCGGCACGTTCGGCAGGGCGGGCGAGCGCTCGGGCGTGGCGATGGCGTAGGCCTTGATGGTGCCGCCGTTGATCTGCGGGGCCACGTTGACGATCTGGTCGGTCATGAAGTCGACCTGGCCAGCCATCAGGTCGTTCAGGGCCGGGCCGGTGCCGCGGTAGACGACGAGCGTCGGCTTGGCGCCGATGATCGAGTCGAACAGCACGCCGGTCGAGTGCGAGACCGAGCCGACGCCGGCATGGGCCTGGTTGACCGAGGCGCCGCCCGACTTCACCGCCGCGAGGAACGCCTTGAGGTCGGGGGCCGCGAAGTCCTTCTTGGCCACGATGACGATGGGCGTGCCGGCCGCCATCCCGATCGGATCGAAGCTCGTGGCGGGGTCGTATTTCAGGCCCTTGAACAGGGCCGGCGCCGCGCCGTGCGTGCCCATGTGGCCCATCATGATCGTGTAGCCGTCCGGCGCGGCCTGCGCGGCGCGGGTGATGCCCGTGGTGCCGCCGGCGCCGGTCACGTTCTCGATCACCACCTGCTGGCCGAGCGTGCGGGACATGTGGTCGGCCACGATCCGGGCGACGACGTCGGTCGGCCCGCCCGCCGCGAAGGGCACCACCATGGTGATCGGGCGCTGGGGATAGGCGTCCGCCAGGGCGCCGGGGGCGGCGAGGCCGAGCCCGGCCGCCGCGCCCGCGATCAGGGCGAGCCCCGCGAGGCGGCGGGTGAGCGTGCGTGTCATCGTCGTGTTTCCTCTCTACTCGTTTCGAACGGCCCGTGCGCCCCGCGCCCCGCGGCGCGGTCTCAGGCCTCGCTGAAGACGTCGTCGCGGCTGCGGCGCAGCGACGGCGTCAGGGCCGCGACCAGCATGATGATCGAGATCGCGAACAGCCCCGCGCAGATCGGACGTTCGAGGAACACCATCGCATCCCCGCGCGAGAGCGTGAGGGCGCGGCGCAGGTACTCCTCCATCAGCTTGCCGAGCACGAAGCCGAGCAGCAGCGGCGCCGGCTCGAAGCCGAACTTGATCAGCGCGTAGCCGATCAGCCCGAACAGGGCGATCAGCATGACGTCGGTGGGCAGCGCGTTGATCGAGTAGATGCCGATGGCGCAGAACATCAGGATCGCCGGGAACATCAGCCGGTAGGGCACCTTCAGGAGGCGCACCCAGACCCCGACCAGGGGCAGGTTGATGATGAGCAGCATCAGGTTGCCGAGCCACATCGAGGCGATCATGCCCCAGAACAGGTTCGGGTTCTTCGTCATCACGCCGGGGCCCGGCACGATGCCGTGGATCGTCATGGCGCCGACCATCAGCGCCATCACGGCGTTCGGCGGGATGCCGAGGGTGAGGAGCGGGATGAAGGAGGTCTGCGCGCCCGCGTTGTTGGCGCTCTCCGGCCCCGCCACGCCCTCGATGGCGCCGCGGCCGAAGCGGCTCGGGTCGCGGGCGATGCGCTTCTCCACGGTGTAGGCGGCGAAGGGGCCGAGCACCGCGCCGTTGCCCGGCAGGATGCCGAGCGTCGAGCCGATGGCGGTGCCGCGCAGGATCGGCCCCGCCGCCTGCCGCAGCTCGGCGCGGCCCGGCAGAAGGCGCCCGATGTGCTGGCGCACCACGTCGCGGGTCTCGGTGTGGTCGAGGTTGCGCAGGATCTCGGCGATGCCGAACAGGCCCATCGCCAGCACCGAGAAGTCGATCCCGTCCGTCAGGAAGGCGAGGCCGAAGGTCAGGCGCTCCTGCCCGGTCTCGAGGTCGGTGCCGACGGTCGCGAGCAGGATGCCGACGAGGATCATCGCCACCGCCTTGAGGATCGAGCCCCGCGCCAGCACCACCGCGAAGACGAGGCCCATCACCATCAGGGCGAAGTACTCGGCCGGGCCGAACACCAGCGCGAGCCGGGTCAGCGGCGCGCCGATCGCCGCGATCAGCATGGTCGCCACCGTGCCGGCGCAGAAGGAGCCGATGGCGGCGATGCCGAGGGCGATGCCGGCGCGGCCCTGGCGGGCCATCTGGTGGCCGTCGAGGGTCGTGATGACGGAGGTCGCCTCGCCCGGGATGTTGACGAGGATGGCGGTGGTGGAGCCGCCGTACTGCGCCCCGTAGTAGATGCCCGCCAGCATGATGAGGGCGCCGACCGGATCGAGCCCGAAGGTGATCGGCAGCAGCATCGCGATGGTCGCGATGGGGCCGACGCCGGGCAGGACGCCGATCAGCGTGCCGACGAGGCAGCCGAGGAAGCAGAGCGCGAGGTTCTGCAGGCTGAGGGCGATGGAGAAGCCGAGCCCGAGATTGGAGACGAGATCCGACACTGCCGGGGATTCCTTGGGACGCGACCCTGCGGGGCGTCAGGTGGTCATCGAGTGGTGGGCGACGTCGACCGGCTGGCGCCGCTGGGCCCGCTCCAGGAAGAGCAGGGCGAGACCGCCGACGGCGAGGAGCCCGGCCGCGAGGCGCAGCAGCGTGCGCGTGGACAGGGTGCCGGACAGCGCGTCCACGACCGCGACGGGGAAGATCGGGATCGGCAGGTTCAGGAGGTCGCCGAACAGCAGCATGCAGCCCGCCGTGAGGAACAGGGCCAGGATCACGAGCTCGCGCAGGCGCGCCTCCGGCGTCGCGAAGCCGCCGACGATCACGGCGAGCGGGCCCGCCACGATCAGCCCGAGACCCGGCATCGTCACGCTGCCGAAGGTGAAGGGGCGGATCGTGACCGCGAAGGCGAAGATCGCCAGGGTGACGACGACGGGACCGCGCCAGGCCGCGCGGGCGAGCGGCTCGCCGTCCTTGAGGAAGGCCGCCAGGACGAGGCCGAGGCCGCAGATGCCGACGCCGACCGACAGCCAGCGCGGCATCAGGCCGGGTCCCATCGCCCGGAGCGTGCCCTGCGGCAGGTCGCCCGAGGCCCAGAACCCGAACAGGGCGAGCGCGACGAGGCCGATGCCGGCGACGAGGCTCTGGGGTCCACGCACCAGGCCACGGCCCGACGCGCGGCCGTGGTTCAGCTCACTCATGTCGTTTCCTCCTCCCGCCGCGTTCTCGCCGGCGCGCTCGCGCGCGGCCGGCCCGCCCGGCGGGCAACCAGATAGTGCCACGTCCCGCCGGCGCCGTCGCGAGGACGGCGGCGGTTTTCCCAAGCCCGGTTCTCCCGGGCCCGGTTCTCGCGAGCCCGGTTCTGCCGAGCCGCGCCGCGCGCAGGCCCGGCCCCGTCACTCCGACTGCACGCCGGCTTCCTTGACCACCGGCGTCCACTTCGCGACCTCGGCCTTGACGTGGTCGGCCAGAGCCTCCGGCGTCGAGCCGACGACGGTGGCGCTGAACGCCTTCATGCGCTCGACCACGGTCGGGTCCTTGAGGGCCGCGACGGAGGCGGCGTTGAGGGCCTCGATGACCGGGCGCGGGGTCTTGGCGGGCGCGAACAGCGCGTTCCAGGTGTAGGTCTCGTAGCCCGGCAGCCCGGCCTCGGCGATGGTCGGCATGTCGGGGAAGGAGGGCGCCCGCTCCTTCGTCGTCACGGCGACGCCGCGCAGGCTCCCCGCCCGGATGAACTCGGAGGACGAGGGCAGGTTGTCGAACATGATCGGCACCTGGCCCGCCACCACGTCGTTGAGCGCCGGGCCCGAGCCCCGGTAGGGGATGTGCTGCATCTGGACGCCCGCCATGCTCTTGAAGAGCTCGCCCGAGAGGTGGAGCGGCGTCGCGTTGCCCGACGAGGCGTAATTGTACTTGCCGGGCTCGGCCTTCAGCATCGCGATCAGCTCCGGCACCGTCTTGGCGGGCAGGTTCGGGTTGACCACGAGGACGTTCGGCACCACCGCGAGCAGGGAGACGGGGGCGAAGTCGGCGACCGGGTCGTAGGGCTTGCGCTTGAGGATCAGGGGGTTGAGGGCGTGGGTGGCCACCGTCCCCATCAGGATCGTGTAGCCGTCCGGGTCGGCCTTGGCGACGCGGGTCGCCCCGACGTTGCCGCCGGCGCCCACCACGTTCTCCACCACGACCTGCTGGCCGAGGCTCTCCGACATCTTCTGGGCGACGAGGCGGCCCACCACGTCCGTCGAGCCGCCGGCCGCGAAGGGGACGATCAGGGTGATCGGCCGGGTCGGGAAGTTCGCCTGCGCCCGCGCCGCGCCGGACCCCGGCGGCAGCGCCGCGAGGCCGGCTCCCGCGAGCAACAGCCCCAGGAGCGCGCGGCGCCCCATACCCGAACTCATCATCGACAGGCTCCTCGGCGTCTCGATCCCGGCGCCCGCCTTCGTCGAACGGGTCGCGCCGGGGCATTGTGGTCCGGCAAAGCCCGATCCGTAAAGGCGAGGCGGTGGATGAGATTGCCGAGTGCGGATTGACGGTGCGGGCGGTTTGTCATGGCGGCGGACCGCGCCCGGCGTTCACCAAGACCGCAGGAAGATCGCGTGTGGCCGCGCCGCGCGCCTGTCGCGGCCCGGCCCCCGTGCTAGGCTCGACAGCCCCCGGAGACCGCGATGCGCCTTCCCCTCCTCGCCGCCCTGCTCGCCGCCCTGACGGGCCTCGCCGTCCCGCTCGCCGCCGCCGCGCAGGTCGACCCCGCGCCGGGCAAGCGGCGCCCGGTCGCGCCGGGCGCGGCCCCGAAGGCCGAGGACCCGGTGCCGGCGACGCCCGAGGAGATGGAGGCGCGGCGCAGCCGCGTCGACGCCGAGCGCAAGCTCCAGGAGAAGGCGTTCGACGACCGCGTCCGGCGCGCCACCACCTCGATCTGCAGCGGCTGCACGACGGGATGCGCCGCGCCGTCCCGGCGCGCGCGCAGCGCCGGGGCCGAGCGCGACACCGCCCCGAGCGACCCCGCCGAGGCGCCGCCGCTGCCCACGGCCCGGCCCTGACGGCACGTCCCGGCCGCCGCGCCGGCACGCGCGCGGCCGCGGCTTTCATCCGCACCCTTGCCAAATCGCTGCGGCGATCTGTAATGATACGGACCCCTTCCGGTCCCGTCGGTCCGTTTCGCGACCCTCGGCCGAGTCCCCGGGCCCCGTGCGCAACGTCGCTCCCGGTCCCTCGCGGTGATCGCCGGATCCTCATTGGAAATCGGGCGGGTGTCGGCAGACGTGGCGGAATTGTCTCCCGCCACACCCATTTGGAATTCGCGGCCGGCAGATGCCGGCCAGGATGTTTTCGCGAGGTCGGGGAAAGGATGGGCGGACGCACAGCAACGGTTGCCGCTGCTCGTGCCGCAAGCGCGCGTGTTTCGCGTCGCGCCGGGTCGCCCTTCCCCTCGGCCATGTTCAACCCCAGGCGCGCCGATCACCGGCGCCGAGCGGCGGTTGACGGCAATCCCTTCCCCACAGCCCCCACGGCCCCGGTGACGAGGCCGTCGCGAGCGTTTCCCAGGATGGCCCGCGGGCCGGGAGAGGCTCCACCGGGACGCCTCGGTCCAAGGTGTGCGACGTCGGCCGCCATGTCGAAAGTTCGTCATGGCCAACAACAAGATGCTCATCGATGCGATGCACCCGGAGGAGACCCGGGTCGTCACGGTCCACGGCTCTAGGGTCGAGGAATTCGACTTCGAGGCCGCCAACCGGCGCCAGCTGCGCGGCAACATCTATCTCGCCAAGGTGACGCGCGTGGAGCCCTCGCTCCAGGCGGCGTTCGTGGAGTACGGCGGCAACCGCCACGGCTTCCTCGCCTTCAACGAGATCCACCCCGACTACTATCAGATCCCGCTCGCCGACCGGCAGGCGCTGCTCGAGGACGAGGCGCGCGACGCCGAGGAGCACCGCGACCGCGAGGAGCGCCGCCGCACCTCCCGCCGCTCGCGCGGGCGCCGGGCCGAGGCGGCCTCCGCCCGCACCGGCGAGACCGTGAGCGCCGAGGACGCGGAGGGCGCCGCGCGGCCCGAGAGCGACGAGGCGGTGGTGCCGGGCGGCGACGCCTCGGCCGACCTGCCCGAGAGCGCGCTCGAGACGGGCACGGGCGAGGCTTCCGCCGAGGGCGCCGAGACCCGAGCCGAGGGCACCGAGGCTTCGCCGCAGGGCGAGGAGGCGACCACGGGCGCGGGCGACGCGACCGAGGGCGCCGAGGGCGCGGCCGCCGAGTCGGCGCCCGAGCCCGTCGCCGAGGGCCATCCCGAGCCCGCCGCCGTCGCCGCGGAGGCGTCCGGCGAGCCGGAGGCCGAGCGTTCCTCGGACGAGACCTCCGAGGATTCCGACTTGGACGAGGAGGACGAGGACGACGATTCGGACGAGGACGAGTCCGATGAGGACGACGAGTCCGACGAGTCGGAGGAGAGCGACGACCCGGACGCCGAGCCCAAGATCGCCCAGGTCGGCGGCAACGGCGACGCCCTCGCCGAGATCCCCGAGCGGCCCCGCTCCTACCGCCGCCACTACAAGATCCAGGAGGTGATCAAGCGCCGCCAGATCATCCTCGTGCAGGTCGTCAAGGAGGAGCGCGGCACCAAGGGCGCGGCGCTCACCACCTACCTGTCGCTCGCCGGCCGCTACTCGGTGCTCATGCCCAACACCGGCCGGGGCGGCGGCATCTCCCGCAAGATCACCAGCGCCGCCGACCGCAAGCGCCTCAAGGAAGTGGCGCAGGACCTGGAGGTGCCGGATGGGATGGGCGTCATCCTGCGCACGGCCGGCGCCTCGCGCACCAAGCCCGAGATCAAGCGCGACTTCGAGTACCTGATGCGCCTGTGGGAGAGCGTGCGCGAGCTGACCCTGTCCTCGCAGGCGCCGGCGCTCGTCTACGAGGAGGGCTCGCTGATCAAGCGGGCGATCCGCGACCTCTACAACAAGGACCTGGAGGAGGTGCTGGTCTCGGGCGAGGACGCCTACCGCGAGGCCAAGGACTTCATGCGGATGCTGATGCCGACGCAGTCCAAGGTCGTGAAGCCCTACCGCGACCCGACGCCGATCTTCGCCCGCTACGGCGTGGAGCAGCAGCTCGACGCGATGTTCTCCACCCACGTCTCCCTGAAGTCGGGCGGCTACCTCGTCATCAACCCGACCGAGGCGCTGGTCTCGATCGACGTGAACTCGGGCCGCGCCACGCGCGAGCACGACATCGAGGACACCGCCCTCAAGACGAATCTCGAGGCGGCCGAGGAAGTCTCGCGGCAGTTGCGCCTGCGCGACCTCGCCGGCCTCATCGTGATCGACTTCATCGACATGGAGGAGAAGCGCAACAACCGCGCCGTCGAGAAGAAGCTCAACGAGTGCCTGAAGAACGACCGCGCCCGCATCCAGGTCGGCCGGATCTCGCCCTTCGGGCTCCTGGAGATGAGTCGCCAGCGCATCCGCACGGGCGTGCTCGAATCCTCCTCGATCCCCTGCGCCCATTGCGGCGGCTCGGGCTTCGTGCGTGCCACCTCGTCGGTGGCGCTCCACATCCTGCGCTCCATCGAGGAGGCGCTGCTCAAGTCGCAGAGCCACAACCTCGTGCTGCGCACCCGCACCGAGGTCGCCCTCTACATCCTCAACCAGAAGCGCGCCCACCTGCGCGAGCTGGAGGTGCGCTTCGGCGTCACCGTGACGATCGCCGCCGACGAGCGCCTCTCGGCCACCGCCGCCTTCCAGCTCGACCGCGGCGAGCCCGCGCAGCGCCCCGAGGGCCCGGTGACGGGCGTGCGCGCCGTCGCGATCTCGCCCGCCATGGAGGTGGACGACGAGATCGAGGAGGAGGATCTCGCCGAGGAGACCTCGGAGGAGGTCGAGGGCGCCGACGAGGGCGAGGCCCGCGCCGAGGGCCGCGACGACGGTCGCGAGGAGGGCCGGGACGAGGGCGAAGGCCAGCGCCGCCGCCGTCGCCGCCGCCGCCGCCGGGGCGGGCGCTCCGAGGAGGCCGGCGCCGAGGGGCAAGAGGCCGAGGGGCAAGAGGTCGAAGGGCAAGAGGCCGACGGACAAGAGGCCGAGGCCCGCGACGAGGAGAGCGAGGACGAGGCGGGCGAGCGCGAGGAGGCCGGCATCGGCGCCGCGGCCGAGACGCAGGCCGAGCCCGCTCGCGGCGCGGAGGACGAGTCCGGCGGGCGTCGCCGCCGCCGCGGTCGCCGGGGCGGGCGAGGCCGGTCCGAGGGACGCGGCCAGGGCGCGCCCGAGGCGGGCTCCGATGCGGACTCGGACGAGACGGCAGAGGTCGCCGCGCTGTCGCCCGAGGAGCCGGTGAGCGCCGAGGCGCTGGCCGAGACCGTCGCGCCGGCCGCCGACGCGGCCCCCTCCCCGCTGCCGATGGAGGCCGCTCTCGACCTTCCGGTGGCCGCGAGCCCGGCCGAGGAGCAGAGGGCCGCGGCGGGCCCCGAGGCCGCCAACGACGCGGCGGCGCCGGCTCAGCCCGCGCCGGAGCCGGTCGCCGTGGTGCTGACCCCGCCGTCGGACCCGAACCGCCCGAAGCGGGCCGGCTGGTGGTCCCGCACCAAGGCGGCGATCACCGGCGAGTGAGTGCGGCTCGCGGGCGGCCGGATCCCGGGATCCGGCCACCCGCGCCGCATCGCGCCGGACAGGCCCGGAAAGTGTTCGATGGGCCGGAAGCGTCACCGTGATGTCGTCACATAGTGCCCA
This sequence comes from Methylobacterium oxalidis, assembly GCF_007992195.1. Lineage (GTDB taxonomy): Bacteria > Pseudomonadota > Alphaproteobacteria > Rhizobiales > Beijerinckiaceae > Methylobacterium > Methylobacterium oxalidis. Next base: position 35,486 of record NZ_BJZU01000064.1, on the reverse strand, counting down.
GAAGCGGCCCGATAGTTTCGAACACGCTTAACGGTCGCTTGATCTTTTCCTGAGCACTCTGCCACGACGACTCTCGAAGGCGTGGCCCTGCATGTTCCGTCTCTTCCGCATCGCAGTCACCGAGCCGACAGCGCAGATTGCCCCCCCGGCGGCCGCCTCGAACGAGGCGCCCGTTGAGAGGATCGAGGCGCCGCCCGCCCCGGCACCCGGGCCCAGCATCGACCTCCTCGAGCGGCAGGCCCGCGTCTCGACGGCCGCCTCCGAGGCCGGCGTCTCGATCGGCTGGATCACCCACGATTCCGCTCAGGTGGCCGAGCAGGCCCGCCTGATCGCCGCCGCGAGCGAAGAGGTGGCGGCCTCCACGAGCGAGATCGCGGCGCGTTCGGCCGGCTCCGCCGACACCGCCGAGCGGGCACGGGCGGGCATCGCCGAGTGCGCCCTCGACATGCGGCAGGCGCGCGAGCGGATGCAGGTCATCGAGGGCTGCACGGCCGAGATCGGCGACCGCCTCGACGGGTTCGCCGTCGCCGCCCGCCGGATCGAGGAGATGGCGAGCGCCATCGCGGCGATCTCGGCCCAGACGAACCTGCTCGCGCTCAACGCCACCATCGAGGCGGCCCGCGCCGGCGAGGCGGGGCGCGGCTTCGCCGTCGTCGCCGGCGAGGTGAAGGCCCTCTCCGCCCAGACCGCCAAGGCCACCGAGGAGATCCGGGCCCGGCTCGCCTCGCTCCAAGGCGAGCTCGCCGCCATGCAGGGCTCGGTCGACCAGAGCCGCGGCGCCGTCTCGGCCGGCTCGGACGTGATCGCCCGCGCCAACGCCCGCGTGGAGACCGAGAGCGCGTCGGTCGCCGCGGCGGCCTCGGAGATGCGCGCGCTCGCCGAGATCATGGACCAGCAGATCCAGGCCACGGGCGAGATCTCCACGAACATCACCCGGATCGCGGCCGGGACCGACAAGTCGCGCGGCGAGATCGCGGACGCGATCGGAAGCCTTCTCAAGCTCGAGGCGGCGAGCCGCGAGCTCCTCTCCGGCGACGATACGGTGGCGGTGCGCCTCGCGCGCCTGCCCGCCGATTGCGCGGCCTGGCGCCGCCGCCTCGCGGCGGTGCTCGTCGGGCTCGAGGGCGCGAGCGACGCGGCCACGACCTGCGAGGGCCAGTCGGCCCCCCTCCCGGGCCCGGTCCAGGGCCACCTCGACGCCGCGCGCGCCAAGGCCGCCGCGATGGTGGCGGGCGTGCGCGCGGCGGACTGGGAGGCGGCGGCGAACGCCTTCCGCGATTTCGAGGCGCGGCTGCAGGACGCCGTGACGGCGGCGAACAGCGGCGCGGCCCGCGGCCTCGCCGCCTGAGACGCCGGGACGGGGGAGATGTCCGCCCCGCCCCTCAGCCCGTCAGCCAGCCCTTCAGCCGGGTGACCGCCTCGCGGCACTCGGCCTCCGAGCCCGCGAAGGAGAAGCGCACGTGGTGCGCGCCCTCGGCCGGGTCGAAATCGAGCCCCGGGGTCGCCGCGACGCCCGCCTCGTCGAGCATGCGCCGGCAGAAGGCGGTGGCGTCGTTCGTCAGGTTCGCCACGTCCGCGTAGAGGTAGAAGGCGCCGTCCGCCGGGTGGGTGCGGCCGAGGCCGAGGCCCGGGAAGGCGTCGAGCAGGATCGCGCGGTTGCGGGCGTAGCCGTCGCGCACGGCGTCGAGCTCCTCCCGCGCGTCGAAGGCCGCGAGCGCGGCCACCTGCGACAGGTAGGGCGCCGAGATGTAGAGGTTCTGGGCGAGCCGTTCCACGGCGCGCACGAGGCCCGCCGGCACCACCATCCAGCCGATGCGCCAGCCCGTCATGCAGTAGTACTTCGAGAACGAGTTGATCACGACCGCGTCGGGGTCGAACTGCAGTGCGGTGGCGGTCGGCACGCCGTAGCTGAGGCCGTGGTAGATCTCGTCCGAGACGAAGGGCAGGCCGAGGCCGCGGGCCGCCGCGCAGAGCTCGCCGAGGCGCTCCGGCACGATCACCGTGCCCGAGGGGTTGGCCGGGCTCATCACGAGGACGCCCGCGAGCGGGGCCGCCGCGTGGGTCGCCCGCAGCGCGGCGGCGGTCGGCGCGTAGCGCGCCTCGTCGCGCAGCACCATCGGGGCCGGCACGAGGTCGAGGGCGGAGAGGATGCTGCGATAGGCCGGGTAGCCGGGCTGGGGCACCGCCACCCGGGCGCCGGCATCGAACAGGCTCAGGAAGGCGAGGATGAAGCCCGCCGACGAGCCGGTCGTCACCACCACCCGCTCGGACTCGACGGCGACGCCGTAAGTCTCGCGGTAGTGCTGGGCGATGCGCTCGCGCAGGGCATGCATCCCCAGGGCCTCCGTGTAGGGCACGCGCCCGCTCTCCAGCACGGCGCGGGCGGCCTCGATCACCGGGCGCGGCGCGGGCGCGGAGGGCTGGCCCACCTCCATGTGCACGGTCGCGGCGCCGGCCCGGTCGCGCGCCGCGGCGGCGGCCATCACGTCCATGGCGAGGAACGGGGCCACGGCGGCGGCGCGGCGGGAGATCTCGGGCATCCCATCCTCTCAGGGGCGCGGGTGCGGGGCCGCCCTGTTACCGGCTGCGCGCCCGCGCCTCAACACGCCGGGGGCGGGATCAGCCGTAGAGCTCCGCCGTGACGGCGCGGAACCACGCCGCGCCGTTGCCGGCCTCGCGGGCGCGCAAGGCGTCCGGCGCGCCGACCGGGCTGATGCCGGCGGCCTCGGGAATGGCCACGAGCCTGTCCCACTCGATCCCGTAGACGCCGGCGATCGAGACTGCGCGGTCCGGCGCCACAAGGCTGTAGCAGACGTTGATCAGGCGCGGCGTCTCGGGCGCGCGGCCGTGCAGGAGGTCCGCGACGGCGCGGGCGCACGTCTCGGCCTGCGCGTGGGCCGAGAAGGCGGATTTCGGCATCGCGCCCGCGATGGCCGCGTCGCCGATGACGTGGACGCCCGGCACGAGGCGCGACTCGAACGTGACCGGGTCGATCGGGCACCAGCCGCCCGCCTCGGCGAGCCCGGCGTCCCGGCAGAGTTCCGGCGCCCGCTGCGGCGGGATCACCGAGGCGACCGCCGCGCGCACCGTGCCGCCCTCGGTGCGCAGGCTCATGCCGGCCGCGTCGACCTCCAGGAGCGCGCCGCCGCGGGCGCGGGGCACGTACTCTAGGAGCCCGCCGTACCGGGCGGCCCAGGCCTCCTCGAAGAGCGGCTGCTTCGAGAACACGTCCTTGGCGTCGAGGATCAGGACCTTCGAACGGGGCTTGTGCGCCTTGAGATAAGCGGCGATCAGGCTCGCCCGCTCGTAGGGGCCGGGCGGGCAGCGGTAGGGGTTGTCGGGCACCGCGAGGACGACGAGGCCGCCATCCTCCATCGCGGCGAGGCGCCGGGCGAGATCCTCCGTCTGCGCCCCGGCCTTCCAGGCATGGGGCATGACCGCGCTCGCGGCCGCGTCGTAGCCGGGGATCGCGTCGAGGCGCATCTCGACGCCGGGCGCGACGACGAGCCGGTCGTAGGCGAGGCTGCCGCCTCCGGCGAGCCGGACGCGGCGGGCGGCGGCCTCGATGCCGACGGCGCGCCCGTGCACCACCGCGACGCCCGAGCGGGCGAGGCCCTCGTAGCCGAAGACCTGCGCCGCCATCGGCCGCAGGCCCGTCACCACGGCGTTGCTCAGGGGGCAGGCGCAGTAGCTCCGCGACGGCTCGACCAGCGTGACGGCGAGGCCGAGCCGATGCAGGGCCCGCGCCGCCGCGGCGCCGCCGAAGCCGCCGCCGACCACCACCGCCCGCGCCAGCGCGCCGCCGAGGGCCGGCGCCGCGACCAGGGCCGGCGCCGCCGCGAGGGCGACGGCGCCGGCGACCGCGCCGCGTCTCGTCAGCCCGCCCCTCACGGCGCGGCCGGGCCCCGGCCCCCGAGATGCTCGGCGAGCGCCCGGATCTCCTCGTGCGAGAAGCCCCGGGCGAGGACGGGCATCACGGAGCCGGGCCGGCGCCCGGCCCGGAACGCCTCCAGCGCCTCGGCGATCGCCTCCGGCGAGAGGCGCGCGAGGCAGGGCGGCGCGGCCGGGTCCGCGGGGCAGGCGGAGTGGCACACGGCGCAGGAGCCCGCGGCCTGCGGCGGCCGGACCTCGGCAGCGGAGGCAGCGAGGGGCGCCAGCCAGGCGGCGAGGAGCGCGAGGGTGGCGGCGAGGAGCGCGAGGGGGGCGGAGCATCGACCGCGCGCGGGCCTGCCCGCCGAGGAGGGTCTCCCGTCGCGGGGCCCGGGACCCGGGCGGGATGAGCGGGCAGCCGCGCTCGCCCGCGCCGCCGCCTGCGCCCGCGCGCCTGCCCGATCCGCCGATGATCCCACGCCGCCCCCGTTGTCGACCTACCACTTGGTAGGCGAGGCCCCTCTCCGGAGCAAGATCGGCCGCCCGCGATTTGACCGGCCGCCGTGAAAACGCCTAACCCCGTCGCTACCGACCCTTCGCTCACCGGCACCGGCCGGTCCGCGTCCCGCGAGGTTCCATGCTCCGCCTACCCTCGATCTCCGCTCTGGCCCTGACGCTCGCCCTCGGCGCCCTGCCCGCCGCCGCGCAGACGACGCCGGAGGCCGGGACCTTCACGGACGCGCAGCGCAGCGCCATCGAGGCGATCATCAAGGACTACCTCGTCAAGAACCCGGAGGTCCTGCAGGAGGCGATCGCCGAGGGCGAGAAGCGACAGATGGAGACGCAGCGCCTCGCCCAGGCGGCCGCCCTCAAGGAATCCCGCGAGGCGCTCCTGAACGGGCCGCACGACGTGGTGGCCGGCAACCCGAACGGCGACGTCACCCTGGTCGAATTCTTCGACTACAATTGCGGCTACTGCCGCAAGGCGCTCGCCGACGTGCAGGCGCTCATCAAGGGCGACCCGAAGCTGCGCGTCGTCATCAAGGACTTCCCGGTGCTCGGCGCGGAATCGCTCGAGGCGAGCCAGATGGCGGTGGCGGCCAAGCAGCAGATCAAGGGCGAGAAGCTGTTCGAATTCCACCAGAAGCTCCTGGAATCGAAGGGCCGCGTGAACGCCGCCAAGGCGATCCAGGTCGCCAAGGAGATGGGCCTCGACACGGCCAGGCTGCAGAAGGACGCGACCGGCCCCGAGGTGAAGGCGGCGCTCACCGAGAACCGCGCGCTCGGCGACAAGCTCGGCCTCTCGGGCACGCCGGCCTTCATCGTGGGCGACGAGATCATCCCCGGCGCCGTGGGCGTCGACCCGATCCGCAAGACGATCACCGATGTCCGGCAATGCGGCCACGCGAGCTGCTGAGCGCGGCGGGCCGCGTTCCGTGCGCGGGCAGGCGGCCCTTGTCGCGGACGAGGCCCATCGTCTAAGAGCGGCCCACCTCGCGCCCGCCCGCCGGACGGGCGCGCCTGACGGCGCGGTTGCGTGTTCTCGCCCATGACCTCGATTCACGTCCTCAACGGGCCGAACCTCAACCTGCTCGGCCGCCGCGAGCCGGGCATCTACGGCACCGCGACGCTCGCGCAGATCGAGCGCGATCTGCGCGCGCAGGCCGAGGGCCTCGGAATCACCCTCACGTTCCGCCAGACGAACCACGAGGGCGAGCTCGTCGGCTACGTGCAGGAGGCCGGCCTCGCCGGCGCGGGCGTGCTCATCAACGCCGCCGCCTACACCCACACCTCGGTGGCGCTCCGCGACGCGATCAGCGGCAGCGGCGCGCTCGCCGTCGAGATCCACCTCTCGAACGTGCACGCGCGGGAAAGCTTCCGCCACGTCTCGCTGATCGCCCCCGTCTGCGCGGGCGTGATCTGCGGGTTCGGCCCGATGAGCTACCGCCTCGGCCTCGACGCGCTGGCCGGCCTCATGGCCGCCCGCACCCCGATCCCCGCTTCCGAAGACTAGAGCCGATGCCCAAGCAAGATTCGATCGATCCCGAGCTCGTGCGCGAGCTCGCCAACCTCGTCACCGAGACCGGGCTGACCGAGATCGAGGTCGAGAAGGGCGACCTGCGCATCCGCGTCGTGCGGCGCCTGGAGCCGGTGAGCCTGCAGGTCGCCGCGCCCGCGCCCATGGCCGCGGTGAGCGCGCCCGCCGCCGCCGCGCCGGTGGCCGGCCCCGCCCCCGTCGAGAAGGGCAAGGCGGGCGCGGCCCATCCGGGCGCCGTGCTCTCGCCGATGGTCGGCACGGCCTACCGCCGCCCCTCCCCCGACGCCAAGGTCTTCGTGGAGGTCGGCTCGCAGGTGGCGGCCGGCGACAAGCTCCTCCTCGTCGAGGCGATGAAGACCTTCAACGAGATCGTGGCGCCCCGCGCCGGCACCGTGACGGCCGTCTTCATCGAGGACGGCCAGCCGGTGGAGTTCGGCGAAGCTCTCCTGGTGATCGAGTAGGCGCCCATGTTCGACAAGATCCTGATCGCCAACCGCGGCGAGATCGCGCTGCGCATCCTGCGGGCCGCCAAGGAGCTCGGGATCGCCACCGTGGCGGTGCACTCCACCGCCGACGCCGATGCCATGCACGTGCGCCTCGCCGACGAGAGCGTCTGCATCGGCCCGCCGTCGGCCCGCGAGAGCTACCTCAACATCCCCTCGATCATCGCCGCCTGCGAGATCACGGGCGCGGACGCCGTGCATCCCGGCTACGGCTTCCTCTCCGAGAACGCCCGCTTCGCCGACGTGCTCGCCCACCACAACATCGGCTTCATCGGGCCGAAGGCCGACCACATCCGGGTGATGGGCGACAAGATCGAGGCGAAGCGCACCGCCAAGCGCCTCGGCATCCCCTGCGTGCCGGGCTCGGAGGGCGGGGTCGAGGACGCGGACGAGGCCAAGCGCGTCGCCGCCGAGATCGGCTATCCCGTCCTCGTCAAGGCGGCCTCCGGCGGCGGCGGCCGCGGCATGAAGGTGGCGCGCACGGAAGCGGACCTGGAGCAGGCCATCGGCATGGCCCGCTCCGAGGCCAAGGCCGCCTTCGGCGACGACGCGGTCTACCTGGAGAAGTACCTCGAGAAGCCGCGGCACATCGAGGTGCAGGTGCTCGGCGACGGGCGCGGCGGCGCGGTGCACCTCGCCGAGCGCGACTGCTCCCTGCAGCGGCGTCACCAGAAGGTCTGGGAGGAAGGCGGCTCGCCCGCGCTCAACGCCGAGATGCGCGCCGAGATCGGCGGCATCTGCGCGAGCGCCATGCAGGAGCTCGGCTACCTCGGGGCCGGCACGGTGGAGTTCCTCTACGAGGACGGCCGCTTCTACTTCATCGAGATGAACACCCGCATCCAGGTCGAGCACCCGGTGACCGAGATGATCACCGGCATCGACCTCGTGATCGAGCAGATCCGGGTCGCGGCCGGGAGCCCGCTCTCGGTGGCGCAGGAGGACATCCGCGTCGAGGGCCACGCCATCGAGTGCCGGATCAACGCCGAGCACCCGGCGACCTTCCGCCCCTCCCCCGGCCTGATCACCTATTACCACCCTCCGGGCGGCCTCGGCGTGCGGGTCGATTCGGCCGCCTTCCAGGGCTACCGCATCCCGCCGAACTACGACTCGCTGATCGGCAAGCTCATCGTCCACGGCCGCACCCGCAACGAGTGCCTGATGCGCCTGCGCCGGGCCCTCGACGAGTTCGTGGTCGACGGCGTCGACACCACCCTCCCCCTGTTCCGGACGCTCGTCCGCAACGCGGACGTGCAGAACGGCCTCTACGACATCCACTGGCTCGAAGGCTTCCTGGCGCAGGGCGGGTTCGACGCCTGAGCCGGTCTCGTCGGGGAAGGCGTCCTGACGTGCGCCTCCGCCCGCGCCCTCCTGCCGGGGCGGACAATTTGCCGGTGCGCGCCGTCCTCGCAAGACGAACCGGCGGGCGCCTGAGACGGCAAGCCTAGCCGCGAGATCATACCGCCGGAGCCGGTCCGTCGCGGGGACGCCGCGGGCCGTCCTGCCGGCGCGGACGGTGCCGGAATGCCTGCGCCGCAGCCCGCCGGCGCGCGCCGATGCGCGTCGCTTCGCGCGGACATCTGCACGTCCCTCGCCCGCCGCGGCGCCAATGCCGCAGATCTGCGGTAGGCAGGCGGCCGCGCGGCGGAAGGACAGTCGTGCGATTCAGCAATAACCGGCCCCACGGGCATGTGCCGTGGCTCGACCCGCCTCCGCAGTGATTTGACAGCTCAACAGTGGATTACCCATTACTTCGAGCGTTTATTTGCGGTAGCAATACAGGCGTAGATCTGAGACTTGATCAAAACGTCAAAAATTTAACATTTGCGGGTTGAACCCGCTTCGAATCATTCCGTATGGTCGAGTTGGCCATCGAACTGGCTGCCTCCTCGGGGCCAGTCTTCCTGATCAGTCGGCACGCTGCGGCCGCGCGCGGGAACGCCACCCGCACGCGCCGCCCCGCGGAACGGCGCCCGGGACCGGGCGCCGCCGCGGCCATGAGGAACCGCGACCGGCGGCGCGCCGGCCGTCGGTCCCCGCGTGCCCCCGTACCCCGGCACCTCATCGCCGGGCTCCGCCCCCGGAGCCCGGGCGCGGTCCCGCGCGGAGCGGGCGAGGCACCAACAATCAGGGAGGACGAACGCGATGGAGCCCTACGCGATCGACGGCCGGAACAACAACCCGACCGATCCCGGCCTCAACGCCGTCGGGGCCACCTTCGCCCGGCTCGGCGAGGCGCACTACGCGGACGGCATCTCCACCCTGGTGACCGGGCCGAACCCGCGCGCCATCAGCAACATCGTCGTCGGCGAGGGCGACCCGACCATCCCGAACCCGCAGGGGCTGTCGGGCATGCTCTACGCCTGGGGCCAGTTCATCGACCACGACCTCGACCTGAGCCCGACCGACCGCGTCACGCCGATCAGCGTCGTGATCCCGCCGGGCGACGCCTACTTCCCCGCCGGCAGCGTGCTGCCGATGACCCGCGCCGTCATCGACCCCGCGACGGGCCCGGGCACGGGCGAGCCCGCCACGGCGGTGAACGCGATCACCGGCTGGCTCGACGCCTCGATGGTCTACGGCTCGGACCCCGCCACCGCGGCGAGCCTGCGGGCGCCGGGCGGCCGGCTCGCGACCTCGAAGGGCGAGAACCTCCCCATCGTCGACGGCGCCTTCGCGGCGGGCGACCAGCGCGCCGCCGAGAACCCCTCGCTCACCGCGCTCCAGACGCTCTTCGTGCGCGAGCACAATTACCAGGTCGAGCGGCTGCTCCGGATCGATCCCGGGCTCGACGACGAGATCGTGTTCCAGGAGGCGCGCGCCATCGTCACGGCGGAGATCCAGCACATCACCTACGACGAGTTCCTGCCCCACCTCCTCGGCTCGGACGCCATCGCGAGCTACCGGGGCTACGACCCGGACACCGACCCGCGCATCAGCCTGGAATTCGCGGGCGCGGCCTACCGGTTCGGCCACTCGATCGTCTCGGCCGAGACCGAGCGGGTCGACGAGACCGGCGAGGTGGTCGGGCCGGCGCTCCAGCTCCGCGAGACCTTCGGCATGACGCCGCAGGACTTCGCCGCCGCCTCCGGCGCGGACGGCTTCCTGCGGCACCTCGCCGACGACGCCTCCCAGAGCATGGACGCGCGCATCGTGACCGACCTGCGCAACTTCCTGTTCGACCCGCCGGTCGGCCAGGACCTCGCGGCGATCAACATCCAGCGCGGGCGCGACCTCGGGCTCGGCACGCTGAACCAGACGCGCGAGGCGCTGGGCCTGCCCCCGCACGAGCGCTTCTCGGACATCACCGACGACGCAGCGACCGTGGCGGCCCTGAAGGAGGCGTTCGGCAGCGTCGACGCGGTGGACCTCTGGACGGGCGGGCTCGCGGAGCGGCAGGCGCCGGGCTCCTTCATCGGCGAGACCTTCTCGGCCATCGTCGCCTCGCAGTTCGAGCGCCTGCGCGACGGGGATCGCCTCTGGTACGAGAACGACCGCTTCGACGAGGACACCCTCGACGCGATCCGGGACACCACGCTCTCGGACATCATCCTGCGCAACACCGACACCCGCTACCTGCAGGACGATGCCTTCACCTTCTTCGACCGACGCGGGAGCGACGTCGCCAGCGACGACCCGGAGGCGCACCAGCTCGTGATCGGCACGCCGGGGCAGGCGCGCCTCGTCGGCGGCCCGCAGGGCGACGTCCTCGTGGCGGGCTCCGGCCGCCAGGTCCTGACCGGCGAGGGCGGAGGCGACCGCTTCGTGTTCTCCGGCGACACCCGGGCCGTGGTGACGGATTTCCGGCCGGGGCACGACCACCTCGTCTTCGAGGAGACCGGTGCGGAGAACGGACGGCCCTGCGGCCGGCACGACGGCGCGGGCGAGCCCGTGATCCTCGAGAGCCACGGGCACGCGGTGGTCGTCTACGGCAGCACCCGGGTCGAGCTCCTCGGCGTCCGCGCCGGCCAGCTCTCGCCGGACGACCTGATCGTGGCCTGACCTCCGTCGGTGAGCGGACGGACCGGCGCGTGCCCAACCTCGGCAGCAGGGCGGGCTTCCGGGTCTTCCGAGGCGCGCCCGGACGACAAAGCTGCGGCGGAGCGTCAGCTCCGCCGTTTTCGTCACGACAAGCCTCTGGTCTTCCGGCGGCCGCCGCGCCAGACTCTCCCGCATGCACGATGGCGCCCGTGTGGAGATCACACCCGAGATCCTGCTCAAGGCTTACGCCGCGGGCATCTTCCCGATGGCGGAGGACGCGAGCGACCCGACCCTCTACTGGGTCGAGCCGCGCGCGCGCGGCGTGCTGCCGCTCGACGGCTTCCGGATCTCGCGGCGCCTCGCCCGGACCGTGCGCTCCGACGTGTTCGAGGTCCGCAGCGACACCGACTTCGATGGCGTGATCGCCGGATGCGCCGCGCCCCGGCGGGACAGCGAGCGGACCTGGATCAACCGGCGCATCCGCGAGCTCTACGGCGCCCTGTTCGACCAGGGCTACGCCCACACGGTCGAGGTGTATGCGGGCACGCCGCGCCGGCTGGTCGGTGGTCTCTACGGGGTCTCGCTCGGGGCGGCCTTCTTCGGCGAGAGCATGTTCCACGAGGTGCGCGACGCCTCGAAGGTCGCCCTCGTCCACCTGATGGCGCGGCTGCGCCGGGGCGGCTACCGCCTCGCCGACACGCAGTTCGTCACGGACCATCTCGCCCAGTTCGGGGCGCACGAGCTGCCGCGCCACGTCTACAAGCGCCTCCTCGGCGAGGCGCTGGCCGCCCGCGCGAACTGGGCGGTCTGGCCCTCGGACGGGTCGGTCAGCGGCGCGCAGGCCCTCGCCATCCTCGGTCACGGCCCGGACGCCTGAGCGGGACGCCCGCGCCTGAGCGGAGCGCCGGCATCAATACAACTAGTAGTAAGTATTGAGTCGGGCGAAGACCTTCCGCTATAGAGCGCCCGCGCGGTCGCGCAACCATCGGGCACGGCGTTGTGCCGGTCGAGAACCGATCCGCAGTTCCGTCGATCCCGGAGACTTCGACGTGCGTCCACCGCGTCTCGCGAGCATCGTCCGGTGATCGAGGCGGCCGATCTCGCCTTCTCGTCCCGGACGTTCCTGCGGCTCGTGGAGAGCGTCGGCCTGACCGGCAGCTGGGGCTGGACCTTCGCCACCGACGAGCAGATCTGGTCGCCCGGCCTGTACCGGCTCCTCGGGCTGGAACCGGGCAGCGTCGCGCCGAGCTACGCCCTCCTGCACGATCTCGTCCATCCCGAAGACCGGCCCGTGCTCGAGACCGCGCGGCAGATCCGGCAGGGCGGGACGCCGGGCCACCATGTCGCCCGCATCGTCCGCCCGGACGGGACGGAGCGCGTCCTGTCGCTGCGGGGGGAGCAGTTCGTCGCGCCGGACGGCCGGCCCCGCGGCGCGGCGGGCACCCTCCTCGACGTCACCGAGAGCGACCGGCTGGCGGTCGTCCGCCGGGCCGAGGCGCGGCGCCGGCGCGCCCTGTTCGAGTCGACCGGGACCTGGTTCACGGCCCAGTCCTTCGAGCCCGCCGAGAGGGTCCGCTTCCGGCCGAGCCCGGAGCTCGTCGAGCTGACCGGCCGCCCGCGCGAAGACCTCTCCGAGGACATCGCCCGGGCGATGGTGACGTCCGAGCGCCGGCACTGGCACGCCACGTTCGGGCCCCTGATCGCGGCGGGCAGACCCTTCGTCGTGACCCCGAGCATCGTGCTGGCGGGCGGCGGCGAGCGCCGGCTGCGCGCCCGCTACGTGCCCGTGCAGCACCCCGGCCGCGCCCACGAGTGGCTGATCGTCAACGCGCCCGCCGAGGCCGAGCCCGGCCTGCCGCCCGACGCGGTGCCCGGCGCGCTGCGCAGGGGACTCGAGCAGGCGGTGGCGGGCTGCCACCTGCGCGCCGCGCGCGCCCTGATCGGTTGGTCGATGACGGACCTCGCGAAGGCGAGCGGGATCTCGTTCTCGACGGTGCGGCGGCTGGAGGAGAACGCCGAGACCGCCTTCGACCGCTCGCGTCACGCGGCGGTGAGCGCGCTCCGGCAGGCGGGGATCCGCTTCGCCCTGCTCGACGACGGCAGCGTCGCGGTGGGGCGGGCCTGAGGCTCTAGCGGAACAGGGCGTCGAACAGCGATTGCGGCTGCTGCGGCGCCGGCGCCGGGCCCTCGTTCGAGGGGAAGAACTTGCGCGAGGGCTTCTGGCGCGGCTGCACCGGCACGCCGCGCGGCGCCTCGACGTCGACCTGCCCCGCCGAGTTCACCTGCTGGGCGGTGCGGGTCGGATCCTTGTCGCGGTTGCGCTTCGGCTTCTCGGGCTTCGCGGCGAGGGCGGGCACGTCCTCCTGCTCCTTCGCCTCGGCGATCAGGTCGGTGCCGCCCTTACAATCGACGAGCCAGACGTCGTAGATCGGGTGCTCGATGGCGTGGAGGCCGGGGCTCGCCGCGAACATCCAGCCCGTGAAGATGCGCCGGTACTTGTTGTCGAGGGTGACCTCGTCGACCTCGAGGAAGGCCGTGGTCTTGGCGCTCTCGGTGGGGGGCCGGGTGTAGCAGACCCGCGGCGTGAGCTGCAGGGCGCCGAACTGCACGGTCTCGTCGACCGCCACCTCGAAGGAGACGATCCGGCCGGTGATCTTGTCGAGGCCGGAGAAGACGGCGGTGGGGTTCTTGATCTTGTCGGCGGCGGCCGGCAGGGCGCAGGCCCCGAGGGCGAGCGCGGCGAGGACGGATCGGCCGAGCGTGGCGCGCGCGAGACGTGCGGTGATGCGGCTCAAGGCTCGCCCCTCTCGAATGGACGGCGCGCCGGCGGCGGGCGCGTCCGGCCATCAATACCCGAACGGTGGTGGAAAAAGGGCGGTCCGGCCCCAGGCCGCCCGCCCTCCGGCGCCCCGCCTCAGTCGCCGGGCGTCCAGGGCACGTAGTCGCCGGTCGCGGCCGGGCGCTGGCCCCAGGAGAGCTGCGAGCCCTTCGGCCGGTAGGCGGCCGCGGTCCCGGTGAGGTTCTCCTCGTAGGGCTTCTGCCACTCGCGCGGGCGGTAGCCGTCCTCGCTCGGGGGCACGTCGCCGTTGTGGCACAGCCAGGCCCGCCAGCCCGGCGGCACGCGCGAGGCGTCCGCGTAGCCGTTGTAGACGACCCAGCGCCGCTCGGAGCCCACCGAGGCGTCGATGAGGGGCCCCTGCGCCCGGTAGTAGGTGTTGCCGAGTTCGTCGGTGCCGACGAACTGGCCGCTGCGCGCGGTGTAGAAGGCGAGCGACATGGTCTGCCCGTTCCACCACGTGAAGATGCGCAGCAGCGTGTCCTTGAGAGCCATCGACGTCCTCTCGTCCCGCGGCCGCTCGCGGCCGGCCGCGCCTGTCCGCATGCGTTATGCTGAGAGGGTCCGCGCAAGTCCAGCCCGCAGAGGGCCGCAGGCGGCGGCGGAGGTCCGCGACGGCGCCCGGGACGGTGATTCCGGGCGCGGGACCGCCCCGGCATACGGAATCACGGCCCCGCGAGGCTCGAATCCGGGTGCGCAGCGCAAGAGAGCCCGCGCGGTGGCCGGACGCGGGCGCCGGAGGTGTCGCTTTTCGGGCACGCGATCCCCCCTTTCCCCGCGGCGCACCCGCCTCGGGGCGCACCGGACGCCCTGCCGGACGGCTTTCCCCTGTGGACGCAAAAATTTTCCGCCGTGAATCCCGAAGGTAAAAAGCGCACTTAGCGGCGCGCCCCGGATATCCACAACTTTTGGTTCGTCACCACAACATCTAGCGCGGAACATAGCCGCCGAACACCAGTTGTTGACGTGACGACGGGCCGGGCGTTAATGTTCGGGTCACGGTTCGGGAGCGGCAGCCGGTCGGTTCGCGCCCCTCCCGAAGGTGTCACCGTCACGTTCTGCGGCCCGGAACGCACCGTTGGGTGCGGCCGGAGTCGGCACCCAATGATCGGGCATACGTCCCGCGCGGCGTCGCGGGCCGAGACCTCGCGTCTCGTCGGGAGAGGTATGTTTCATGCGGTTCGAGCGGCGCTACACCAGTGCGGGTCAGTCTCCCTACGCGGCGATTTCCTTCCGGAAGGCTCTGAGCGAGATCCGCAACCCTGACGGCTCGGTGGTGTTCCGGCTGGAGGGCATCGACGTGCCCGAGAGCTGGAGCCAGGTCGCGGCCGACGTCCTCGCGCAGAAGTACTTCCGCAAGGCCGGCGTGCCCGCCCGCCTGAAGAAGGTCGAGGAGAACGACGTCCCGAGCTTCCTCTGGCGCTCGTTGCCCGACGAGGCGGCGCTGGCGGAGCTGCCCGAGGAGGAGCGCACCGGCTCCGAGATCTCGGCCTGCCAGGTGTTCGACCGGCTCGCCGGCTGCTGGACCTACTGGGGCTGGAAGGGCGGCTACTTCTCCTCGGAGGAGGACGCCTCCGCCTTCCTCGACGAGCTGCGCTTCATGCTGGCGCGGCAGATGGTGGCGCCGAACTCGCCGCAATGGTTCAACACCGGCCTGCACTGGGCCTACGGCATCGACGGGCCGGGCCAGGGTCACTATTACTGCGACTACCGCACCGGCGCGCTGACGAAGTCGCAGAGCGCCTACGAGCACCCGCAGCCCCACGCCTGCTTCATCCAGTCCGTGCAGGACGACCTCGTGAACGAGGGCGGCATCATGGACCTGTGGGTGCGGGAAGCCCGCCTGTTCAAGTACGGCTCGGGCACGGGCTCGAACTTCTCGCTGCTGCGCGGCGAGAACGAGCGCCTCGGCGGCGGCGGCAAGTCGTCGGGCCTGATGAGCTTCCTGCGCATCGGCGACCGCGCGGCGGGCGCGATCAAGTCCGGCGGCACCACGCGCCGCGCCGCCAAGATGGTCATCGTCGACATCGACCACCCCGACATCGAGCAGTACATCGACTGGAAGGTGAAGGAGGAGCAGAAGGTCGCGGCCCTCGTGACCGGCTCCAAGGTCGTGTCGAAGCACCTCCAGGCCGTGATGAGGGCCTGCACCCAGTGCGAGGCGGAGGGCGACGCCTGCTTCGACCCCGAGCGCAACCCGGCCCTCAAGCGCGAGGTGAAGGCCGCCCGCAAGGCGATGGTGCCGGACGCCTACATCAAGCGCGTCATGCAGTTCGCCCGCCAGGGCTTCACCAAGATCGAGTTCCCGATCTACGACACCGACTGGGATTCGGAAGCCTACCTGACGGTGGCCGGCCAGAACTCCAACAACTCGGTCTCGCTCACCGACGACTTCCTGCGCGCCGTCGAGGCGGACGCCGACTGGAACCTCACCGCCCGCACCACCGGCAAGGTGACGAAGACGCTCAAGGCCCGCGACCTCTGGGAGAAGATCGGCGAGGCGGCCTGGGCCTCGGCCGACCCGGGCCTGCACTTCAACACGACGATGAACGACTGGCACACCTGCCCGGCGGGCGGGCGGATCCGGGCCTCGAACCCGTGCTCCGAGTACATGTTCCTCGACGACACGGCCTGCAACCTCGCCTCGGCGAACCTGCTGACGATGTACGACCGCGAGGCGCGCCACTTCGACGTGGCCGCCTTCGAGCACCTCAACCGCCTGTGGACGGTGGTGCTCGAGATCTCGGTGATGATGGCGCAGTTCCCCTCGAAGGAGATCGCCGAGCTGTCCTACCGCTACCGGACGCTCGGCCTCGGCTACGCGAACATCGGCGGCCTGCTGATGACGATGGGCCTGCCCTACGACTCGGCGGAAGGGCGCGCGCTCGCCGGCGCGCTCAGCGCCATCATGACGGGCACCGCCTACGCCACCTCCGCCGAGATGGCGGCCGAGCTCGGCACCTTCCAGGAATACGCCGAGAACGCCGACGCGATGCTGCGCGTCATCCGCAACCACCGCCGCGCCGCCCACGGCGAGGCCGAGGGCTACGAGTTCCTGAGCATCACCCCCGTCCCCCTCGACCACGCCAACGTGCCGCAGGCCGACATCACCGAGCGCGCCATGGCGGTGTGGGACCGGGCTCTCGCCCTCGGCGAGGAGCACGGCTACCGCAACGCGCAGGCGACCGTGATCGCGCCGACCGGCACGATCGGCCTCGTGATGGATTGCGACACCACCGGCATCGAGCCCGACTTCGCGCTGGTGAAGTTCAAGAAGCTCGCGGGCGGCGGCTACTTCAAGATCATCAACCGGGCCGTGCCCGACGCGCTGCGCGCGCTCGGCTACCGCGAATCCGAGATCGCCGAGATCGAGGCCTACGCGGTCGGCCACGGCTCGATGGGCCAGGCTCCGGGCGTCAACCCGGGCAGCCTGCGGGCCAAGGGCTTCACCGACGAGAAGATCGCGGCGGTGGAGGCCGGGCTGAAGTCGGCCTTCGACATCAAGTTCGTCTTCAACCGCTGGACGCTCGGCGACGACTTCCTGACGAAGGCGCTGAAGGTGCCGGCCGAGAAGCTCGCCGACCCGACCTTCGAGCTGCTGCCCTTCCTCGGCTTCTCGAAGAAGGAGATCGAGGCCGCCAACACCCATGTCTGCGGGGCGATGACGCTGGAGGGCGCGCCGCACCTGAGGACGGAGCACTACGCGGTGTTCGACTGCGCGAACCCGTGCGGGCGCATCGGCAAGCGCTACCTCTCGGTCGAGAGCCACATCCGCATGATGGCGGCGGCGCAGCCCTTCATCTCGGGGGCGATCTCCAAGACCATCAACATGCCGAACGACGCCACGGTTGAGGATTGCAAGGAGGCCTACAAGCTCTCCTGGACGCTGGCGCTGAAGGCCAACGCCCTCTACCGCGACGGCTCGAAGCTCTCGCAGCCCCTCAACGCGGCGCTGATCGCCGACGAGGACGACGAGGCCGAGGATGCCCTCGAGGCCGTCATCCAGGCGCCGGCCGCCGCCAAGGCGGCGCAGGTGGCCGAGAAGATCGTCGAGCGGGTGATCGAGCGCGTCGAGCGCATCCGCTCCCGCGAGAAGCTGCCCCACCGCCGCAAGGGCTACACCCAGAAGGCGGTGGTGGGCGGACACAAAGTGTACCTGCGCACCGGCGAGTACGACGACGGGCGCCTCGGCGAGATCTTCATCGACATGCACAAGGAGGGCGCGGCCTTCCGGAGCCTGATGAACAACTTCGCCATCGCGATCTCGCTCGGCCTCCAGTACGGCGTGCCGCTCGAGGAGTACGTGGAGGCCTTCACCTTCACCCGCTTCGAGCCGGCGGGCTTCGTGCAGGGCAACGACGCGATCAAGAACGCGACCTCGATCCTGGACTACGTGTTCCGCGAGCTCGCCATCTCCTATCTCGCCCGCATGGACCTCGCCCATGTGGACCCGTCCGAGATCGGCAGCACCGTGCTCGGCGGCGGCGTCGGCCAGGACCGGCCCGACGAGAAGCCGGCGGCGGTCTCCCACGTGGTGTCGCGCGGCCTGCTGCGCGGCTCGGCCGACCGCCTGACCCTGATCCAGGGCGGCCCGGCGGGCACGCTCCCGGGCGCCCAGACGGCCCCGGCGGCCGGCGTGGTCCACGCCATGCGCGGGGCGACCGCGCTGAAGGCGGAGCCGGCGGAGGCCGGGCGCGCGGAGGCCCTCGTCGACGCCCTCCCCTTCGCGCGCCCCGAGCCGGCCGAGCGCAGCGTCGCCGACCGCCGCGCCGAGGCGAAGATGAAGGGCTACGTCGGCGAGGCCTGCCCGGAATGCGCGAACTTCACGCTCGTGCGCAACGGGACCTGCCTGAAGTGCGACACCTGCGGAAGCACGACGGGGTGCTCGTAGCCGTCTCGCCTGCTGCGGATGCGACGAGCACCTTCGTTGGTCCGCGTTCGAAGAAGGCCGGCCCGCAGAGAGAGCCAGAGGTGGCCCGCAGACTGAATGGCGCAAGGACACGCGTGTCCTTGCGCCCGGCACCGGCGCTGACCGATCGTCGAACAAGCGTCGGGCCGCCGAGCGCTCGGGTCTGGACTCGATCAGCACCGGAAGGCGACGGCGGCGGCCGCAGCGCCCGCTGAGGCGTCGTTGCGGACGCGTTTGTCGTCGTGGGTCGCGATGCGGCGGACGTCCTCGTGACGGTTGACGGTCACCTCGATGCGCCGGCGTTCACGGTAGAGCGTTTTCGTTTTCATCCGGCTCATATCCTGCGGCGGCGAAGACGTCGGCGCACTCGTCGGGCGTGACGGCCTCGACGAGCCGCCACCGTCCCGATCGTCGCCAGTGCAGCCATCCAGCGGATCGCCCCAGCAGCCCCCACCCCGAAGCGCCCGGCCGCCCGTCGGCGCGACGTCGCCCCGCCCGCGTCCACCTCCCGCTCGCGCAGACCCCGGCCGTAGGGTCGCCCCATGCCTCGCGCCTCATCTGGAGCGAGCAGCGGACCCGCCGCGCAGCGATGCGGGAACGGCAGCCACGCGCTTCAGCTCAAGCCGAAAACGCTCCTACAGGGTTTCGGCGGACGCGGAGTGGCGTGATCTGTCCACGAACGTAAGCCCGCGCTATTCGTGGCAGGCTTATTGTTGCTCGGACGAACACTTTAATAAGAATATATCCAATCTAGCCTGCCGCACCAGTATGTCGCTTGAAATCTTGAGGCTGCGCCTCAAGTCGCAATCATGAACATCGATGGGGTTCAGCTTGCCTTGCTGCTTCGTTTGCGGCGAGGGGCAGTCACATTCACCGGCGTTGAAACCGCTGACGAGCAGTTGGCTATGCTGCAGCTATACACCCTCAAGCTGGTCGTGCAGGTCACAAATCGGAAGAAGCGGGGAGCAATGGAGTGGCATCTCACGACCGAGGGGAGGCAGCTTGTTCGTGAATTGCGCCGCTAGCAGAGGGCCACCCCTCATCCGGGGCGAACGTAGCGGTGCGGAAGACAGTGCCATCGCTCCGCAGCCTCACGGATTCATGCAACTCGCTCACTGCCGTTCGCGGCGCAGGCAAAGACGGGCCGGAGCTTGATGCGCTGTGACGCTGCTGCAACGCAGCAGGAGAAAACAGGGGCGAAAATAACGTGTCCTCGGCGTGGATGAAATCCCCGTCGACCGTTTTCAGCAAAAATACAAAGACTTGTCGACGATGCAGAACTCCAGTTTAGAAGAAGTATGAATCTAATAACCTGCTAGTCATCTGCATCCTGCTTGCCCGAACCACCGCGAAGTGCTTCAGCGGTCCTTCGTGATGCAAAGATCCCAGGGCTTCCAGAATGCAGCCGATATCGATCGACGCGCTGCACCGTAGCGAAGGTGTCAAACTTCGGCGCATCCTGTGTCGGCTACTCGGCAATTCCGTCGACGCGGCCGATGCTCACCAGGAAACCTACCTGCGGATGCTGGCTGCGCTCACGCGCACGGACGTCGAGCAGCCATCGGCCTTCCTGTTCCAGATCGCCGGAAACGTCGCGCGGCGGATGCGGAATCGGCAGCGTCTCGAAGGCACGATGTTCCAGGCCCTGAGCGACAGCGAAATGGCTGACATCGTCGATGGATTCGCGCTTCCGGAACGGCAGGCGATGGCCCGGCAGGAACTCAAGCGGCTCGCAGCCGCGGTCGACGCGCTGCCGCCCCGATGCCGCGAGGTGTTTCTGCTCGCCCGCCTCGACGGTATGTCGAACGGCGAGGTCGCGGCACGCCTGCGCATCAGCCGCAACATGGTCGAGAAGCACCTCATCAGGGCGCTTCTGCAGTGTCGCCGACATTGCGGTGATCGACTCTGACAGATGACGTCAGGAATTCTGCGCCTCGTTGATCCTCGATATGGGGACACATCGTCGGGCCGCCCGGGCCTTGGTGAGACCCGGAGGGAGCGGAGCCGTGGCTGAGAGCAGCATGTCCGATCCTCAGCCAGAGAGCAGCGACGATCCGGTCTACGAGGCCGCCGCGGAGTGGGTCGCGCGCCTGTCTTCGTCCGATGCGACCGCTGAGGACCGGGAAGCCTTTGAGGCCTGGCGCGTGGCCGATCCGCGGCATGCCGAGGCATACGCGGAGTTGGACGAGCTGTGGCGCAAGCTCGGCCATTTGGAGGATCCCCGGAAGCGGCGCCGGACTTCGGGACCACTGATCTGCCTGGCCGTCGCGGCCGTGCTCGGCGTCGCTGCTGCAGACCAACTCGGTCTCGTGGACTGGCTGCGATCCGACCTCTGGAGCGGCGTCGGCGACATCGCGCAGGCGACCCTGTCCGATGGCAGCCGTGTCGATCTGAACACCGGCTCGGCGCTCGCGCTCCGCTTCTCGGAGACCGAGCGCGGAATCGAACTCCTGCGCGGCGAGGCATTCTTCGACGTCGCCTCCGACCCGCAGCGCCCGTTCGTCGTGCGCGGCGGCGGCCTGAGCGTCCGGGCCGTGGGCACCTCCTTCTCGGTTCGGGTGGACGGCACCGATACGCCCGTGGATGTCGCCGAGGGGCGCGTCGACGTCTCGGCGTCCGGCCAGCAGGTTCGCGTCTCGGCCGGCGAGGCGGTCCGGCTCGAGCGCGGCACCTCTCTCGCCGTCGTCAAGGCGGACGTGAACCGCGCGACCGCCTGGCGCGAGGGGCGCCTGATCGTCTCGGGCGAGCGCCTGTCCACGGTCCTGGCGGAACTCGGACGCTACCGTCGCGGACGGATCGTCCTCCTCGACTCCCGGGCCGGCGAGCGGCGCGTCACGGGTGCCTTCGACACGCGCAGCACGGACGACGCTCTCGACGCGATCGCGGCGACGATGGGGGTGAGCGTCACGCGATTGACCCCTCTTCTCGTCCTCGTCGGGTCGCCGCTGTGAAAGCCTAAAAAAATCTCGCGACCGGACGTCAGGAGATCGCGGCCTCGTTGATCTCACTCAATAGGGGTCGAGAGAGCGCGAAGCGTGCCGCCCCTTGGAGATGGGGCGTGGGATGGCGGCGCGAGACCGTGAACTCGGATGTGGGCGGCTGGTCGGGACCGCGCTCGCCGGCATGTCGATACTGGTGATGCCCTCTTCCGGGGCGCTCGGCCAGGACACGGGCCGCGCCCCGTCGCGAAAGGACCGCGAGCCGGGCATCATCGCACTCGCCCCGGCGCCTTCGGCCTCACAGGATGCCGAGACGGTCTTCCTGGACATCCCGCAGGGGCCGCTCGAACCGGCACTCGTCGCCTTCACCGAGCAGGCCAGGGTCAAGCTGGTCTACGCCACCGCGTTGACGGCGAAGCTCACGACGAACGGCGTCGCGGGCGTCCTTCAGCCCCTCGAGGCCCTCGGCCGGATTCTCGAGGGCACCGGCCTGGCCCACAAGGCGGTCGGCCCTTCCACGATCACGCTCGTCAATCCGCGCTACGTCCAGTTCGGCGGGGAGGTGCCCGGGGCGGTCACGCTCAGCGAGCTGAGCGTCGAAGGACAGCGGCCAGGATCCGTCGCGGGCCTGCCCCCGGCGAGCGGCACGGTCGGCCAACCCCCTGTTCCCTATGCGGGCGGGCAGGTCGCGACAGGGGCCCGGGTCGGCCTTCTGGGCAACCGTCCCGTCCTGGACACGCCCTTCAACGTCACGAGCTTCACGGACAAGCTGATCCGCGATCAGCAGGCCCGCTCGCTCGCCGACGTCGTCCTGAACGATCCATCCGTGCGCAACGATGCGCCGCCGTTCAGCGAGCGCGACTCGTTCTTCATTCGCGGCTTCTCGGTCACCAACCTCGACACGGCCTTCGACGGCCTGTTCTACATCAACAATCCGCGCCGCAGCCCGCTGGAGGGTATCGAGCGCGTCGAGATCCTGAAGGGGCCGACCGCGCTTCTGAGCGGTGGCGTCGGTCGTGTCGGCGGCACGATCAACCTCATCCCGAAGCGCGCCTTCGACGAGCCGCTGACGCGGATCACCACGACCTATTTCAGCGACGCGCAGGTCGGAACGCACGTCGATCTCGGCCGCCGCTTCGGCGCCTTCAAGGAATGGGGCGTGCGCTTCAACGGCGCCTATCGCAACGGCGCCACCCCGCTGGACAAGAACGCGATCGAGTGGGGCGTCGCCGCGCTCGGCCTCGATTACCGCGGCGAGCGGCTCCGTGCCTCGCTCGACCTGACTCACTCAAGCCAGAACGTGACGGCGCCGACCTCGCTGTTCAACGCGGCCGCGCCGAACATCGTCATCCCCCGGGCACCGAACAACCGGCGCAACACGGCGAGCGCGTTCGAGTACAACGACAGCCGGTACGAGATGGCCGCGGGCCGCGTCGAGTACGACCTCCTGCCCGAGACGACGATCTACGCCGCGGGCGGCATCAGCCGCTATCGCGAGGATTCCCTGAGCTCGTTCTACCAGATCACGAGCAGCACCGGGGCGGCGACGAACACCCTCGCCATCGCACCCACGGAGTTGCAGGGCCTCACCGGCGAGGTGGGATTGCGATCCAACTTCCAGACCGGCTTCATCGGGCATCAGTTCACCGTCTCGGCGGTCGAGGCGAACAACAAGAACTTCTCGCGCGGCTACTTTCCGCCGAGCCTGCCGAGCTTCCGCACCAACATCTACGACCCGGTCCACCTGCCGTTCGGATCGATCGCCACGGCGGGGCTGCCGCGTGCGAGCCGCCAACCCCTCTTCACGGAACTCACGCTGCGCAGCGTGGCCGTGGCCGATACCCTGTCCCTGGGCGATGACCGATTCCTGCTGACGCTGGGCGGCCGCTACCAGGACGTAGCGCTGAGGAGCTTCAACACCCGTCCGGCGGCGAACCAGGGCACGATCGCCTCCAGCTACCAGGAGGGCCGGTTCAGCCCGGCCTTCGCTCTGGTGGTCCGGCCGTTCGAGAACCTCTCGTTCTACGGCAACTACATCGAGTCTCTCTCCGAGGGAGCGACGGCGCCGGCCACGGCCGTCAACGCCAACGAGATCTTCGCGCCCTTCGTGAGCCGCCAGAAGGAGATCGGCGCCAAGTACGATTTCGGAACCGTCGCGCTCACGGCGTCGCTCTTCGAGATCGAGCAGCCGAATGCCTTCACCGATCCCGCGACACGGCGCTTCTCCCTCAGCGGCCTCCAGCGCAACCGCGGCGCCGAATTCGCCGTGTTCGGCGAGCCTGTTCCGGGCGTGCGGCTCCTCGGCGGCGTCACGCTCATCGACGCGCGGCTCGTCAGCACCGCTGGCGGCCAGTTCGACGGGAACGCCGCACCCGGCGTCCCGACGACGGCGTTCAACCTCTACGGCGAGTACGACCTGCCGCCGTGGCTGGCGCCGGGCCTGACGCTGACCGGACGGGCGATCTACACGAGCGGTCAGTTCTACAATCAGGCCAACACCCAGTCGGTCCCCGACTGGACGCGCTTCGATGCCGGCCTGCGCTACGTCTTCCCGGGGGTGAACGGCAAGCCCGTCGTGGTTCGAGCCATCGTCGAGAACATCCTCGACGATTCGTACTGGGCCTCCGCCGCCCGCGGCTTCCTGGCGGTCGGAGCACCGCGCACGTTCATCGTCTCCGCGCAAGTCGACTTCTAGAGGAGCGTCTCCGGACATCGGCGCCTTGACCGACCATGCATAAGGGCTTCCGGCAATCGATGGCGTGGCTGCACACGTGGTCCGGCCTCGTGGTCGGCTGGGTGCTGTTCGCCGTCTTCGTCACCGGCACGGCGAGCTACTACCGGCCCGAGATCACCCGCTGGATGCAGCCTGAGCTGCACAGCCGGGAGGCATTCGGCCCGGACGCCCTCGCGGCGGCTGTCGAGCGCGGCGTCGCCTACATGCACGTGCACGCGGACGGGGCGCGGGCATGGTTCATCACGCCGCCGCGGCCGGACAAGCCGGTGGTCGAGCTCTTCTGGCGGCGGGGAGCCGGTCAGGCTCCGGGCCACGTCCTGCTCGACCCGGAGACGGGCGCACCCGCCGCCGTGCGCGACACGCGGGGCGGCGACTTCCTCTACCAGTTCCACTTCGAGCTCAACCTGCCGCCCCTGTGGGGGCGCTGGATCGTCGGCATCTGCACGATGATCCTGCTCGTCTCCCTCGTCTCCGGCATCATCACGCACCGGCGCATCTTCGCGGACTTCTTCACCTTCCGGCGGAACAGGTCCCACCAGCGCGGCTGGCTCGACGCGCACAACGTCACGGGCGTGCTGGCGCTGCCCTTTCACCTGATGATCACCTACACCGGTCTGATCACGCTCTCGTTGATGTACATGCCCTGGGGCGTCACGGCGGCCTACAAGGGCAACGCGCAGGCGATGTTTGCCGAGAGCGGTCAGATCGCGCGGCCACGACCGCCCGTGGGGCAGCCCGGCACCCTGGCCCCGGTCGGACCGATGGTGCTCAATGCGATGGCGCGCGTCCGCGAGCCGCTGGAGCGCGTCTCGATCCAGAATCCGCGCGACGCGAACGCGACCGTGATCGTGCTGTTCGAGGAGCCGCACGGCCTCTCCCACCAGCATCCCCAGGTCGCCTTCGACGGAACCACGGGTGCGGTCGCGCAGATCGTGGCCGCCGAGTTGAAGCCCGCCACCAAGACCGTCGCGACGATGATCGGCCTTCACGAGGCGCATTTCGCCGGTCCGCTCCTGCGCGCCCTGTTCTTCCTGTGCGGGCTGCTGGGCTGCGCCGTCTCGGCAACCGGCCTCATCCTCTGGACGATGGCCCGCGTGCCGGCGCCCGGCGCGCGCGCGAGCCTCGGTCTGCGGCTCGTCCGGGCTCTGAACATCGGGGCGGTGGCCGGCCTGTCGGCGGCAGTGGCGGTCTACTTTCTCTCCAACCGTCTCCTGCCCACGGACCTTGTCGGTCGTGCCGATTGGGAGGTCCGTGCCTTCTTCGGGACATGGATCATCGCGGCGCTGGTGCCGCTCGTTCGTCCGCAGCGCCGGGCGTGGTGCGAGAGTCTGGCCGGCGCGGCGGTGCTGTATTTCGCCGTCGTCGCGGCCGACATCCTGACGATAGCGGAGCATCCGCTGCGCGGATCCGGCGGCGATCTGCTGCTCGCGTGGTTCGACGGGCTGATGCTGCTGCTCGCGGTCCTGTTCGCCGCCGCGGCACGCAAGATCCTGCGCCGTGAGGTGCTGCGCGGAGCGCGAGCGATCAGAGCGGACGCAGCTCCTGCCCCCGCATCCCCGATCGGAGCGCGCGGCACGTGACCTGCTGCGTCAGGTAGCGGGCAAGGGTGCCCGAAGCGCATTGAGCGGTGCCCCTCCCTGCATCCAGCCGTGAGCCCGCTTCAGAATTCGGCGACGCATGCCCTGAACGGCACGAATGGGCGCGAAACGATCGAAATCGAGCACGACCAGGCGCCCTATCCGGATGCCACCGGGACCGGCTCGCGCCTCGCGGTCGTCGGCTTTCCGGCGGACGGGGCCGACGGCCGATCGCATCCGCCGCGCAGGCCCGCCGCCGAGGTGCGGACAGGTAGGCCGAGAGGAATTTTCCCTCGCATCGGTACGGTGTTAGGCAGCCGCTCTGCTCGGCCCGATGGGCGGACGACTCCCTCTCTGAAGCCCTCGGAGGCAGATCATGACCGGCGCCGTCCTTCTCGCCCTCCTGCCCGTCGTCATCCTGACCGCGCTCGGGATGGTGCTGCGGCATTCCCGGTTCCTGGAGGACGCCTTCTGGCCGCAGGCCGAGCGGCTCGCGTACTTCGTCCTGCTCCCGTGCCTCTTCTTCCACGGCCTCGCGACCGCGCAGCTCGAGGCGCTGCCCGTGCGGGAACTCGCCCTGACGCTCATCCTCTCGACCCTCGCCGTCGCCGCGCTCGTCGTCGCCGCGCGACCGCTCATGAAGCTGGAGGGGCCGGCGTTCACGTCGGTGTTCCAGGGCAGCGTGCGCTTCAACAACTACGTCGGCGTGACCCTGGCGGCCGGGCTGTTCGGCGCGAAGGGCATCGCCCTGGCGGCGATCTGCAATGCCGCCATCGTGCCCACGGTGAACATCCTCTGCGTGCTCGTGTTCGCCCGGTACGGCTCCGCGAGACTGACCCGGGCCGGCCTCCTCCGGCAGCTCGTGACGAACCCGCTGGTCGTCGGCTCCCTCGGCGGCATCACGTTCCAGATGCTCGGGCTAGGCATCCCTGCGGGGGTCGAGCCGGCCATGCGCGCCCTGGGGGCGGCCTCGCTGCCGCTCGGCCTTCTCTGCATCGGCGCGGCGCTCGAGTTCCGCTCGGTGCGGCACTGGATGGGGCCGGTCGCCTCGTCCTCCGCCATGAAGTTCCTCGCGATGCCGATCGTCACGCTTCTGGTCGCCACCGCGCTCGGGTTGAAGGGGCCGGCGCTGACGACGGCGCTCCTGTTCCAAGCCCTGCCGACCGCCTCGTCCGCCTACATCCTGGCGCGGCAGCTCGGCGGCGACGCCGCCCTCATGGCCGGCATCACCGCGACGCAGACCGTCCTGGCCTTCGCGGCGATCCCCCTGGTTCTGATCGGCCTCGGCACTGTCGTTCAGCCTTGATGTCCGGCCGCTACGAGGACACGGCACGCGCGCGGCGCGGGCCGCCTACGGGGCGCGGGCGGGAGCCGGCTTTGACAAGGCCGTCGATCTTCTGAACGGTCGCGCCGACCGCCGAATCAGGAGCCCAGCGTCCTTCCGCATGAGCCTGACCGCAGCCCAGATCCTCGATCTCGCGCCCGACGCATCGAGCCGCAAGGCCGGTCAGGATCAGGCGAAGCCGGCGAAGTGGCTCGGGCTCGGACGCGCCGGCACGCTCGTCTGGGGCGAGATCAAGGGCAGCGGAGCCGCGCCCTACCGCACGGTCGCGGATCTCGGCGGCCCCGCCTCGAAATGCACCTGCCCGAGTCGGAAGTTTCCCTGCAAGCACGCGCTCGGGCTGATGCTCGTGGACGCCGCGGGCACGCTCCCCGAGGCCGAACCGCCGGACTGGGCCGCCGCCTGGGCGAAGGGGCGCGAGGGCCGCGCCGCCGCCGAGGCGAGGACCTGCGAGCCGGCCAAGCCCGTCGACGAGCGGGCGCAGGCCAAGCGGCGGCAAGCGCGCGAGGATCGCGTCGCGGCCGCCCTCGACGAGCTCGATCTCTGGCTCCGCGACCTGATGCGCCGCGGCCTCGCGGGCGCCAGGGCCGAGCCCTACGCCTTCTGGGACCGGATGGCCGGCCGCCTCGTGGACGGTCAGGCACCCGGCCTCGCTCGCCGCGTGCGCGCCCTGCCGGGGTTCGCCGCCGCGGGCGCGCGGCCTGGCGCGGCGGGACCCGAGGCGGCGCTGGCGCTCGGGATCGGCCGGCTCGCGCTGCTCGCGCGGGCGGCGCGCCGTCTCGACGCGCTCGACCCCGGGCAGGCCGCGGGCGTGCGCGCCGCCATCGGCTTCCCCGTCTCCGCCGAGGAGATGGCGGCCCGGCCCGACCACACAGACGAATGGGCGGTGCTCGCCCACGCGGTCGAGGAGGAGGACAAGCTCACCGCGCGCAGCGTCTGGCTCGCCGGGCGCGGCTCGGGCGCCCTCGCGCAGGTGATCGAGTACGGCACGGGCGGCGCGCCCCTGCCGCCGGCTCCGGCCGCGGGCCAGGATTTCGGCGGCGCGCTCGCCTTCCATCCGGGGGATCCCCCCTTGCGCGCCGTGTTTCGCGAGGGCCGTGCCGGGCCGGCGCGCGCCGCGAGCCTGCCGGGGGCGGGAAGCGTCGCCGCGGCGCTCGACGGCTATGCCGGCGCCCTCGCGCGGGCGCCCTGGACGGAGCGCTGGCCCCTGCGGCTGGCGGGCGTGCGGCTCGGTCGCCTCACCGACGGGCAGGCGCTGGCGGCGGGCGACGCGACGGGCTGCCTGGCGCTGCGGGCCGGTCCGCACCTGCCCGCCCTGGTTTCGGTGGCGGCGGGCGCACCGGTCGACCTGTTCGGCCTCTACGACGGGTTCGGGCTCGAGGCCCTCGCGCTGGTGGCCGGCGGCCACCTCTACGCGGTGCCCGCGCGGGACGCGCGTCCGATCCTGATGCGGGCGGCCTGATGGAGGGGATTGGGCAGGCCGCCGACGGCTGGGAGGCGGCGCTCGCGACCGCCCTGCTCGGGGCGGACCGGGCACCGACAGGTCTCGCGGGCGCTCCCCTCGAGCCCTGGGGCGAGCCCGGCCCGGCCTCGGATCCCGGTGCCACCCTCCTGGCGCGGCTCGCGGGCCACGGCGTTCGTCACCTCGCCGGACGGGCCCTGGCGCCCGGGCTGCTCGTCCCGGCCGAGCCCCGGCCGCCGGCCGGGCCGGAATGCCCGTCCGCCGCGGCGGCGCGCCTCGCCCTGCTGCTGTCGGGCG
Organism: Methylobacterium oxalidis; assembly: GCF_007992195.1. GTDB lineage: Bacteria > Pseudomonadota > Alphaproteobacteria > Rhizobiales > Beijerinckiaceae > Methylobacterium > Methylobacterium oxalidis. The sequence goes on along the minus strand of NZ_BJZU01000064.1, from coordinate 7,001 downwards.
GCGCCCGCGACAGGCTCGCGGAGTGGTGCGGGCTCGCCGCCGCGGCCGGGGTGCGGGCCCCGCCCTGGCTGGTGCCGGCGCTCGCCGCGCACCGCGCCGACCTCGCCGAGGCGGTCGGGCGGATCGCCGGCTCCGAGCTCGCCTGGCTCGACCGGGCCTGTGCGGACAACCCGGCCGAGGCGGCCGAGCCTGTCTCGGGCGACTGGAGCGAGGGCAGCCCGTCCGAGCGCCGAACGGCGTTCCTCGCCGTCCGCGCCGACGCGCCGGAGGCCGCGCGCGCGGCGCTCGAGGCCGCGTTCCGGACCGAGAAGGCGGAGATCCGCCAGAGCCTCGTTGCGGCCCTGGAGGTGGGCCTGTCCGAGGCGGACGCGCCCTTCCTCGAGATCTGCCTCGACGACCGCGCCTCGGGCGTGCGCGCCGCGGCGCAGCGCCTGCTCTCGCGTCTGCCGCGCTCCCTCCTCGCCTCCCGCATGGCGGCGCGGGCGCAGGCGGCGCTCGCGATCACCGCCAAGCGCCGGCTCTTCGGCGGGACCACGCACGCGCTGGCGGTGACCCTGCCGGAGGAATCGCCGATGCTCGCCCGCGACGGCGTGGAGCCGCGCGCCTACGAGAGGCGGGGCGGCGGGACGGGGGCCGGGCTCCTGCGGGAGATCCTGGGCGCGGCGCCGCTCCACGCCTTCGCCGAGCACCCGCCCCGGCTCTGGATCGAGCTGGCCCTGCGCAGCGAGTGGTCCGACCCGATCATCGAGGGCTTCCTCGCCGCCGTGCGCCGCGAGGGCGACGCGGACTGGGCGCGCGCGCTGGCCACGGTGCTGGGCGAGGCCCATGCGGGGCGCCTCTCCGGCGTCCGGCCAACCGACCCGCTCCGCGAGGTCTGGGCGAGGGCCGCCGGGCTCCTGCCGGCGGCGGAGTGGGAGCGGCTGGTTGAGGCTGCGTTCCGCGGCGGCGAGGCCGAGACGATCCTCGCCCATCTCGGCCACGGACCGGCCGCCTTCTCGGAGCGCTTCACCGCCGCCCATCTCGACTGGCTCGCCGCCGTCACCCGCGGCGCCCGGGCCGACCGCGACGCGCTGGCCCGGAGCTGGATGATCGACCGCCTCGCCGAGCGGGCCCACCCCGACGCGGAGGCCGCGGCCTCGGCCGCCGCCCTCCTCGCCCGCCTGCCCGACGAGACGCCCGAGGATCCCGACGGGCGCCTGCGCCGGCAGGTCGCGCGCCTCGCCGAGACGCTCGAGCTGCGCGCCGCGATGCGTCGCGAGTTCGAACCCTTCACCATCGCAGCGGAGAACGCCCGGGCATGACCTCGACGAACGGGAGCGGGGCCGCGCAGCTGCGCCGGGCCGCCGAGGACGCCTTCGCGGAGGAGATCGAGGCGCTTCGCGGGGCCGACGACAGGCCGCGCCCGCCGAACTGGCAGATGTCGCCGCAGGCGGTGGTCACCTACCTGCTGGGCGGGCGCCTGCCCTCCGGCTTCGTCGTGACCCCGAAATACATCGGCGACCGGCGGCTCATGGAGATCGCCGTGGCGACGCTCGCCACCGACCGGGCGCTGCTGCTGCTCGGGGTGCCCGGCACCGCCAAGAGCTGGGTCAGCGAGCACCTCGCGGCGGCGATCAGCGGCACCTCCCGCCTCATCGTGCAGGGCACGGCCGGCACCAGCGAGGAGGCGATCCGCTACGGCTGGAACTACGCGCTCCTGCTCGCCAAGGGCCCGAGCCGCGAGGCGGTGGTCGGCTCGCCCGTCATGCGCGCGATGAGCGAGGGCCGCATTGCCCGCGTCGAGGAGCTGACGCGGATCCCCTCCGAGACGCAGGACAGCTTCATCACCATCCTGTCCGAGAAGACCCTGCCGATCCCGGAACTCAACGAGGAGGTTTCCGCCCGGAAGGGCTTCAACGTGATCGCGACGGCGAACAACCGCGACCGCGGCGTCAACGAGCTGTCGAGCGCGCTCAAGCGCCGCTTCAACACCGTGGTGCTGCCGCCGCCGGCCACCATCGAGGCCGAGATCGCCATCGTGGAGAGCCGGGTAGCCGCCCTCGGCCGCGCCTTCGAGATCCCGGCCGAGCCGCCGGGCGCCGAACAGATCCGGCGCGTCGTCACGATCTTTCGCGAGTTGCGGGAGGGGGTCACCGCGGACGGCAAGAGCAAGGTGAAGCAGCCCTCCGGCACCCTCTCCACCGCCGAGGCGATCAGCGTGGTGGGCAACGGGCTGGCGCTGGCGGCCCATTTCGGCGACGGCCGGCTCTCGGCCCACGACCTCGTCTCCGGCATCAGCGGCGCGGTGGTGAAGGACCCCGTCCAGGACGCCATCGTCTGGCGGGAATACCTTGAGACCGTGGTCAAGGAGCGCGCCGACTGGAAGGATCTCTACCGGGCCGCCCGGGAGACCGCCTGACGGGGCGCTCCGATGTCCGAGATCCGCCTCTTCGGCATCCGCCATCACGGGCCCGGCTCCGCCCGCTCGCTGCGCGCGGCCCTGGACGCCTTCGAGCCCGATTGCCTGCTGATCGAGGGACCGCCGGACGCCGAGGCGCTGATCCCGCTCGCCGCGCAGTCGGGCATGGTGCCGCCCGTGGCGCTCCTCGTCTACCGGCCCGACCGGCCGCGGGACTGCGCCTTCTTCCCCTACGCGGGCTTCTCGCCCGAATGGGTGGCCCTGCAGGGCGCCCTGGCGTCGGGGATCGCGGTGCGGTTCATCGACCTCCCGCACGCGATCCAGCTCGCCGACGGGTTCGGACCGCCGGGCGTTGCGCCGCCCGGGATGCCCGAGCCCTCGTCGGAGGACGAGGCCGGGCCGATCGACGGGGGTCCCGCCGCCCCGGCGGCCGACGCGCAGGCCGGGGACGCGGCCGGGGACGATCCGGAGGTCCCGGCGCCGGCGCCCGCCGCCCTCCGGCGCGACCCGCTCGGCGAGCTCGCGCAGGCCGCGGGCTACCCGGACGGCGAGCGCTGGTGGGACGCCCTCGTGGAGAGCCGGGCGGGTGCGGACGGCGACGTGTTCGGCGCCATCGCCGAGGCGATGACGGCGCTGCGCGAGCAGGCCGAGCCCGACCCCGGCGAGCGTTTCCGGGAGGAGGCGCGCGAGGCGCACATGCGGCAGGCCATCCGCCGGGCCGCGAAGGAGGGCTTCGCGCGGGTCGCCGTGGTCTGCGGCGCCTGGCACGTCCCGGCGCTCGCCCTGCACGACGCCAGGGGCCGGGCGGGCGCCGACGCCGCGACGCTGAAGGGCCTTCCGAAGACCAAGATCGCCTGTGCCTGGGCGCCCTGGTCCTACGAGCGGCTTGCGACGGCGTCGGGCTACCGGGCCGGCGTGCTCTCGCCCGAGTGGTACGACACCCTGTGGAACCACGAGGGGCAGGTGGCCGCCCGCTGGCTCGCCCGGGCCGCCGCGCTCCTGCGCGAGGCCGACCTCGACGCCTCGCCGGCCTCCGTGATCGAGGCCGCGCGGCTCGCCGAGGCGCTCGCCGGCTTCCGCGGCCGGGCGCGGCCCTCGCTGGACGACCTCGACGAGGCGGCGCAGGCGACCCTGTGCTTCGCGGACCCGGGCCCGATGGCCCTGATCCGGCGCAAGCTCGTCATCGGCGAGCGCCTCGGCGCGACGCCGCCCGGCAGTCCCGGCACGCCGGTCGAGGCCGATTTCGAGGCGCAGTGCCGCCGCCTGCGCCTCAAGCCCGGCGCGGATGCGGGCGAGATCGTCCTGGATCTGCGCAAGGAGACAGACCTCGCCCGCAGCCATTTCCTCAACCGCCTCCACCTCATCGGCATACCCTGGGGCGACCGGCGGCAGGCGCGCGGCCGCGGCACCTTCAAGGAGAGCTGGTTTCTTGCCTGGCAGCCCGAGTGGGTGGTGGAGCTCGTCGCCGCCTCCGCCGAGGGCGGCACCGTGGCCGAGGCGGCGGCGGGCCGGGTCCGCGCCGCCGCGCGGCGCGCCGAGCGGGTGGCCGAGCTCGCCGGGCTGATCGGGACGCTTCTCGACGCCGACCTCGGGGCGGCGGGGGCCGAGGTGGTGCAGGCCCTCGACGACCGCGCCGCGGTCTCGGCCGACGTGTTCGACCTGATGGAGGCGCTGCCGCCCCTGGCCGAGCTCGCCCGCTACGGCTCGGTCCGCTCTTCCGACACCGCCCCCGTCCTGGCGGTGGTGCACGGGCTCGTGCCGCGCGCGGCCGCCGGGCTGGTCGCCGCCTGCCAGAGCCTCGACGACGAGGCGGCGGCCGCCGCCACGGCGCGCATCGTCGCCGTCTCGGGGGCCGTGGCGCTCCTGGAGGAGTCCGGCCTCCGGGCGACCTGGCAGGAGGCGCTGCGCATGCTCGCCGACCAGGAGCACGTCCACGGCCGCGTCGTCGGGCGGGCGGTGCGCCTCCTCTACGACGCGCGCGTACTCTGCGCCGACGAGGCCGGCGACCGCCTCCACCGCGCCCTGTCGCGGGCGGCCGGCGCGACCGCGGCCGCGGCCTGGATCGAGGGCTTCCTCGAGGAGAGCGGCGCCGCCCTGATCCACGGGCAGGGCCTGCTCGCCGTCATCGACGCGTGGCTCTGCGGCCTCGACGCGCAGACCTTCGACGAGCTGCTGCCGCTGGTGCGCCGGACCTTCGCGACGATCGTTCCGGCCGAGCGGCGGGCGATCGGCGAGGCGCTCGCCCGGCCGGGCGGCCGGACGGAGGCGGGTGGCCCCGGAACCGGCTTCGACGCGCAGCGGGCCGACCGGGTCCTGCCCATCCTGCGCCTGCTCCTCGGGCCCGAACACGCGACCACGGAGGACGCCTCGTGAGCGAGCCGGTGGAGGAGAGCGAGCGCTTGCGCCGATGGCGCCTCGTGCTCGGCGGCGGCCAGGCCGAGGGCACCGGCTGCGCGCTCGGCGAGCGGGACCGGCGCATCGACCGGGCGCTCGGCGCCCTCTACGATTCCGACCGCTCCGGCGGGCTCGGCAGCTCCGCCCCGTCCGTGCCGCGCTGGCTCGGCGACATCCGCGCGTACTTCCCGGCCTCGGTGGTGCAGGTGCTGCAGCGGGACGCCTTCGAGCGGCTCGACCTCAAGCGCATGCTGGCCGAGCCCGAGATGCTGGAGGCGGTCGTGCCCGACGTCGCCCTCGTCTCGACGCTGATCGCGATGCGCGGCCTGCTCGGTGGCCGCACCCGGGAGACCGCCCGCCTCGTCGTCGGCAAGGTCGTCGAGGCGCTGCTGCGCAAGCTCGAGGAGCCCCTGCGGCAGGCGGTGAACGGGGCGATCGACCGCGCCAGCGTCAACCGCCGCCCGCGCCACGCCGAGATCGACTGGAACCGGACCATCCGGGCGAACCTGCGCCACTATCAGGCCGAGTACCGCACCATCATCCCCGAGACGCGCCTCGGCCACGGGCGCAAGAGCCGCGGCTCGCTCAAGGACGTGGTGCTGTGCATCGACCAGTCCGGCTCGATGGCGAACTCCGTGGTCTACGCGAGCATCTTCGGCGCGGTGATGGCCTCGCTGCCCGCGGTCTCGACCCGGCTCGTGGTCTTCGACACCGAGGTGGTCGACCTGTCCGACTCCCTCGACGATCCGGTCGAGGTCCTGTTCTCGGTCCAGCTTGGCGGCGGCACCGACATCAACCGCGCGGTCGGGTACTGCGAGTCGCGCATCACGCGGCCGGAGGACACGATCCTCGTGCTGATCTCCGATCTCTACGAGGGCGGCGTCGCGGCCGGGTTGCTCGCCCGGGCCCAGCGCCTCGTGGCCTCGGGCGTGCAGATGATGGCCCTGCTCGCCCTCTCCGACGAGGGCGCGCCCACCTACGACCGGGCGCTCGCGGCCCGACTCGCCAGCCTCGGCGTGCCGGCCTTCGCCTGCACGCCGGACCTCTTCCCCGACATGATGGCCGCGGCGATCCGAAAGCAGGATCTCGGGGCCTGGGCAGCGCGGGCCGGCATCGCGGCGGTGCCGGCCGACCCCGGCGTCGGCGCGGATGCATGAGCGGGAACGCCCGCGTCCGGCCTCACCCCGCAAGGGGCGCCGGTGCGGGCGCGGCCTCGCCCAGCCGAACGGGTTGCCGGGACGCTGAACGCCCTCTCCGAACCCAGACCCGCCGCCTCCGGGGCTGAAGGCCGCCGCGGATGCCGCCAACGCCGCCGGACCAGACTTCCTGGCGAACGAGAGCCGTCAGATCCGGACGCCGGACGGCATCTCGGGCTTCATCCGGTTGCGCCTCGCCAAGCCCGATCTGCCCGTGGGAAGCCACGGGGACGCTCGGCTGATCGACCCGAGTCGGAACATCCAGCGACGCTTCGAGCACCGGAGCCATCGCGATGGCCATAGGATTTTATACAAGGGTGATGAAGGCGATTTTGCCGAAGCGCCTGCCGTAAACGACTGATTTTGCCCAAGCTGATTGCCAGATTATCCCGTCGATTGACTCGAATTGTGAAAAGTTTCAAGCTCGGATCCAGTGTCGCGCACGGCTCCTGTGCAACACCGAGACCGATCTGACGGATTTCCGACCTGCGAAGTAAAGCTCAAGAAGAAACGGCGAGGCCATTCGACCTCGCCGTGATCAATAAGCTCCAGAGCGGTCCAGGCTGAAGAGCCGTCAGATCCAGTCGCAAACAGGAGTGAGCGTAAACATCGCCACAGGCCAGTCAATATCGTAATGAGAGAAATCGGCGGTGTCATAAAAATTAAGTCTCAAGACAAAACTTCTATTTCTAGCTGGCCAATTTGTTCGATCGGAGATTGATTTCTATTGCTCTCACTTATCGATGTTCAAATATTTATGTTTTGCTTATTGCAATTACCGTAAGAGCCGATATCTATGTGCTGGTTAGGCAGATGAACCTGCATCAATGGCGGGAAAACTGCCGGCCAGAGCAGACAGAGAAACAGCTTCGATCGTGTCGCTGACCGGTCTGCAGAAAATCCACGGAGGAACCATGAGAGCGGTCCATCTTCTCGCACTCGGTGCAGGGCTCGCAGCCGTGCCCGCACTCGCCAATGAGAGCGTCACGAAGGGCATCAACAATCCGGCCGAA
>NZ_BJZU01000063.1 GCF_007992195.1 Methylobacterium oxalidis | reverse complement strand
GGGGCCTGCGATGAAGTAGGTCTGCGCTCCCGTGCCCGTGGTGCGCTTGCCCGGCACCGCGAAGACGTTTGTCCAGGCGCTGAGCATCGGCATGAGGAAGTAGCGTCCGCCCTCCTCCGGGATGCTGAGGAGGTAGGGCTCGCGCCCGACGTCCAGGAAGGCGCTGGAGTAGAGCGTGTCGGCGTTGGGGGCGGTGACGGCGCGGAACTTCGCGTCCGGGTACTCGCGCAGGTTGGCGAACTGGCCCATCGGGGCGTTCTTGCCCTCGGGCGCGGCCACGTTGGTGAGGACGCGCCGGGTCATCTCCATGGTGACGAGCGGGTAGCCGTAGATGTAGGCGTCCACGGCCATCTCCAGGGGATCCGCCGCCGCGTTGTTGCCGATGAGCGGTGCGTCCTGGATCGTGCTCTGAGCCCGGGCGTAGGTCAGGCCCGGGCCGGCGAAGGGCAGCGTGGCGGCGCCCGCGGCGAAGATCCGTCTGGTGACATCCATGACCGCCTCCTGGAGGTCGCCAGCTCAGGCAGGGCGCCTCGGAAAAATCGCTCTCCGCCTGTGACGTGATCTGGATGTTGGGCCCCGCCGCGGTCTGGGTTCGCGGCCGGATCGGCTTCGCTCACCGTCAGCTCGATAGGGGCCCACCTTGAGATCCACACCGGGTCGTGGCGCGCGGCAGCATACCCAAGCTGAGCAAGGCAGCTTGATCCAATGGGACAGCGGTCCGGGTTCGACCTCGAAGCGCACCGGATGTCTGACGTTTCAAGCCCTATTGGACCATTGCTCGCGAGAGCGTGGCCAGGAACGAGCCTGGCCGAACGGAAACGACCGTTTTGCTCAGTGTCCCGCCCGAAGGCCGCCGTTTCACCTTCGGCCATCATCGGCCGTCCGAAGCCAGAACGCTGAGCTGACCGGAAGCGGACGTTCCTGAGGTACGCCCCAGCGCAATCGAAACATTCATTTCCTTCATTTCAAGCCGAACTGCTCAATTTTATTCACAGGCTACAGTAACCGCACAAGTCATGTTTATAGACGAAATCAGACACAGCGATCATCTTACCTGAGGTGCTGCGCCTTGGAGTCAAATGATGGATTTTAAGATCGACCCTGTACCTGGAAGCCGCTGTCTTCATCCGCTCGCTTGGAAGCTGCAGGTGCCACTGAATTTTCCCAAAATCGTTCGGAGAGCTGCGATGGCCGAGTCTGCAGAAACAGGAAAGCGCGTGACGGCGAGCGAATTCTGCCGCCGGGCCATCCTCAATCGAGTGGCACAAACGCCCGAGCCCAGTGGGTTCTAGGAACTGGGGGCATTGAAGTGGTCATTCAATTTCTTCAAACAGACGCTCCGAGATGAAGTCCGCCCGAACTCCTCGCTGGCCAGCTTGCTATCAACCGAGCAAACAGAAGGATCTTTCATTCAGGCTCCTCGGAGGCGACGCGCTCCACCAGCCTGAATTGCGACGCTGACGAAAAGCTGATCGGTGGCGCGCTCAAGGGCGCCACAGTTTTAGCCGAGGCCCGCGTAGTTGCAGTGAACCTCCCCACCCAACGCCCCTGTCGCCGCCCTCAGCTCTGAGTGGTTGGACGAGAAGTACCGCGAGTTGATGGCTGGCATTCTCGGATCTGGGCTGCCGCAACGCCTCCCGGATAGCGGCCAGCGTCGAGCATGCGGATGGTCTGACCCGCACAGCTCTGCCGGCAGTGTCATCCTCTGATTGGAAAGTGTTTTGAGCGTACGTCGGACCGGCCCGATTGAACCGACCTGACTCTATCCAAGTGAGGAGGAGGTCGCTCGCTTCGTAGTAGGACCGGCTCGTGCCCGGACGTGGCCGAGCCTCGCCGTGGTGCTTGAGCGCAGCGGCTTTCCTAAGGTCGATGTCATGATGGGCGGCCGATATTGGCCCGCCGTGAAAGCCTTCCTCGACCGTCGCCATCACGTCAGCGAGCATGCCTCGCCCCGGCCGATTCGCCGGAGAGAGGAGGGTACTGATGCCGAGAGAGCACGACCTATACGCGCCTGGTCTTAAGCGTATGAAGCGCCACAATGGGCGCATCGATCTTTACTGGGTTGCTGACGAGAAGCTCGTCGCAAAGGGCTACCTACCGAAAACGGTGCGCTTGTTCGGCGGATGGCCGTCGGAAGAAATAGCCGCGCGCTGCGCTATCCTGCACGCTGAGATGCTAGAATGGGCCTCAGGGCACGAGCCGGCCCGGAACGCCGCCCCGCCCGGCACGCTGGCTTGGATCTGCCGCGCGTTCGAGACGGACGAGGATTCGCCGTTTCACGAGAAGCGCCAAGACACCCGGACCTTCTACAGCAAGTACATCGGGAAGCTCGTCGACAAGGCCGGCGATCACCTCCTCGCCGAAATCATCGGGCGCGACGTGCGGCGCTGGCACAAGGACTGGAGCGCGGAGATCGGTGAGCGCAGCGCTTACGCCTGCATCCAGACTCTGCGCCGCGTCGTGAACTACGGGTGCGAGCTGCGCGACCCTGACGCCATTGAGCTCGCCGCGGTGCTTGCCAAGACCGAGTTCCGGATGCCGAAGGCCCGGAAGCGCCGGCCCACCTACGAGCAGATCGTCGCGCTGCGGGCCGCGGCTCATGCCGCCGGCCGACCGAGTGTCGCGCTCGCCGTTACGTTCCAGTTCGAGCTTGGGCTGCGGCAGAAGGATGTCATCGGCGAATGGAGCCGTCTCTCCGAGGAGGAAAGGGCGCTTATCGAGGGCGCGATCACCGATGGCGCCTGGGTGTGGCACTGGGGTCTCACCTGGAATCACATCGACGCATCGCTGCTCCTGCAGAAGCCGACCTCGAAGTCGAACGGGAACGAGGTGGCGGAGCACGACCTGCGCCTGCACCCGGACGTACTAGCCGAACTGCCGCCGCGTGGCGTCGGCCCTATCGTCGTCGATGAGCGCTCAGGCAAGCCGTGGAAGCGGTCCCACTTCTCGCACACGTTCCGGAAGATCGCCCGCGCGGCCGGCTGGCCGGACGAGGTCTGGAACATGGACAGCCGGGCAGGGGCGGTGTCGGAGGCCTTCGAAGCGGGCGCGGAGCCGGCTGATGTGATGCGCGCGGCGACGCACACGCAGATGGCAACGACGATGATCTACAACCGGGGAGGGGTGGTGCAGTCGAGCCGCGTGGCCGAGTTGCGGGCGGCTCGCCGGAAGGGCCGCGGGGAGGGCTGAAAACGCCTCCAGAACACCCGCGGTAACAAGCACGGTAACACGCCTCGACTGTTAGTCGAAGAACGGGCGCTAAGTGCCTGAAAAGGTTTGGCTCCCCGAGTAGGACTCGAACCTACGACAAAGCGATTAACAGTCGCTTGCTCTACCAACTGAGCTATCGGGGATCGCGGCGGTGTCTCTACACAGCCCGGATGGCGGGCGCAAGAGTGCCGGCGCGGGTTGTTTGACGATTCCGTCACGAAAAGGGTCGGGAGGGGTGGTCGGTGCTCCGGCGCGAGAATCACCGTTGCCCAGCGCACCGACCCTCTGCTAGACACCGCCACTCCCCGGGGCGGGCGCCCGGTCCGGGGCGCGCTGCCCGCATGCGGGAGAGGCGCAGGACGGCCTCGTGGCGGAGTGGTTACGCAGAGGACTGCAAATCCTTGCACCCCGGTTCGATTCCGGGCGAGGCCTCCACCTTTTTCCCATCCCCGCCGGTGTCCCTTGAACGCACGGGGCGGGCGGGGCCCAGGCCGGGCAACGGACCTTGCCTTTTCGCGGCCGATCCTTGAAAAGCCGCCCACCTTGAGCGCCGGACCCGGCCCGCGACGACGGGCGGTCCTGTGCACCGGGGCACGCAGCGAGGGAAGACGGCCACCATGCTCGACTACGCGCAGGCACGACGCCTCATGGTCGATTGTCAGCTGCGAACCTTCGATGTGAACGACATCGCCGTTCTCGACGCCTTCGACACCGTGCCGCGCGAGCGCTTCGTGCCGCAGGGCCGCGAGGACTTCGCCTACATCGACCAGACTCTGCGCCTCGGCGGCGCGGACGGAGATACGCGCTTCCTGCCGGCCCCGATGGTCCTCGCCCGCATGATCCAAGTGCTCGCGATCCGGCCGGGGGCCCGCGTCCTCGACGTCGGCACCGGCTACGGCTACGCCGCCGCCCTGATGAGCCGGCTCGGCGCGCAGGTCGTGGCGCTGGAGGCGGTGCCGGACCTCGCCGCGGCAGCGCGCGAGCGGCTCGCGGGCACGGCCGAGGTCGTGGAGGGACCTCTGGCCGCCGGATCGCCCGATCACGGCCCCTACGAGGCGATCCTCATCGGCGGCCGCGTCGAGGTGCGGCCGCAGGCCCTGCTCGAGCAGCTCAAGGATGGCGGCCGGCTCGCCTGCGTGATGGGCCGCGAGCGTGCCGCGAAGGCGACCATGTTCGTTCGCGCGGGCGACGCCTTCGGCTCCCGCCCGCTGTTCGACGCGTCGCTGCCGGCCCTCACCGCCTTCGCCGCCGAGGCCGGCTTCACCTTCTGACACCCCAGAGCGCCTCGGCCCGCAGGCGGACGGGGCGCGACGGCCGGCAGTACGGACTCCGCGCCCGCACAGCGCCTCCATGTAAAGTTGTATCTTGGCGGAGGGCGGGGCCTTGATCCCGCCCGTCCAGCCTGCGTACGTGGCCGGACCCTCGGCGCGTCCGAGGGACGCCGCCGCCCGCGCCGCGCCCTAGGGGGAAAGCGTGGATAAGCATCGCAGCCGCTCCGCAGCACCTCGGGCAAGTGTCGCTTTTATGCGCCACCTGACCGCGATTCCGACGCGGAGGCCGCCTCGCCACTGGGCCCGGGTGCTCAAGCTCGGCTAAAGTTGCATCAGGGCGGACTTGACCGGATCGCGCGTAACACCGCGCGGCGGCCGTCACGGGACGGAGATCCGGTTCTTTCGAGAAACCGCAAGGGCTGACCGACGTGAGAGAACGCAAACCTGCGACGCGCCCCGCGCTCTGCCTGGCCGGCCTGACGGTCGCGGCAGGCCTTGCGGCCGCGACCCCGGCCGCAGCCGAGACGCTGGAGAGCGCGCTCGCGCGGGCCTACGGCGGAAACCCCGTGCTCAACGCCGGCCGCGCCGGCGTGCGCGTGCGGGACGAGGACGTCGCCCAGGCCCAGGCCGGCTACAGGCCGACCGTCAGCATCGACGCCGATATTGGCGTGTCGCGATTCGAAGGCCAGCTCGGCGGCGGCACGATCCGCCAGACGACCCTGCCCGGCGGCGCCGGCCTCACCGTCAACCAGACCCTCTTCAACGGCTTTCAGACCGATAACCGGACCCGCGGCGCCGAATCGCGGGTGTTTCAGGAGCGCGAGACCCTGCGCTTCACCGAGCTGTCGACGCTGTTCAACGCCGCTCAGGCGTACATGAACGTGCTCAGCGACACCGCGAGCCTTGAGCTGCGGCGCAACAACGTCGAGGTGCTCGAGGAGCAGCTTCGCCAGACCCGCGACCGCTTCAACGTCGGCGAGGTCACCCGCACCGACGTCGCCCAGGCCGAGGCCCGCCTCGCGGGCGCCCGCTCGGACGTCAGCGCCGCCGAGGCGCAGCTGCGCGCCAGCATCGGCATCTACCGGCAGGTGATCGGCGTCGAGCCGCGCCAGCTCGCGCCCGGCCGTCCCCTCGACCGCTTCGTGCCGGCGAGCCTCAACACCGCGATCGACATCGGTCTCAAGGAGCATCCGCAGATCCTGTCGGCCATGCACGCCGTCGATTTCGCGGAGGCGCAGGTCAAGGTCGCGGAGGGCATCCTCTACCCGCAGGTCGCCCTGCAGGGCGCGGTCAATCAGCGCTACGACCAGCAGCTCGCCGGCTCGAACGGCGTCACCGCCGCCATCGTCGGCCGCGTCTCGATCCCGATCTTCCAGGGCGGCGCGGAGTACTCGGCCATCCGCCAAGCCAAGGAGACGGTCGGCCAGGCCCGCATCCAGGTCGAGCAGGTGCGCGACCAGATCCGCTCCGCCATCGTCTCGGCCTGGGGCCAGCTCGAGGCGGCCAAGGCCCGGGTCATCGCCTCACAGGCGCAGGTCCAGGCCAACGAGGTCGCGCTGAACGGCGTGCGCGAGGAGGCCCGCGTCGGCCAGCGCACCACCCTCGACGTGCTGAACGCGCAGCAGGAACTGCTCAACGCCCGCGTGAACCTGATCCTGGCCCAGCGCGACCGCGTGATCTTCTCCTACGGCGTCGTCCAGGCGGTCGGCCGCCTCACCGCGCGCTTCATCTCGCTGCCCGTGTCCGCCTACAGCGCCAAGACCCACTTCGATCAGGTCAAGGATCTCTGGTACGGCGTGGGTACGCCCGACGGCCGCTGAACCGCCTCCGGGCAAGGATCGGCGCGGGCGAGGATGCACGTTGGCGAGGATTTACGTTGGACTGTGTCGCGGACACGCTTGCCGCGGCGGACGAGCGTGAAATACTGCCTCTCACCGTTCCCAATCACGCAACTCCCGCCCGAGCGCCGTCCGCATGAGTGCAGCGAGCCCCAAGACTCAGGACAAGGCGCTGGACAAGGCCGGCGAGCCCTCGATGGAGGAGATTCTCGCCTCCATCCGCCGCATCATCGCGGACGATCAGGCCGTCAAGCCGTCGGACGAGCCGGCGCCCCGGTCCGCCCCGCAGCCTGAGAACGACGACGTCCTCGACCTCGCGGAGGTGGCCGAGCCCGTGCGAAAGCCGCAGGCTCTGAAGCCCACGCCGATCGAGCCGGACCCGATCGACTTCGCCGACGAGCCCCTCGACTTCGACGCGATCGAGGTCGAGCCGGAGCCTCCGCCGGTCCGCGCTGCCGCGCCGGAGCTCCCGCGGGCGGCGCCGCCCGAGCCGCCGCGGGCGAGCCTCCACGACGACCTCCTCGACATGCAGGAGCCGCTAATCTCGGCGGCCGCCGGCGCCAACGTGAACCAGGCGTTCAGCCTGCTGGCCCACACGGTGCTCAGCCAGAACAGCCGGACCCTCGAGGACATCGTCAAGGACATGCTGCGGCCGATGCTGAAGGCGTGGCTCGACGACAACCTCCCGGTGATGGTCGAGCGTCTCGTGCGCGCGGAGATCGAGCGGGTGTCGCGCGGCCGCTGACGGCCTCGGCGCGGAGGTCATCGGTCGCGCCCGTGTTGACGCGGGCGTCCCGACGGGTTGAAAGCGGGCGCTCGATCGCTGCCCGCTCAAACCGGCCCGTACCCCGATGATGGACAAGACCTTCGATCCCGCCGCCGTCGAGGCGCGCATCGCCGCCGCCTGGGAGGCGGGGAACGCCTTCCGCGCCGGGCGCCCCGAGCGGGCCGGAGCCAGCCCCTACTGCATCGTGATCCCGCCGCCGAACGTGACGGGCACGCTCCACATGGGACACGCCCTCAACAACACGCTGCAGGACATACTCTGCCGGTTCGAGCGCATGCGCGGGCGCGACGTGCTCTGGCAGCCGGGCACGGACCACGCGGGCATCGCGACCCAGATGGTGGTCGAGCGCCGGCTGATGGAGACGCAGCAGCCGGACCGGCGCAGCATGGGCCGCGAGGCGTTCGTCGAGCGGGTCTGGGCCTGGAAGGCTGAATCCGGCGGCGCCATCGTCAACCAACTCAAGCGGCTCGGTGCCTCCTGCGACTGGTCGCGCGAGCGCTTCACCATGGACGAGGGACTGTCGGCGGCCGTCCTCAAGGTGTTCGTCGACCTTCACGCCCAGGGGTTGATCTATCGCGACAAGCGGCTCGTGAACTGGGATCCGAAGTTCCAGACGGCGATCTCGGACCTCGAGGTGCAGCAGGTCGAGGTGAAGGGCCATCTCTGGCACTTCGACTATCCCGTGGTCGACGAGTCCGGTGCCGAGACGGGCGAGATCGTCACCGTCGCCACCACCCGCCCCGAGACGATGCTCGGCGACACCGCCGTCGCGGTCCATCCGGAGGACGAGCGCTACCGCGCCCTCGTCGGCCGGCGCCTGCGCCTGCCCCTCGTCAACCGCCTGATCCCGATCGTCGCCGACGCGTATTCCGACCCGGAGAAGGGCACGGGCGCCGTCAAGATCACGCCCGCGCACGATTTCAACGATTTCGAGGTGGGCCGCCGCCAGGGCTGCCGGCCGATCAACGTGCTCGATCCGGAGGCCCGCCTCCTCCTCGACGGCAACGCCGACTTCCTCGCCGAGGCCGCGCCGGAGCCGGAGACGCTGGCGCTGCACGGCCTCGACCGGTTCGCGGCGCGCAAAGCGGTTGTCGCCCTGATGGAGGCCCGTGGCCTCCTGCGGCAGATCGAGCCGAACACCCACGCGGTGCCCCACGGCGACCGGTCGGGCGTCGTCATCGAGCCCTACCTCACCGACCAGTGGTACGTGAACGTGAAGCCGCTCGCCGAGCGGGCGCTGCAGGCCGTGCGCGACGGTCAGACCAAGTTCGTCCCCGAGAACTACGAGAAGATCTTCTTCCAGTGGCTGGAGAACATCGAGCCCTGGTGCATCTCGCGCCAGCTCTGGTGGGGCCACCAGATCCCGGTCTGGTACGACGATGCGGGCGGAATCTACGTCGCCGAGAGCGAGGCGGCGGCGCGGGCGCAGGCGGCGCAGGCGCGCGGCGGAGAGGTCGCCCTCACCCGCGACCCCGACGTCCTCGACACTTGGTTCTCCTCGGCGCTCTGGCCGTTCTCGACGCTCGGCTGGCCGGAGAGCACCCCGGAGCTCGCCCGCTTCTACCCGACCAACACCCTCGTCACCGGCAAGGACATCCTCTTCTTCTGGGTCGCCCGGATGATGATGATGGGCCTGCACGTCACCGACCGGGCGCCCTTCGACACCGTCTACCTGCACACTCTCGTGCGCGACGAGAAGGGTGCCAAGATGTCGAAGTCGAAGGGGAACGTGGTCGATCCCCTCGGCCTGATCGACCAGTACGGGGCGGACGCCCTGCGCTTCACGCTGACCGCCATGGCGGCGCAGGGGCGCGACATCAAGCTGAGCCTCCAGAGGGTCGAGGGCTACCGCAACTTCGCGACGAAGCTCTGGAACGCGGCCCGCTTCGCGGAGCTGAATGGCTGCCGGCTCGACCCGCGCTTCCGCCCGGAGGCAGTGCAGTCGGTCCTGAACCGCTGGGCGCTCGGCGAGGCAGCGCGCGCGGTCGCCGAGGTGGAGGGCGCCCTCGCGGCCTACCGCTTCAACGACGCGGCGGCGGCCGCCTACCGCTTCGTCTGGAACATCTTCTGCGACTGGTATCTCGAACTCGCCAAGCCCGTGCTGCAGGGGGAGGGCGTCGAGCCGGCCCTGCGCGCCGAGACGCAAGGGGCGATCGCCTTCCTGATCGACCAGATCGCCAAGCTCCTGCACCCCTTCATGCCCTTCCTCACGGAGGAGCTCTGGGCGATCAAGGGGGAGGGGCTGGCCGACCGCGGCCTCCTCGCGCTCGCCCCCTGGCCGCAGCTCGAAGGGCTCGCGGACCCCGAGGCCGAGGCCGAGATCGGGTTCGTGGTCGATCTCGTCTCCGAGGTGCGCTCGGCCCGCTCGGAGACGAACGTGCCGGCGGGCGCCCAGGTGCCGCTCGTCCTCGTGAACGCCGATGCGGCCGTGCGCGCCCGGGTCGAGGCGTGGCGCGACACGCTGCTGCGGCTGGCCCGCCTCTCCGAGATCACCTTCGCCGAGGCCGCCCCGCGGAATGCCGTGCAGCTCCTCGTCCGCGGCAGCGTCGCGGCCCTGCCGCTGGAGGGCATCGTCGATCTCGCCGCCGAGGTGGCGCGCCTCCGGAAGGAGGCCGGAAAGGCGGAAGGGGAGATCGGCAAGCTCGACACCAAGCTCGGGAACGCCGACTTCCTCGCCCGGGCCCCCGAGGAGGTGGTGGACGAGATCCGCGAGCGCCGGGACGCGGAGACCGGGCGCCTCGCGAAGATCCGCGAGGCGCTGGCGCGCCTGAGCGACGCGGAGGCCTGACCTCCGCGTCGCTCAGGCGGCGAGCTTGAGGCCGACGATGCCGGCCACGATCAGCCCGATGCAGCCGAGGCGGGCGGCGGTGGCCGGCTCGCCGAACAGAGCGACGCCGAGGAGCGCCGTGCCGATGGTGCCGATGCCGGTCCAGACCGCGTAGCCGGTGCCGACCGGCAGCGTCTTCAGGGCGATCGAGAGCAGCACCACGCTGACGATCATGCTGGCGAGGGTCAGGGTGGTCGGACCGAGGCGGGTGAAGCCCTCGGTGTATTTCAGGCCAATCGCCCAGCCCACCTCGAACAGGCCGGCAACGAACAGGATAGCCCAGGCCAAGACAGTCTCCCTGTCATGGGCAGGGCCGTCCCTACCGCTCGGGAATGGAGATCCGGCAACGCGCGTCGTTCGGGCGGGGCCGTCCCCGCAGGGCCGATATGGTTCGCGCGGCCACGCTCCGCCAGGCGGGCTCGCAGCCAACCTGACGAAACCGTAACCCCGCCGCCACGGATGGGTGAGGCGCCGCCCCGTAGGACAGGATCATCGCCCGCTGACGCTGCGGCGCCGCCCTGTCCATCGGAGACCCGGATGACCGACCTGCCCCAATCGACTCCCCGCCGCATCCGCCGCGGCGCCCTCGCTTCCGTCGCGGCCGCGGCCCTGGTGGCCGGCGGCGCCGTCGGTTCGAGCCTCGTGCAGCCCGCGACTCCCGCCTTCGCCCAGGCCCTGCCCAGGACACCGATCGAGGCGCCGGAGCACCCGCCGGGCTCCTTCGCCAACATCGTCGACAAGGTGAAGCCCGGGGTCGTCTCGGTGAAGGTGAAGCTCGACGCCAGCGCCTCCTCCGACGACGATGACGGCCCGGGCCAGGGCCGGGGCTTGCAGAACGTGCCGCCGCAGCTGCGCGAGTTCTTCAAGCGCTTCGGCCAGAACGGCCAGGGCGGCGGCATGCAGGGCATGCCCCAGCGCCAGGGCCAGCGCGGGGCTGTCGGCTCGGGCTTCATCATCTCGGGCGACGGCTACGTGGTGACGAACAATCACGTCGTCGACAACGCCAAGACCGTGCAGGTCACCCTCGACGACGGGCGCACCCTCGACGCCAAGGTGATCGGCAAGGATTCGAAGACCGACCTCGCGCTCCTGAAGATCAAGGACGAGGGCACCTATCCCTACGTGCAGTTCGGCAAGGCCGCCCCGCGGGTCGGCGACTGGGTGGTGGCGATCGGCAACCCGTTCGGGCTCGGCGGAACGGTGACGGCCGGCATCGTCTCGGCCCGCGGCCGCGACATCGGCGCCGGCCCCTACGACGATTTCCTGCAGATCGACGCGCCGATCAACAAGGGCAACTCCGGCGGCCCGACCTTCAACGTCAACGGCGAGGTCGTGGGCGTGAACACGGCGATCGCCTCGCCGTCCGGCGGCAGCGTCGGCCTCGCCTTCGCCATCCCCGCCGAGACCGTGCAGGCGGTGGTCGAGCAGCTGCGCACCGACGGCAAGGTCGCCCGCGGCTATCTCGGCGTCCAGGTCCAGCCCGTGACCAAGGACATCGCGGACGGCCTCGGCCTCGACAAGCCGAAGGGCGCGCTCGTCGACCATGCCGAGAACGGCACGCCCGCCGCGAAAGCGGGCCTGAAGTCCGGCGACGTGATCGAGTCGGTCAACGGCAATCCGGTCAGCGACGCCAAGGAGCTGTCCCGCAAGATCGCTGGCCTCAAGCCCGGCGCCAAGGTCGAGATCGCCTACCTGCGCGGCGGCAAGTCGGACACCGCGACGATCACCCTCGGCGCGCTGCCGAACGACGGCAAGGTGGCGAGCCGCGGCAGCGACACCTCCGACGGCCAGCCGCGCCTCGGCCTCAGCCTCGCCCCGGCCGCCGATGTCGGTCTCGCGGACGAGGGCGTCGCGGTGATGGAGGTCGATCCCGACGGGCCGGCCGCGGCCAAGGGCATCGAGCAGGGCGACGTGATCCTCGACGTCGCCGGCCAGAGCGTCTCGAAGCCCTCCGAGGTCGCCGAGCGCATCCGCTCCGCCGAGGCGAGCGGGCGCAAGGCGGTGCTGATGCGGATCAAGAACCAGAAGGGCGTCACCCGCTTCGTGGCGGTCGCGCTCTCGAAGAACGCCGGCTGATCGGCCGGCTCTCTCGATCGGGCTCGGAGCCGGCTCCCCCTCATCCGGTTCCTTCGACTGGCGTCGGCCCCTCGCGGGCCGGCGCCTTTTTTCATTTCGCCATGAGTGCGCGCGCAGGGCGGGCCTGCGATGCGGGAGTGCGGGTTCGACCCGCGGACCGGCCGCGCCATATGCCGTCCTGTCCGAAACCCTGAGGGGAACTCCGATGCCCAGCGAGACCTCGACCGGCCAGAATTCCTCACCGAAGAACCCGTCCGAAAGGAACCCCTCCGGCACCTTCGCCATCGGCGGGGACCTCACCGTCAATCGCCTGGGCTTCGGTGCCATGCGCATCACCGGCTCCGGCATCTGGGGCGAGCCCCCCTCCCGGCGGGCCGCCGAGGCGACGCTGGCGCGGGTGCCGGAGCTCGGCATCAATCTGATCGACACCGCCGACAGCTACGGACCCTTCGTCAGCGAGGCTCTGATCCGCGCCGTGCTTCATCCCTATCCGGGCCTCGTCGTCGCGACGAAGGGCGGCCTCACCCGGCACGGACCCGACATCTGGCGCCCGGTCGGCAACCCGGACTACCTGCGCCAGTGCGTGCTGATGAGCCTGCGCCGGCTCGGGCTCGAGCGCATCGACCTCTGGCAGTTGCACCGGATCGGCCCGGATTGCCCGCGCGAGGTGCAGTTCGAGGCGATCGCCCGGATGCGGGACGAAGGGCTGATCCGCCATGTGGGCCTCAGCGAGGTCTCGATCGACGACATCGAGGCGGCCCGGGCGTACTTCCCCGTCGCCACGGTGCAGAACCAGTACAATCTCGTCGACCGAACCAGCGAGGCGGTGCTCGACCACTGCACGCAACAGGGTATCGGCTTCATCCCCTGGGCACCCCTCGCCCGCGGTGCGCTGGCCCGCGAGGGATCGGCGCTGGCCGAGATCGCGGGACGCCACGGGGCCGGCGAGGGGGCGGTGGCGCTGGCCTGGCTCCTGAAGCGCTCCCCGGTGATGCTGCCGATCCCCGGCACCGGCGACCCGGACCACCTCGCCGACAACATGGCGGGCGCCTTCCTCGCGCTCACGGAGGCCGAGTTCGAGGCCCTCGACGAGCAAGGCCGGGCCGCCTGGGAGGCGGGAGCTGCCTAGCCCGTTTCCTGCATGAGCCGCGCGATCGCCGAGAACCGAAAGATGGAGCGCATGCGCGCCGCGAGCCCGATCCACGCCCTCGGCCCCGCGACCGGCCTTCTCGCGGGCCTCCTCGGCAGCCTGCTGCCGGCCGGCTCCGAGGCCCAGCCGGGCTGGGTCTCGGGCACCTATGTCTACGCGGATCTCTGCACGCTGCCCGCGAGCGGGGACCTGTCCGGCCACCGCATCACGCTGCGGCGCTCGCCGAATGGGAACGGGCTCGTCTACGAGGTCGGGCGGCAGGGCTCCGGACCCGTGGCGGCCACAGGGCCGGCGCTCGTCGTCGACGACGCGGCCCGGACGGTCGCGTTCACGGCCGAGACGGAAGCCGGGCCGATCTCGTTCGAGGGAACGCTCGCGCCCGATCTGCTGGCGGGCATCCTCAGCGACGCGAGCGGCGCGCACCCGCTGCGCCTGCCCCGGGTGCTGCGGGCGGGTGCCCGCCGCGCCTGCTCGGGCCCGGAGGCCACCGAAACCACCGGGACGATCACGCCCGCGCGCTGACCGCGTCGGTCTTGCGCGCGAGCCTGGGTCCGCATTGCGCGAGAATGCGCTAGACCGGAGGCATGCGCGCGCCTCTCCTCGCCCTGCCGCTCCTCCTCGCCTGCGCCGCCCCGGCCCTCGCCGATGCCTGCGACACGCTCGCCGCGCGGATGATCCGCGCCACCGGCGCCTCGATCGCAGGGCGCCAGGGCTCGCTCGCGGTGTTCCGCGCAGCCGATGCCGACCGGATGAGCCTCGACTGCCGCAAGCCCGCCCGAGTGGTCCTCGGCTCGCACGAGCGAGAGCCGGACCGCCGATTCTTCGCCCTGATCGGCCTCGCCGCCGAGGGGCTGGCGGGTGCCTCACGGGCGGATGCGGCGGTGCTCGGACTGCGATTGCACCAGGATTCGCTGCTCGCGGGCGCCCCGCAGGAGGGAGTCGTCGGGCGGGCGAGCCTGCGCTGCGAGACGGGGCCGCGCGGGGACGGGCTCGCTGGCAATCTCACCGTCTGCGTCCTGCGCCCGCGGGAGCCCACGATCCTGCGCAGCCGGGCCGGCCTTTCGCCCGCCGCGTCGGCGGGCTAGATCCTGCCGCCATGTCGAGCCCGAACCCCGATACCGCCGCCTCTCCCACGCCGGTCGCCGTGCGCGTCGGCGGAGCCGTCTTCGCCAACGACCGGCCTTTCGCGCTGATCGCCGGCCCCTGCCAGCTCGAGGGACGCGCCCACGCGCTCGAGATCGCCGCCGCGCTCAAGGAGATGACGGAGCGGCTCGGCATCGGCCTCGTCTTCAAGGGCTCGTTCGACAAGGCGAACCGCACCTCGGCGGGCTCGGCCCGCGGCCTCGGCCTCGGCGGTGCGCTGCCGATCTTCGCCGAGGTCAAGGCGCAGCTCGGGCTGCCCGTGCTCACCGACGTGCACGAGGCGGCGCAATGCGCCGCCGCGGCGGAGGTTGTCGACGTCCTCCAGATCCCGGCCTTCCTGTGCCGCCAGACCGACCTGCTGCTGGCAGCCGCCGCCACGGGCCGCGTCGTCAACGTGAAGAAGGGGCAATTTCTCGCTCCCTGGGACATGGCGCACGTCGCCGCCAAGGTGACGGGAGCCGGTAATCCCAACGTGCTGGTGACGGAGCGCGGCGCCTCCTTCGGCTACAACACGCTCGTCTCGGACATGCGCAGCCTGCCCGTCATGGCGCAGGTCACGGCCGGCCTGCCGGTGGTGTTCGACGCGACCCACTCGGTGCAGCAGCCGGGCGGGCAGGGCGCGACCTCGGGCGGAGAGCGGAGATTCGTGGCCGTCCTCGCCCGCGCCGCGGTCGCAGTCGGCGTGGCGGGGCTGTTCATCGAGACCCATCCGGACCCCGACCGCGCACCGTCCGACGGTCCCAACATGGTGGCGCTCAGGGACATGCCGGCGCTCCTCGAGACCCTTCGGGCCTTCGACCGCGTGGCCAAGAACTAGAGGCGTCCCGGGCGGCCTCAGGCCCGGCGCAGACGCCTGCGAGGCACGCGGAAACGGCGGGGCTCGCACCCCGCCGCTCTTCCGTCAGACCGAAGCGTTCCGGTCTCAGTAAGCCGTGTAGGCCGGGCCGGCGCCGCGGCCGTAATCCGACACCGGGCGGTCGAGACGGTCGGCGCTTCCGTAGCGGGCGGGCGCATCGAGCCGGCGCGGAGCGAGCGTGCCCGTCACGATGTCGCCCGCGGCGCCCACGGTGCCGCCGACCACGCCACCCACGGCTCCGGTCACACCCCCGACGACGCCGCCAACGCCGCCGATCAGGCCGCCACGCGGGCCGACCGGGTCGATATGGGCGCCCCAGACGTTCAGCGTGCCGTCGCGGTTGTAGGTCGCGCTGTCGGAATCGAAGGTCTGGGCGAGGCTCGGCGAGGCGGCGAGACCGAGTGCGAGGGCGAGCGCCGTGGTGATCCGGGTGCTGGTGTTCATGATCAATCCTCTGCGTTTACGGAGCGGCCCTAGGACGACTGAAGCAGCGTAAATCTGCCGTTTTCAATCAGATGTCGTCGCCGCTCGACTGCGATGGGCTTGATCTGGGAAGGCTCAGCAAGCGGACAATACCCAGATTGTCGCATCGCAATATCGATATTTTTCGCATTGGGGCGAAAGCGAAGGCACTTTTGTGCTGCGACACTATGCTGAAAAAATTATACCTTTGTTCTCAAGGGGTTTCCATGACCCTCGCGGATGTTGTGCGTGCAGTGCACCACCGCACATGAGGCTCGAATCACCGGCTTACTCCGCCCGGCTCCCACCGTCCGGAAACGAATTTCCGCTGACGCTTCGGGATCCGCGCTCGTCAGGACGATCGAGGAGGCCTATGCGGGCGCTCCTCACGCAGTCTTGCCGGGGACAGGCCGGAGTTCTGCCCGATCGATCCATGACGAGGAACCGGTGTCGGCCGGATCTTCCGGGGAACGTCTCGGCCGCGGGGACGTTTGATACTCCAATCGTGTCATAGCTGACGAAAGGATATCATGCGCAAGCTCGCACTCATCTCGGCTGTCGCTCTCTCGGTCGGAACCATGGCGGCCACCTCCGCCGACGCGCGTCCGCGCGGCTACTACGGCCACGGCTACGGCCACCACCATCATTACGGGCACGGATACGGCCGCCGCGGCATCGGCACCGGCGCGGCCGTCGGCCTTGGCATCGCGGGTCTGGCAGCCGGCGCCATCGCGGCCGGCGCCGCGCGCGACGCCTATTCCCGGGACGGATATTACGGCCGGGCGCCGGGCTACGGATACTACGGCTACGGCTACTGAGAGCCGCAGCACCGAGAGTTCCGCGAGGGCGGCCGGTCACACCGGCCGCCCTTCTCGTATGGGCGAGCCTCAGCGGGCTCGGTATGGCGGCACGCCGGGATCGGGCAGCCAGACGGATTTCGGCGGCTCGCCGGTCTGCCAGAACACGTCGATCGGGATGCCGCCGCGCGGGTACCAGAAACCGCCGATGCGGAGATACCGGGGCTCCAGCAGCGTCGTCAGCCGCTTGCCGATCGCCACCGTGCAATCCTCATGGAAGGCGCCGTGATTTCGGAAGCTCGTGAGATAGAGCTTGAGCGATTTCGACTCCACGAGCCAGCGGTCCGGCACGTAGTCGATCACGAGGATCGCGAAGTCGGGCTGGCCCGTCACCGGGCAGAGCGAGGTGAATTCGGGCGCGGTGAAGCGGGCGAGGTAGTCCGTGTCCGCGTGTGGGTTCGGCACCCGGTCGAGGCGCGCCGTCTCGGGTGATGCCGGCTGCGGCGTCGCCTGCCCGAGCTGCAGGTCCGCGTGGGTCTCGGGCGTGTGGGTCTCGTTCGTCATGGGACCGCCCTATACCCGCCGGGCCGTATCCGCGCATCCCCGCCCGTACGGGCCCGCGAGCGGGCGCTTGCCCACCGCCCTCGGTTGACGGATAAGCCCGAGCGCCGATTCCCGCATTTCGGTCCGGGGGCTTGCTGATCTGCGGCGCTGGAGCGCGCCTGCAGCGGATCGCCCCGGGCGCGACGACACAGCCCGCCGCCTCGAGAGGGGACACTAGATGACCGCGATCACCAACATCGCCGCCCGCGAGATCCTGGACAGCCGGGGCAACCCCACCGTCGAGGTCGACGTGCTCCTCGAGGACGGCTCCTTCGGCCGCGCCGCGGTGCCGTCGGGCGCCTCCACCGGCGCCCACGAGGCCGTCGAGCTGCGCGACGGCGACAAGGCGCGCTTTTCCGGCAAGGGCGTGCGCAAGGCCGTCAACGCCGTCCAGACCGAGATCCTCGACGCGATCGGCGGCATGGACGCGGAGGATCAGGTCGCCGTCGACGAGGCGATGATCGAGCTCGACGGCACCCCCAACAAGGCGCGCCTCGGGGCCAACGCCATTCTCGGCGTCTCGCTCGCGGTGGCCAAGGCCGCGGCGGAGGCCTCCGGCCTGCCGCTCTACCGCTACATCGGCGGCGTGCAGGGGCGTGTGCTGCCGGTGCCGATGATGAACATCATCAACGGCGGTGCGCATGCCGACAACCCGATCGACTTCCAGGAATTCATGATCATGCCGGTGGGCGCCTCCTCGCTCGCCGAGGCCGTGCGCATGGGCTCGGAGGTGTTCCACACGCTCAAGAGCGCCCTCAAGAAGGCCGGCCACAACACCAACGTCGGCGACGAGGGCGGCTTCGCCCCCAACCTTCCCTCGGCCGAGGCCGGCCTCGACTTCGTGATGGAGTCGATCCAGGCCGCCGGCTTCAAGCCTGGCACCGAGATCGTGCTGGCGCTCGACTGCGCGGCGACCGAGTTCTTCAAGGACGGCGCCTACCACTATGAGGGCGAGGGCAAGACGCGCGACATCGCGGCCCAGGTCGACTACCTCGCCGAGCTCGTGGCCAAGTACCCGATCGTCTCGATCGAGGACGGCATGTCGGAGGACGACTGGGAGGGCTGGAAGCTCCTGACCGACAAGATCGGCGACCGCTGCCAGCTCGTGGGCGACGACCTCTTCGTCACGAACGTCGAGCGGCTGTCCCGCGGCATCGGCTCGGGCACGGCGAACTCGATCCTCGTGAAGGTGAACCAGATCGGCTCGCTGACCGAGACGCTGGCGGCCGTCGATATGGCCCAGCGCGCGGGCTACACGGCGGTGATGTCGCACCGCTCCGGCGAGACCGAGGACTCGACCATCGCGGATCTGGCGGTCGCGACGAATTGCGGGCAGATCAAGACCGGCTCGCTCGCCCGCTCGGACCGGCTGGCCAAGTACAACCAACTCATCCGCATCGAGGAGGGCCTGGGGCCGCAGGGGCTCTACGCGGGCCGCGCCGCGATCAAGCAGCTCGCGGGCCGCTGAGGGTCGCGACGGCGCTCTTCGGAGCCCGCGCCCGCAGGTCTGAAGCCTTTGTTAACCTTGCGCGGCGATGGTCGGCCCATGGTCGTCCGTCGCCGCGTCAGAACCGTCCTCATACCGCTCGGTCTCTGGACCGTGTCGGCGCTCGTCGTCAGCTACTTCGTCTACCAGGCGGAGAACGGCAGCCGCGGCCTGGAGGCGAAGCGCGCCGTCAAGGAACAGGCCTTCGGCCTCATCCGCGAGCTCGCGGCCGCCAAGGCCGACCGGGCCGTCTGGGAGCACCGCGTCGCGCTTCTGCGCAGCGAGCAGATCGACCGCGATCTCCTGGAGGAGCGGGCCCGCGTCGTGCTCGGCCGTGTGCACGCCAACGATGTCGTGATCATCGGCCCCTGACTCTTGCCGCCGCCCCGCATTTCGCAACGTGCGGCCGCACAGGTTCACAACGACACAATCTCAGATCGAATTGACGGTCTCCCGATCTGACAAGACGGCGAGGCTGTCAGAGGAGCAGCCCTCGCTTTCCAGCGGACCCTGCACTACACCGTGGCTGGCAGACAGATCACGGGAGGTCGCCGATGGATGCCGCCAAGGAAGCGGGGCAGCCGAAACCCGATGAGGCTCGGACCCAGGGCAAGCCTGAGGCGAGCGGCACCCCGGAGGCGGGTCACCGGCCGGCGCCGAACACGCCGCAATTCTCCCGCGACGAGGACCTCCACGCCTACCACGAGATGCTGCTGATCCGCCGCTTCGAGGAGAAGGCGGGCCAGCTCTACGGCATGGGCCTGATCGGCGGCTTCTGCCACCTCTACATCGGCCAAGAGGCCGTGGTCGTCGGCATGCAGATGGCCTCGGAGGAGGGGGATCAGGTGATCACCGGATACCGGGATCACGGCCATATGCTCGCCTGCGGCATGGACCCCAAGGGCGTGATGGCCGAGCTGACCGGGCGCCGCGGCGGTTATTCCCGCGGCAAGGGCGGCTCGATGCACATGTTCTCCCGCGAGAAGCAGTTCTTCGGCGGCCACGGCATCGTCGGCGCGCAGGTCTCCCTCGGCACCGGCCTCGGCTTCGCCGACGCCTACCGCAAGAACGGCAAGGTCAGCCTCACCTACATGGGCGACGGCGCGGCCAACCAGGGCCAGGTCTACGAGAGCTTCAACATGGCCGCGCTCTGGAAGCTGCCGGTCGTCTACGTGATCGAGAACAACCGCTACGCCATGGGCACGTCCGTGGTCCGCGCCTCGGCGCAGACGGACTTCTCGAAGCGCGGACTCTCCTTCGGGATCCCGGGCGAGCAGGTGGACGGGATGGACGTGCGCACCGTGCGCGAGGCGGCGACACGGGCGATCCAGCACGCCCGCTCGGGCGAGGGGCCCTACATCCTCGAGATGCAGACCTACCGCTACCGCGGCCACTCCATGTCCGACCCGGCCAAGTACCGGTCGAAGGACGAGGTCTCGAAGATGCGCGAGGAGTACGACCCGATCGAGACGGTGCGCAAGCGCCTGCTCGAGCTTCACGGGGTTCCCGAGGCCGAGATCAAGGCCACCGACGCCAAGGTGCGCGAGACCGTCAACGACGCGGCCGAGTTCGCCACCCACGATCCCGAGCCCGATCCGTCCGAGCTCCGGACCGACATCCTGCTGGAGGCGCGCGCCTGAGGGCGCCCCCTCCAGCCTTCAGGCCGCCCCGCCAGACGCCCCTCCGACAGAGTCCTTCCATGGCGACCGACATCCTCATGCCCGCGCTCTCCCCGACCATGGAGGAGGGGAAGCTTGCCAAGTGGCTCAAGAAGGAGGGCGACGCGGTGAAGTCCGGCGACGTACTCGCCGAGATC
This sequence comes from Methylobacterium oxalidis, assembly GCF_007992195.1. Lineage (GTDB taxonomy): Bacteria > Pseudomonadota > Alphaproteobacteria > Rhizobiales > Beijerinckiaceae > Methylobacterium > Methylobacterium oxalidis. The sequence goes on along the minus strand of NZ_BJZU01000063.1, from coordinate 63,290 downwards.
GAGACCGACAAGGCCACCATGGAGGTCGAGGCCATCGACGAGGGCGTCCTGGCCAAGATCCTGATCCAGGAGGGCACGGAGGGGGTCGCCGTCAACACGCCGATCGCGATCATCGCGGAGGAGGGCGAGGACGTCTCGGCCGCTGCGGCCGGAGGAGCCAGGCCGAAGGGGAACGGCGCCGACACGGGCGGGCAGCCCGCGCCCGCCCCGGACATGCAGGCGGAGGGGCAGGCGAAGGCCCCCGCCCCCGCGGCGAAGAGCGCCGAGGATGCGCCCCGCGCCCCGGCCGCCCCCGCCACGATCACCAACAAGGCGCCCGCGCCGGTGATGGAGGAGTTTCCGGCCGGCACCGAGATGGTGACCATGACGGTGCGCGAGGCGCTCCGCGACGCGATGGCCGAGGAGATGCGCCGGGACGAGGACGTCTTCGTGATGGGCGAGGAAGTCGCCGAGTACCAGGGCGCCTACAAGATCACGCAGGGCCTGCTGCAGGAGTTCGGGGCACGCCGCGTGGTCGACACGCCGATCACCGAGCACGGCTTCGCGGGCATCGGCGTCGGCGCCGCCTATACGGGCCTGAAGCCGATCGTCGAGTTCATGACCTTCAACTTCGCCATGCAGGCGATCGACCACATCATCAACTCGGCGGCCAAGACCCTCTACATGTCGGGCGGCCAGCTCGGCTGCTCCATCGTGTTCCGCGGGCCGAACGGGGCCGCCGCGCGCGTGGCCGCCCAGCACAGCCACGACTACGCCGCCTGGTACTCGAACGTGCCCGGCCTCAAGGTGATCGCGCCCTACACGGCCTCCGACGCCAAGGGCCTGCTCAAGGCCGCGATCCGCGACCCGAACCCCGTGATCTTCCTCGAGAACGAGATCCTCTACGGCCAGTCCTTCCCGGTGCCGAAGCTCGACGACTTCGTGCTGCCGATCGGCAAGGCGCGCATCCATCGCCAGGGCTCGGACGTAACCATCGTCTCCTTCGCGATCGGCATGACCTACGCGCTGAAGGCGGCGCAGGCGCTTGCCGAACAGGGCATCGAGGCCGAGGTGATCGACCTGCGCACGATCCGCCCGATGGACACCGACACGGTGGTAGAATCGGTCAAGAAGACCGGCCGCTGCATCACGGTGGAGGAGGGCTTCCCGCAATCCGGCGTCGGCGCAGAGATCGTGGCCCGCCTGATGGTCGATGCCTTCGACTACCTCGACGCGCCGGTGCTTCGCATCACCGGCAAGGACGTTCCGATGCCCTACGCGGCCAATCTCGAGAAGCTCGCGCTGCCGACCGTGGCCGAGGTCGTCGAGGCGGCCAAGAGCGTCTGCTACAAGTGACAGCGCGTCGTGATGCGGATGAAGCCAATGCGCGACGCGGGAATGCCGCTGCTGTGCCTCCTGCTCGTCGGCGGCTGCATGCCGCCGCTGAGCAGCACCCCGCCCATGACCTACGCGGAAGCGAGCAGCCAGCGTTCCGTGATCAGGCCGGCCGGCATCTCGACGGATCAATTGCTGAGCATGCGGCAGGAGCAACAGATCGCCGCGCTCAATAGGACCGTGAAGCAGGCAGATCCCGGTGCCTGCACCCTGAACGCGATCGCGGTCTCCGAAGTCGGAGTCAAAGGGCGCAGCATCTGGAACGCCTCGTGCCGCGGAACGCCTCTTCCACCGGATTACGCCGTCATCCTGCCGAAGAAGGCCGACGAGACGGCCCACGTCCTCAGATGCCGCAACGAACTGACAAGCAGTCTCAAATGCTCCTCGTTCTAGGGTCCGAAACCGATTGTTGAGTGCATGAGCAAGGTCTTCGAGGAACTCTCCATCCCTCCCGATGCCGTCGAGAACGGCGGCGTCGAGGTGCTGCGCGCCGCGGTCGTGGACGGGGCCGTGAGCGTGGCGCTCCGGCGCGCGTTCGACGATCCCGCGACCTGGGGGCGCCTCCTGATCGATCTCGCCCGGCAGGCGGCCCGTGCCTACGCCCTGGAGACCGAGATGTCGGAGGACGAAGCCTTCGAGCGCATTCGCGCCGGGCTGGAGGCCGAGAGCCTCGCTCCCGACACCATGAATTGACGCAACGCCCCGAACGGTCGATCAGGATTCACAGCCCATGCCGATCAACGTCCTGATGCCCGCCCTCTCGCCCACGATGGAGAAGGGCAACCTCGCCAAGTGGCTCAAGAAGGAGGGCGACGCGGTGAAGTCCGGCGACGTGCTCGCCGAGATCGAGACCGACAAGGCCACCATGGAGGTCGAGGCCATCGACGAGGGCGTCCTGGCCAAGATCCTGGTGCCCGAAGGCACCGCGGACGTGCCCGTCAACGACCTGATCGCGCTGATCGCCGCCGAGGGGGAGGATCCGGGCAGCGTCCAGGCTCCGGCGGGCGGCGGGGCGGCACCAGCTCCCAAGGAGGCGCCCGCGCAGCCTGCGAAGGCCGACGCCTCGCCTGCCGCGCAGAACACCACCCCCGGCGGCGGCCACATGAGCTACGAGCGGGTGAATCAGGCACCGGAGGGTGCCGTCCCCGCGCAGGGTGCCAAGGCCGACGGCGCCGCGCAGGCGGGCCCGTCCGGCGGACGCGTCTTCGCTTCGCCGCTCGCCCGCCGCATCGCCAAGCAGGAAGGGATCGACCTGTCGGCGGTCCAGGGCTCGGGCCCGCATGGCCGGGTGATCGAGCGCGACGTGCGCGCCGCCGCGGCGAACGGGACGGGCAAGGCGGCTCCGAAGCCCACCGCGGCTCCGGCCGCCGAGGCTCCGGCGGCCGGGGCCGCCCCCGCTCCGAAGGCTGCCGCGAGCGCGCCGGCCGGCCTCAGCCTCGATCAGGTCCGGGGCTTCTATGACAAGGGCGCCTACGAGGAGGTGCCTCTCGACGGCATGCGCAAGACCATCGCCAAGCGCCTCACCGAGGCGATGCAGGTGGCGCCGCACTTCTATCTCACCGTCGATTGCGAGCTCGACGCGCTGATGAAGCTGCGCGAGCAGCTGAACGGGTCCGCCGGCGTGACCAAGGACGGCAAGCCGCTGTTCAAGCTCTCGGTGAACGACTTCGTCATCAAGGCGATGGGCCTAGCCCTGATGCGCGTGCCGACCGCCAACGCCGTCTGGGCCGAGGACCGGATCCTGCGCTTCAACAATGCGGAGGTGGGCGTGGCTGTCGCGATCGACGGCGGCCTGTTCACCCCCGTCATCCGCAAGGCCGACCAGAAGACGCTCTCGACGATCTCGAACGAGATGAAGGACTTCGCCGCCCGTGCCCGGGCCAAGAAGCTGAAGCCCGAGGAGTACCAGGGCGGCGTCACCTCGGTGTCGAACCTCGGCATGTTCGGGATCAAGCACTTCACGGCGGTGATCAACCCGCCCCAGTCGACGATCCTCGCGGTCGGCGCGGGCGAGAAGCGCGTCGTGGTCCGCGACGGCGCCCCGGCGGTGGTGCAGATGATGACCTGCACCCTCTCCTGCGACCATCGCGTCCTCGACGGGGCGCTCGGCGCCGAGCTGATCTCGGCCTTCAAGAGCCTGATCGAGAACCCGATGGGGATGCTGGTGTGAGGACGGGCCCGCAGCCCGTCGAGCGCCCGAGCCGTGATCCAGGCTTTACCAAGAACCGTCCTTCCGGGGCGCCGCAGGCGGGCTCGGGAGCCAGAACCGCGGGCCGAGATCCACCCGACGCTGCAGTCGGCGGGTCCGGCATCCGGGCTCTGCTTCGCAGCCCCGGGGTGACGCACCGGGTCGAACGCCGAGGATAGCACCCATGCCCGACACCTACGACGTCCTCATCATCGGCGCCGGGCCCGGCGGCTACGTCACGGCGATCCGCGCCGCGCAACTCGGCTTCAAGACCGCGGTGGTCGACCGCGAGCACCTGGGGGGCATCTGCCTCAACTGGGGCTGCATCCCCACCAAGGCGCTGCTGCGCTCGGCCGAGATCTACCACTACATGCAGCACGCCTCCGATTACGGTCTCTCGGCGGAGAAGGTCGGGTTCGATGCGGCCGCCATCGTCAAGCGCTCACGGGGCGTGTCCGGCCGGCTCAACGGCGGCGTCGGCATGCTGCTCAAGAAGAACAAGGTCGACGTGATCTGGGGCGAGGCCGCGATCGACTCCGCGGCCAAGGGCAACCAGCCGGGGCAGGTCACCGTCAAGGAGACGAAGCGCGCCGAGGCGCCGAAGGGCGCCAAGGGCGCGGGCACCTACCAGGCCAAGCACATCATCGTGGCGACGGGGGCCCGCCCACGGGCGATCCCCGGCATCGAGCCCGACAAGAAGCAGATCTGGACCTACTACGAGGCCATGGTGCCGGACGCGATGCCCAAGAGCCTCCTCGTGATGGGTTCGGGCGCGATCGGCATCGAGTTCGCCTCGTTCTACCGCACCATGGGCGCCGAGGTGACCGTGGTGGAGCTGCTGCCGCAGATCCTGCCGGTGGAGGATGCCGAGATCGCCGGGCTCGCCCGCAAGCGCTTCGAGAAGCAGGGCATCAAGATCCTCACCGGCGCCAAGGTGACGAAGGTCGAGAAGGGTGCGGATTCCGTCACCGCCACCATCGAGGGCTCCGACGGCAAGACGCAGGCGATCACGGCCGAGAAGCTGATCTCGGCGGTGGGCGTCGTCGGCAACATCGAGGGGATCGGGCTGGAGAAGCTCGGCGTGACGATCGACCGGGGCGTCGTCGTCACCGACGGGCTCGGGCGGACCAACGTGCCGGGAGTCTACGCGATCGGCGACGTCGCCGGCCCGCCGATGCTCGCCCACAAGGCCGAGCACGAGGGCGTCATCTGCATCGAGACCATCAAGGGCCTGCACACCCATCCGATGGACAAGGGCAAGATCCCGGGCTGCACCTACTGCCAGCCGCAGATCGCGAGCGTCGGGCTGACCGAGGCGAAGGCCAAGGAGCAGGGTTTCTCCGTGAAGGTCGGCCGCTTCCCCTTCGCGGGCAACGGCAAGGCCATCGCCCTCGGCGAGCCGGACGGCCTCATCAAGACGGTGTTCGACGCCAAGACCGGGCAGCTGCTCGGGGCTCACATGGTCGGGGCCGAAGTAACCGAGCTGATCCAGGGCTATGTCGTCGCGATGACGCTGGAGACCACCGAGGAAGAGCTGATGCACACGGTCTTCCCGCACCCGACGCTCTCGGAGATGATGCACGAGAGCGTGCTCGACGCCTACGGGAAGGTGATCCACACCTGATCGCGGCGCGGGTCGCCCGCGGGTCCTCGGGCGGGTGCGGAGCCTGCCAGGCTCATCGCTTCTCGAGGCGCAGATAGAGGTAGCGCAGGCAGCCGGTCCGGTGGAGCTCACGCAGGACGGCGCCGCCGGTGAGGCCGGTCCGATCGTCCGGCGCGATCGTGTGGTAGCTCGGGCCCGTGTGACGCGTGGCGTCCTGCACGGCGAGGGCGAGGCCGGCACGCGCCGCATCGCGCCCGATCTCGTCGAGGGCGGTCCACTTGTCCGGCCAGGGGCCGAACTCCGCCTCCAGCCTCTCCTCGAAGGCCGCGACCACCCCGGGCGGGAGCGGGGGGCGCGCGAGAACGAAGTCGCTCATCGCCAGCACGCCGCCGGGGCTGAGCACCCGGCTCGCCTCCGCGAGGAACGCGGCCCGGCTCGCGAAGTGGAAGGCTGCCTCGACGCAGAGGAGCCGGTCGAAGCTCGCGGCCGCGAAGGGGAGGCGGCAGGCGTCCGCGGCGATCCAGGTCGCGTTCGTCGGTGCGGGCTCGCGGCCCAGGCTGACCGCGAGCTGACGCGCGTCGATGTTGAGGCCGACGAGGTCGGCGCCCGGATGGCTCAGGCGCAGCGCGCGGAGCGTACCGCCGAAGCCGCAGCCCACATCCAGCACACGGTCGCCGGCGCGGATCCCGAGCAGGTCCACCAGCCGCTCGCTCAGGCGCACCTGCGCCGCGGCGAAGGTGGCGCGGGCTCGCCTGGGACCCAGCGCGTCGGGCTCGTCCCAGTGGCCGAGATGGACGTGGTCGATCTCGGCCCCTGTCGCGACGGCGGCCAGGAACGCGTCGAAGTAGGCCGGGACCCGGGGCACCGGCCTAGCCCCAGCAGTGGACGCGATCCCTCCCGCGGGATTCGGCCATGAACGAGCAGGCCGTCCAGCGCCGGGTGGTGCCGATCACGGGAGAGACGTGGTGCAGGAAGCGGCCCGACCGCAGCAGCACGATCGTCCCCGCCTCGACGTCGAAGGCGTGGCGGGCGAAGGCCGCGACGTCGGGCTTCGGCACGGGGCGGTCCCGGTTCTGGAAGCGGGCGGACCACGCCTCGGACTTTGCGTCGAAGACCTCGAGCATCCCGCCCTGCTCGGCCCGGGAGAGAGTCAGCACGAAGGAGAAGATGTCGCCGTCGATCAGCGTCTCCAGGTGCTCGTAGCTCGGCCGTATCCGCTGCTCGTTGTCGAAATGGGGCGGGATGTAGCCGCCCTCCCGGTGGGAGCGGAAGGTCGTGACCATGTAGGGACCGGCGCTTCCGGGACCCGGCGGAGCGCCGTAGGGCCGTCCGCCGTCGAGCGCCGAGAGCAGGCGGAGGACCCGCGCCTCGAAGCCGCCGTAGGGTGCCATCAGAGCCGCGAGGCTTCGCGAGAAGGATGGCTCCATCTCGAAATACGCGCGCAGGCTCGGGTCGGCGAGATTGAGGTTCATCCCGTAGAACGAGGAGCGGAACGGCGCCGGGAACGAGGTGGCCGGAAAGCCAGGCCTGTTCGCTTCGAGGTCCGCGACGATGGCGGCGCATTCCTCCGCACTGAAGACATTCCGGACGACGACGGCCTGCTCGTCGTCGGCGCGCAGGCGGCTGAGCGCAGTGCCGTGGGCGGCCGCCTCCGACGCATCGAGGGACACCGTTCGGAGAAACGTCATCGAGGAACCTTCCGCCCTGGTCATCCGCGGATACCGCGGCCGCGCGCTCCCGCGCAATCGGGGACGCGGGCCGGGTGAACCGGCGGCCGCTCGCGCGTTGTCCCCGGACGACAGCTCCCTGTCCCCGCGAGGTCCGCATGAAGAATCCTGCGATGAGCCTGTGGCTCTCGGCCGCGAACCGGGCCGCCGGCTGGTGGATCGGCACGGCGACATCGGCGATGCGCCGGCAGCAACAGCTCGCCGCTGCCGAGATGATCAAGTCCGCGACGGGAAAGAAGTCCGCGCGCAAGCGCCGGGCGAGGCCGAAGCGCCGGCGCACGCCCGCCTGACGGCGGGCCGCTGGCGCCGGGCGGCCGACGGAGAGCGCCGTGCGGGGAGAGAACCCCGCAGCGGCGGCGTGGTACGCCTCAGTGGGCGCCGTGGCTGCTGCCCTTGCCGTGCGCGCCGGGCGACGAGCCCGAGCCCGCATCGTTGGCGCCGGTCGTGTTCGTGGTGCCCGAGCGGCTCTTGTCGCCCGTCGACGGGCCGCTGCCCGCCGCACCCGGCGACGAACCGGCACCGGCATCGTTCGGCCCGGTGCTGTTCATGGTTCCGGACCGGCTCGTCCCGGAGCCTCCCTCCGCGGCCAGGGCGGCCGAACCGAGGACGAGCGTGGTGGCGATGGCGAGCGTGACGGCTTTCATAGGGCATCTCCCTGGGTTCGCGTCGCGTTGGACCCGCGGCGATCGTTGACGGCAACGCGAGGTCGAGCGGCGCCGTTCCGCTGACCCGAGCGCCTTCAGTAGCCCAGCGAGACGAGGGTGAAGCCGGTGGCGAAGATGCCGAGGAGGAGAACGGACAGGAGGATGTCCGTGAGCAGAGTGGCCGATCCGCTCTCGCGGCTTCGCATCGCGAAAACTCCTCCGATGGCGGTGTTCTAGAGGCGCCGTGTTGCGCGCATGTGTCTGCCTCGAGCGGCCCCAGACGCGGGCGTGTCGCGATGCCGACCGCGCGACAGGGAGAGGACGTTCGCGGACCTTTCCGCAGGAACGACGGAACCGGCGCCGCCAAGCTCCGTATTCCTGTGACGGCCCGCTCGATCGGTGGGCCCGGGAAACGGCCCGATGCGCGCACCTGACAGGTCCCTCACCGCCTTCGAGACGACGGTCTCCGGTCTCGCGAAGGCAGCCGCTCACGACGAGCGCCTCGCGACGGATTACGCCCGCCTCGCAGCCTACATCGCGAGGGACGGCCGGACCTCGGCGGCGGATCTCTTCGAGAGCCTGAGCCGCCACCACGCGATCCGGGCTCTGGAGGAGCGGGGCCGGCTCGCCGCCGCGCTCCACGAACGGAACGGGGCGCCCGCCGAGCATGAGGATTGAACATTCACGAGCCGGCCGATACGTGAGGCAAAGTGCCCGAGCGTGCAGGTCCGCGGCGGCGGGGCGGAGACACGGACCGGAAACGTTTTCGGGCTAGGGCATCCGCAGGCCCGTCTGGGCGTCCCGACCGGATTATTCCATGCCGCGCTATCACATCGATCTTCACGACGGCTCGCAGCACATTCAGGACCGGGATGGATTTGAGGCTGCAGATATCACGGCCGTGCGCGAGCGCGTCGTCGGCATCATGTCAGCCATCGCTCAAGGTTTTCAGGCGGATATCGATCATCAACACTGCGTGGCGGCTGTGCGGGATGCGGGCGGAACTGTCCTGTTCCGGGCCCGCCTGTCCCTCAACTTCGACGAGGCCGATTAGGCCGGCCTCGTCGAACTCACCTCGGGCGGCGTCGCGCCCGGCCGGTCTCAGCCCTCGCCGCGCTCCGGCCGATCCACGTTCTGCTCCGGCTCGTCGCTGGTGAAGCCGTCGAGCCAGTCCGCGCTCTCCTGGGACCCCGCCTCGTACGGGTTCGCCGTGTCGGGCTTGCCGGCGCGCTTGGCCGCCTTGCCCTCATCCCACTGCTGCGAGGGGGTCGATGCCATGGATGCTCCTCCTGCTTCGGGTCACGCACCGCGGCGGTTCGGCGCCGTCGGCGGAGGGCAACGCGGAACACGACCAAACGCTGCGCCGAGCGCGACACGCGGTACGTCCGCCCCCTACCAGCAGGCGCGGGGCAGCCGCCGCTTCCAGCGCTCGCCTCGGGCGAGGTCGGGGAGAAGCTTCGGCCCATTCCGGCGCCGCGGCGTCTGGGCCGGCTCCGGCGCGGGGCCGGCCGGGACCGGCACGACGATCGGCTGGTCGAGAGCGGCCTGCACGACGGGCTCGGGCCGGTCGGCGGCCGGCGCACGGGCCGGGCGCGCCTTCACGCGGCGGACGCGCGGCAGCGGCGGCTCCTTCGCGACCGGCGGCTCGGGCGCGGGCTCGGGTGCCTCCGCGACGAGCAGGCTCGGCAGGATCCGCCGCGGCTCGGCCTCAGGGGCCGGAGACACGTGCTCGGGCAGGCGCTCGGCCCGGAGCCACAGGCTCGCCTCGTCGAGGAGGCGGGCTGTCGGGCGGGGCGGATCGGGGACGCGGGAGGGAATGGCAAGGCCGTGGCTCTGACGGCCATTCGATTTGACTTCGACGGTAAAAGGCCGCCGCACGCGACTGCGCGACATGATGTGCTTGTATCTCGACTCGTGGAAGGCATCGCGATCGAAGCGATCACTCAGCAGATAAGGCAAGCGCAGATTTTGTCGAGAGGAGATGACGAATTGGTTGATGCCTAGCCCGAAGAGTTGCCGCCAAGCCCGAAGAGTTGCGGTGGGCCCGGAAGATCATCTTGTGCGGCCGCGTATCGGCTGAAACGATCCGCGGCCGGACCCGTGCCGGATGACGCACATCCGAGCCCTCGGCCGCGATGTTGCCGTTCTCGCACGGTTGAAGGGGCGCGGGCGGGCGAGCGCGGGGATTTTTTGCGTATGAGCGTACGGGTGGCCGTCGGGCCGGTGCGGCCGTGAACCCGATCGCCTTCACCCTGGTCTGGGCCGGCGTCCTCGGCTTCATCGGCATGGTCGGATACGCGTCCGAGGGCGGCCCGGCCTGGGTGTTCGCCGCCATCGTGCTCGCGGCCATCGCCTTCATGATCCGCTGGCGGTAGGCGGGGACGGGCCGATCCGGGCGGCCGCCGCACGCGCGGGGCAGCGTGCCCATCCCAAAATTTCAACCAAAGCGCGAGTTTTTCCGCGAATGTGTCGCTTCGAGCGCAGTCAGGACGCGTGCCGGCGTGCCAATCCCTGATGGGGGAGCCGTCAGAATCCCGTCGCACCGTGGCTCGCATCCCGTCGTCTCCATGAGACCCTGCCCATCCGCCAGCCTTCTCATCCTCGCCGGGCTGTGGCTTGCCGGGCCGCTCGCGGCCGGCCCGTTCCCGGCCTTCGCCGCGGAGGCGGGCGCCCCCGCCAAGCGTGAGGCAGGTGGCCAGGGCCGGGACAACCAGGGCGAAGGCCGGAAGACGGGCAATCAGAAGACGTCCGATTCCGACGATGAGGTCGACACCGAGAACCTGTTCGGATTCACGGAGGGATCCAACACCGGCAAGCGCGGCGAGCAGGAACTCCTGCTCGACAGCGTCGGGCGGTTCGGCAAGCGCCGCGCCGATGCGGGACCCTCCCGCTACCGGGTCTCGAACACGAAATTCAGCTATCAGTTCGACCCAGTCGACAATCTCAGCATCGAACTCGGCCTCTTCGCCGACGCTCGCAGCGTCCGCAACATCGCCGACCTGTCCGACAAGTCCTACGGGACGTTCGACGGGGCCTCGGTCGAGTTCAAGTACCGCTTCCTCAAGCCTTCGGACGACAATCCGCTCGGGCTCGCGGTCGAGCTGCGGCCTCGCTACGCACGCGTCCTGCCGGTGGAGGGGCAGGGGGCCGACATCTTCGACATGGAGAGCGTCCTGCAGCTCGACGTCAAGCTCGTGCCCGACAAGGTCTGGTACGGCAGCAACATCAGCGTCGAGCCGACCGTGGGGCGCCTGCGCGGCACCCGCGAGGTCGATCGCTCCTCGACCTTCCTGTGGTCGCACGCGGTCGTCGGACGGGTGGCCGAGAACACCTTCCTCGGCCCGGAGCTGCGCTACCTGCGCGCGTATGACGGGGCCTTCCTCAACCGCTTCGAGGGACATGCCGTCTTCCTCGGCCCGGCTCTCTACCACCGCTTCGGCGAGAAGGCGTTCGTGACGCTCGCCTACGCGATGCAGGTCGCCGGGCACGACCGGGATCCGAGCTACGCGCGGCGCGCCTTCGATCTCACCCATTTCGAGCGCCACGCCGTCCGGGTGAAATTCGGGCTGGAGTTCTGAGAGCGCGGCGCGGGGAGACGAGTCGGCATGATCAATCCTCTGCGCGCCTTCTGGTTGCGGCCGCGCCTCCTCGGCTCCCTGATCCTCGTCGCGGCCCTCGCGGTGGCGCTGCCTTTCGAGAAGCTCCCGACGCGCCTCCTCCTCGGCTGGTGCCTCGGCGTGGTCGTCTACGTCGTCCTGGTCTGCTGGCAGGCCGCCCGGCGGCCGGACGAGCTGCGCGAGGAGGCCTCGCGGCTCGACGACAGCGCGATGGCGATCTCGGTCTTCGCCCTGCTCGCGGCGGCGGCGAGCATCGGTGCGGTCGCCATGCTGGTCCTCGGCGAGCGCGGAGACGACCCGATGCGCGCTGCCCATCTCGCACTGGCAGCAGCGACCCTCGTCAGCGCCTGGGGCTTCGTGCAGGTCGTCTTCGCGATCCACTACGCCCACCTCTACTACGGCGAGGCAGGTGAAAGGGGCGCCCGCGGCGGCCTCGACTTCAACGGCGATGCGGAGCCGGACTTCTGGGACTTCCTGTACTTCTCCGTGACGATCGGGGCGACGTCCCAGACCTCGGACACGGATGTCACCTCCAAGATGATGCGCCGCGTCGTCACCCTGCAGACGATCTACGCCTTCTTCTTCAACACCAGCATCCTGGCGCTCGGCATCAACCTGGCCGCGGGCTTCGCCCAGCGCTGAGGCCGGACGCGAGCATCCGCGAGGCAAGCCGTCCGCTCGATGCAGCAAATCGTCTTATACTTTAGTACAAGGCCGCAAGTGCAATGCGGCGTGGTACTGATAAATACAATTGCCCCGGCAACACCAATCATTGGTTGCATCGGCCCAGAATGACGTTTTTACGCAGCGTACTTGTACGAGTACGTTTATGCACTTAAAGTATGTTAATGCCTCGGTCAGGCCAAGTTTCTAGCTCGGGGCGGTTGTCCGACAGTGCCGGCGCCGAGCCGGCGACGTCGACATCACCGATCTCGACGACCTCCTGGATGCGCCACATGGCCCGCTACTTCTTCGATGTTCACGATAGCCAGGTGACCACCCTCGATGAGTACGGGGCGGAGTGCGCCGACCGCGCCGCCGTCTCGGACGAGGCCCTGCGCGTGCTGTGCGAGATCGCGGGAGACTGGCCGCAGCGGCACCTCCACCACGGCCTCCGCGTGACGGTACGCGACACCAACGGGCACATCGTGCACGCCGCGGCGATCCACCTCTCTGCCCAGTGGCTCGACGAGGACCGGCCGGCCACCAGCCCGAGCCCGTGCGGCACCGCCGGGATGGCGGCCTGACCCGCACCTGCGGGTCCGACGCGCTTGACGCCCGGCCCCCTCGGGCTATCTGCCTGCCGCCGCCGGGGCAGGCCGGCAGTTCGCCGGAGGGGTTTGCGTGCGAGGGCTGGTTCGGGTCTGCGTGGCCGTCGCGGCCGGCCTCCTCGTCCAGGCCGGGGCCCGGTCCGAAGAGATGGCCTTCGATCCGGCGCGCTGGCCCTTCACGGCGATCGGCAAGCTCAACGTGGTGACGGGGCCGGGCAGCCGGCAATTCTGCACCGCGACGCTGATCGGACCCCGCCTCGTCCTGACCGCGGCCCACTGCCTCTGGGATCGGCCGCGCCAGCGCTGGGTCGAGCCCGGCTCGATCCACTTCGTGGCCGGCTACGACCAGGGGCACTACGTCGCCCACGCCCTCGCCAGCAGCGTGCGCAAGCCGCCGGACTACGTCTACGCCTACGGGACCAGCCGGCCGAACATGCCGAACGACTGGGCCCTCATCGAGCTCGCCAGCCCGATCCCTCTCAGACCCCTGTCGCTGGAGCACCTCGCCACGCCCGAGGACGGCCGCCGGACCCGGGTCGACATCCAGCGGGCGGGCTACCGCCGCAGCACCTCACAGCTCATGAGCGCCCAGAACAAGTGCGCCGCCCGCCTCACGGAGGGGTCGGCTCCGCTCCTCGTCCATGATTGCCGCGCCATACCCGGCGAGTCCGGCTCCGCGCTGCTCCAGGTCGAGGACGGGCAGCCGACGGTGATCGGCGTGCTGGTGGCCGGTCCCCGCGCCGGCGGGCCGCCGGGCCCCTCCTACGCCGTGCCGACGAGCGCCTTCCTCGGCGCGGCGCTGGAGATGCTGCGCCAGCAGACCGCCTCTCCCTGATCCGCGCGGATGGGGCCGCCGCTCAGCCGCTCGCCAGCGCCGCCGGCTTCGGCCGGGTGCAGATCAGGACGAGGGAGAGCACGAAGTCCACGTCCCGCGTCGTCACGGTGCGCAGCATGACGCCGGTGCGGCGGTTGAGGCGCAGGGTCTCGTCCGGGCGGGTGCAGGCGACGACACTCGGCCGGCCGCGCTCCCGCTGGCAGGTGAAGCGGGCGACCGCGTTGTTCGAGTCGTTGATGAGGATCAGGCTTGTCCCCTTCGCGTCGAGATTGATTGAGACGCCTTTGCCCTCGACCGCCTCGACCGCCTCGGGGCTGCCGTCCTTCAGGACGGTGGTCGCGCCCTTGGTGACGCAGGCGAACATCTCGGCCCGCGCCCCGGCGGGAGCGAGCCCGAAGAGCACCGCGGCGAGAAGCGCCCGGCAGAGCCGGCGCCCCGCCGAAGCGCCGAGCCTCACCGGAGCACCGAACCCCGCCGGAGCACCGAACCCCGCCGCGCGCCGCGATCCGTCGGACTTCGTATGAGGCAAGCGAGGCTCCCGATTCGCGCTCGAGCCCGCGGGGCGGGCCAGGGTCCGCCGTACAACACCATCCCGCCGGACCCCACAAGAACAGGACGGCAACACCGGGAGGCCCACGCGCCGCCGCCGGCTCCGGGCCGGCAGCGGAAAGGTTGCTGCGCGAGAGGCTTACGCCGGTCATCCGGACCCGATCACGAAGCTGCGGCCGCACACCCGCAGAGACTGCTGCAAGTCTTGTGCGAACGACCTCAGGCTATAGCCGATTTGCCATCAAGCTTGGCTTCAGGCATCACAGGCAGCAACGATTCGAAACCAAGGGTCGAGAGGGGCTGCATGCGGGCTATCCGAGGCACGAGATCGCTTGTCCAATTTGGACTCATCCTCGCACTCCCCGGGCTTGGTGCTTGCCAGCTAAACTCGAATACTGACCTGACCACGGGATCGATTGGCCGCGCTCGGCCCGTCGCGGCGACGCCCGCGGAGCGCGAGTGCCTCGCCCGCGCAATGTACTTCGAGTCGAACCGCTCCGACGAGGAGGGCCTGCTCGCGGTCGGCACCGTGGTGATGAACCGGGTCGAGGCGGGGGCCTTCCCGGAGCGCATCTGCGACGTGGTCGGCCAGCCGCGGCAATTCGCTCCCGGCGTCCTCACGAAGCCGATGCGGGCGCAGGACCGGCCGCGCATCGAGCAGGTGGCCGACGCCGTGCTCGCGGGCGAGCGCCACGCCAGCGTCGGCCGCGCCATGTTCTTCCACACGGCCGGGCGCCGCTATCCCTACGGCAACATGCACTACGTGGCGCTCGCGGGCGGCAACGCCTTCTACGAGAAGCGCGGGCGCGGCGCGCCCGAGCCGGCGCCTCAGCCCGGCCCCACTGCGGCCGGCGGGGCGACGGCGACGCTCGCTGCGCAGTCCCGCCCGGGGCCGGAGATCACGGCGGCGCAGACGATCCTCAACGAGCCCGCCCGCAACATCTGCCAAGTGACGGCCTGAGGCAGGTCACGGCCTGAGGGACCAGCGGAGGAGCCGCCCGCGGCCTTGAGGCGGCGGGCTCACGCCTCCGGCGGGCTGGCCGGATGCGGGCCGCGCCGGGCGGCCTGCGCCATGCGGATCAGCTCGCGCGCCGTCAGCCCGCGCTCGGGCGGCGAGGTCGCTTCTCGGCACTCCTGGACGGGCGCCCGCGCGCAGCCGCTCGTGCCGAGGCGCAGGTCGCGCTCCCGCATCGCCTGCCGCCACCGTACCGCCCTGCGCAACGCCGAGACCATCACCGCTCCCTTCAGCAAATCACTGTGGACAAGCGTAGCGGGAGGGTAGCGGTTAGGAAATTCTTGACGGGTCCGAGCGGCGCCCTACCAGGCACCGCCCATGCGCCGGGTGCGAGGCCCCCGTGCGCGGCGCGCGCGGGGGCCGGTCCGTCTCAGGACTTCTTCTTGTACTCGAAGGCCGGTGCGTTCTTGAGCTCGTCCTTCGAGGTGTTGAGCATGGCCCGAAGGCGGTCGTCCTTCTTCGAGAGCGTGATGCTCGCCGGGCTCACGGCGACGTAGCGCTCGCCGATGCCGAGGAAGCCGCCGACGCCGACGATCACGGCGTGGATGGTCTTGCCGTCGAGGATCACGAAATCCTCGATCTCGCCGACCGACTCGTTGCTGTTGTTGTAGACGCTGAGCCCGACGAGCTTCGAGGTGAGCGTGTCGGCAGGCTGCGTCGTGATGAACTGCACTTTCGCGGTGGCGCTGTCGGCCATCCTCATGCCGCCCTCGGCGACGGTGGCGGCGGAAGAGGAGTTCGGCGTCGGCGAGGCGGTGGCGGAGGGAACCGCCTCGGGTTTGCCCGCCTCGGGCTTCGGCGCATCCTGGGCCAGGGCAAGGCTCGGGAGCCCGGCGACGAGCGCCGCGGCGAGGAGGTGTCTGATGGTCACGGGCCTGTCCTTCGATGACGGGTTTCGGCGCCGGAGCCCGGCGGCCGCGTGCGCCTGTAACGGCAGCCCTCGGAACAGGGTTCCGCCCTCCGCCGGCCGGATCGGGCGCCCGGCGCGGGCTGGACTCCCGGTGCGGCTTCGGACCATGCTCCCGCCGCCGCGGACGTCCCGCCGCGGGGCGAGTGGGAGATCGGCTTCATGGACGGACAGGTCTACGGCGCGCTCGGGCAGCCCGGCGTCGGCTTCCTGATGGCGATCGTCATCGGGGCGATCGCGGGCTGGCTCGCGGAGAAGTTCACCTCCTCGGACATGGGCCTGTTCTCGAACATCATCATGGGGATCCTGGGCGGCCTCCTCGGCAACTTCCTCGCCGCCAAGCTCGACATCGCGGTGTTCGGCTTCTGGCGGAACCTCCTCTCGGCGACGATCGGCGCGATCATCATCATCACGATCTACCGGGCGATCCGCGGGCACAGCATGCGTTACTGACGGGGCCGCCTGTCGCGGCGCGCCGCCGCGCCGGTTTGCGGGCGCGGGCCCGAGGCCCTAAGTCAAGGGTCCCGATCCCAGGATCATCCGACGTCCCGCGACCATCGCGGGCCTGTCCTCGCGCGGTGTGGCATGGCCGTCGTCCTCGATCTCCTGAAGAACGATCCCCGGCCGGCAGCCCCCGTCCGCCTGCGCCACCCCGAGAAGGCGCACCGGCCCGACCAGCCCGTGCAGGCGCGCAAGCCCGACTGGATCCGCGTGAAGGCGCCGGGCTCGCCGGCCTACGCCGAGACCCGCGCCATCGTGCGCGAGCACGGGCTCGTGACCGTCTGCGAGGAGGCGGGCTGCCCGAACATCGGCGAGTGCTGGGAGAAGCGGCACGCCACCTTCATGATCATGGGCGACACCTGCACGCGGGCCTGCGCCTTCTGCAACGTGCGCACGGGCCTGCCCGGCGCGCTCGACGCGGACGAGCCGGAGAAGATCGCCGATTCGGTGGCCAAGCTCGGCCTGCACCACGTCGTGATCACGAGCGTCGACCGCGACGACCTCGCCGACGGGGGGGCGGAGCACTTCGCCCGCACCATCGCGGCGATCCGGCGCCGGAGCCCGCAGACCACGGTGGAGATCCTCACCCCCGACTTCCTGCGCAAGGACGGGGCGCTGGAGACCGTGGTGGCGGCCAAGCCCGACGTGTTCAACCACAATCTCGAGACGGTGCCCGGCAACTACCTCACGGTCCGCCCCGGCGCCCGCTACTTCCACTCGGTGCGGCTGCTGCAGCGGGTCAAGGAGCTCGAACCGACCATCTTCACGAAGTCCGGCATCATGGTCGGCCTCGGCGAGGAGCGGAACGCGGTGGTGCAGCTCATGGACGACCTGCGCTCGGCCGACGTCGACTTCCTCACCATCGGCCAGTATCTGCAGCCGACGAAGAAGCACCACGAGGTGGTGCGGTTCATCCCGCCGGACGAGTTCAAGGGCTACGAGACCACCGCCTACGCGAAGGGCTTCCTGCTGGTCTCGGCGACCCCGCTCACCCGCTCCTCCCACCATGCCGGCGAGGATTTCGCCCGGCTGAAGGCGGCCCGCCTCGCGCGGCTCGCCCCCGCACAGGCCTGAGACGAACCTTCCCGATGCCGTCCTTCCGGATCACCCGCGCGGTGCGCCACAGCCCCGAGCAGATGTACGACCTCGTCGCCGACGTGGAGCGCTACCCCGAGTTCCTGCCGCTGTGCGAATCCCTGCGCATCCTGCGCCGGCAGCCGGGCGCGGGCGACGAACTCGAGATCCTCGTCGCCGAGATGGCGGTCGGCTACAAGGCGATCCGCGAGCGCTTCACCACCCGCGTAACCCTGGACCGGCCGGCACTCAGGATCACCGCCGAGTACATCGACGGCCCGTTCCGGCACCTCGAGAACCGCTGGGCCTTCAAGCCGGGGCCGAACGGGGGCTGCAGCATCGACTTCTTCATCACCTACGAGTTCAAGAGCTTCGCCCTCGGCCTCCTGATGGGGAAGATGTTCGACAAGGCCTTCCGCAAGTTCACGGACGCCTTCGAGAGCCGGGCCGACCGGGTCTACGGCGCGGCGGCCTGAGCGGCCGACGGCCCCCTCCGCCCCTCAGGCGGCCGGCACCTCCACGTGCTCGGGCCGGAAGCCGAGGCCGACGAGGCGGGCCGGCAGGCGCTGCAGCCAGGGCACGCGGCCGAGCAGGCGCAGGGCGAGCGGCGGCGCGAGCGGTGCGCCGGACCCGTCGAGGACGCGGGCGATGATCCGGTCCTGCACGAGGCGCTGCAGGCGCTGTGTCGCCCGGGTCGGCGGCATCCGCCGGGCCTGAACCTTGGAGAGGTCGTCCTCCGTCAGGCGCCCGGCGAGGAGGGGCCCGCTGAGGAGGTTGGCCGCGGCCACCGCGTCCTGCACCGCGAGGTTCACGCCGACGCCCCCGATCGGCGACATGGCGTGCGCGGCGTCCCCGATGCAGAGGAGGCCCGGCCGGTGCCAGCGCGTCAGGCGGTCGACGCGCACCGTGAGGAGCTTGACCGCATCCCAGTCCTGCAGCTCGCCGACCCGGTCGGCGAGGAAGGGCGCGAGGTTCGCCACCGCCGCGCGGAACGCGTCGAGGCCCCGGGCCCGCAGCGCGGCGTCGCCGCCCTTCGGCACCACGTAGGCGCACTGCCAGTAATCGCCCCGGTCGAGGGTGACGAGGATGCTGCCCCTCCCGAAGCGGCCGCCCGTGGCGTCGGTGTCGCCGGAGCGCCGGCCGAGGCGGAACCAGAGCACGTCCATCGGCGCGCCGAAGGTCTCCCGCTCGAACCCGCCCTGCTCGCGGATCCGCGAGTGCCGCCCGTCCGCCGCGATCACGAGGTCGGCCCGGATCTCGATCGGACCGCCGGGAGCCCGCGCGCGCAGGCCGGCGACCCGGCCGTCCGCCTCGATGAGGTCCTCGCCCTCGGTCTCCATGAGCAGGCGGAACCCCGCGTAGCGGCGCCCCACGCCCGCCAGAAAATCGAGGAAGTCCCATTGCGGCATCATGGCGATGAAGCGGTTCTTGGTCGGCAGGTGCCGGAAATCGGCGATGCCGAAGCTGTCGGCACCGACATAGGCCGTCAGCGTCGCGACCTTGCGGTGGGGCAGGGCGAGGAAGGCCCGGCGCAGGCCGAGCTCTTCCATCACGTCGAGGGTCGAGGGGTGGATGGTGTCGCCGCGGAAATCCCGCAGGAAGTCGGCGTGCTTCTCCAGCACGACGACCCGCAGACCCGCCCGCGCCATCAGCAGACCCGCCATCATCCCCGCCGGGCCGCCGCCGACGATGCAAACCTGGGTGGAGAGCCGTTCCATGACGTAACCTCCCGGCCGAGCGGACATCCTACACCCCGGCGGGCGATCCTGGGCACCCCGCCCGAGAATCCCGCCTGCGCACTCCACCCGGACGGTCGTCGGCGGCTTGGCGGCAGCCGAACCGGCGCTGGAGCGTTCACGTCGGGTGCTTTTCCGCTACAGCGTCGGTTTCGGTCGGTCCGACGAGGCAGCAGGCGGACAGGGTGGGGGGCCGGAATGTGAGCGAGACCGAGAGTCTCAGCCGCCGCGTCGCGGAACTGGACGCCGAGATCGTCCGGCTGCGCACGGACGAGCAGGCGCAGCGCGAGGCCCTCGCCGAGCGCGAGCAGCGCTACCGCACCCTGTTCGAGCAGATGGACGAGGGCTACTGCGTCATCGAGTTTTTCGACGGCCCGCACGGCCCGCTCAGCGACTACATTCACGTCGAGGCGAACCGCGCCTACGCGCAGCACGCGGGCACCGAGAACGTGGTCGGGCAGACGGTCCGGGCGATGGTGCCGGGCGAGGCCGAGGGCTGGGTGGCGCTCTACGGCGAGGTCCTGAGGACCGGCGCGCCGATCCGCTTCCAGCGCGAGCTGATCGCCACCGGGCGGCACCTCGAACTCGCCGCCTTCCGGATCGAGCCGCCCTCGCGCCGGCAGGTCGCCGTCCTCTTCCAGGACATCACGGAGCGCGTCCGCGCCCTGGAGGCGCTTCAGGCGAACGAGGCGCGCCTGCGCTTCCTCGACGCGCTCACCCGGGAGACGGCGCCGAGCGCGAGCGCCGACGAGCTCCTCGCGACGACCACCCGGATGGTCGGAGAGCACATGGGCGTCTCGAACTGCGCCTACGCCGACATGGACGAGGACCAGGACGGCTTCACGATCCGGGGCGACTGGGCCGCGCCGGGCTCGCCCAGCATCGTCGGCCATTACAGCCTCGCGGCCTTCGGGCGCCTCGCCGTGCGCAACCTGCACGCGGGCGAGCCCCTGATCATCAATGATAACCTGCGGGAGCTCGCCCCCGAGGAGGCCGCGACCTTCCAGGGCATCGGCATCTCCGCGACCATCTGCATGCCGCTCGTGAAGGAGGGCCGGCTGACCGCGCTGATGGCGGTGCATCACAGGGCACCTCATGCCTGGACCGAGGACGAGCTCGCGCTGATCCGGGAGGTGACGCAGCGGTCCTGGGCGCATGTGGAGCGGGTGGGCTCGGCGGCCGAGCTCCGCGTCAGTGCCGAGGCGCTCGCGGCGCTCAACGAGACCCTGGAGCAGCGGGTCCGCGAGCGGACGGCGGAGCTGATGCGGGCCGAGGAGCAGCTGCGCCAGTCCCAGAAGATGGAGGCGGTGGGCCAGCTCACCGGCGGCATCGCGCACGACTTCAACAACCTGCTCACCGGCATCACCGGCAGCCTCGAACTCCTCAGCACCCGGATCGCGCAGGGGCGCCTGCGGGACGTCGAGCGCTACGTCGCGGCCGCCCAAGGGGCGGCCAAGCGCGCCGCCGCGCTGACGCACCGGCTGCTCGCCTTCTCGCGCCGCCAGACCCTCGACCCGAAGGCGACGGACGCCAACCGCCTCGTGGTAGAGATGGAGGAGCTGATCCGCCGCACCATCGGCCCCGCCATCACCCTGGAGGTCGTGGCGGCCGGGGGCCTCTGGCCGACGCTCGTCGATCCGAACCAGCTCGAGAACGCCCTCCTGAACCTCTGCATCAACGCCCGCGACGCGATGCCCGAGGGCGGCCGGATCACCATCGAGACCGGAAACCGCTGGCTCGACTGGCGCAGTGCCAGGGAGCGGGACCTGCCGATCGGGCAGTTCATCTCGATCTGCGTCTCCGACACCGGCATCGGCATGACGCCGGAGGTGGTCTCGAAGGCGTTCGACCCGTTCTTCACGACGAAGCCGCTCGGCCAGGGCACCGGGCTCGGCCTGTCCATGATCTACGGCTTCGCGCGCCAATCCGGCGGCCAGGTGCGGATCTACTCCGAGCTCGGTCAGGGCACGATGGTCTGCATCTACCTGCCCCGCCACACCGGAGCCGTCCCCGTGCTGGAGGAGCCCGCGCAGCCGGGCGAGGCCCTGCGCTCGGCGGCTGGCGAGACGGTGCTCATCGTCGACGACGAGCCGAGCGTGCGGATGCTCGTGACCGAGATCCTGGAGGAGCTCGGCTACGCCGCGATCGAGGCGGCGGACGGGCCGGCCGGGCTGAAGGTCCTGCAGTCGGACGCCCGGATCGACCTCCTCATCACGGATGTGGGACTGCCGGGGGGCATCAACGGCCGGCAGATGGTCGACGCGGCCCGCAGCGTCCGTCCCGACCTCAAGGTCCTGTTCATCACGGGCTACGCCGAGAACGCCGTGATCGGCAACGGCCACCTCGAACCCGGGATGCACGTGATGACGAAGCCCTTTGCCCTGGAGGCGCTGGCCGCCCGGATCAAGGAACTGATCGCGCCGGGCTGAGCCCGGCCGGCAGGGCATCCTCGAGCAGGGCCAGCGCGTCCGCCACCGCGCTGGTGCGGATCGCAGGCCTGCCGAGATCGCCGTAGCGGCGTTCCAGGTGGCGGACGCTGCCGTCTCGTGCCGCGAGGGCGAGATGGACGAGCCCGACCGGCTTGGCCGCGCTGCCGCCGCCGGGTCCGGCGATGCCCGTGATCGCGACCGCGAGATCGGCCCGCGAGGCGGCGAGCGCGCCCGCGGCCATGGCGCGGGCGACCGCCTCACTCACCGCGCCGTGGGCCGCCACGAGGTCGGCCGGCACGCCGATCGCCTCGCTCTTCGCCGCGTTCGAGTAGGTGACGAACCCCCGCTCCAGCACCGCGGAGGAGCCCGGCACCGCCGTAATCAGGCCTGCCACGAGGCCGCCCGTGCAGGATTCGGCGGTGGCGACCGTGAGGCCGGCCGCCGCGAGCCCTGCGACCAGAGCCTCGGCCCGGGCGAGGAGGGCGGCGTCGGCGATCACGCGCCTCAGCCCTGGCGCATGGCCGTCTCGGCCTGGGCGTCGAGGATCGTGCCGCTATCCTCCTCGGGCAGCCGCACGGTGGCCGCGGCCTGGGCGGCGAGCCCCTCGGCGCGGCCCACGAAGCCGAGCTTCTCCGTCGTCGTCGCCTTGATCGAGACGGCGGAGAGCGGCACGCCCGCGATCTCGGCGATGCGCGCCCGGATCGCCTCCCGGTGCTTGCCGATGCGGGGCGCCTCGGCCAGCACGGTGATGTCGAGATGGTCGATCCGGCCGCCGCGGGCCCGCACCAGCGAGACGGCGTGGGCCAGGAACTGGTCGGAGGCGGCGCCCCGCCAACGCTCGTCGCTCGGTGGGAAGTGGGTGCCGATGTCGCCGTCGGCGATGGCGCCGAGGAGAGCGTCGGTCAGCGCGTGCAGCGCCACGTCGCCGTCCGAGTGTGCGAGGACGCCCCGGTCGGCCGGGATGCGGACGCCGCCGAGCCAGACATGGTCGCCCTCCGTGAAGGCGTGCACGTCGAAGCCGGTGCCGAGGCGGGTGACGTACTGGGTCATGGCGGAGGCTCCCGGGGCGGACGCGCCCGCCGTCCCGAAGGCGCGGTCGGCCTCGATCAGGTCGGCGGGCTGTGTGATCTTGCGGTTGCGCGGGTCGCCCGCGAAGGTGACGACCGGCAGGCCCGCCCACTCGGCGAGCGCCCCGTCGTCGGTGAAGCCGTGGAGTCCGGCCTCCGCCGCGGCCCGGTGCCCCTCGAGAAGGGCATGGAAGGCGAAGGCCTGCGGCGTCTGCACGGCGCGCAGGGCCTCGCGCGGGGGCGTCTCGCGGACACGGCCGATGCCGGAGGTCTCCTCCTCGACGATCTTGATCGTGTCGCTGACGGGGATGCCCGGCACCGCCGCGCGGTGGTCGCGGCCCGCCGCGATCGCCCGGTCGATCAGGCCGAAATCGACGTAGGGGCGCGCCGCGTCGTGGACGAGGACGAGATCGGGCACGCCCGCGCCGGACAGGGCCTCAAGCCCCGCCCGGACCGATTGCTGGCGGGTCTCGCCGCCCGGCACGGGCGGGGCGAGCTTGGCCCGGACCATCGGGTCGAGGTCGCCGAGGCATTCCTCGTAGAAGGCGGCGGCGTCCGGGGCGATCACGGGCTGGATGCGCGCGATGCCCGCATGGCAGCCCAGCGCCGAGAGCGTGCGGGCGAGAACGGCCTGTCCGCCGACGCGGCGATACTGCTTGGGCATGCCGCCGCCGATGCGGATGCCGCGACCCGCCGCGACGACCACCGCGGCAACGCTCAACGCGGTGCTGGACATGGGGATTCTGTTACTCTTCGGGCCCGCGCCTCCCGATACCACGGTCCGGGCGAGTGTCCGGGCGGGTGCCGCAATGACGCCGGGCCGTGATGCGACACCGGGCGAGGACCGGCCGAATCGCCGCGGCACGCCGCGACGACCCGGCCGGACCGAGCGTCGTTTAAGCGGGGCACGACCCGAAATCAAATCGCCGGGGCGACTTGCGTCCGGCCGGCTTTTGTCTATTCCTTGTGCAGAATGGCGAATGATCATTATTTGAGCGTTGTGCGCTCGGGGGCCGTTGCGGACGACGCGGAAGGCGCGTCCCCGCCGGTGCTGCTCGCACCGCTCTCGGGTGTCACCGACCTGCACATGCGGCGCATCGCGCGCCGCCTCGGCGCGAGCGCGGTGGTATCGGAGATGGTGGCGGCGACCGAGTTCGCGCGCGGCGCCAGCGAGGCGCGCCTGCGGGCCGAGGGAGCGGGGGTGAGCCCGCACGTAGTGCAGCTCGCGGGCTGCGCGCCCGGGCCGATGGCCGAGGCGGCGCGCCTATGCGAGGACGCCGGCGCCGACGTGATCGACATCAACATGGGCTGCCCGGCCAAGACCGTGACGGGCGGAGAGGCCGGCTCGGCGCTGATGCGCGACCTCGACCACGCCACCCGCATCCTCGCCGCCGTGCGCGACGCGGTGCGGGTGCCGGTGACCGTCAAGATGCGCCTCGGCTGGGACCATGCGAGCCTCAACGCCCCCGAACTCGCCGCCCGCGCTGAGGCGCTCGGGCTCGCGGCGGTGACCGTGCACGGCCGCACGCGCCAGCAATTCTACAAGGGCAGCGCCGACTGGACGGCGATCCGCGCGGTGGTCGCGGCGGTCTCGATCCCCGTCATCGCCAACGGCGACATCGCGGATGCGGCGCAGGCGCGGGCCTGCCTCGCTGCCTCGGGGGCGGCGGGCGTCATGGTGGGGCGCGCGGCGGTGGGGCGGCCCTGGCTCGTCGGCCAGATCGCGGACGCCCTCGCGGGACGCCCCGTGCGCGAGCCGACGCCCGCCGAGAAGGCCGACATCGCCGCCGAGCACTACACGGGGCTGATCGCGCTCTACGGCGCCGCCATGGGCGTGCGCCACGCCCGCAAGCACCTCGCCGCCTACGTCGACGCGGCGCGGGGGCCGGGGGCGGAGAGCGGCGCGCTCGCGCCCGCCGCGCGCACGCGCCTCCTCACGACGCAAGACCCGGACACGGCCCTGGAGCTGCTGCGGCACGCCTTCCTGACCGCCGCGGCGGGCGGGGCGGAGCCGATCGGGGAGGCCGCATGAGCGAGGAGGGGGCCTGGGACCGCGAGGGCGGCCGGGGACGCGGCTCGCCGACCTCGGAGGCCGTGATCAACGCGCTGCCGCTGCCGGTGCTCACGGTGGGCGCGGACGAGCGCATCCTCCACTGCAACCACGCCGCCGAGAGCTTCTTCGACCATTCGGCGCGGCTGATGCAGCGGCGGCGGCTTCGCGACATCATCCCTTTCTCCTCGCCGATCATCGCCCTGGTGGCGGAGGTGCGCCGCAGGCGGGCCAGCGTCAGCGAGTACCGGGTCGAGCTGACCCAGCCCCGCTCCGGCCAGGAGCGCAGCGTCGACGTCTTCGCCACGCCGCTCGGCGACGACGGGGAGGCGGTGGTGTTGATGCTCCAGGAGCGCACCATCGCCGACAAGATGAACCGCCAGCTCACCCACAGGGGCGCGGCCCGCTCGATGATCGCGCTCGGCGCGATGCTCGCCCACGAGATCAAGAACCCCCTCGCCGGCATCCGCGGCGCCGCCCAGCTCCTGGAGCAGTCCGGCGCCGAGGAGGATCGGCTGCTGACCCGGCTGATCTGCGACGAGTCCGACCGGATCGTGCGCATCGTCGAGCGCATGGAGCTGTTCGGCGACGAGCGGCCGGTGGAGCGCGGCTCGGTCAACGTGCACGGCGTGCTCGATCAGGTGAAGCGCTCCGCCCAGTCGGGCTTCGCCCGTCACATCCGCTTCGTCGAGAACTACGATCCTTCGCTGCCGCCCGTCCTCGGCAACCGCGACCAGCTCATCCAGGTGATCCTGAACCTCGTGAAGAACGCGGCCGAGGCGATCGGCGCCGACGCGGTCGACGGCGAGATCACCCTCTCGACCGCCTTCCGCACGGGCCTGCGCCTGCAGATCCCCGGCTCGCGCGAGCGCGTCAGCCTGCCGATCGAGGTGGCGGTGCGCGACAACGGGCCGGGGGTGACCGCGGAGCTGCTGCCGGACCTGTTCGACCCCTTCGTCACCACCAAAGCCCAAGGTTCCGGCCTCGGTCTTGCATTGGTGGCCAAGATCGTCGGCGATCACGGGGGCATCGTCGAGTGCGATCCCGTGCCCCGGCGCACCACGTTCCGCCTTCTCCTCCCCATGTCGAGCGCCCGGGATGGGCGCGAATCGGTCGCGGAGGCCGAGTAAGAGTCATGCCGAACGGCCACATCATCGTCGCGGACGACGACGCCGCCATCCGAACCGTCCTCAACCAAGCCCTGTCCCGGGCCGGCTACGAGGTCCGCTCCACGGGCAATTGCGCGACCCTCTGGCGCTGGGTGGCGCAGGGTGAGGGCGACCTCGTCATCACCGACGTGGTGATGCCCGACGAGAACGTGTTCGACCTCCTGCCCCGCATCAAGCGGGTGCGGCCCGAGCTGCCGATCATCGTGATGAGCGCGCAGAACACCTTCATGACGGCGATCCGCGCCTCGGAGCGGGGCGCCTACGAGTACCTGCCGAAGCCCTTCGATCTGAAGGAGCTGATCGCCATCGTCGGGCGCGCCCTCTCCCGCCCCCGCGGCGCCGCGCCGGCGGGCGCGGGGCCCGAGAACGAGGACATCCCGCTGGTGGGCCGCTCGCCCGCCATGCAGGAGATCTACCGGGCTCTGGCGCGCCTGATGCCGACCGACCTCACCGTGATGATCACGGGCGAGTCCGGCACCGGCAAGGAGCTCGTTGCCCGGGCGCTCCACGATTACGGGCGCCGCCGCACCGGCCCGTTCGTGCCCGTCAACATGGCGGCGATCCCGCGCGACCTCATCGAGTCCGAGCTGTTCGGCCACGAGAAGGGGGCCTTCACGGGCGCGCTCTCGCGCTCGGCCGGCCGCTTCGAGCAGGCGGAGGGCGGCACCCTTTTCCTCGACGAGATCGGCGACATGCCGATGGAGGCGCAGACCCGCCTGCTGCGCGTCCTTCAGCAGGGCGAGTACACCACGGTCGGCGGGCGCGTGCCGATCAAGACCAACGTCCGCATCATCGCGGCGACCAACAAGGACCTGCGCGTCTCGATCCAGCAGGGGATCTTCCGCGAGGACCTGTTCTTCCGCCTCAACGTGGTGCCGCTGCGCCTGCCGGCCCTGCGCGAGCGCTCCGAGGACGTGCCGGACCTCGTGCGCCACTTCTTCGTCCTCGTGGAGCGCGAGGGGCTCACCCGCAAGACGCTCGACGCCGACGCCATGGAGCGGCTCAAGCGCTACCGCTGGCCGGGCAACGTGCGCGAGCTCGAGAACCTCGTGCGGCGGCTCGCCGCCCTCTACCCGCAGGAGACGATCACCGGGCCCGTGATCGAGGCCGAGCTCGACACCCTGCCGTTGGCCCAGCCCGCGGCGGCACCGGCGGGGGGCGCCGGCCGCAAGGGAACGGGGGAGAGCGAGACCCTGTCCGGCGCCGTGGAGCGGCACCTGTCGGAGTACTTCTCCGGCTACCGGGACACCCTGCCGCCGCCGGGCCTCTATCACCGCATCCTGCGCGAGATCGAGGGGCCTCTGATCGGGGCGGCGCTGGCGGCGACCCGCGGCAACCAGATCCGCGCGGCGGAGCTGCTCGGGGTCAACCGCAACACCCTGCGCAAGAAGGTCCGGGACCTCGACCTCCAGGTGTTCCGCACCGCCCGCTGAGGGCGTCGCGGGCGGAAGGCGGCCTCAATGCCGGTTGCCGTCCGTGGGGTCGCGCAGGTAGCGGGCGAGCTCGAAGCCGATCTCGATCATCAGCCCGTCCACCAGCTTGGCGAGCGTTGGGCGCTGCAGCACGCCCGCGAGACCGCGCAGGGCGATGACGTGCTCGGCCATGCGGTTCACCAAGCGCTCGGTGTGCTGCAGGTTCGCCGCGCGGTTCTCGGTGAGGTCGATGGCGATGCCGCGGCCCCGCGCCGCCCGGCCCGACGCGTCCTGGTCGATCCGCCCGCGCATCAGGAGGCTGCGCACGCCGCTGCGGGCGTCGAGGGTGCGGAACTCCGCCTCGAACGGGCCGGCCGCCTCGCTCGAGGCGTGCAGATGGTTCTCGACCCGGACCCGGTCCTCCGGGTGGGTGCAGGCCAGGAAGGCGGCGAGCGGCACGCCCTTGGCCGCCGCCTCCGGATCGAGCCCGAGCAGCCGCGCGAAGGGGGCGGAGACGGCGAGCCGGCCGCTCCAGAGATCGTGCTCCCACGCACCGACGACCCCGGAAGCGTCGAGCGCCGCCTGCAGATCGCCGGTCCCCGGTAGCGTCAGGGCTTCACCCATGCCTGTCCTTGAGCCGGTCCGGCTCGGCGCCGGCCGTTCCCGCCGCGCTAGAATAACTTGAGGTTAATGACCCATCTGCCGAAGGGCCGTCCGATCGAGATCTAGGATACTGCCGGCGCAGTGGAAAGGGCAATATTTCGGCGGCACCGATTTGTGACAACCTGAGATTATATTTCGCAGAACCGCCGTCGCCCCGGGACTCCCGCTCCATCGGCCGAAGCGACGCTGCGCAGGATCGGCGCCGCGCTCTCCCGACCCGGCGACGCGGCCGGCCATGCGGAGCCTTAACGGCCCGTTAACCATGTTCGGTCAGACCGGGATCATCGCATCCTTGGGTCACAGGACGGGTCGCTGCCTCCAGCCCGCCGGGGATCGCCGGCCGGTCCCGACGGTCCGCGGCGGTCCCGGGACAGCCGGACCGCCTCCGCCCGTTTTGTAACCTAAAGTTGCTGAACCTTTCGCAGACCCGGAAGCCGGTTGCAGAGGACGTCAGGATGAAAGCCATCACGTTCGTCACGCAGAAGGGAGGCAGCGGCAAGAGCACCCTCTGCATCTCGCTCGCCGTCGCCGCCCAGGAGGCGGGCCATTCCGTCTGCATCCTAGAGATGGACCGGCAGGCCACGATCAGCGACTGGCTCGACCATCGCACCGCCGAGGGGCCCGAGGTCGCCCAGATCGACGCGACGCAGATCGAGGCGGTGATGGCGCAGCTGCGCGAGTCGGCCTACGACTACGTCTTCATCGACACGCCGGGCGTGGACTCGACCGGCACCCTCTCGGCGATCCGCGCGGCCGACCTCTGCATCATTCCCTGCCGCCCGACCCCCGCGGACCTGCGCGCCTTCAAGCCGACGCTCGCGGCCGTCTACCGGCTGGAGAAGAAGTTCGCCTTCGTGCTCAACCAGACGCCGCCGCGCTCCTACCGGATCCGCGACGCCGCGGACGGCCTCGCCGTGCTCGGCGTGCTGCCCGACGTGAACATCGTCGCCCGCACCGACCACCAGGACGCGATCGGCGTCGGCCAGGGCGTGACCGAGTTCAATCCGAAGGGACAGGCCGCCACCGAGGTGCGCCGGCTGTGGTCCTGGATCGAGCGGCGGATGCAGGGGGCCAAGCATGTCAAAGCCGCCTAAGCTGAACCTCGCATCGATCGTCGCCGCGGCGGCCCCCCCGCCCAAGCTCGCGCCCGTCAAGACCGCCCCGGTCCACGGCCTCGCGCCGGCGCCGCAGACGGCCGAGATCGTGCAGCTCGACGTCGCGCCGCCCCCGTCCTGCCGCCCGAGCGCCACCCTCAAGGAGCGGGCGCGCCAGATGTCGGTGTACCTGGAGCCGCCGGTCTACGATCAGCTGCGCGACCTCGCCTACGCAGAGCGCACCAAGATGCACGCCCTGATGCTGGAGGCCCTGGACATGCTGTTCAAGCAGCGGGGCGCCCGCTCGATCGACCAATTGAACGAGACGCCGCCGCGCTGAGGATCGGCCGAGGACGCCACCCGCGCACCCCGGCCGCGGCGACGCCGCGGTCGGGACTGAAACGCGAGAACGGCTGACAAATCCTCCGCTTACGGCCGTTTCCTGAGACGTTGCGTGAGATCTTTCCGGCCGATCCTCCATGACGGCACCCCGATGATCCGCGCAATGTGGAAGGCTCCCGCAGCGCAAAATTTTTCCTGAGATCTTCGAGCAGGTTGAGTGACTTTTTTCACGCGGCCTCTCAACTGATCTGCCGCCATCGTCGCCCGCGCCGGGCCGCCTCGTTCAGCCTTCCTTTACGTCGCCTCGACAATTCTCTGCACCGCCCCACCGGCCTCCGGGCGGGGCAAGACCCGTCCGTGCCGCTCACCGCGCCGGTCGGGGCGTGTGGCGTCCGCGGTGAGACCCGAGTGGTCGGTATGGTGCGTTCGACGAAGGCCGGGACGGCGAGGATCGCCGCGCTCCCGCTCCGCCGGATCCTCGCGGTCTCCGTGATCGCGCTGGCCACCGCGAACTGCAGCAACAACCCCCAGAAGCTCGCCGCGACCGCGCCCGGGAACGGCATCGACCCGAAATACGGGGTCCGGGCGAGCCCGCGCCTCTACAACGAGGGCGACGTGATCCCGAAAGGCGGCGGGCGCCGCTTCTCGGGCAAGCCCTACGTGGTGGCCGGGCGCACCTACGTGCCCCGCGAGGACGCCCGGGGGTACGTGCGGGAGGGCATGGCCTCCTGGTACGGCAGCGCCTTCCACGGCCGCCAGACCGCCAACGGCGAGGTGTTCGACCGGCATTCGATCGCCGCCGCCCACCCGACCCTGCCGCTGCCGAGCTACGCCCGCGTCACGAATACCGCGAACGGTCGCTCGATGATCGTGCGCGTCAACGATCGCGGCCCCTATCACGCCGACCGGGTCATGGACGTGTCGGAGGCGGTGGCCGAGGCGCTGGAGTTCCACCGGCGCGGCACGACGCGGGTGCGCGTCGAGTATGTCAGCAAGGCTTCGGTCGCCGGCAGCGACGACCGCAAGCTGATGGCGACGCTGCGCACCGACGGCCGTCCGGCGGCGATCGGCGGGCGCAGCCCGGTGATGCTCGCCGATCTCGGCTCCGATGCCGGCGAGGCGTCCGACCCCGCGCCCCGGGCGCGCGCGCCGCTCGCCTTCAAGCCGCCGGAGGAGCGCCAGATCGAGCGGGAGACCGAGGAGGCGCCGG
This sequence comes from Methylobacterium oxalidis, assembly GCF_007992195.1. Taxonomy (GTDB): domain Bacteria; phylum Pseudomonadota; class Alphaproteobacteria; order Rhizobiales; family Beijerinckiaceae; genus Methylobacterium; species Methylobacterium oxalidis. The sequence continues at coordinate 32,813 of NZ_BJZU01000063.1, read as the reverse complement.
CCGCCCGTCCCGCGCCGCGCCCCGCCCCCGTCCTCGTCGCCCGCGCCGCCGCGCCGGTGCCGGCCGCCCTCCAGCCGACCGCGACGCGCGGCGCCCCCTTCCGGCCCGTGCTCGCCGCGGCCCCGGCGGCCCCGGTCCAGACCGCCTCCGCCGCGAAGGGACGCTCCGGCAGCGCGCCGGCCCCGCACCCCGCCGCCAAGCCCGGCCCCGTCCAGGTCGCCAAGGCCCTTCCTCCGCCGCTTGCGGCCAAATCGGGCTTCCCGAAACCGGAGCCCGCCAAGCTTGCCCAGACAAAGCCCGGCCCGATCGGCAACGCCGGCCCGAGCCGCCTCGCCGCGGCGCCGGCCCCCATGCCCACGGCCTCCCGGCTCGCGATGGCGAAGCTCGCGGGGGCTCCGCCCGCGAGTGCGCCGGGCAAGGCGAGCCCGGCCTCCGCGCCGTCCAAGGTGCCCCCTCAGCGCCGCTCCCGCCTCGCCGAAGTGAACTGATCGGGTGAGCCGATTCGGGCAGGGCGCGGGGCAAGACGCGAGGCAAGGCGCGGGGATTGCACAAGAATCAGGCAGCCCGCGCGGCGATTGGACGTTCGATTCGCGCATCGAACCGCTGTAAGGTCGCGCTTCCGGCAGGGCAGGAGGCCGGGCGGATAGGCGAGGGTTGTTGGATGCGTACGACGTCGGTCCGGATGTGTCTCGCGGCGGCCTGCCTGCTGCTGGCCACCGGAGCCCCGCGGCTCGCGGCCGCCCAGAATTTCCAGACGAGCGCCCCCCACGCGATCCTCATCGACGCGGATTCGGGCTCGACGCTCTTCGAGAAGGCGGCGGACGACCTGTTCGCCCCGGCCAGCATGGCCAAGCTGATGACCACCGAGATCGTGTTCGGCGCCCTGAAGGAGGGCCGCCTGACCATGGACACCGAGTTCACGGTGACGGAGGACGCCTGGCGGCGGGGTGGGGCAGGCGGGGGCGGCTCCTCGATGTTTGCGCAGGTCAACAGCCGCATCAAGCTGGCCGACCTCCTGCGCGGCCTCATCGTGCAGTCCGGCAACGACGCCGCCATCACCATCGCCGAGAACATGGCGGGCACGGAAGCGGCCTTCGCCGGCATGATGAACGCCCGCGCCAAGGAGATCGGGCTCACGCGCTCGACCTTCCGCAACGCGACCGGCTACTCGGCGCCCGACCAGAAGGTCAGCGCCCGCGACCTCGCGAAGCTGTCGCTGCACATCATCGAAACCTACCCGGATCTGTACAAGATCTTCGCCGAGCGCGAGTTCACCTGGAACAAGATCAAGCAGCAGAACCGCAACCCGCTGCTCGCCCTCGACATGGGCGCGGACGGGCTCAAGACCGGCTACCTCGAGGAATCCGGCTACGGCCTGACGGGCTCCGCGGTGCAGAACGGGCAGCGCCTGATCATGGTGGTGAGCGGCCTCAAGACCGCCCGCGACCGGGCCTCCGAGTCCCGCAAGCTGATGGAGTGGGGCTTCCGCGCCTTCGAGCCGCGCCAGATCTTCGCGGCCGGCGAGACCGTGGCGGAGGCGACCGTCTACGGCGGCGAGAGGGGCGGCGTGCCGCTGATGGCCAAGAAGCCCGTGCGGCTGCTGCTGCCGCGAGGCTCGGGCGAGCGCGTCACCGCCAGGGTGGTCTACCAGGGCCCGCTCACCGCGCCGGTGGAGCAGGGGCGCGAGGTCGGGCGCCTGCGCGTCATGCGCGGCGACACGCTCGCCCTCGACCAGCCCCTCTACGCGGGCGAGTCGGTGGCCTCCGGCACCATCCCGCAGCGGGCCCTCGACGCGGCCCTCGAGGTCGGCACCGGCCTGTTCCGGCGGGCCTTCAGCAAGGCCGGCAACCCGTCGTGACCGCCCGGCCGGCGCCTCCGCAGGCTCCTCCGCCCGGCCTGTTCATCACCTTCGAGGGCGGGGAGGGGGCCGGCAAGTCGACCCAGCTCGCCCGCCTCGCCCGCACGCTGCGTGAGGCGGGCCGCACGGTGGTGACGACCCGCGAGCCCGGCGGCACCGAGCGGGCCGAGGAGATCCGCGCGGCGCTCCTCTCCGGCATCGCCAAGCCCTACGGGCCCTTCGCCGAGGCGCTGCTCTTCGCGGCGGCGCGGATCGACCATGTCGACCGCCTGATCCGGCCGGCGCTGCGGGTGGGCGAGATCGTGCTCTGCGACCGCTTCGCGGACTCGACGCGCGCCTACCAGGGCGCGGCCGGGGGCGTCGACCCGGGGACGCTGCGCGCGCTGGAGCGGGCGGCGGTGGGCGGCACGCGGCCCGACCTGACGCTGATCCTCGATCTGCCCCCCGAGAGCGGCCTCGCCCGGGCCCGGGCGCGGGCCGCCGAGGCGGGAGCCGGTGCCGACGCGCCGGACCGCTTCGAGGCCGAGGCGCTCGCCTTCCACGCCCGCCTGCGCGCGGGCTTCCTGTCGATCGCAGAGGCCGAGCCGGCGCGCTGCGCCGTGATCGACGCGGGTGCCGGACCCGACGCGGTCGAGGCCGCGATCCGCGCGGTCGTGGCCGCGCGCCTGCCGGGCCTGCTGCCGGCCGAGCCCGCACCCGAGACCGCGAGCCGCGACGATGCCGCCTGAGCGCACGGCCGACGACGCCGAGGCGGGCGACCTCGCGGACGTCCCGCGCCCGCGCGAGAGCGCGACCCTCGTCGGCCACGCGGCGGCCGAGGCCGCCTTCGCCGGGGCGATCGCCTCGGGGCGCCTGCACCATGCCTGGCTGATCGGCGGACCGCAGGGGATCGGCAAGGCGACGCTCGCCTACCGGGTGGCCCGCTACCTCCTCGCCAACCCCGACCCGGACCCGGCGCCGCCGCGGAGCCTCGCCGTCGACCCGGCGCACCCCGTCGCCCGCAAGGTCGCCGCGCTCTCGCACCCGAACCTCGTCGCCCTGCGCCGCCACCGGCTGCCGGGCGCCAAGGCGCTGCCGACGAAGATCGGCGTCGACGCGGCCCGCAGGGCCCTCGACCTGTTCGGCGCGACCGCCGGCAACGCCGGCTACCGCATCTGCATCGTCGACAGCGCCGAGGACCTGAACCCGAACAGCGCCAACGCCCTCCTGAAGATGGTGGAGGAGCCACCCCCGCACTCCCTCTTCCTCATCGTCAGCCACGCGCCGGGTCGCCTCCTGCCGACGATCCGCTCCCGCTGCCGGGCGCTCGCCCTGCGCCCCCTCGCGGAGGCGGAGGTGACGCAGGTGCTGTCCGGGCTGCCGGCCCCCTTCCGAGCGCCGGAGGCGGCCTCCCTCGCCCGCGCCGCCGCGCTCTCGGAGGGCTCCGTGGCGCGGGCGGTGGCGATGCTCGATCCCGCGACGGCCGGGCTCGTGACGGAGGTCGAGGCGCTGCTCGCCGGGATCGAGCGGCCGGACTGGCGCCGCATCCTGGCGCTCGCCGAGAAGCTCGCGGGGCGGGACGCGGAGCCCCTGTTCGAGGCGAGCCTCGACACCGTGTACCGCTTCGTCTCGTCCGAGCTCGACCGGCGCCGGGCGGAGCCGCCGGCCCGCCTTGCGGCCCTGGTCGAGGTGTGTGACAAGACCGCCCGCGCCGCCCGGGAGGCCGCGACCTACAATCTCGACCGCCGGCCCCTCGTCCTCTCCCTGTTCGGGGACCTCGCGGGCGCGGTGCGGGCGGCCTGAGCTCCCGGGCGCATGCCCCGATCCTGTGATCCCGGGATCGGGGGAGACCGTGAACCGCCTATCCGGGGAACCTCCGACGTGACGGCCCAGCAAACGGCCCAAGCCTCCGCCCAGGCCCCTTCCAGCCCCTCCGCCCGAGGCCGCTTCAGCCTCACCACCGCGATCTCCTACCCGAACGGCGCGCCGCATATCGGCCACGCCTACGAGGTGATCGCCACAGACGCCATCGCCCGCTTCCACCGGCTCGACGGCTACGAGGTGCTGTTCTCCACGGGGACGGACGAGCACGGTCTGAAGATCCAGCAGACGGCGGCCCGCGAGGGCACCACGCCGCGGGCGCTCGTCGATCGCATGTCGGAGAAGTTCCGGCACATGGCCGAGGCGCTGAACTGCAGCCACGACCGCTTCATCCGCACCACCGAGGCCGAGCACTACGCCGCCGCGCAGGCGATCTGGGCCCGGATGAAAGCCAGCGGCGACATCTACCTGTCGAAGTACATCGGCTGGTACTCGGTGCGCGACGAGGCGTGGTACGGCGAGGACGAGACCGAGATCGGCCCCGACGGGGTGCGGCGCGCCAGGGCCACGCAGACGCCGGTCGAGTGGACGGAGGAGGAGAACTACCTGTTCCGCCTCTCGGCCTACGCCGACAGGCTCCTCGCGCTGTACGAGAGCCGGCCCGACTTCATCGGCCCGGAGACGCGCCGTAACGAGGTCGCGAGCTTCGTCCGCCAGGGGCTGCGGGACCTCTCCGTGAGCCGCACCACCTTCGACTGGGGCGTGCCCGTGCCGGACGCGCCCGGCCACGTCATGTACGTCTGGGTCGACGCCCTGACGAACTACCTCACGGTCTGCGGCTTCCCCGACGAGGCGGATCCGCGCTGGGGGTTCTGGCCGGTCGATCTCCACGTCATCGGCAAGGACATCGTGCGCTTCCACGCGGTCTACTGGCCGGCCTTCCTGATGTCGGCGGGGCTGCCGCTGCCGAAACGCATCTTCGGCCACGGGCATCTGCTCTCGAAGGGCGAGAAGATGTCGAAGTCGCTCGGCAACGTGGTCGACCCGATGGACCTGATCGCCACCTACGGCGTCGACCCGGTGCGCTACTTCGTGCTGCGCGAGGTGCCCTTCGGCGGCGACGGCAATTACAGCCACGACGCGATCATCGGGCGCATCAACGCCGACCTCGCCAACGACCTCGGCAACCTCGCCCAGCGCTCGCTCTCGATGCTCGCCAAGAACTGCGAGGGGCGGGTGCCGCAGCCGGGGTCCCTCACCGAGGCGGACCGGGCCCTCCTGGCCGCCGCCGACGCGCTGCCGGAGCGGGCGCGGGCCGCGATGGGCGACCTCGCGCTGCACACGATCCTCGCCGACATCTGGGCGGTGGTGGGCGACGCCAACCGCTACTTCGCCGCCGAGGAGCCGTGGAAGCTCCGCAAGACCGATCCCGAGCGGATGGGCACGGTGCTCTACGTCACGGTCGAGACCCTGCGGGCTGTGGGCATCCTGGTCCAGCCCTTCGTCCCGACGGCGGGTGCCGCCCTCCTCGACCTTCTCGCCGTCCCGCCCGAGGCGCGGCTGCTGGAGCATGTCGGCGCGGGCCACCGCCTCGCGCCGGGCGCGAGCCTGCCGGTCCCGGCCCCGATCTTCCCCCGCTTCGTCGAGCCGGAAGCACCGGCCGCCTGAGGCGGCCGGTCCCCCTCCCGACGCGGGGAGGCGAGGCGCCACACAGACCCGAACCCCCATGCTGATCGACAGCCACTGCCACCTGGACTTTCCCGACTTCGCCGCCGACATCGGGGGCGTCGTCGCGCGCGCCGAGGCCGCCGGCGTGACGCGGATGCTCACGATCTCGACCCGCCTCGCCAAGGCCGACACATACCGGGCCATCGCGGAGGCGCACGCCGCCGTCTGGTGCACCGCGGGCACCCACCCGCACGGGGCCGCCGAGGAGCCGGACGTGCCGGCCGAGGCCATCGCGGCGCTGACCGGCCATCCCCGCTGCATCGGCATCGGCGAGGCGGGCCTCGACTACCACTACGAGGACGCCGCGCCCGAGGCCGTGCAGGAGCGGGTGCTGCGGGCCCACATCGCGGCGTCCCGCGCCACGGGGCTGCCCCTCGTGATCCATTCCCGGGACGCCGACGCCCACATGGAGGCGGTGCTGATGGACGAGATGCGCGCGGGCCCCTTCACGGGCGTGCTGCACTGCTTCTCCTCCGGCCGGCGCCTCGCCGAGGCCGGGATCGAGCTCGGCCTCTACGTCTCGTTCTCCGGCATCGTCACTTTCCGGCGCTCGCACGAGCTGCGCGAGATCGCCCGCCGCGTGCCGCGGGATCGTATCCTGGTCGAGACCGACGCCCCGTTCCTGGCGCCCGAGCCGCACCGGGGCCGCACCAACGAGCCCGCCTACACGGCCGACACCGCCCGCTCGCTGGCCGCGACCCTCGAGATGCCGGCCGAGGATTTCGCGCGGGCGACCACCGACAACTTCCACCGCCTGTTCACGAAGGCCGAGAGGGCATGACAGGGGCGGGGACGGTCGGCTACCAACCGGGCGGGAGGTCCGGATGGCGACGCTGACCCTGCGCATCCTCGGCTGCGGCTCGTCGGGGGGCGTGCCCCGGATCGGCTACGGATGGGGCGCCTGCGATCCCGCCGAGCCGAGGAACCGCCGCCGCCGCTGCTCGCTGCTGGCCGAGCGCCGGGACGGGACGGGCGCGACGACCGTCCTCGTCGACACCGCGCCGGACCTGCGCGAGCAGCTCCTCGACGCGGGGGTGGGGCGCCTCGACGCGATCCTGTTCACCCACGCCCACGCCGACCACACCCACGGCATCGACGACGTCCGCCCGCTCGTGATCCACATGCGGCGGCGCATCCCCGTCTACGCCGACGCGATGACGCGGCGCCTCCTCGAGATCCGCTTCGGCTACTGCTTCGAGACGCCCCCCGGCAGCGCCTATCCGCCGATCCTCGACCTTCACGACCTGACCGAGGGCGAGACCGTGATGCTCGACGGTCACGGCGGGCCGGTCTCCGCGCTGCCCTTCGGCATGGAGCACGGCAACGAGGCGGCCCTCGGCTTCCGCTTCGGCCCGGCAGCCTACGCGCCGGACGTCAGCCTGATGCCGGAGGCGAGCAAGGCGGCTTTGCGCGGCCTCGACCTCCTGATCATCGACGCGCTCCGCGAGACGCCGCACCCGACCCACTACTCGGTCTCGGAGGCGCTCGCGCTGATCGAGGAGGTGGCGCCGCGGCGCGCCGTCCTCACGAATCTCCACACCGACCTCGACTACGCGAGCCTCGCCCGCAAGCTGCCGCCGGGCGTGGTCCCGGCCTACGACGGGCTCACCGCGACGGTGGACCTGTGAGGAGCCGGGTGCGTACGCAACCCGACCGAGCGGGACGCGGCCCGACGCGGCGCATCCTCCGCCTCTCCTGAGACCGCGGATGCCGACCGGGCGAAGCCGGTCCGTCGCTGGAAATCCTCCTCTCTCGGACCTCGGAATCCTGCAATCCCCGGTCGTAAATGCCGCCGCTCCGCCCCGATTCGTATTAATTTCGCCACACTGTTGTGGCCCTGCATCAGGCATGCCGTTCCTGCGTCGCTCCAACACATCGGGCGCCCCCCGCGAGGGCGCCGAGACGGCCGGCCCTCCGCCCGCGGGAGCGATCCCGGCCGAGGGTGCAGGCGGCGTGGCGGACGCCATGCGGCCGGGACCCCGCGGGCCGGGCTGGATCGGCGCCGCCATCGTGGGCCTGGCCCTGGTCTCGGCCATCGCCACCTTCCTGATCCTGGCGGGCGTCATCCGCGTCACACCGACGCCGACGATCGGGGTGACGCTGCTCGCCATCAACGTCGTGCTCGTCCTCGGGCTCGTCGTCATCATCGCCTGGGAGGCGCGGGTCTTCCTGCAGGCGCGCCGGGCGAACGCGGCCGTGGCGCGGCTGCACACCCGCATCGTCGGCCTGTTCAGCCTCATCGCGATCCTGCCAACGATCCTGCTCGCCGTCGTCGCCTCGGTGACGATCGATCGCGGCCTCTCGCTCGGCTTCACCGACCGGGTCCGCGACGTGGTGCTGAAATCCGTGGAGGTGGCCGACGCCTACCAGGAGAACCAGTGCCAGAGCCTCGCCCGCGAGATCCGCATCCTCGCCGACGACCTCACCCGGGCCCGGCCGAACTTCGACGTGAACCGCGACTGGTTCCAGGGCTTCCTGACCACCCGCGCCACCAATCTGGGGCTCCCCGTCGCGCAGATCATGCGGGGGCCGAGCGAGGTGGTGGCGCGCGCCAAGATCGACATCCTCAAGGAGACGCGCCTGCCCTCGGCCGCGGCCTTCGAGGAGGCGGGCAAGTCGAACGATCCGATCTGCCTCCTGCCCACCGAGGGCCGCGTCTTCGCCGCGCTGCTGCGCATGCCCGCCTACGACGACGCCGTGCTCCTCGTGCAGCGCGAGGTGAGCCAGCTCGCCATCGACTTCCCCGGCGTGTCGCGGGCGGCGGCGGCCGAGTACCTGACCTACGACGCGCTGAAGCGCTCGATCCAGGTGACCTTCGCCTCGGTCTTCGTGCTGATCGCGCTCATCGCTCTGCTCTCGGCGATCTGGTTCGGGCTCAACTTCGCCAACCGCTTCGTCGCTCCGATCCGGCGCCTCATCAACGCGGCGGACCAGGTCGCCTCCGGCAATTTCTACGCGCAGGTGCCGGCCCGCAAATCCGACGGCGACCTCGCCCATCTCGGCGAGAGCTTCAACAAGATGACCCAGGAGCTGCGCCGCCAGCACGCGGGGCTGACCGCGGCGAGCGACCTGATCGACCGCCGCCGCCGCTTCACCGAGGCCGTGCTCTCGGGCGTCTCGCCGGGCGTGATCGGCGTCGATTCCGCGGGCATCGTCACCATCGCCAACCCGGCGGCCGAGCGGATGCTGGGACTCGCCAGCGACGCCCTCGTCGGCGTGCCCGTGACCGAGGCGGTGCCCGAGCTCGGGCCGCTCCTGCCGGAGGGGGAGGGGCGCCAGCGCGCCCTCCAGCAGCAGATCCAGCTCACCCGCGACGGCCGCGAGCGCACGGTGACGGTGCGGATCACCACCGAGCAGGCGCAGGGCGGCGCGCGCGGATTCGTGGTGACGCTCGACGACATCACCGACCTCGTCTCGGCCCAGCGCACCTCGGCCTGGGCGGACGTGGCCCGCCGCATCGCCCACGAGATCAAGAACCCGCTGACCCCGATCCAGCTCTCGGCCGAGCGCATCCGGCGCAAGTACGGCAAGGTGATCGTCAGCGACCGCGAGGTCTTCGACCAGTGCACGGCCACGATCGTGCGCCAGGTCGACGAGATCAAGCGCATGGTCGACGAGTTCTCCTCGTTCGCCCGCATGCCCAAGCCCGCGATCGCCGAGCAGGACCTCACCGAGATCGCCAAGCAGAACCTGTTCATGATGCGGGTGGCCCACCCGGACCTCGACTTCACCTTTTCGGCCCGCGGGCTCGATGGGGCGGAGCGGGTCACCGCGGCCTTCGACATCCGGCTCCTGTCGCAGGCGCTGACCAACATCCTGAAGAACGCCGTCGAGGCGGTGGCCGCCGTGCCCGAGGCCGAGCTCGGCAAGGGCCGCGTCGAGCTCGCTCTCGGCCTCGAGGACGAGTTCGCGGTGATCGAGGTCACCGACAACGGCAAGGGCTTCCCCGCCGAGGGGCGCCAGCGCCTGCTCGAGCCCTACATGACGACCCGCGAGGGCGGGACGGGGCTCGGCCTCGCCATCGTCAGCAAGGTGCTCGAGGAGCACGGAGGTGGGATCGAGCTGAACGACAACCCCGCCGGCCGGGGCGGCCGCGTGCGCCTGCGGGTGCCGCGCGCCCTCTCACCCGAGGCGGGCGCCGCTCCCCAGGTCGCCGCTCCCCAGGTCGCGGCCCCCCAGAGCACACCCCCCAAGAGCCCCCCCCCCGAGAGCACGGCCCCCCAATCCGCGGAGAAGATGCCGGAGATGCAGCCATGAGCGCCGATATCCTGATCGTCGACGACGAGGCCGACATCCGCGACCTCGTCGCGGGGATCCTGGACGACGAGGGGCACCGAACCCGCACGGCGGGGGGCTCCGACGAGGCGCTCGCCGCCATCGAGGCGCGCCGCCCCCACCTCGTCTTCCTCGACATCTGGCTGCAGGGCTCGCGCCTCGACGGCCTGCAGGTGCTCGACCTGATCAAGGCGGGCCACCCGGACCTGCCGGTGGTGATGATCTCGGGCCACGGCAACATCGAGACCGCGGTCTCGGCCATCAAGTCGGGCGCCTACGACTTCATCGAGAAGCCCTTCAAGGCCGACCGGCTGATCCTGGTGGCCGAGCGGGCGCTCGAAGCCTCCCGCCTCAAGCGCGAGGTGAAGGACCTCAAGGCCCGCTCCGGGCAGGCGAGCCGGCTCGTCGGCGGCTCCGTCGCCATCAACCAGCTCCGCCAGACCGTGGAGCGCGTGGCGCCGACCAACGCCCGCGTCCTGATCTCCGGTGCGCCGGGCTCCGGCAAGGAACTCTCCGCGCGCACGCTCCACGGGGCCTCGGGCCGCGCCAACGGGCCGTTCGTCGTCATCAACGCGGCGACGATCACGCCCGAGAACATGGAGGCCGAGCTCTTCGGCGTGGAGGGCGGCGAGGGCCGCATGCGCCGCGTCGGCGCGCTGGAGGAGGCCCACGGCGGCTCCCTCTACATCGACGAGGTCGCCGACATGCCCCGGGAGACCCAGAACCGCATCCTGCGGGTCCTGGTCGATCAGAACTTCCAGCGGGTCGGCGGCACCACCCGCGTGCACGTGGACGTGCGCATCATCTCCTCCTCCTCGCGCGACCTCGCCGAGGAGATCGCGGGCGGCCGCTTCCGGGAGGACCTGTTCCACCGGCTCTCGGTGGTGCCGATCCGGGTGCCCTCGCTCTCGGAACGGCGCGAGGACGTGCCGGAGTTGATCTCGTTCTTCATGGACCAGATCTCGGCCGCCACCGGCCTGCCGCGCCGCCGCATCGCCGAGGACGCGATGGCGGTGCTGCAGTCGCACGACTGGCCGGGCAACGTCCGCCAGCTGCGCAACAACGTCGAGCGGCTGATGATCCTCACCCACACCGACCCGGAGCAGGAGGTCACCTCCGAGATGCTGCCCTCCGAGATCGGGACGCTGGTGCCCACCACCCCCAACGGGGCGGGCGGCGAGAAGCTGATGAGCCTGGCGCTCCGCGAGGCTCGCGAGATCTTCGAGCGCGAGTACCTGATCGCGCAGATCGCCCGCTTCTCCGGCAACATCTCCCGCACCGCCGAGTTCATCGGCATGGAGCGCTCGGCCCTCCACAGGAAGCTGAAATCCCTCGGGATCGGCCCCTGAGCCGGGGCGGGAAGCAGGAGGCCGCCCCCGCGGCGGCGCCCTCCTCGCATCCGGATTCCCGGAGCCGGCGCTTTGCATACCACACTTGCATCGAAGCGGGATTTGAACACGTAATGGACGCGGCCGTGACGCCCGGGGCGAGGCGGCCGAGGAACCGACCGATAATCAGAACCCGCCGCGGGTGGCGGGCGCCGGAATAGCGCAAGGATAAGAACAATGGCGGGCGAACGCGCACAGAACCTGCAGGACACCTTTCTCAATCATGTCCGCAAGAACAAGATCCCGTTGACCATCTTCCTCGTCAACGGCGTCAAGCTGCAGGGCGTGGTCACCTGGTTCGACAACTTCTGCGTGCTTCTGCGCCGGGACGGGCACTCGCAGCTCGTCTACAAGCACGCGATCTCCACGATCATGCCCGGGCACCCGGTCCAGCTCTTCGAGCCCGACGAGGCCGCCGAGAAGGCCTGAGCCCCGCGGGCCGGGCACGGCCCGCCGGGATCGTCGCGGTTCGTGGTTTCCCCGCGCAACTATCCCGCGCCGGCCCCTTGTCGCGCGCGCGCGGGCCCCCATTGTCCCCAGGAGGGGTGATGCGGCGGACGGTGCGGCCCGACGACCCGACGAAGGATACATGAGCGAGACGCTACTCCCGGGCGAGGCCCGGCTTCAGGCGATGGCCGCCCCCGAGGGCGAGATCGCGGCGGCGACCAGGACCCTCGTGGTCGGTCCCTATCTCACCCGCGCCGCGGCGCAGGCCGCCGGCGCCCCAGACCGGCAGGCCGCCCGCTCGACGGCCGCGCGCCTCGACGAGGCGGTCGGCCTCGCCGCCGCGATCGACCTCGACGTGGCGCAGGCGACCGGCTTGAGCCTCCAGAAGATCCGGCCCTCGACCTATCTCGGCAAGGGCCGGGTGGAGGAGCTCGCCGGGCTGATCAAGGCGGAGGAGATCGGCCTCGTCGTGATGGACTGCGCGCTCTCCCCGGTGCAGCAGCGCAACCTGGAGAAGGCGTGGGGCGCCAAGGTCATCGACCGCACCGGCCTGATCCTGGAGATCTTCGGTCGGCGCGCCTCGACCCGCGAGGGGCGGCTGCAGGTGGAGCACGCCCATCTCGCCTATCAGAAGAGCCGTCTCGTGCGCTCCTGGACCCATCTCGAGCGCCAGCGCGGCGGCTTCGGCTTCCTCGGCGGCCCCGGCGAGACCCAGATCGAGGCCGACCGGCGCCTGATCCAGGAGCGCATGACGCGCATCGAGCGCGACCTCGACGCCGTCACGCGCACCCGCGGCCTGCACCGGCAGAGCCGGGCGCGGGTGCCGTACCCGATCGTGGCGCTCGTCGGCTACACCAACGCCGGCAAGTCGACGCTCTTCAACACGCTGACCAAGGCCGAGGTGCGGGCGCAGGACATGCTGTTCGCGACCCTCGACCCGACCGCGCGGGCCACCAAGCTCCCCCACGGCGAGACCGTGATCCTGTCGGACACCGTCGGCTTCATCTCCGACCTGCCGACGCCCCTCATCGCCGCCTTCCGGGCGACGCTCGAGGACGTGATCGAGGCCGACATCCTGCTGCACGTGCGCGACGTCTCGCACGGCGACACCGAGGCCCAGGCCGAAGACGTGGCCGAGGTGCTCGACGAGCTCGGCATCGGCGACCGCGCCGACCGCATCATCGAGGTCTGGAACAAGGCCGACCTCCTAGACGAGGCGGAGCGCACGCGGCTCCTCAACCTCAGCGCCATGGCCCGCGAATCCGGCCGCAACGACCGCGACAGCGCGGCGCCCGTCCTCGTCTCAGCGCTGACGGGGGAGGGGCTTCCCGCATTGATGAGCCGGATCGAGGCCCGCATCGCCCGCAGCCGCTCGACCTTCGCGGTGATCCTGCCGCCCGAGGACGGGGCCTCCCTCAACTGGCTCTACGAGAACGCCGAGGTGCTCGACCGGCGCACCGTCGAGGGCGGCGAGCTCCACCTCGCGGTGCGCATCGCACCCGAGAAGGAGCCGCGCTTCCTCAACCGCTTCGAGGGCGCGCGGCGCCTCGCCCGCGCCGGCTGAGATCCGGCGAGGGCACCGTGCCGCGCTTCGCCGCCAACATCAGCCTGCTCTTCACGGAGCACCCCTTCCTCGACCGGTTCGCGGCGGCCCGCGACGCGGGCTTTCCCGCGGTCGAATTCCTGTTCCCCTACGAGCACCAGCCGGAAGCGGTGGCCCGGGCTCTGCGGGCGAGCGGGCTGGAACTCGTCCTCTTCAACATGCCCCCGGGCGACTGGGGAGCGGGCGAGCGCGGGCTCGCGGCGCTGCCGGGCCGCTTCGAGGCGGTGGCGCGGGGCGTCGAGGCGGCGCTCCCCTACGCCGAGGCCACCGGGGTGCCGCGCCTCCACCTGATGGCGGGCCTCGCCGAGCGGTCCGACCCGGAGGCCCGGGCGGCCTACGACCGGTCCCTGCGCCACGCGGCCGAGCGCCTCGCGGAGCGCGGGCTCGACCTGACGATCGAGCCGATCAACCGCCGCAGCATGCCGGGCTACTTCCTCGACGACGTCGACTGGGCGGGCGAGCGCGTCGCGTCCCTGCGGGCCGAGGGCCACGCCAACCTGCGCCTCCAGTTCGACCTGTTCCACGCGCAGATCCTTCACGGCGACCTGACGGCGCGGCTCGCCCGGCTGATGCCGCTGATCGGCCACGTGCAGGTGGCGAGCGTGCCGGACCGGGCGGAGCCCGGCACCGGCGAGGTGAGCGATCCGTTCCTGTTCGGCGAGCTCGACCGCCTCGGCTACGCGGGGTTCGTCGGCTGCGAGTACAACCCGCGCGCCGGAACGGAGGCCGGCCTCCCCTGGCTCGCACCCTACCGGGCCGCGCCGGCGGGGGAGGGGGCCTGAGGCCCGCCGGCCATTGGCGGAGAGGCTGAACCTCGTCCCGCCCGCGTCGTTGGCGGAGACGTGCGCGCGGGCGGAGGCCCTCTTCCGGAGCCTCGCCCTGGATCTCGCCGCGGTCCTGCCGGAGGGCGCCGGCATCGAGCATGTGGGAGCGACGGCGATTCCCCATTGCCTGACCAAGGGCGACCTCGATCTCGCGATCCGGGTCGAGGAACGGGATTTCGAGACCTGCCGCAGGCTCCTCGCCGGACGCTTCGCCCCGAATCCCGGCTCGGTGAGCACGGCCTCGTTCTGCGCCTTCGCCGACGCGGGTTCGGATCCGCCGGTCGGGATCCAACTCGTCGTGCGCGGCTCGGAACTCGACGTGTTCACACGCTTCCGGGACCGGCTCCGCGCCGATCCGAACCAGGTGAGGGCCTACAACGCGCTCAAGCTCCGCCACGCGGGCGGATCGATGAAGCGTTACCGCGACGCGAAGGCGGCGTTCATCGCCGGGATCCTGCGGAGCGGACCCTGATCGGCCGTCATCCCGGGTCCCGCTACCGCGAGCCCGGGATGACGTCGGCGGGGGGTGCCCCTCAGTCCGTCTGCGGCGCCGCGACCGCCGCGGCGAGCTTGTCGCGGGGGGCGCCGGAGCCGCCCACCACCTCCACCCGGGTGCCCGCGGCGGCCTTCCGGGAGGCCCAGTCCTCGATCATCTCCAGGCAGGTGTGGTCGATGTCCCTCAGGTCGTTGGCGGCGAGCCGCACCGCGCCGCCCTCCGGCGTCCGCTCCAGGGCCGCGTTGAGGTGCGGGAGCTGGAGGAAGGTCGCCGCACCCGAGAGGCGCACCTCCGGCACGCCGGCCTGCTCGGTGGCCGCCGCGTTCTCGACCCGCAGCACGCCCTTGCGCAGCGCCGGGACGACCTGCAGCAGGCTCAGGGCGAGGCCGACGAGGACGCCCGTGAGGAGGTCCATCGCGACGACGAGCACCATCGTGGCGAGCCAGATGCCGACCGTCGCGAGCCCGTAGCGGGCGTGCAGGTGGAGCGCCCGGGCCGGGCTCGCGAGCCGCCAGCCCGTCACCACGAGGATGCCCGCGAGCGCCGCCGTCGGCACCAGCTTGAGGAGCCCCGGCAGCGCCATCAGGAAGGCGAGGATCCAGATGCCGTGCAGGACCGTCGAGGCGCGGGTCGCGGCGCCCGCCTGGACGTTCGCCGAGGAGCGCACGATGACCCCGGTCATCGGCAGGCCGCCGACGAGGCCGCAGAGGATGTTGCCCGCTCCCTGCGCGCCGAGCTCGCGGTTGTAGGCCGTGCGCGGCCCGTCGTGCATCCGGTCGACCGCCGCGGCCGAGAGCAGGCTCTCGGCGCTCGCGATCACCGCCAGGGTGAGCGCGGCCACGATCATGGTGGGCTCGGCCAGCCGCGCCCAGTCCGCGGAGCCCGGCAGGGACAGGCCGGTCAGGATCGCCTCCGGCACCTCGACGCGCTTGACCGCGAGGCCGGCGAGCAGGGCGAGCGCGGTGCCCGCCAGGACGCCCATGAGGGCGCCCGGAAGGAGCTTCAGGCGTGCGGGCCGGAACCGCTCCCACCCCACCATCGCCGCGATGGTGCAGAGGCCGACCGCCACGGCCGCGAGGCTGCCGGACTGGTCGAGGTCCATCACGTCGATGAAGGCCTGCGGGATCGCGATCAGGTTGTCGAGGCCGCCCGCCTTGGGCAGCGCGTCGGTGAGGACGTGCACCTGCGCCAGCACGATCAGGATGCCGATGCCGGCGAGCATGCCGTGCACCACGGCGGGCGAGATCGCCCGGAACCAGCCGCCGACGCGCATCAGGCCGCCCGCGATCTGCAGGAGGCCGGCCAGGACCAGGACGGGGCCGAGCATGCCGAGCCCGTGCGCGCGCACGAACTCGAACACGATGACGGCGAGGCCCGCCGCCGGGCCGCTCACCTGGAGCGGGGAGCCCGCGAGCAGGCCCACCACGATGCCGCCGATGATGCCGGTGATGAGGCCGCGCTCGGGCGGGACGCCCGAGGCGATGGCGATGCCCATGCAGAGGGGCAGGGCGACGAGGAAGACGACGAAGGAGGCGGGCAGGTCCCGCGCGAGGGTCTCGCGCGAGAGGGGCACGGTCGCGCGTGAGAGAGGGAGGAAGCGCTGCATCGGGCCGGCCCTCACTCGGCCGCCTGCGGCAGGGCGATCTCGGGCGCGGCGACGCGCGGGCTCGGCGCCTGCGCCACCGGCAGGCTCGACCCGTCCGCCTCCGCGACGGGCACGAAGCGGCCCCTCTGCCCGCAATAGGCCAGCACCGCGCCGGTCTCGATCTCGAAGAACCAGCCGTGCAGGCGCAGCTCCCCCTTGGCGAGGCCGGCGGCGACGCTCGGATGGGTGCGCAGGTGGTTGAGCTGCACCACCACGTTCTCGAGAGCCAGGGCCCGGTGGTGATCCTTCGGGTCGAGGCCGGCGGGATAGGCCTCGCAGACGATCTGGCTCGCCGCGTGGCTGTGGCGGAGCCAGGCCGCGACGTTCGGCATGCTCTCCAGGGCTTCGGGCTTCATCAACCCCTTCATGGCCCCGCAATCGGAATGGCCGCAGATCACGACGTCGCGCACGCCGAGCGCCACCACGGCGTACTCGATCGCCGAGGAGACGCCGCCGTTCTGCTGCGAGAAGGGCGGCACGATGTTGCCGGCGTTGCGGCAGACGAACAGTTCGCCCGGGCCGGCCTGAGTGATGTGCTCGGGCGCCACGCGGGAATCCGCGCAGGCGATGATCAAGGCCTTCGGCTGCTGCCCGTCTCGGACGAGCCGCTCGTAGACGGCCTGCTGGCCGGGGAAGACGCTCCCGCGGAAGTTCGAGATGCCCTGGATGATGGTGTCCACGTCGATCCTCTCGTCATGCGACGGTGTTGCGGTGACGTGCGGGGCCGGCGGGCGGACGCGCGTCTGCCCGGCCCGGGACCGTCGGGTCCCGGTTGATCGACTCCGCAACCGTTTCGAGAGATGTTCGACGGCGGGACGACGCCCCGTGCCGATGGAAGAAACTATAGGTCCGTCTTTCGTGCGCGGCTGTGCGCGACGATACGAGTAGATGCCAGATGATTTAATCCCAAATCGTCTCCATGCCGCGTGATACACGGCACGGCGTTCGAAGCAATATCGACGATCAGCGGGATGATCGGTCACCCAGAGCCGCGGGACCGCTGCCGGAACGGTCGCTCAAGCGGATGTGTCCGGGTGGGAGATTGACGGATGGAGGCCGAGGCGATGGTCTCACTGCCGCTCGGCCGGGCAGCGATGCCGGCACGCGGAGCGGAGACGGCGAACCGGGGAGAGATGAGGATGGCGCTACGGACGCGGGCGGGCATCGCGGCGCTGGCACTCGTCGCGGTCGGGGCGGGAGCCGTGGCTGCCGGGGAGGCGACGCATGGCGGCATGGTCCTCCTATCCGGGGAGGCGGCGGTGCGATGGATGCCCGCGCCGCCCTCCCTGCCGAAGAGCAGCGAGATCAGCATCATCATGGGCGATCCCGACAAGCCGGGTCCGTTCACGCTGCGGGTGCGGATCCCGGCCGACACCGTGATCGCGCCGCACACCCACGCCACCGACGAGAGCGTGACGCTGCTCTCCGGCAGCCTCAAGCACGACATGGGCGAGACCCTGGACAAGGGGCGCGGGACGACGATGGAGCGCGGCGGCTTCGTGTACCTGCCCGCGAACATGCCGCACGCGCTCTGGACCTCTTCAGAGCCGGCGGTGGTTCAGGTCTCGGGCACGGGGCCGTTCGGGCTGACCTACGTCAACCCGGCCGACGACCCGAGCCGGCAGGCCGCGCCGGGCCGCTGAGCGGCGCGTCGACAGAGAGATCGAGGGAGAGGCAGCCATGAGCACCACGATGTCCCGGGCCCTCGTCGTCGGGACGGGCGGCGGCTTCGACGCGGTCGCGCTCGGCGAGCGGCCGGTGCCCGCGCCCGGGCCCGGCGAGATCACGGTCCGGTTGCGGGCGAGCTCGCTCAACTATCACGACTACGCTGTGGTCAGCGGCGCCTGGGGGCCGAGCGAGCCGCGCGTGCCCCTGTCGGACGGGGCGGGCGAGGTCGAGGCGGTGGGGCCCGGCGTCGGCGCCTTCGCGGTGGGCGATGCCGTGGTCAGCACCTTCTTCCCGACCTGGCTCGACGGCGTGCCGGAGGTCGAGGGCTTCGCCACCGTGCCGGGCGACGGCGTGGACGGCTACGCCCGCGACCGGGTGACGGCGCCGGCCGACGCCTTCACGCGCGCGCCGCGAGGCTGGGACCACGCCGAGGCCGCCACCCTGACCACGGCGGGCCTGACCGCGTGGCGCGCGCTGCACGCCGATGCCGGGCTGAAGGCCGGCGACGTGGTGCTCATTCAGGGCACCGGCGGCGTGTCGGTCTTCGCGCTGCAATTCGCCAAGATGGCCGGCGCCACGGTGATCGCCACCTCGTCGAGCGAGCCCAAGCTCGAGCGCCTGCGGGCGCTCGGAGCCGACCATGTGATCAACTACCGGTCGGACCCGGCCTGGGGCACGAGCGCCCGGCGGCTGACCGGCGGGCGCGGCGTCGACCACGTGGTCGATGTCGGCGGACCGGCGACGCTGGAGCAGTCGATGGAGGCCGTGCGCGTCGCCGGGCACGTCTCGGTGATCGGAATCCTCTCCGGCGTGGCCGGACCGCTGCCGCTCGTTCCCGCCCTCGTGCGGCAGATCCGCCTGCAGGGCGTCCTCGTCGGCAGCCGCCGGCAGCAGACCGAGATGATCCGCGCGATCGACGCGACCGGCCTGCGCCCGGTCGTCGACAGCCGCTACCCGCTGGAGCGGCTCGTCGACGCGTTCCGCTACCAGGAGAGCAACCGGCACTTCGGCAAGATCTGCATCGAGATCTGAGCCGAGCGGACAGGGACTCGGCTCAGCCCGGGAGTCACCCCAGGAGCTTGTCGAGGGTGATCGGGATCTCGCGCACCCGCACGCCGGTCGCGTGCCAGACGGCGTTGGCGACGGCGCCGGCCGTGCCCGTGATGCCGATCTCGCCGACGCCCTTGATGCCGAGGGGGTTCACGTGCGGATCCTCCTCCGGCACCAGGATCGCCTCCATCGCGGGGATGTCGGCGTTCACGGGCAGGTGGTACTCGGCGAGATTGTTGTTGAGGAAGCGGCCCGTGCGCGCGTCCATCGCCGCGTGCTCGTGGAGCGCGAAGGACACGCCCCAGATCATGCCGCCGTAATACTGGCTGCGCACGAGGCGGGGATTGACGATGCGGCCCGCCGCGAAGGCGCCGACGAGGCGGCTGACCCGGATCTGGCCGAGATCGGGATCGACCAGCACCTCGGCGAAGACCGCGCCGTGGGCGTGCATGGCGTAGGCCTTCCTGGCGGCCGGATCCGTGGCACCCTGGCCCATCGCCTCGACGGCGTCGCGGCCGGCGCGGGCGAGGATGTCCGAGAAGCTCTCCGAGCGGGAGGGATCGTCCCGGCGGGCGAGATGGCCGCCCTCGGCGCGGACGCCCGCGTTGCCGGCCCCGTAGAGCGGGGAGGCGGGGTCGTTCACCGCGAGCTCGGCCAGCGCCGCGACCGCGGCCTCGCCCGCGTTGTGGAGCGCCATGCCGGCGGTGGCGGTGGCGGTCGAGCCGCCCGCGAGGCCCCCGTTCGGCAGGCGGTTGTGCCCGATGCGCAGGGTGACGGCCTCGACCGGCAGGCCGACCCCGTCGGCGGCGATCTGGGCGAGGCTCGTCCAGGCGCCCTGGCCCATGTCGTGCTGGGCCGTCTCGAACAGGGCGGTGCCGTCCGCGCGGATCACGGCGCGGGCCTCGGCCTGGAACATCGAGGCCGGATAGGTCGCCGTGCCCATGCCCCAGCCCACGAGGAGGCCCTCGTCGTTGCGCATCTGGCGCGGCGCCTTCGGGCGCGAGGCCCAGCCGAAACGCTCGGCCCCGCGCGCGTAGCAATCCCGCAGGGCCTTCGAGGAGAAGGGTTTTCTGGAGACCGGCTCGACCTCGGCGTAGTTCCGGAGCCGCAATTCCAGCGGGTCTAGGTTCAGCTCGATGGCGAGCTCGTCGAGCGCGCTCTCGATCGCGACGCTGCCCGAGGCCTCGCCCGGCGCCCGCATGAAGATCGGCGTCGCGATGTCGACCCGCACCGCCTCGTGCGTCGTCGACAGGGCAGGGGAGGCGTAGAGATTGCGCGAGATGATTCCGGAGGGCTCGATGAAGTCGTCGTAGCGGCTCGTCTGGGTGAGCGTGTGGTGGTCGTAGGCGGTGAGGGTGCCGTCCGCCTGCGCGCCGAGCTTCAGGGTCTGGCGGGTGGCGGCGCGGTGGCCGACCGGGCCGAACATCTGCTCGCGCCGCGTCACGAGCTTCACGGGCCGCCCGACGAGGCGCGCGGCCATGATGCCGAGGAACTGGGGCGGCGTGACGAGGGCCTTCGAGCCGAAGCCGCCGCCGAGATAGTGGCAGATCACGTGGATGTTGCCCGGCGGGATGCCGAACAGGGCGGCGATCCGGCCCGTGGCCATCGCGAGGGCCTGGGACGGCGTGTAGAGCGTGAGGTGGTCGCCCTCCCAGGAGGCGACGGCGGCGTGGGGTTCGAGCGCGTTGTGGTACTGCGCCGACGTCTCATAGGTCGCCTCGAGGCGGGTGTGGGCGGCGGCGAGGCCCTCGGCCACGTCGCCGTAGCCGGCCGCGGCCGGGGCGCCGGGCCCCACCGCCTCCGGCACGAAGGGGTCGCCGTCGAGCCCGACCCGCACGTCCTCCGCCGCATAGCGGGGGGCGAGCAGGCGCGCGCCCTCGGTGGCGGCCTCCAGCGTCTCGGCGATCACCACCGCGACCGGCTGGTTGACGTAGCGGACGCTCGCGTCCTGCAGCAGTTCCAGCCGGAAGGCGAAGGGTCCGTCCTTGGCGTCCGGCGACTGGGCGAGCTTCGGAGCGTTCTCGGGCGTCATCACCCGCACGACGCCCGGATGCGCCTCGGCCGCGGCGACGTCGAGGCCGGTGACACGGCCGCGGGCGATGGTGCTCACGGCCATCACGGCGTGGAGGAGGCCGTCGAGGCGGAAATCGGCGGCGTAGCGGGCCGCGCCCGTCACCTTGTCCGGCCCGTCGAGCCGGGTGATGTCGCGGCCGATGGCCGCCCCGTGGCGGACGCGCTCAGGCATGGGCGATGGCTCCGGAGGAGGGCAGGGGATTGGCGAGCGGCGCCGAGAACGGGCTCGCGGGCAGCGCCGGCACCCGCTCGGGCGTGCCGGCAAGCGCGCGTTCCAGCGCCCGAACCGCGATGCGACGGGCGAGCTCTATCTTGAAGGCGGTCGCCTCGCCGGAGGGACGGGCGCCCTCGAGCGCGGCCTCGGCGGCCTCCCGGAAGGCGGCGGCGTCGGGCGCGCGGCCGGCGAGCAGGCGCTCCGCCGCTTCCGCCCGCCAGGGCTTCAGCGCCAGCCCGCCGAGGGCGAGGCGCGCCTCCGCGATTCGCCCGCCGTCGAGGCGCAGCATCGCGGCGGCGGAGACCAGGGCGAAGGCGTAGGAGGTGCGCTCGCGGACCTTGAGGTAGCGGGCATGGGCGGCGAAACCCGCGGCTTCCGGCGGCAGGCGCACGGCGACGATCAGCTCGCCGGGCTCGAGCACGGTGTCGCGCTCCGGCGCGTCGCCGGGCAGGCGGTGGAAGGCGGTGAGGCTCACCGTGCGGGACCCCGCCGGCCCCTCGATCTCGACCTCGGCACCGAGGGCGGCGAGCGGCACGCAGAGGTCGGACGGGTGGACGGCGATGCAGGACGCGCTGAAGCCGAGCACCGCGTGGAGCCGCGTCGCCCCGCCGATCGCCGCGCAGCCCGCTCCCGCCTCGCGCTTGTTGCAGGCGCTCGCCGGGTCGTAGAAGTACGGGCAGCGGGTGCGCTGCATCAGGTTGCCGGCGGTGGTGGCCGCGTTGCGCAGTTGCGCCGAGGCGCCGGCGAGGAGCGCCTCCGCCACCGCGGGGTAGCGCGCGGCGAAGCCCGGATCGTGGGCGAGGTCGCTGTTGCGCACGAGCGCCCCGATCCGGGTGCTTCCGTCCGGCAGGGACTCGATCGCCGACAGGCCGGGGATGCGGGTGACGTCCACGAGGGTCGCGGGCGTGGCCAGGCCGCCCTTCATCAGGTCGAGGAGGTTGGTGCCGGCGGCGAGGTAGGCGGCGCCGGGCGCGGCGCCTGCGGCCACCGCCTCGGCGACGCTGCCGGCGCGGACGTACTCGAACCGGTTCACGCCGCGTCCTCCCGCCGTGCCGTCGCGCCCTGGGCCGCGAGCACGGCCTCGGTGATGCCCTGATAGGCGCCGCAGCGGCAGAGATTGCCGCTCATGCCCTCGCGCACCCGCTCGGGATCGTCGCCCGCGTGGCCCTCGCGCAGGAGCCCGACGGCGCTCATGATCTGGCCCGGCGTGCAGAAGCCGCACTGGAACCCGTCATGGGCCAGGAAGGCGGCCTGGACCGGGTGGAGCTCGCCGCCGGAGGCCAGGCCTTCGATGGTGACGACCTCCGCCCCGTCGAGGCTGACGGCGAGCGCGAGGCAGGAATTGACGCGCCGCCCGTCCACGAGGACCGTGCAGGCGCCGCACTGGCCGCGGTCGCAGCCCTTCTTCGAGCCCGTGAGGTCGAGGCGCTCGCGCAGGAGATCGAGCAGGGTGACGCGGGGATCGTCGAGGAGGATCTCGCGCGCCGACCCGTTCACGGTCAGCGTGATGGGAAAGCTCATGGGGGCTCCGTCACCGGGATCGGATGCGGGGAATCTGCCGGCGCAGGCTCGCGGCAGGGCTTGCCTGTCTGGAACCGTTTCAAGTAGCTCGGTCGAGCCGGGCGGCCACCTCGCGGCCGGACCGTTCACGGGTCTGTGAAGGAATGGCGCGCCCGTAGGCGGCGGACGGCCCCGCTGCCCTCATCCTGCCGTGCGGGTCGCGCAAGGGTCTCGCCCGTCGCCTCCGCCCCGCATGCCACCGCCGCGCACCGACCGTGCGCCCGAGACGAACCGTTCCCGAGGCCCGCCTTGCCGCCCGCCACCGAGAGCGCTCCGGATCCTGCCGAAGCCGGCCGCTCGGGCCCGGCGATCCGCCTGCACCAGCAGGCCATCCTGTCGGCGTTCGGGGTCGAGGCCCCGCGCGGGGAGGCTGCTCGTGCGGGCGGGCGTCGGCTGGGGGCCTGATGTGATCGGCAAGGCGCGCATCGGCGCCGACCGCGCCTCGCCCGCGGGCTTCGCCCTGAAGACGGGCCGGCCCGTCATCTCGAACCATCTCGAGAACGAGACCCGCTTCCGCACGCCCCAGCTCATGGCCGAGCACGGCATCCGCCGGGCGATCACCGTGATCATCGAGAACCGGGACGGCGCCTTCGGCGTGCTGGAGGTGGACGACAGCCGCGAGGGTATGTTCGAGGAGGCGGACATCGCCTTCATGCAGGGCTTCGCAAACCTCCTCGGCGGCGCCATCGAGCGCCAGCGCACGGAGGGGCTCCTCAAGGCGGAGCTCGCCCGGCAGGACCTGCTGGCGCGGGAGGTGAGCCACCGGGTCAAGAACAGCCTCACCATCGTGGCGAGCCTGCTCGCCCTCCAGGCCAAGGGCTCGGAGAGCGAGGACGTGCGCAACGCGTTGATCGACGCCCGCACCCGCGTCGAGGCGATCGCGGGCGTGCACGATCAGCTCTGGCGCCATTCCGAGCCCGGCGAGGTGGACCTCGCGCTCTTCCTCGAGACGCTCTGCGCGAACCTGCGGAGCGGGGCGCCGCGCCCCTCCCTGGTCTACCGGGCCGACCCGGTCCACGTGCCCGCCGACCGGGCGATCCCGTTCGGCCTCCTCGTCAACGAGCTCGTCACCCACGCCATCAAGTACGCCTACCCGGACGCGGGCGGCGAGATCCGGTCAGGGCCGAGCGCCTGGAGAACCGCCTCGTCCTCGACGTCGTCGACGACGGCGTCGGCTTGCCCGCGCATTTCGACATCGGCCGGCACGCACGCAGCCTCGGCATGCGGGTGGTGGCGGATCTCGCCCGCCAACTCGGCGGCTCGATCACGGTGCCGCAAGACGGGAAGGGGGCCCGCTTCCCCATCGACATGCCGCTGGCGGGCTGAGGCCGGCGCGACCGCGCCTTGGTCCGCTGGGGACGGAGAACTGGCACAACCGGCTTCACGCCAAGTTTCGGGTAGATTCGGCAACGAATTGCAGGCAGAACCGGCAAGGCCGAAGCGGCGAAGAAGCGGCTTGCGAGGCGCGGGGAGGGGAGGCGGCTTTGGACCAGCGACGGCGGCGCCCGACTCTGCTCATCGGATTGGTCGTCCTCGGCCTCGCCCTCGGCACCCTCGCCTTCACGGAGACCGGCGCGCCCGGCGCGGCGCAGCTGCGCGAGCGGACCGAGCCCCTCCTCGCCCTGTGGCGCGCACGCGTGGCGCCGGCACCGTCCGAGCGCCCTCACCTACCCGCGGCCCGCACCGCCATCGAGGACGGGCGCACGGTGGTGCGGATCAAGCACGAGGAGCGCGGCCGCCTCGGTCTCGAGACCGCGCGGGTCTCGGCCAAGTCCCACCGCCAGGAACTGCAGGCCTACGGCAGCGTCCTCGACCTCGCCCGGGTGACGGAGCTCACGAATTCCTACGCGACGGCCAGGGCGCAGCTCCAGACCGCGCAGGCCAGGGCTGAGGTCTCGCGCAGCGCCTTCCGGCGGGCGAAGAACCTCGGCCCCTACGCGACCCCGGTGCAGGTGGAGACCACCGGCGGCACGCTCCAGACCGACGAGGCCGCCCTGATGGCGGCGGAGTCGCAGCTTCGGACGCTCGCCGCCACCGCCCATCAGGAATGGGGCCCGGTGATCGGCAAGGCCATCGTGGAGCGCTCGCCCCTCGTCACGCGCCTGATCGAGCGGGAAGAGTTCCTGATGCAGGTCACCCTGCCCCCGGGCGAGACCCTGAAGGGCCTGCCCGGCGCCGCCTTCGCGGAGGTACCGCCGCAATCGAGCCGGGTGGCTCTGCGCTTCGTCTCACCCGCCACCCGTACCGACCAGCGCGTCCAGGGCCAGAGCTTCTACTTCATCGTGGCCGGCGACAGCGGCCTCCTGCCCGGCATGAGCACGCTCGCTTTCGTGCCCGCCGAGCGCTCCGTGACCGGGGTGCTGGTGCCGGAGGACGCGGTGGTTCACTGGCAGGGCGGCACCTGGGTTTATCGGGGCCTCGACGAGAACGCCTTCGTGCGCCACCCCATCAAGTCCGACCCGCCGATGGCGGACGATGCCTACGTGGTCGAGGACCTGACGGGCGAGACCGAGATCGTCCTGCGGGGCGCCCAGGCCCTCCTCTCTGAGGAGATGAAGAGCCTGCTCCAGGTCTCGGGCGGCGTGGACGACGACTGAGGTGGGCCCGCTCCCGTCCGGCCCCCAGGCGGCCCTGGTCGCCTTCGCCGTCCGCTTCCGCGGAGTCGTGCTGGCGCTGGCGCTCGCCGTCCTGGCTTTCGGCGCGCTGAGCCTCACCGAGGCCCGGTACGACGTATTCCCCGAATTCGCGCCGCCCTCCGTGGTGATCCAGACCGAGGCGCCGGGCCTCAACCCGGAGCAGGTCGAGGTGCTGGTGACCCAGCCGATCGAGGTCTCGGTCAACGGCCTGCCGGGGATCGAGGCCCTGCGTTCCTCATCGATCCAGGGGCTCTCCGTCATCACCGTCACCTTCGGGCGGGGCAGCGACATCTACCGCGCGCGCCAGCTCGTCTCGGAGCGCCTGACCGCGCTGACCGGCCGCCTGCCGCAGGGTGTGATGCCACCGGCCATGACGGCGCTGACCTCCTCGACCAGCACCGTGCTCCTCGTCGGCCTCACCACCGAGCGGCGCTCGAGCCTCGACCTGCGCACCCTCGCCGACTGGACCGTGCGGCTGCGGCTCCTCGCGGTGCCGGGCATCGCCCAGGTCTCGGTCTACGGCGGCGGCGTGCGCTCGCTCCAGGTCCAAGTGCGCCCGACCGACCTGATCCGCTTCCGCGTCGGCATCAACGACGTGCTGGCGGCGGCCCGCAAGGCGACGGGCGTGCGCGGCGCGGGCTTCGTCGACACGGCCAACCAGCGCATCGTGCTCCAGACCGAGGGTCAGGCGCTGACCCCGGAGGAGGTGGCACGCACCGTCCTCATCAACGAGGGCGGCGCGAGCGTGGTGCTGGGCGACGTGGCGAACGTCGTCGCCGCTCCCGAGCCGCCGATCAGCGCGGCCTTGATCGACGGCAAGCCCGGCGTTCTGCTGATGGTCGGCGCGCAGTACGGGGCCAACACCCGCGAGGTCACGGCCCGCGTCGAGGCGGCCCTCGACGACCTGCGCCCGGCCCTGGAGCGCGAGGGCGTGCAGCTCAGGCCCGACCTGTTCCGGCCGGCGAACTTCATCGCGGTCGCCAACGCCAACGTGCTGCAGGCCCTCGCCCTCGGCGGCCTTCTCGTCATCGTGGTGCTGTTCGTCTTCCTCTACGACTGGCGCACCTGCGTGATCAGCGGGCTCGCCATCCCGCTCTCGCTGGTGGTGGCGGTGCTGGCGCTCGGCGCCTTCGGCGAGAGCCTCAACACGATGACGCTCGGAGGGCTCGCCATCGCCATCGGCGAGGTGGTCGACGACGCGGTGATCGGCGTCGAGAACGTGGTGCGCCGCCTGCGCGAGAACCGGCGCGTCGGCGGCCCCCGGACCGAGGGGAGGGTGGTCCTCGACGCGATCCTGGAGGTGCGCACGGCGGTGGCCTACGCCACCTTCGCGGTGCTCCTCGTCTTCCTGCCGGTGCTCGCCCTCTCGGGCGTGGCGGGCCGCCTGTTCGGTCCGCTCAGCCTCGCCTACATCCTCGCCGTGCTGGCCTCCCTCGGCGTCGCCCTCACGGTGACGCCGGCACTCGCCATGCTGCTGCTGACGGGCCGGCGCGAGGCCGACGCCCGCGACCCGCCGGTGATGCGCTGGTCGCGCGCGGCCTATTCGGGGCTCCTCACCCGCATCAACCGCTTCCCCCGCCTCATCATCGCGGCGGGCCTCGCGCTGACGCTCGTGGGCGCGGCGATCGCTCCCTTCTTCGGCGGCGCCTTCCTGCCCGACCTCAAGGAAGGTCACCTCATCCTGCACATGGCGGCCGCGCCCGGCACCTCGCTGCAGGAATCGCAGCGCCTCGGCGTCCAGATCACGGGCGAGCTGCGCGCGATCTCCGGCGTTCGGGCCGTGGCCTCGCAGATCGGCCGCGCCGAGGCGGGGCAGGATACGGCGGGCACCCACTACAGCGAGATCCACATCGACCTCGACGCGGGTCTCGACGGGGCCGCCCAGAAGGCGGTCGAGGCGCGGATCCGGTCCATGATGGCGGGCTTTCCCGGCGCCGCCTTCTCGCTCAAGACCTTCCTGACCGAGCGCATCGAGGAGACGGTCTCCGGGTTCACCGCGCCCGTCGTCGTCAACGTGATCGGCAACGACCTCGACCGGATCGAGGCCGCCGCCCGCGAGGTGGCCAAGGAGCTCGCCGAGGTGCGGGGCGCGAGCGACATCCAGCAGGCCTCGCCCGCCGGCCTGCCCCAGATCAACGTCTCCCTGCGCCCGAACGACCTGCGCCACTGGGGCCTCGACGCGATCGAGGTGCTGGAGGCGGTGCGCACCGCCTACCAGGGCGACATCGTCGGCCAGTCCTACGAGGGCAACGCCGTCTTCAACGTCATCGTCATCCTGGATGCCGGGGTGCGGGCACGTCTCACCGCGGTCGGCGACATGCCCCTGCGCACGCCCGGCGGCAGCTACATCCGCCTGTCCCAGGTCGCCGACATCTACGAGACCTCCGGCCGCTACCAGGTGCAGCACCAGGGCGCCCAGCGCGTCCAGGCGGTCACGGCGAACGTGGTCGGGCGCGACATCGCCTCCTTCGTCGCCGCCGCGCAACGCAAGATCGCCCGCGAGGTCCGCCTGCCCCAGGGCGTCTACATCTCCTTCGCGGGCTCGGCCGAGGCGCAGGCGCGGGCCCGGCGCGACCTCCTCGCCTATTCGGGGCTCGCCGGTCTCGGCATCGTGCTGCTGCTCGCCGTGATCACGGGCTCGCTGCGCAACCTCGTCCTCGTGCTCGTGAACCTGCCCTTCGCCTTCGTCGGGGGGGTCTTCGCGGTGGCGCTCACCGGAAGCGTGCTCTCGCTCGGCTCCATCGTCGGGTTCGTGACCCTGTTCGGCATCTCGCTGCGCAACACCATCATGATGATCTCGCACTACGAGCATCTGGTGAGCGTCGAGTCGCATCCCTGGGACGCGCGCACGGCGGTGGAGGGCGCGGCCGACCGGCTCGTCCCGATCCTGATGACCTCCCTCGTCACGGGCCTCGGCCTGCTGCCGCTGGCGCTCGGGGCCGGCGAGCCGGGCCGCGAGATCGAGGGCCCGATGGCGATCGTGATCCTCGGTGGCCTCGTCACCTCGACGCTCCTCAACCTCCTGATCCTGCCGACCCTGGCGCTCCGCTACGGCCGGTTCCTGCGGGACGAGGGCAGGTGGCTCGGGGCGGATCCGGCGGGCGAGGGGACGGCGGACGGCCGAGGGTCCGGGCGCGCGTCCTCCCGCCCGTCCCGCGAGACGACGGGTTGAGGGGCGGCGCCTGCCCGCTTGCCGAGCCGCTGCCCGACAGCGGATACAGGGGGCGAGCCCGCCTCCGCCGGAACCGTTCCATGCGCCTCGCGATCGTCGTCCTGCTCGCCGCCCTCATCGGATCGGCCTCTCACCGCCCTGCCCGGGCTGAGCCCGAGCCCGGCGCCGCGCCGCCGGCAGCGGCCTCTCCGCCGTCGCCTCAGGCTGCGCCGCAGATGCCTCCGCCCGCGCCGCAGGCCCCTCAGCCCGCCCCGCCGGTCCTGCCGCTGATGCGGGTGGTGCCCACCGGCGAAGCGCGCAGCATCGGCTTCTTCGCCGCGCTCTTCCCGGATTGCAGCTCGCAGGGTCCGATCGTGGTGCGGGTACTCGCGCCGCCGAAGCACGGCAAGGTCAGCTTCGCGCAGACCGATTCCTTCCCGCGCTACGCGGCCGGCTCGCCGCTCGCCGCCTGCAACGCCAAGCGCGTGCCGGGCCTGAAGATGGTCTACGAGGCGGAGGAGGGGTTCGAGGGCCTCGACACCTACCGGATCTTCCTGATCAACCCGGACGGCACCGGTTTCGAATCCGAGGTGAGGGTCTCGGTGCGCTGACCGGGCGTCGGCAGGCCATCAGGAATGGACTGGAGACCCCTCCCACAGGCCGCCCAAACGCATTCGCATAAGATATATTATGGAACTTGAACTTGCGGATGCCCCTACCGAGGACAGGTTCGCCGGGCCTGAGCAGCTCCGCCAGGACACGGTTCCGGCAATCCGCAGATCGGACAGCCACCCGGATCCGATCGCCATCGGGCGAGGGGACGTCACCGCCCTGCCCCGGCCCGAGCAGGTCGATGAGCCCGAACGCGACCGAAGAAGGACCGCCCGCGGGCGGCCCTTCCGGTCCGGCGGCAGCCCGTCAGGGCCGCCGCGTCACTCCTTGTCGCCGCGGTGCACGCCCTTGTCGCGGTTCTCCTTCAGACGACCGTCATCCGAGTGTTGGACGGTTCCCTGATGCGGCGTCCCTGTATTCTTGCTGCCATTGTTCGGGTTGTTCTGCGTGTTTCGGTCGTTGTTCTGCTGATGATTGTTCGCCATTACGCATCTCCATTTTGCAGAACGACGCTGTCACGTCGCTGATCCGATAACAAATTCTGTCTGAATGGGTTCCGATGCTGATGAGGCTGATTTTATAGCCTCCTGCGACGCTCAGTCCTCTCGACAAGAGATCGCCGCATCGGCCCGGTGCGGCGGGCTGGCAGAGGGATCGCAGGTGTCTCAAGGGCTTGCCCGGCGTTGTCCCCGCAGGGCCCGCTGCGGAGTACGGGACCGCGGCCCGAGCCGGCGCGGCCGGCCCGGCGAAACGCCGCAGGGCGGAATGTGCCGGTGCCGGGGAGGGCGCGCAGGCCCCCTCCCCGGAGCGGCAACGAGCAGGATGGTGAAGCGTGGGCCATGATCCGACGACCGACGGAGTTGCCGGCAGCCTCACCGAGGCGAGCCTCGCGGCCTTCCTCGCGGCCTTCTACGCGAAGGTGCGGCGCGACGATCTGATCGGACCCGTCTTCGCCCGGGCGATCCCCGACGCGGGCTGGCCGGCCCATCTCGCGGGGATCCAGGATTTCTGGTCCTCGGTCCTGCTCCGGACCGGCCGCTACAAGGGAAATCCGTTCGGCAAGCACCTTGCCCTCGGCAGCCTCGAGCCCGCCCATTTCGCGCGCTGGCTCGGCCTGTTCGAGGTGACGGCCGGCGAGATGTTCGAGCCGGAGATCGCGGCCGCCCTCGTCGAGCGGGCGCACCGCATCGGCGACAGCTTGAAGGCAGGCCTGTTCTTCCGGCCGGGTGAGGGGACCTGACGGGGTACGCGCCCCCTGCCCCGCTCAGGCCGCCACATCCTCGATCCGGCGGAGATCCGCGAAGCTGCGCCCATCGGCGAAGCGCAGCTCGACGCTCTCTGCGAGGCGCCCGGTCGCGCGGATCCGGATCACGGCGGGGCAGGTGATCTCATCCGCCCGTCGGAGGGCTTCCGCGACGCTGAGCGGCGCGTCGCGCCCGCCGCCGAGGCCGCGCCACCAGCGCACCGCCTTCTCGCGCCGGTAGCCGCTCGCCTCCAGGCCGAGCCCGATCTCGTGCCGGCCGCCCTCCGCAAGCCGCAGGCACAGCCTGAGGCTCTCCGTGCCGGCGGGACCCGGCCGGGCGTCGAGGCTCCAGCCCTCGACCGGCATCCAGGCAGAGACCGCCCGCGACAGGATCGGACGCTCGTCGTCGGCCGCCGCCTCGTGGGCCGGCTCGGGCTCCGCCTCCGCCTCGACCCAGCAACCCTCGCAGGTGCTGGCGTTGAGCGCGATCAGGGCGCCGCAGCCGGGGCAGGGCTTGGCGCGCACCTCCCCTTCCCGCCCCCGTACCGCCGCCGCTGTGCGGGCGGTGACGATGTCGACCGGCCCGTGCATGCGCACGAGCCCGGCATAGTCGAGGATCAGCGCGTCGGCCTTGGCCGGCGCGCGCCGCAGCGCGCGGCCCACCTGCTGCACGTACAGTCCGGTGCTCTGTGTCGGGCGCAGCAGCGCCACGAGGTCGACGGCCGGCACGTTGAAGCCCGTCGCCAGCACGCCGACCGAGGTCAGGCAGCGGATCCGCCCCTCGCGGAACGCCCGCACGATCCGGTCGCGCTCCCGCTTTCCCGTCTCGCCCGAGACCGTCTCGCAGGTGATTCCGTGGTCACGCACCGCGTCCCGCACGGCCGCCGCGTGGGCGAGGCTCACGCAGAAGGCGAGCCAGGCGCGCCGCCGCTCCCCGTAGCCCACCATCTCCTCGACCGCGGCCCGGGTGATCCAGTCCCGGTTGACCGCGGCCTCGAGGGCGCTCGGAACGTAGTCGCCGCCGCGCTTCGGGAGCCCCGAGACGTCGAGGGCGGTCAGCGTCGCCTTCGAGACGAGGGGGCTGAGATGGCCGCGCTGGATGAGGTCGCCGACATTCGCCTCGTAGACGATGCGCTCGAAGATCCGCTCCTCCCCCTCGTCGAGGCGGCCGGAATCGAGCCGGTAGGGCGTGGCGGTGAGGCCGACCACCCGGAGTTCCGGCCGCAGGGCGCGCAGATGCGAGAGGAAACGGCCGTAGCGGGTCTCGGCCGAGCGGGGGATGAGGTGCGCCTCGTCCACCACGACGAGGTCGCGCGGGCCGATCGCCTCGGCCCGGTTCCAGACGGACTGGATGCCGCAGAACAGCACTGGGGCGCCGGATTCCCGCCGCCCGAGCCCGGCCGAGTCGATGCCCGCCGGCGCCTCGGGCCAGTGCGCGAGGAGTTCCTGGTGGTTCTGGGCGATCAGTTCGCGGCTGTGCGTGACGATCGCGATCCGGGTCGCGGGCGCGCCCGCCAGTGTCTCCCGCACCAGGGCCGCGATGACGAAGGCCTTGCCTGCACCCGTCGGCAGGACGATGAGGCCCTCCCGCCCTCCCCCACGCCAGTGCGCGTCGAGGGCGTCAAGGCTCGCGCGCTGGTAGTCCCGAAGCTGCAGCATGGGCGGGCGTATAGCGCGGGCGCGCGCCCGCGTCCGTGGCGGATGCGCCGCGGGCGCTACGCGGCGTCGGGCCCGCGCAGCAGGTAGGTGTCCATGATCCAGCCGTGGCGCGCCCTCGCCTCCGCGCGCAGGCGCCGGATCTCCGACCCCACCTCACCGAGCCTTCCGGCGAGGAGGATCTCCTCCGGGCTGCCGAGATACGCCCCCCAGTAGATCGTCAGATCGGGGTCGAGGTGGTCGAAGCGCGGGTCGCCGTCGAGCATCACCACGGTGCTGCCGGTCCCTGGCGGCAACCCCCGCGCGAGCGCTCGCCCGGTCGTGATGTGGACCGGCCCGCCGATCCGGTTGAGGGCGATCCGGTGCCCCGCCGCGAGCGCCTGCACGCTCGTGATCCCGGGGATCACGTCGTAGGCGAAGGCGAGCCGCCCGCGGGCGGCGACGCGCTCCAGGATGCGCAGGGTCGAATCGTAGAGGGAGGGGTCGCCCCAGACCAGGAAGGCGCCGCAGGCCCCCTCCTCCAGCTCACGCTCGATCAGAGCCTCGTAGAGCGCGGCGCGCGCGGTGTGCCACGCCTCGACCGCGGCGGCGTAGTCGGACGGAGCGCGGTCGCGCTCCGGATCCTGCGCCTCGACGAAGCGGTAGGGCTTCGGCACGAAACGCTCGCAGATCTCGCGACGGAGCCGAACGAGGTCGGCCTTCTCGGCGCCCTTGTCGAGGACGAAGACGGCCTCGACCGTCTCCAGGGCGCGCACCGCCTGCAGGGTGAGATGCTCCGGATTGCCGGTGCCGATGCCGATGACGCGGATCCTGCGCAACGCTCCCTCCTCCGCGGGCACGAAAAAACCCGCCGGATCTGTATCCTGGCGGGTTCGATGTCGAGGGG
>NZ_BJZU01000062.1 GCF_007992195.1 Methylobacterium oxalidis | reverse complement strand
ACAGCCGCGCCGGGCGCCTGCGCCTCGCCTGAGGCGCTTCAACCAAGAGGACCCGGCGGAACCGGCGCGACGACCGTCGCGTGTGGCCGCCCGATCCTTGTTCCGTGAACCGTTCGGTGAGACAAGCGCGCGGGCTCGCCGCCCGGGGTGATGGTGCCCCGCCGCGGTCGCGCCCCGTGGCGAAACGAGAGAGATGGCAGAGGCGATGGAGACCGGCCCGTCCGAGCCCGGCCCCGTGCTGATCACGGGCGCGAGCGGATTCCTCGGCGCGGCCCTGGTCGACGTGTTCCGCGAGGCGGGCTTCCCGGTCCGCATCCTCGTGCGCGCCACGAGCCCGAACACCAATCTCGTCTGGCCGGACGTGGAGTTCGCGGTCGGCGACATGCGCGACCGCGCCGCGGTCGCCGCCGCGATGCGGGGGCAGCGCTACCTCGTCCACGCGGCGGCCGATTACCGGCTCTGGGCGCCGGACATGGAGGAGATCGTCCGCACCAACCGCGACGGCACGCGCATCCTGATGGAGGAGGCGCTGAAGGCCGGCGTGGAGCGGATCGTCTATACGTCGAGCGTCGCGACCATCAAGCCGCACGACGACGGCACGCCCGCCGACGAGACCCGGCCCCTGACGCCCGAGACCGCGATCGGCGCCTACAAGCGCAGCAAGGTCGTGGCCGAGCGCGTGGTCGACGAGATGGTCGCCCGCGATCGCCTGCCGGCCGTGATCGTGAACCCCTCGACGCCGATCGGCCCCCGCGACGTGAAGCCGACGCCGACCGGCCGGATCATCGTGGAGGCGGCCCGCGGCAGGATGCCGGCCTTCGTCGACACCGGCCTCAACCTCGCCCACGTGGACGACGTGGCGCGCGGCCACCTGCTGGCGCTGCGAAGGGGCCGCGTCGGCGAGAAGTACATTCTCGGCGGCCAGAACGTGATGCTCGCCCAGATGCTCGCCGACATCGCCGGCCTCGTCGGCCGCAAGGCGCCGACCGTGCGGCTGCCGCGGGTGGCGACCTACCCCGTCGCCGTGGTCTCCGAGCTGATGGCGCGGGTGACCGGCAAGGCGCCGCTCGCCACGATCGACGGCATCCGCATGGCGCGCTACCGCATGTTCTTCTCGGACGAAAAGGCCCGCGCCGAGCTCGGCTACACCGCCCGCCCCTACCGGGAGGGGCTCTCGGACGCGGTCTCGTGGTTCCGCGGCGCGGGGTATCTCGGATGAGCGCGAGCCCGCAGACCGCCGCCGAGACCCGCTCGGGCAAGGGCCACCGCGACGAGAACTTCCCCGTCGCCTCCCACCTGATCCACCCGCGCCACCGGGGGGCGATCCTCGCCTTCTACAATTTCGTGCGGGCGGGCGACGACGTGGCCGACCACGCCGACCTGACGCCGGAGCGCAAGGTCGCCCTTCTCGACGGCCTCGCCGACGCGCTGACCGGGCGCGGGCCCGCCGACCCGCAGGCCGAGCCCCTGAGGCGGGAGCTCGCCGCCCGCGGCCTCTCCGCGACCCACGCGCTCGAGCTCCTCGACGCCTTCCGGATGGACGCGCGCAAGAGCCGCTACGCCACCTGGGACGAACTGATCCACTATTGCCGCTACTCGGCGATGCCGGTGGGCCGCTACGTCCTCGACGTGCACGGCGAGGACCCGGCCCGGGTCTGGGCGGCCTCGGACGCCATCTGCGCGGCGCTCCAGATCCTCAACCACCTGCAGGATTGCGGCAAGGATTACCGCGGCCTCGACCGGGTCTACATCCCGCAGGATTATCTCGACCTGCACGGCGCCAGCGTGGAGATGCTGGCCGCCGACCGGGCGAGCCCGGAGCTGCGCGGCGTGATCCGGGATCTCGCCGCCCGCACCCTCCTCCTCCTCGACGAGGGCGCGGCGCTGCCGAGCCTGATCGACGACCTGCGCCTGTCGCTCGAGATCGCCGCGATCCACCGGCTCGCCGTCGTCCTGACCCGCGGTCTCCTGGAGCGCGACCCGCTCTCCGAGAAGGTGCATCACGGCAAGGCCGGCTTCGCGATGGTCGCGCTCGGCGGGATCCTCGGCAGCCTCGCGCGCCGGCCCTTCCGCGGCCGCAGCCTGCGCGCCCTCGAGGGAGCTTCGCATTGAGCGCCACCGCGACGCCCATGCCCGAGACCGCCCAGGCCGCCGCCCCCGCCCTGCCGGCGGCGGGCTCGTCCTTCTACACCGCCATGCGCCTGCTGCCGAAGGACCGGCGCGAGGCCATGTACGCCGTCTACGCCTTCTGCCGGGCCGTCGACGACGTGGCCGACGACGGCGGTCCGGCCGAGATCCGGGCGGCCGAGCTCGACCGCTGGCGGGCCGACGTCGACGCCCTCTTCGCGGGCAACCCCCCGGCGCGGGTGCGCGACCTCGTCGTGCCCGTCCGGCGCTACGGCCTCAAGCGCGAGGATTTCCACGCCGTCATCGACGGCATGGCGATGGACGCGTTCGAGGACATCGTGGCCCCCGACGAGGCCACCCTCGACCTCTACTGCGACCGGGTCGCGAGCGCGGTCGGGCGCCTGTCGGTGCGCATCTTCGGGATGCCGGAGGAGGACGGGATCCGCCTCGCCTGGCACCAGGGCCGGGCCCTGCAGCTCACCAACATCCTGCGCGACATCGACGAGGATGCCGGGCGCGGCCGCCTCTACCTGCCCCGCGAGAAGCTCGCCCGGATCGGCCTCGACGCGCCGAGCCCGCGCGCCGCGATCGAGCATCCCCGCATCGGCGAGGTCTGCGCGGGCGTGGCGGCGGAGGCCGACGAACATTACCGCGCGACCTGGGAGATCATCGGCCGCTCACCGCGCAAGGCCACCAAGGCGGCCCGCCTGATGGCGGCGGCCTACCGGCTCTACCTCGACGCGCTCCTCGAGCGCGGCTGGTCGGCGCCCCGCGCCCGGGTGAAGCCCGGCAAGCTCGCGCTGCTCGCCGTCGCGCTCCGGCACGGGATCGTCTGATGGGCATTGTTCACGTCGTCGGGGCCGGCCTCGCCGGCCTCTCCGCGGCCGTCACGCTCGCCGAGCGGGGAAGCCGCGTCGTCCTGCACGAGGCCGCCAAGCAGGCAGGGGGGCGCTGCCGCTCCTACTACGACCCGAGCCTCGGGCTGACCATCGACAACGGCAACCACCTCCTCCTCTCGGGCAACACCGACGCGCTCGGCTTCATGCGCATCGTCGGGGCGCCGGCCGACGCGCTCACCGGGCCGGACGAGGCCGCCTTCGACTTCGCCGACCTGAAGAGCGGCGAGCGCTGGCGGCTGCGCCCCAATGCCGGCCGCCTGCCCTGGTGGATCCTGAGCCGCGGACGCCGGGTGCCGGGCAGCCGCGCCCGCGACTATCTCGCGCCGCTCGGCATCCTGAAGGCGGCCTCCGGCAAGGCGGACGGCGCCGGCGGCACCATCGGCGAGAGCATGGCCTGCGAGGGGCTGCTCTACGAGCGCCTGTGGAGCCCGGTCCTGCTCGCGGCCCTCAACACCGACCCGCGCGAGAGCGACGTCGGGCTCGCCGCCAAGATCCTGCGCGAGACCCTGGGCGCCGGCGGCGCCGCCTGCCGGCCGCTGGTGGCGGTGGCCGGCCTCTCGGCGGCCTTCGTCGACCCCGCCGTCGCCTACCTGGAGCGCAGGGGCGCCGAGATCCGCTTCGGACGCCGCCTGCGCGGGCTCGGGTTCGGCGCGGGCCGCATCGACCGGCTCGACTTCACGGACGAGCCTGTGGAGCTCGGGGCCGATGATTCGGTCGTGCTGGCGCTGCCGCCCTGGGTCGCCGCCGAATTCCTGCCGGGCCTCGCCGCGCCCGAGAACTTCCGCTCCATCGTCAACGCGCACTTCGCCGTGGTGCCGCCGCCGGGCAGCCCGCTCGTTCTCGGCGTGGTGAACGGGCTCACCGAGTGGCTCTTCGCCTACCCGGACCGCTACTCGGTGACGATCAGCGGCGCCGACCGGCTCCTCGACGTGCCGCGCGAGGACCTTGCCCGGCAGATCTGGGGCGAGATCGCGAGGCTCGGTAATCTTGCTCCGGAACTGCCAAGCTGGCAGATCGTCAAGGAGAAGCGCGCGACCTTCGCGGCGACCCCGGCCGAGGCTGCCAGGCGCGCCGGCGCCGTGACCGCGCACAAGAATCTCGTCCTGGCGGGCGACTGGACCGCGACCGGCCTGCCATCGACGATCGAGGGAGCGATCCGCTCGGGAAAAACCGCCGCGCTGGCCCTGATGTGCGATCCGGCACTGGGGCGCGGCGCGGCGTGAGTCATAGGGCTCTTTTTGCGGAATGAGCCGCTGAGGCGAGGACGATGCGAGAGGCTGTGAACAAGGTCGAGGCGCTGCAGCGCCCGAAGACCCAGGACATCTCCCTGGAGGACGTCGAGCGCGGCGTCGCCAGCGCGACGCGGGCGCTGACGCGCCTCGCGCACGCGGACGGCCACATCTGCTTCGAGCTCGAGGCGGACGCGACGATCCCCTCCGAGTACATCCTGTTCCACCAGTTCCGCGCCACCAATCCCCGCCCCGGCCTCGAGGCCAAGATCGGCAACTACCTGCGCCGTACGCAGGGCAAGCACGGCGGCTGGGCCCTCGTCCACGACGGCCCCTTCGACATCAGCGCCAGCGTGAAGGCCTACTTCGCCCTCAAGATGATCGGCGACGACATCGAGGCGCCGCACATGCGCCGGGCCCGCGAGGCGATCCTCTCCCGCGGCGGCGCCGCGAACGCCAACGTCTTCACTCGCTTCATGCTGGCCCTCTACGGCGAGGTGCCGTGGACGGCGGTGCCGGTGATGCCCGTCGAGGTGATGTTCCTGCCGAAGTGGTTCCCCTTCCACCTCGACAAGGTCTCCTACTGGGCGCGCTGCGTGATGGTGCCCCTGTTCGTGCTGCAGGCGGCGAAGCCCCGCGCCCTGAACCCGCGCGGCATCGGCGTGCAGGAGCTGTTCGTCACGCCGCCCGAGCACGTGCGGAGCTGGCCCGGCTCGCCCCACGCCACCTGGCCGTGGACGCCGATCTTCGGCGGCATCGACAAGGTGCTGCAGAAGGTCGAGAACTTCTTCCCGAAGCGGCCGCGCCTGCGCGCCAAGGAGAAGGCGGTCGCCTGGGTCAGCGAGCGCCTGAACGGCGAGGACGGGCTCGGCGCCATCTTCCCCGCCATGGTCAACTCCGTGCTGATGTACGAGGTGATGGGCTACCCCGCCGGTCACCCGCAGATCCGCATCGCCTGCGAGGCCATCGAGAAGCTCGTCGTCGAGAAGGACCACGAGGCCTACGTGCAGCCCTGCGTCTCGCCGGTCTGGGACACGGCTCTGGCGAGCCACGCCCTGCTGGAGGCCGGCGGCGCCGAGGCCGAGCGGCAGGCGCGCGACGGGCTCGACTGGCTGAAGCCGCGGCAGGTGCTCGACATCGTGGGCGACTGGGCCGCGGCCAAGCCGAACGTGCGCCCCGGCGGCTGGGCCTTCCAGTACGCCAACGCCCACTACCCGGACCTCGACGACACCGCGGTCGTGGTGATGGCCATGAACCGGGCCATGCGCCAGCACGGCCTCGTGGCCGACATGCCCGACTACAGCACCTCGATCGCGCGGGCGCGCGAGTGGGTGGAGGGCCTGCAGTCGAAGGACGGAGGCTGGGCGGCCTTCGACGCCGACAACAACCACATGTACCTGAACCACATCCCGTTCTCGGATCACGGCGCGCTGCTCGACCCGCCGACCGCGGACGTGACGGCGCGCGTCGTCTCGATGCTCGCGCAGCTCGGCGAGACCCGCGAGACCTCGCAGGCCCTCGACCGCGGCGTCGCCTACCTGCTCAAGGAGCAGGAGAAGGACGGCAGCTGGTACGGCCGCTGGGGCATGAACTTCATCTACGGCACGTGGTCCGTGCTCTGCGCGCTCAACGCCGCCGGGATCGACCCCGATTCGCCCGAGATCCGCCGCGCCGTGGCCTGGCTGATCAGCATCCAGAACCCGGATGGCGGCTGGGGCGAGGACGCGTCGAGCTACAAGATCGACCCCGCCTTCGAGCCCGGCTACAGCACCGCCTCGCAGACCGCCTGGGCGCTTCTCGCCCTCATGGCGGTGGGCGCCGCCGACGAGCCGGCCGTGACGCGCGGCATCAACTATCTCGCCCGCACGCAGGGGGGCGACGGCTTCTGGAACGAGGAGCGCTACACCGCGACCGGGTTCCCGCGGGTGTTCTACCTGCGCTACCACGGCTACTCGAAGTTCTTCCCCCTCTGGGCGATGGCGCGCTACCGCAACCTGAAGAAGAGCAACAGCCGGCAGGTCGCCTTCGGGATGTGAGCGCCCGCATCGGCGCGGCTTGGGGCAGGGCTTGGGGCAGGGCTTGGGGCAGGTCTTGGGGCAGGTCTTGGGGCAGGTCTTGGGGCAGGTCTTGGGGCAGGTCTT
>NZ_BJZU01000061.1 GCF_007992195.1 Methylobacterium oxalidis | reverse complement strand
GGGGCAGGTCTTGGGGCAGGTCTTGGGGCAGGTCTTGGGGCAGGTCTTGGGGCAGGTCTTGGGGCAGGTCTTGGGGCAGGTCTTGGGGCGCGGCGGGCGCCTCTCCGCCGCGCTTTGTTGCGGCCCTGCCACTGGCCGGCCGCATTGACATTGGTATGAAGGCTGCTTGAGCCCCAGGCCCGGTCGCCCGACCGGGACGGACAGCCTCGAACAGCCGGGTTTCCATGATCCTGCCCGAGCCAGCCCCGAGCGGCCGCGTCGTCGCGGCCCGCCCGAGTTCCTCCGCGCCGCTCGCGCCCGTCGCCTCCGGCCCGGCCGCGCTGCCCGTCCTGGCCGTCACCGGCCTCGCCAAGGAGGGCCGCCTCGCCGCGGGCCCGGGCGTTTCCGCCATCGGCGCCGGCGGCAACCCGCACCGCCTCCGTGCCCTGCTCGCCGAGCGGACGGACCCGGCCTGCCGCGCCGTCGTCAGCATCGGCATCGCGGGCGGGCTCGATCCGGACCTCCTGCCGGGCGACGTGGTGATCGCCTCGGGCGTCCGCGTCGGCGGCCACTGCTACGGGGCGGACGCGGCGATCGTCGAGGCCCTGCGCGCCCGCCTCGCGGGATCCGGCCTGCGGGTGCTCTCGGGCGATCTCGCGGGCGTGGACGCGGCCGTGCTGAGCCTCGAGGGCAAGGCCGACCTCTGGGCTCGCACGGGCGCGGCCGCCGTCGACATGGAATCGCACGTCGCCGCCGCCTTCGCCGAGCGCCACGCCCTGCCCTTCGCGGCGATCCGCGTGGTCTGCGATCCGGCCCACCGGGCGCTGCCGGCCTTCGCGGCCCAGGCCCTGAAGCCGAACGGCGAGCCCGACATCCTCGCCGTCCTCGGCGCCCTCGCGCGCGGATCGGCCAAGGTCCGCGGCCTCGTGCGCCTCGCCCGCGATTCGCGGGCGGCCTTCGGCTCGCTCGCCCGCTGCCGCGCCCGTCTCGGCCCCGGCCTCGGCATCCCGCTCCCGGAGGAGCCGCTGCGCGAGGTCGCCTGAGCGGCCTGAGTCCCGCGAGACCCGCGAGACCCGAACCTCATGAAAAAAGCCCCGCGGCGTTGCCGCGGGGCTTTCTCTTCGATCTGCCGCGCGCCTCAGGCGGCGGTGCGGTTGCGGGCCTCGCGCTTCGTGTCGACGCCCGAGGCTTTGATCTCCGAGAGCTTCTGGGCGACGTTGCGCGAGAACACGAACTCGGCCGGGCGCTGGTTCTCCAGGCTCACGTCGGGCGCCATCTCGCCCTCGGTCCGGATGCCGCGGATCGCCTGGAGCACGGGCTTCCAGGGCTTGCGGACCGAATCGACCACCGAGGAGGCCTCGTAGCCCGAGTGGACCATGCAGTCGGCGCACTTCTCGTAGTTGCCGGTGCCGTAGGCGTCCCAGTCGGTCTCCTCCATCAGCTCCTTGAAGGTCGCCGCGTAGCCCTCGCCGAGCAGGTAGCAGGGCTTCTGCCAACCGAACACGGTGCGGGTCGGGTTGCCCCACGGGGTGCAGTGGTAGGTCTGGTTGCCGGCCAGGAAGTCGAGGAACAGGCCCGACTGCTGGAAGGTCCACTTCTCGCGGCCCTTCTCCTTGCCGTGCCGGAACACGCCGCGGAACAGGTCCTTCGTCGCCTTTCGGTTGAGGAAGTGCTGCTGGTCGGGCGCGCGCTCGTAGGCGTAGCCGGGCGAGACCGTGATGCCGTCGATGCCCATGCGGGTGACGGAATCGAAGAAGTCCGCGATCTTGTCGGCCGACGAGTTGTTGAAGAACGTGCAGTTGATGGTGACGCGGAAGCCCATCTCCTTGGCGGTCTTGATGGCCGCGACGGCCTTGTCGTAGACGCCCCGCTGGCAGACGGACTTGTCGTGCATCTCCTGGTCGCCATCGAGGTGGATCGACCACGTGAAGTAGGGGCTCGGCTTGTACTCCTTGATCTTCTTCTCGAGGAGCAGCGCGTTCGTGCAAACGATGGCGAACTTCTTCTGCGCGATGATGCCCTGGACGATCTGCGGCAGATCCTTGTGGAGAAGCGGCTCGCCGCCCGCGATCACGACCACGGGTGCACCGCACTCGCGCACGGATTCGAGCGCGTCGGCCACCGGCAGGCGCTTGTTCAGGATCTCGTCCGGATAGTCGATCTTGCCGCAACCCGCGCAGGCGAGATTGCAGCGGAACAGAGGCTCCATCATCATCACGAGCGGGTAGCGCTTGCGCCCGGTCAGATGCTGCTTGAGGATGTAGCCGCCGATCTTCGCGACGTACCGGAGGGGAATGCCCAAAACGCGGCTCCTTTGTTTTCGGCCCCAGATTGTCGGGCTGCTTAGCGCGAAAAGAACACGAATTCCAGCGACCTAGGTTGGAACAGGTCTCAATTGCGTCCCGAACCCGGCG
This sequence comes from Methylobacterium oxalidis, assembly GCF_007992195.1. Lineage (GTDB taxonomy): Bacteria > Pseudomonadota > Alphaproteobacteria > Rhizobiales > Beijerinckiaceae > Methylobacterium > Methylobacterium oxalidis. Next base: position 74,864 of record NZ_BJZU01000061.1, on the reverse strand, counting down.
CGGAAGTACGTGTTTTGACCGATGACGCAAGCGGGCCACAGATCAGGTGGCCGAACTCCGCCCGAGGGCGGGTTGCGGCCGCCCGGGGTCCAACCTCCGGCGCGCCGTCACGGGTCCCGGACGGATAGCCAGCTTTGCGTCCGGAATGCGACGAGAACGCCAGTCTGAGCTTGAGCATAAGATCGCTGCAGTGCGAAATCGCACCTCGATCGAACCTTCCACTGGATTTCGCCGCGCGTTGCATTCGCGGCCACGGGCCTTTACTGAGCAGGCCGACCGCGAAAGGTCGGCGTCCGGGCAGCGCCCGGTTGCGCGCAGCCGGCGGAAACCGGCCCGCCTCGCCGCCCGTTGCGGTCTCGAAGATGCTGGATCGGCGATCGGGCGTTTCCCACGGGCGGCGGTTCGTGGCAGATGCCCGGGTTCCCCGTTGCGTCGCGCGGTCTCGACCGGACACTCGCTCCCGGTTTCCGGTGAGGGCTCAAGGCAGGCAGGATACTCGTGATCGAACGTCTCGTCGCGTTTTCCGTTCATCGTCGCTGGATCGTCATCGCGGTCGTCGCCCTGATGACCGTCGCCAGCGCCGGCACGGCCGCGCACCTGTTCCGGATCAACACCGACGTCGAGCGGCTGATCGACCCGAAGGAATCCTGGCGCCAGGACGAGATCAACTACGAGAAGGCGTTCCCGCAGCGGACGAACACCGTCGTCGCGGTGATCGACGGGAAGTCGCCCGAGCAGGCCGAGGAGGCCGCCGTCGAACTGGCGCGGGCACTCGGCAACAACAAGAACCTGATCGAGACCGTCTACCGGCCGGACGGCGGCCCGTTCTTCGACAAGAACGGGCTCCTGCTGATGTCGCAGGCGGAACTGGAGAAGACCACCGAGCAGCTCGTGCAGCAGCAGGGCCTCCTCGGCCCGCTCGCGGCCGACCCCTCCCTGCGCGGCGTGATGCGCGTGCTCAGCCTCGGCGCCCGCGGCGTGAAGAGCGGCGACGCCAAGCTCGAAGAGCTCGACAAGCCCATGGCGCAGATCAACAGCACGCTGGAGACGGTGCTGGCGGGCAAGCCCGCGCGCATGTCCTGGCAGATGCTGCTCTCCGGCGGCGAGACGCGGGTGACGGACCTGCGCAAGTTCGTGTTCATCCAGCCCGTGCTCGACTTCAACGCCCTGCAGCCGGGCGCCGACGCGACGAAGCTGATCCGCAGCACCGCCAAGGAGCTCAAGATCGACGAGGCGCACGGCCTGCGGATGCGGCTCACCGGCCCGGTCGCGGTCGCCGACGACGAGTTCGCCACCCTCTCGGACGACGCCTTCCTCAACAACAGCGTGACGGTGGGCGCCATCGTCCTGTTCCTGTGGCTGGCGCTGCGCTCGGCCCCGCTCGTCATCGCCGTGATGATCACGACCTTCGCGGGCCTCATCGTGACGGCGGCGCTCGGGCTCCTGATGGTGGGCGAGCTGAACCCGATCTCGGTGGCCTTCGCGGCCCTGTTCGTCGGCCTCGGCATCGATTTCGGCATCCAGTTCGCGGTCCGATACCGGGCCGACCGCTACGAGCAGCCGACCCTGGAAGCCGCGATCCGCGCCGCGGCCCGGGGCGTCGGCTGGTCGCTGACGCTCGCCGCGGTCTCGCTGCTCGCCGGCTTCTTCGCCTTCCTGCCGACCGCCTTCCGCGGCGTGTCCGAGCTCGGCCTGATCGCCGGCGTCGGCATGATCGTGGCCTACCTGTTCTCCCTCACCCTGCTGCCGGCGCTGATCGCCGTGTTCAAGCCGCGGGGCGAGAAGGAGGCGGTCGAGACCACCTGGCTGTCGGGCGTCGATCCCTGGATCATCCGCAACCGGAGATGGGTGCTGATCGGCGTCGGGCTGCTCACGCTCGCGGGCATGCCGCTCCTGTGGAAGCTGCCCTTCGACTCGAACCCGATGCACCTGCGCAGCCCCAAGGTCGAGTCGATCGCGACCTACCTCGACCTGATCAAGGACCCGGCGACGAGCCCGAACATCATCGACGTGCTCGCCCCCTCCGTCGCCGACGTGCCGGAGACGATGAAGAGGCTGCGCGCCCTGCCCTCCGTGGCCGAGCTCGTCAGCATCGACACCTACGTCCCGCGCGACCAGGACCAGAAGCTCGCGACGATCCAGGAGACGGCCGAGCTCCTCGAGCCCGTGCTGAACCCGGGCCGCAAGCCGCCCCCGCCCACCGATGCCGAGAACGTGAAGGCGATCAAGGAGGCGGCCACGGCCCTGCGCGGCATCTCCGGCGGCTCCGAGCCCGGCGCCAGGACCGCCGAGTCGCTCGCCAACACGCTCGACCAGCTCGCCAACGCGCCGGTGACGATCCGCGAGGCCGCCTCGGTCGCCCTCACCACCGACCTCAAGACCCTGCTCAAGCGCCTGCGCGACCTCCTGCACCCGGAGAAGATCACGCTCGAGAACCTCCCCCCGCAGGTGAAGGCCGAGTGGATCGCCGCCGACGGGCGCGCCCGCATCGAGGTCCACCCGAAGGGCAACTCGAACGACGATCAGGTGCTGCGCAACTTCGCCAAGGAGGTGCAGACCGTGGCGCCCCACGCCACCGGCGCGCCCGTGGCCACCACCGCCTCGAGCTACACCATCCTCGGCGCCTTCGTGCAGGCGGGCCTGACCGCGCTGGCGCTGATCTTCATCATCCTGTCGGTTGCCCTGCGCAAACCCTGGGACGTGGCGATGACGCTGGGCCCGCTGGTGCTCGCCACCCTGTGGACGCTGATGGCGCTCCATGTCGTCGGCATGCCGCTCAACTTCGCCAACATCATCGCCCTCCCGCTGATGCTCGCGGTGGGCGTGGCCTTCCACATCTACTACGTGATCGCGTGGCGGGCCGGCGTGACCGACATGCTGGCCTCGAGCCTGACCCGGGCGATCTTCTTCTCGGCGCTGACCACCGGCACGGCCTTCGGCTCCCTCGTCCTGTCGAGCCATCCGGGCACGGCCAGCATGGGCAAGCTGCTCGCCCTGTCGCTGTTCTTCACGCTGCTGGCCGCCTTCTTCGTGGTCCCGGCCTTCCTCGGTCCGCCGCCCACGAAGCCGGACCCGAAGCGCCCCGAGGCGAAGACCGCCGACGCCGACGCGATGGTGCCGAGCCGCTCCGAGGCGGCGTTGGCGAAGTAGCGGCCGGAGGCTGCGCGGCGCGGCCGGACCCGCGCTGCGCCTACCGTGATGCCGTGACGATGATTCCGCTCGCAGAGGCTGCGACGGATCTCGCGGAACTCGCGCGCCGCGTGGAGGGCGGCGAGACCATCGTCGTGACGCGCGACGGCAAGCCGGTGCTCGACCACGTACCGCACCAGCGCAAGGGCGGCATCGATCTCGAGGCGGGTGAAGCCTGCCTGCTCGCGGCGGGGATCGTTCGGCGAGCGGGATTCAGCTCGGACGATCTCGACGATCCGATGCCGGAGGATTTCCGGATCCGGGTCCTGCCCGTCCGGGCCGGCTGATCCGGGCTGCTCACCCCAGGAAGTCCGAGAACCCTCCGCGCACCGCGCCGGCGCGTTCCGCCGCCGCCCGCGCCTCCGGTGCGATGAGCGCGTCCCGCTCGGACGCGTAGGCGTAGCCCGGGGCCTCGCCGGCGAAGCCGCCGCCGGTCGCGGGGTGGGTGTAGAGCTCGGTCAGCCCCTCCGGCAGCTGCGCCAGGAGCCCCGCCACGCGGGCCGGGTGCATGGCGCCGGACCAGGCGAGCCCGAGGGTCCGGTCGGGAATCAGGAGGCCGGCGGCGCGGGCACGGACCGCGAGGAGTGCCGCCCAGGGCGCGGTGTCGAGGGCGGCCCGCGGGTTGGCGCCGGGCTCGGCCCGACGCAGGATCTCCCGCGGCTCGCGGGGCACGCGCAGGGCCCGCATGCCGTAGTCGCGGCCGATCCGCAGCACCGCGCCGGCGATCAGCGGGTGGACGTGAAAGTGCTTGTGGGCGTTGACGTGGTCGAGGGGCAGGCCGGTCGCCCCGTAGGCCTCGAACTGCGCCCGGATCTCGGCGGCGAGTTGCCGGCGCGCGGCGGGCCGCAGGGCGAGATCGAGGCCGAGGCGCTCCATGTCGCGGCGCATCAGCCCGGCCGCGTCGGTGAGGTCGGGCAGGGCGGCGGCGGGCAGGGTCGGCCACGCCTCGACCAGCACGAGGTGGAGCCCCACCCGCAGGGACGGCAGGCGGCGGGCCCGCGCCACGGCGTCGGCCGCGGCCGGCGCCGAGACCATCAGGCTCGCGGCGGTGAGGATCCCCTCGCGGTGGGCCTGCTCCACCGCCTCGTTGACCTCGAGGCTCAGCCCGAAATCGTCGGCCGTGACCACCAGACGCTTCACGAGACCTCCACGCCGACCGCAGGGCGCGCCGGCACCATTGCGCCGGCGCGGCGATCTCAGAAGTAGGACTTCAGCGTGCCGCGGCGGCGCACGTCGAGCGTGGCGCAGTGGAAGGAGCCGCCGAACGGGCCGTAGGAGAGGAACGGCGCCGGGATCGGGTCGAAGCCCCAGTCCTTCAGGGCCTTGATCAGGGTGGGCTGGCTGGCGTCCACGACGATCTTCTTCTCGTCGAGCATCAGCACGTTGATCGAGGTCCAGGGCGAGCACATCGAGATCTTGCTCATGAACCCTTCGACGGGGTCGGGGCGCGGGGCGATCAGCACGTCCCACTTCTTCAGCACGGCCGGCAGGCGCTCGACGTCCACGTAGTCCGGGTTGACCAGCACCTTGCCCGGCGCCAGCGGCATGAACGACGAGTCGATGTGCATCGGCTGCGGGCAGCGGCTCTCGATCTCGTGGATGCGGAAGCCCGGGCCGAGGTGGCGGCGCAGCCACTCGATGCCCATCAGGTTCGTGACGTTGGAGCGCGTGACGAAAAGGTCACGCCCGCAGCGTACGAAGTCCGCCGCGTCGAAGACCGGCTCGAACTCGTTGACCGTGAACTGCATCGGCTCGCCGGCCTTCAGGTTCGGCACCCGGTAGCCGTAATTGTAGAGGTCGTCCGTGAGCTGCGGCCGCGGCGCCGAGGTCCAGCGCGCGCCGGCGCGGAAGTACTCCTTGAACAGCGAGCGGTAGGCGTCGCCCTCGAAGTAGCGGGAGCGCCAGCACATCGGGCTCTCGATGATCTCGTCGCCGATCACGAGGTAGGGATCGCGCGGGCAGGCCACGCAGAAGCCGCGCGAGGACCAGCGCGGCGCCTTGAACTTGCGGGAGAAGTCGACCGCGTCGGGCCGGCGCACCTTCACGCCCTCGCCGGCCAGGATGTTGATGAAGTTGTCGAGCTCGACCTGGGCGAGCTTCTTCATGAACTTGGGGTACTTCCAGCCGCTCGCGAAGCGGTAGAAGGGTTGCGCCGCCCGCGGCAGGTTGAAGATCACGGTGAGGTGATGGGTCGGGATGGTCGCCCCGTCGAGGGAGCCGACGATGACCTCCTCCAGCGGGTCCCACTCGTTCCAGGCCATCACGGGCGACTGGGGCGCCGGCACGCCGGGACTGCCCTGGGGCGGGCCGGCGAAGGCGCCGGCGTGAGCGTCCTCGAGCACGGCCTCGCCGGCCGTGATGTGCGATTCGCGATCCATGGTCAGTCCCCTTCGGCGTTCCCGCGACAGTTCTTGGAGAGGGCTCTCGCCCCCTGTGCCGCTTTGGACCGCAGTGTGTCTCCCGGGTGATAGACAACGCTGACCAAAGCTGCAACTTGCCCAGATGCTCTCCGCTCCCGGCGATTTTTTTCGGTCGGAATCACGGCGGGAATTGAGCATTTCAGCCTTCGACGAACCCGAAAGAGGATCATGAAGCGCCTGACGACCCTGGCCCTCATCGTCGGACTCTGCACGGTCGTCGGCCTGTTCCTGTCCTCCGGGCTGGAGGACGTGGCGGCCGCGGTGGTGAGCGCGGGCTGGGGCGCCCTGTTCGTCGTGGCGGCGCGCGGCGTCGCGGTCGCCTGGGCCGGCCTCGGCTGGTTCGTGATCTTCCCGCGTGCCGAGCGCCCGCGCGTGGCGGCCTGCGTCAACCTCCGCTTCGTGCGCGAGGGCATCAACACCCTGCTCCCCGTCGCCACCGTCGGCGGCGACTTCGTGGGCGCGCGTCTCCTGACGAAGCGCGGCGTCGGCGGCGGTCTCGCGGGCGCCAGCATGTTCGTCGACCTGATGACGCAGGCGCTGACGCAGCTCCTGTTCACGGTGGCCGGGCTCGGCATCCTGATCTGGCTCGCGGGCGACGGGCCGGTGGTGCGCGCCGTGGCCGGCGGCCTCGCCATCGCCGCCCCCGCGGTCGGCGCCTTCTACCTGATCCAGCGCCGCTCCGGTCACCGGGTGATCCAGGCCCTCGTGAGCCGCTTCGCCTCGGGCCGCGAGTGGCGGGCGCTCGGCGCCATCGACGTGCTGTACGACAACCTGCGCCGGCTCTACGGCCAGCCCGTGCGCATCCTCGCGGGCATCGCGATCCACCTCGTCGGCTGGCTGATCGGCACGCTCGAGGTCTACGTCTGCCTGCATTTCATGGGCTACCCGGTGAGCTTCGCCGAGGCCGTGATCATCGAGAGCCTCGCCCAGGCCGTGCGCGGCGCCGCCTTCGCGGTGCCGGGCGCCCTCGGCGCGCAGGAGGGCGGCCTGATCGCGCTCTGCGCCATCTTCGGCATTCCGGCCGAGGCGGCGCTCGCCCTCTCCCTCGTCAAGCGCCTCGCCGACCTTCTCGTCGGCGTTCCGGGCCTCGTCGCGTGGCACGTGATGGAGGGCGGCAGCAAGGCCGAGGAGGCCGAGGAGCGCGCCGTCGAGCTCGGCCGGCGCCTCACGCCCGTGCTGCAGCCGGCGACCCTCGGGCCCCTCTACAGCTACGCGCCGCCGCGCGGCGCCTACGGCCCGGCCCTCGGCGAGACCGAGCGCGGAGATCTCAAGAAGTGCGCCTGATCCGCGGATTCCTGCTCGCGCTGGCCTGCCTCGCCGGTCTCGCGGCCGCGCCCCCGGCGCGCGCCGCCGACGACCCGGCCGTCGCGACGGTGCAGACCCTCTACGCGAGCTACGAGAGCGCCCTGAAGGGCGGCTCCCGCGACGTGAAGGCCCGATTCGACGCGATCGCCAGCCCGATGCGCGAGAGCTTCGATTTCGCCGGCATGGTCCGCGTCGCGGTCGGCACGAAGTGGAAGAGCCTGACGCCCGACCAGCAATCGGCCCTCACCGATGCCTTCGCGCAACACTTCATCGCCACCTACGCGACGCGCCTCTCCGAGGCGATCGGCGGCAAGTTCGAGGTGAACCCGAAGAGCGAGACCCGCGGCGGCAGCCGCGTGGTGCGCACGCGCGTGGCGAACGCCTCGGGCGACGATTCCGACGTCGACTTCGTGGTCAACGCGCAGGGCCGCATCCAGGACGTGCTGCTCAACGGCAACGTCAGCGAGATCGCCGCGCAGCGCACCAGCTTCTCCGAGCCGCTGAAGGCCGGCGGCCCCGACGCCCTCCTCAAATTCCTGCGCGAGCGCACCGACAAGATGCTCGCCGTCAAACCAGCGCCTTGAACGCGTCCGACACGTCACCGCCCTGACGCCGCGCCGCCCGGCGCAGTCCCCCTCCGTGACCCGAGCGATGTCCCTCATGGACCTGACCTGGCTCTCGCCGATCTTTCTCGTCCTCGCGCTCGCCGGTTGCGGCTACGGCCTCGTCGCCGCCTATCTCGCCGGCCGCTTCGCAGAGCGCCTCCCGGCGCGCCTGCCCGAGGACGCGGCGCGCCCCTCCGTGACGCTGCTCAAGCCCCTCTGCGGCATGGAGCCGAACCTCTACGAGAACCTCGACACCTTCTGCCGGCAGATCTACGCCGGCCCGGTCCAGATCGTGTTCGGCGTCCAGAACGCGGCCGATCCGGCGATCGGCGCGGTGCGCCGCCTGCAGGAGACGCACCCGGCCCTGCGCATCGACCTCGTGATCGACGCCCGCCAGCACGGCTCGAACCGCAAGGTCTCGAACCTCATCAACATGTCGGCCCTGATCGCCCACGAGGTGATCGTGCTGGCCGACAGCGACATGGTGGTGCGGCCGGACTACCTGGAGCGCGTGGTGGCCGAATTGTCCGCGCCGGGCATCGGCGGCGTGACCTGCCTCTACCACGGCGTGCCGGCCCATCGCGGCGTCTTCGCCCATCTCTCCGGCCTCGCCATCGACGTGCAGTTCCTGCCCAACGTCGTGATGGGCACCGCGCTCAAGCTCGCCAAGCCCTGCTTCGGCTCGACCATCGCCTTCCGGCGCGCCTCCCTGGCCACGATCGGCGGCTTCGAGGCGTTCCGCGACGACCTCGCCGACGATTACGCGATCGGCGAGGCCCTGCGCACGCATGTCGGCGAGGTGGCCATCCCGAACTTCACGATCGGGCACACCTGCGTCGACACCGAGATGTCCGGCCTCTGGCGGCACGAGCTGCGCTGGAACCGCACGATCCGCAACGTCGACCCGGCGGGCTACGCCGGCTCGGTCGTCACCCACGCCTTCCCCCTCGCCCTCGTCGGCGCCCTGCTTCCGGGCGCCGGGCAGAGCGCCCTCGTGGTGGCGGCCCTGGCGCTCGCCTGCCGCATCCTGCTCTGCGTGCGCCTGGAGCGCGCCTTCGGCCTGGAGCCGCACGCCTACTGGCTGTTGCCGATTCGCGACATGCTGTCCTTCGCGAACTTCTCCTGGAGCTTCGTCTCGGGTGCGGTGACATGGAAAGGTCACGATTATCGCGTCGTTGCGGACGGAACGCTTATTCCGGAGGCGAGCCTCAGCCGCGATGCTGAAGCGACCTCCGTCTGATCTTCGCTTCGACTGATCTCGTCCTGCCCTGCACTGAGGCCTTGAACCCCATGCGCACGCTCTTCCTCCAGGCTCCGACCTTCGACGGCTTCGACGGCGGCGCAGGTTCCCGCTACCAGGCCAAGCGGGAGATCAAGTCGTTCTGGTACCCGACCTGGCTCGCCCAGCCCGCCGCCCTCGTCGAGAACTCGAAGCTGATCGACGCGCCGCCCCACAAGACCAAGCTCGACGACGTGGCGCGCCAGGCGAAGGACTTCGACCTCGTCGTCCTCCACACCTCGGTCCCGTCCTTCAAGCAGGACGTCGCCACCGTCGAGGCGCTGAAGGCCGCCAATCCCAACCTCAAGGCCGGCCTCATCGGCGCCAAGGTCGCCGTCGACGCCGAGGGCAGCCTCGCCAAGGCGCCGGCCATCGACTTCGTGGCCCGCAACGAGTTCGACTTCACCTGCAAGGAGGTCGCGGACGGCCGCGACTTCTCGCAGATCAAGGGCCTGTCCTACCGCAACAACTCGGGCGTCATCGTGCACAACGAGGACCGCCCGATCATGATGGACATGGACCAGCTGCCCTTCGTCACGAGCGTCTACAAGCGGGACCTCGTGATGGAGAACTACTTCATCGGCTACCTGAAGCACCCCTACATCTCGTTCTACTCGGGCCGCGGCTGCAAGAGCCGCTGCACCTTCTGCCTGTGGCCGCAGACGGTGGGCGGGCACACCTACCGCACCCGCTCGGTCGGGCACGTGATCGACGAGATCAAGTACTGCCTGAAGGAGTTCCCGCAGACGAAGGAGTTCTTCTTCGACGACGACACCTTCACGGACAACCTGCCCCGCGCCGAGGAGATCGCCCGCGAGCTCGGCAAGCTCGGCGTCACCTGGTCGTGCAATGCCAAGGCGAACGTGCCGCGCGAGACCCTGAAGGTGCTGCGCGACAACGGCCTGCGCCTGCTGCTCGTCGGCTACGAGTCCGGCAACCAGCAGATCCTGCACAACATCAAGAAGGGCATGCGCGTCGAGGTGGCGGAGAAGTTCACCAAGGACTGCCACGAGCTCGGCATCGCGATCCACGGCACCTTCATCCTCGGCCTGCCGGGCGAGTCGAAGGAGACGATCCAGGAGACGATCAAGTTCGCCACCCGGATCAACCCGCACACGATCCAGGTCTCGCTCGCGGCGCCCTACCCGGGCACCTTCCTGTACAAGCAGGCGGTGGAGAACGGCTGGCTCGACGCGGCGAACGCCGAGCTCGTCGACGAGAACGGCGTGCAGGTGGCGCCGCTCCACTACCCGCATCTCTCGCACAGCGAGATCTTCAACTCGGTGGAAGAGTTCTACAAGAAGTTCTACTTCCGCGCTCCGAAGATCGCCTCGATCGTCGGCGAGATGGTGCGCTCGCCGGACATGATGAAGCGCCGCCTGCGCGAGGGCGTCGAGTTCTGGCACTTCCTCAAGGACCGTCAGACGGGCGCCAAGGCCGCCTGAGGCCGACGCCACGCAGGATCGATCGGGAGCGGCCGGGCCTCGTGCCCGGCCGTTCCGTGTCCGCACCCCGCCTTCAACCTTCGGCGCGGCGCCGGGCCGGCAGCGGCGCCCGCCGGTAGGCGGCGCGGGCGAGGATGACGGCGCCCCCGAGCTGCAGGAAACCGTTCTCGGCGAGATCGTGGGGCGCCACCTGCCAGAGCAGGGCGAGGCGCGTCAGCGCGTTGAGGACGATGAGGCTGAGGCAGAACACCGCGGCGGCGGCGAGGGCGGCGACGAAATCGGGCATGGCTGCGCATCCCACGAAGCAGTGGGGTAAGCGTAGCAAGAGGTGCGCCAGGGCGCACTCATCCTGAAGTTGAAAGCCGGGACCGTCCCACCTGAAAGTTCGGGTTCCGGCCGTTCTCGAATCGAGCCGGGCCGACCGTCCCGGCGCGGGACGCCCGATCCTCAGCCTTCGGGCGGCCGGGTCGCCTGCATGGAGGGCCGCTGCGCGAATGCGGCGTACCACGCGGCGATGCGCGGGTGGCGCCGGCTCCAGGCTAGATCGGCGAAGCGCAGGTCGAGGTAGCCGAGCGAGACGGCCGTCGCGATCGTCCCGATGTCGAGGCGCTCATGGAGGCTCTCGGCCCGCGCCTCGAACCAGCCGAGCGCGCTCGCGATCTTGGCCTCCTGGCCCCCGATCCAGGCGGCCGAGCGCTCGGATTCGGGGCGGGCCGTCAGCTCGTAGCGGATCAGCAGCGCGGCATCGAGGAGCCCGTCCGCGAGCGACTGCTCGTTGAGGGCTCGCCAGCGCTCCGGGCCGGGCGCGGGGAAGAGCCGGTTGCCGGCCATCGCGTCGAGGTACTCGCAGATCACCCGGCTGTCGGCCACCGCCTCGCCCGCGTCGTCGAGGAGCGTCGGAGCCTGCGCCAGCGGATGGTGGGCGAGCACGCCGGCGTCGCGCTTCACCGGGTGCACGGCGGTGGCCAGAAGCTCGATCCTGTCCGCGAGACCGAGCTCGTGCGCGCAGACCATGACCTTCCGCACGAAGGGGGAGAAGTGGGAGTGGAACAGCTTCATCGCGGGCCGGGCGTCGGAAGGGAGAGCCGCCATCAGCGGCGGGTGGGCGTGGCGGCGTTGCGGGCGGCCGGGGGCGCGCCGCTCGCGGCCGGCGTCGCGGCGGGGGGCGGGGCGGCCTTCGGCGTCTCGACGGCGAGGCGCTTGACAGGCCATCCGTCGGTCCAGCGCTCCATGTCGCTGAAGCGGGCATTGTTCTTGAGGGAGGCGGCGTCCGCCCCCGAGAAGGCTGCGGCCGCCGCGAGGTCGAACGTCTTCCAGAAGGCGAGATAGTCGAGGGCGTCCGTGCGGGCGTTGTTGATCTGCGAGACCAGGGTCTGCTGCTCGCCGCTGAGCGCCATGTCGGCCGACCACTTGAAGGGCGGCGCCTTCTGGTCCTTCTGGTCGGGCGGCAGCTTGATGGCGCCCCCGTCGTAGGCCGAATCGACGCCGGCCGGCGCGGCGAGCGTCGCGGTCATCGCCGGGAAGCCGTGGTCGTCGGAGAGCGCGCGCACGAACAGCTTGCGCTCGGGCGGCACGGCGCTCGCCTCGCGCAGGATCCGCCGCGCCGCGGCGTCGGCCGCGCGCGCGTCCTTGTCGCCGATGACGGTGACGACCAGCGTGTCAGCGGGGATCGACGCGAGATCCTTCAGGGGGATGCCGCGGGACTTCGGGTTGCTCGCGATGCCGCCCGGCATCACGGCGAAGACGAGCTTCGGCGCCGGCAGGCCCTGCTCCCCTGCGGCCGCCGCCACGTTCGCGGCGAGCGGCGCCCCGGCGAGATGGCCGATGATCGCGACACGCTTCGGGTCGGGCTTGCCATCCGGGTCGGAGGCGAGCTCGGCGAGCGCCGCCTTGACCAGGCTCTCGACGTTCGCCGTGGCGTCGGCCGGCCGGGTCCGGTTCACCTCCTGGAAGCGGGGGAACAGCACGAGGTTGCCCTCGCGGGCGAGATGGTCGATCCAGCCACCGTAGCTCTGCGGGTTCGGCGCGCCCCAGGCGTGAAGGAACACCACGACGGGCCGACCCTCCGCGGGGGCGGGACCCGACTTGTAGAAGGCGAAGGTCGCCGCGCTCGCCCGGCCGAGCGCCCGCTTGACGATGGTGGCGGCCCGGTCGCCGGCACCGCCCGGCCCCTGCGCCGGCTGCGGCGGGGGCGAGGCGGCGTGCGCGGGAGCCGCGAGGAGGCCGAGCACGCCCACCGCCAATCCCGCGGCCCTAAAGCCATGCCAAGCTGTCAGACGCATGCAATGCTCGATCGTACGGGACGCGGCCGACCGTGGCCGGTGCGCTTCCATAGCAGATTTGCGCGTCCTGGCGATGCCGGCCGGGGGCATTGCGCCCAGGCCTGGAGAAGGCCTCAGCGGCCGCGCTTCGCGTCGAGGCGATGGGCGAGCTGCGCGAGATGCGCCGGCTGAGCTTCGACCGCGACGGCGCGGTAGACCTCGCGCAGGTCCTCGCCGATCTTGGCGAGGAGCAGCGTCTCCGCGATCGAGGCGGAGGACGTTCCGGGACGGCGGTAATTGGCAGCGTGGTTGAGGGCGACAGGCTTCATGACGGCTCACGGCGCCGTTTGCGGCGCATCATGCGGAATCGCCGTCAACGGCGCACCGGCCTCAAGTTTCCATCTCGCGGGAGATAATTTTTCCGCCCGGCCCGATCACCGAGGGGCCGCGGCCGCCTTCCGGCCGCCCCGCCGCCTGCTCGACCCAGGCCAGGATGTCCTCGGCGCGCCAGGGCTTCGGGATGAAGGTCGCCGAGACGCGCAGGTCACTCGGCTGGTCGCCGGCGTCGCCCGAGGTCAGGAGCACCCGCACCCGCGGCCAGGTCACGCCGATGATGCGGGCGAGCTCGAACCCGCCGATCGGGCCCGGGGTGCGCACGTCCGAGAAGACGACGCTCACCTCGTCGGCACGGTCGTTGAGGATGGCGAGCGCCTTCTCGGCGGTCTCGGCCTCGATCACCGTGAAGCCGGTCTCCTCCAGCAGGGTGGCAGCGAGGAACCGCTCGTCGGGTTGGTCCTCCACGACGAGGATGACCGGCTTGTGTCCCGACGGCTTCACGTCATTCATGTCCGGGCCACTCTATGGGGGCTGAACGGCGAGGCCGTCCTTTTGTTTCATGGCGCCATCGCCGCAACTCGCCAGCCCTCAGACAAAGCAAGTCCTGCACCGCACCCTGGCACAGAACGCCAGGGCGCAGCGTGTCCCGGAGAGCACAGGTCCGGTGAAGATCGGGGCTTCGGGGCAGCGCGCGGAGCCGGCGTCGGCCCGAGAACGCGCGCCGCGGGACCATCGATCCGAAGGGGGCGAAGGTCGACGGTGCGCGCAGGCGGCCCGCGGTCCATCGTCGCCGCGAGGGCAGAGAGCGACGGAGTCGCAGGACAAATTCCGGGCCTCGCCCGGGCGACCCCGGGGATGACTTTGCGCGAGCGGGTTGCGCCTCAGGCGCGCGCGGAGACCCGGGCGGTGCGGCGGCCGGTGCGGGCGGCGCGTGCCGCATCGCGGCCGGGTGCGACGGGGCGCGGGCGGACGATCTCGGCGAGGCTGACGAAGCCCTCGCCAACGGAGCCCTGCCCGGCACGGATGCCGATGCCGACCGCGAAGGACGGCGCGAGCTCAGCGTCACGGTCGATGCCGAAGCGGTCGAGCGCCACCAGGAACGCCTCGCGGAACAGGCTCGGCGTGCACCAGCGCTTCTCGGCCATGTGGAGGGGCCAGGCCCAGAGATTCTCCTCGCGGCGCTCCGCGAGCGCGTCCCGCTCGATGAAGTAGCCGGTACGGTGCTCCAGGCCCTCCTCGGAGAGCGTCCAATCGTCGTTGCGGAAGAGGACGCCGCCGCAGGTCCTGTCGTCCCGACCGCACTCGATCATCGCCGCATCCTCCCCGTCCGCCCCGCAAGGGGCAGGAACATTAGAGGAACAGTGGCCCGAAACGAGACGAGGGTCAAGCTATGCGTTCACGATGCGTTCGTGAATCGCGAGCTTGAGACGCGGCGCCTCAGCGGGATGGCCGGAAGAGCGGGTGCTCGACGCGGTCGCCGGCGCGTATGCCGAGCTTGGCGGCCGTGCCGGCGTTCAGTTCCAGCACCGAGAGCACGGGCTCGCCTGACGCGATCACCCGCGTCGACAGCGGCTCGGTGTCGGCCTCGATGCGGGCGATGGTGCCGTCCTGGCGGATGAACACCATGTCGAGGGGCAGGTAAGTGTTCTTCATCCACATGTTCACGGGCAGCGCCCGCTCGAAGTCGAACAGCATGCCGCGGTTCGCCGGCATGCTGCGCCGGTACATCAGCCCGCGGGCCCGCGAGGCGTCGTCGCGCATCACCTCGACCTGGAAGGGGTGGGCGCCGGACTTCGAGACGATGCTCAGCGGTTCGGTCTTCGCCGCATCCGCCTGTGTGCCCTGCGCCAGAGCCGGGAGGGCCGGCGGCAGCGTGGCGAGGAGGCCGAGCGCGAGGCCGGCACGCAGGAGGAGGAGGACGCGACGCAACGGGACACCCACCATCAATGGGAGGACGGCAGCGCCCCGTCGATCAGCCGGACCTCGGCGGCCATGGCCCCCTTCGATCCGTCGCCGTAGCGCACCAGCACCGCCTCTCCGGGCTTCAGCTCGGCGATTCCGTAGCGGCGCAGCGTCTCCATGTGAACGAAGATGTCCGGCGTCCCGTCGCCGCGGCTGAGGAAGCCGAAGCCGCGCAGGCGGTTGAACCACTTCACCACCGCCGTCTCCAGCCCGCTCGTCGGCGTGACGGTGACGTGGGTGCGCGGCATGGCCAGCTCGGACGGGTGGGTCGCGGTCGACTGGTCGAGGGAGACGACCCGGAAGGCCTGCCAGCCGCGGGCGCGCTCTACCGCCTCGACCACGATGCGGGCACCCTCGCTGGCGCTCTGGTGCCCGTCCCGCCGCAGGCAGGTGACGTGCAGCAGGACGTCGGCGCTGCCGTCGTCGGGCACGATGAATCCGAAGCCCTTGGAGACGTCGAACCACTTGATCCGGCCCGCCACCTCGACGAGTTCGAGCGGACGCTCCTGCTCGCCGGGTTGGGCGGAGATGCTCAAGCCATCTGCCGAACGAAGGCCCCCGGGCCCTGATCCGAATTCGTCAGACATGATTAAGCAACCCACACCGAATCGCGTCTTGCGGTTCACAAACGAGATTAACAAAGTCCCGACTCCGCGGAAGCCCGTTTGACCGGCAGTCCTGGCGCGCGCCTACGCAATTTTCCGCGAGACGGCAGCGCTGCCACAGATGCCGGCCGGGGCCCGGAACCACCCCTCACCGCCAAGCCCGTGATCCGACTCGCAGAATGCCGGCGGCTCCGCGCGACGCCCGATCTCGGACCTCCGCGCGTTCACATTTTCGAGAGCAGGCCCTGCCGACGAGGCGAATTCAACTCCGCATTGCGCGAGCAGGGAATGCGCTACGGCAGATAGGTAGAACGCCGCATTCAATGCGCGAAACACCCGCGCGAAGCGCACCCGCCTCGCTTATGAGACGCGCATGAGCGCCTGGCAGACCCCTCACGCTTCGCAGACTCCGACGACGACGGCACCCGCGGCCGCGGCGGTACCCGTGTCCGCTCCCGGCCGCCTCGCCGTGGTCGACGCGGCCCGCGGGGCGGCCCTCGTCGCGATGGCCGCCTATCACGCGGTCTGGGATCTCGGGTTCCTGCGCCTGACGCCGGACAATTACGCGCTGACAGCGCCCGGAAAGGTCGCGGCCCACTGCATCGCGGGCAGCTTCCTGTTCCTCGTCGGTGTCGGGCTCGTGCTGATGAACGGCGCGGGCTTCCGTCCACGGCCGTTCCTGCGCCGACTCCTGCGGATCGCGGCGGCGGCGCTCCTCATCACCGTCGCGACCGCCTGGGCGTTCCCGGACAGCTTCATCTTCTTCGGCGTGCTGCACTGCATCGCCCTGTCGAGCGTGCTCGCCCTGCCCTTCCTGCGCCTGCCGCTGCTCCTGGTGCTCGCCTGCGCCGCCCTCGTCGCGGCGGCCCCCCACCTCGTCGCGAGCCCTACCCTCGACGCGCCGGCGCTGCGTTTCCTCGGCCTCGGCGTCACCCTGCCCCGCACGAACGATTACGTCCCGCTGTTTCCCTGGTTCGGAGCGGTGCTGGCGGGCCTCGCCGCGGCGCGCCTCGTCCTGCCGCTTCTCGCCGGCACCCCCCTCGCCCGCTGGCACCCGGGCGGGGTCGGCCGCGTGCTCGCGCTGGCCGGCCGGCACAGCCTCGCGATCTACCTCGTGCACCAGCCGCTGCTGCTCGCCCTTCTGACCGGTCTCGTCACCCTGACAGGCCCCCATCCCCGGGCCGGGCTCGACCGCTTCCACGCGGATTACGAGGCGAACTGCGTGCGCACCGGCGGCGAGGCGGGCGCCTGCGCGCGGGCGGCCCGCTGCACGGCCGACGCCCTGCGCCGGGAGAACCTCTGGTCGGTCGACGGGCGGCGCTTCACGGCGGCAGAGACGCTGAGGGCGCAGGGGCTCTCGGAGACCTGCTACGCGGCTGCGGAGGGTTCAGCGCCCGCAACCGGCGCCGCGCCCGCACCCTGAGACGCGAGAGGCCGGGCGCCTCGACGCCCGGCCTCCGCCGCACCACCCCGTGTCAGGCGGAGCTCAATCCTTGGCGCGCTCCACGTAGGAGCCGTCCGCCGTCATGATCACCACGCGGGTGCCGGCCGAGATGTGCGGCGGCACCGCCGTGCGCACGCCGTTCGAGAGCACGGCCGGCTTGTACGAGGAGGAGGCGGTCTGGCCCTTCAGCACCGGCTCCGTCTCGGTCACCTCGAGGGTGACGCGCTGGGGCAGCTCGATGGTGAGCGGCGTGCTGTTGTGGATCGAGAGCATCACGGCCATGCCCTCCTGCAGGTAGGGGGCGGCGTCTCCGACGACGTCCTCCGGCACCGCGATCTGCTCGTAATTCTCGGGGTTCATGAAGTGGAACCCCTCGCCGTCGCTGTAGAGGAAGGTGTGCTCGCGGTCCTCCACGAAGGCGCGCTCGACCTGTTCGGTGGTGCGGTAGCGCTCCGACACCTTCACGCCGTCGGTGATGCGGCGCATGTCGAGCTGCGTCACCGGGGTGCCCTTGCCGGGGTGGATGTTCTCGGCGAACAGGATGACGTAGAGCTTGCCGTCCTTCTCGACGACGTTGCCCTTGCGGAGCGTTGAGGCGATCACCTTCACGGGGTTCAGGTCCTGACGTTGACAAAAGGGGGTGGCGTCCCTCATCGCGGGATCCCGCGGGGACGTCGACTCGCTCCCGCCACTATCGCATCCGCGGCCCGGTTGCCAGTCGCCGCGGCCCGAAGGCCCCGTCCGTTCCATGCCGCCTCGCCCGGACTTTGACGCCCACGGGCCGCTCGGGACGTCCGAGCCCGCGACCGGCCCCACGCCCTGGTGGTCGCCGCGGGTCCACGCCGACCGGCGCCCGCTCCTGCTGCTGCGCAACCGCATCGCCTGCCGCATGCGGGCGCATTTCGCGGCGCTCGACTTCGTTGAGGTGGAGGCCGCCGCCCTGCAGGTCTCGCCGGGCAACGAGGCGCACCTCTCCGCCTTCGCCACCGAGGCGATCGGTCCGGACGGCGCGCGCGCGCAGCTCTACCTGCACACCTCGCCGGAATTCGCCTGCAAGAAGCTCCTCGCGGCGGGCGAGCCGCGCCTGTTCAGCCTCGCCCGGGTCTTCCGCAACCGCGAGCGGGGCGCCCTCCATCACCCCGAGTTCACGATGCTCGAATGGTACCGGGCGCGCGAGCGCTACACGGTGCTGATGGCCGATTGCGCCGAGCTCCTGGCGCTCGCCGCCGAGGCCGCGGGGGCGCGCCGCCTGAGCTTCCGCGGCCGTGAGGCGGACCCGCAGGCCGATTTCGAGCGGCTGACGCTCGCGGACGCCTTCGCGCGGCACGCCGGCATCGACCTCCTCGCGACGGTGGCCGCCGACGGCGCCACCGACCGCGAACGCCTCGCCGCCGGCGTCGCAGCCGCGGGCCTGCGCGTCGCCGAGGACGACACCTGGGCGGACCTGTTCAGCCGCGTCCTCGTCGCCCGGATCGAGCCGCATCTCGGGCTCGGGCGGCCGACCATTCTGTGCGAGTACCCCGTGAGCGAGGCGGCGCTCGCCCGCCCCTGCCCCCGCGATCCGCGCGTGGCCGAGCGCTTCGAGCTCTACGCCTGCGGCGTCGAGCTCGCCAACGCCTTCGGGGAGCTGACGGACCCGGCCGAGCAGCGCCGCCGCTTCGAGATCGAGATGGCGGAGAAGGCGCGGATCTACGGCGAGACCTACCCGATCGACGAGGATTTCCTGGCGGCGCTGGCCGGGATGCCGGAGGCGAGCGGCATCGCCCTCGGCTTCGACCGGCTCGTCATGCTGGCGAGCGGCGCCCCGCGGATCGAGGACGTGATCTGGACGCCGGTCGCCGGGGGCGCCCCGTGACGCGTCCGCTGCGCAGCCTCGCCGACCTCGCGGGCGCCGGCCTCCTGCGGCCGGAGGACATGCCGGGCCTCGAGGCGGTCGCCGCCCGCTACGCGGTCGCGGTGACGCCGGACATGGCCGAGCTGGTGGCGGCGGACGACCCCTCCGACCCGATCGCGCGCCAGTTCGTTCCGCGGGCGGAGGAGATCGAGACCCGGCCCGAGGAGCGGGCCGACCCGATCGGCGATGCGGCCCACGCCCCGGTGCCGGGCCTCGTCCACCGCTACCCCGATCGGGTTCTCCTGAAGCCGCTCCACGTCTGCCCGGTCTACTGCCGATTCTGCTTCCGCCGCGAGATGGTGGGGCCGGACGGACTCGGCACTCTCAGCGAGGCGGAGCTCGCGGCGGCCTACGCCTACGTCGCCGCGCACCCGGAGATCTGGGAGGTGGTGCTGACGGGCGGCGACCCCCTCGCCCTCTCGCCCCGGCGCCTCGGCGCGATCGCCGCCGCGCTCGCCGGGATCTCCCACGTGCGGGTGCTGCGGGTGCATACCCGCGTGCCCCTCGTGGCCCCGGATCTCGTGAGCGCCGATCTGGTGGCGGCGCTGAAGCGCTTCGCGGGGGCGGTCTTCGTGGCGCTCCACGCCAACCACCCGCGCGAGTTCACGCCGGCCGGGCGGGAAGCGGTCGCCCGGCTCGTCGACGCGGGCATCCCGATGGTCAGCCAGTCGGTGCTGCTGCGCGGCGTCAACGACGACCCCGCGACGCTGGAGCGGCTGATGCGCAACTTCGTGGAGAACCGCATCAAGCCCTACTACCTGCACCACGGCGACCTCGCGCCCGGCACGGGGCACCTGCGCACGGGAATGGCGAAGGGACGCGCGCTGGTGCGCGGCCTGCGGGGCCGCCTCTCGGGCCTCGCCCAGCCCCTCTACGTCCTCGACATTCCCGGCGGCCACGGCAAGGTCCCGGTCGGGCCGGACTACCTGAGCAAGGACGAGGGCGGCTGGCGCGTCACCGACCCGTCCGGCGCCGAGCACGATTACCCGCCCGACCGCGCCGGGGAGTGAGCCGCGCACGGCCCGGCCCGATGAGGCAAGATTTCCCGCTCCCTCTGCAAGTTCACGGGCAAACGATTTGTCAGTAGAGAAACGGTACGTTTCTCGACAAGGCTTCCCGGGCGCGGCCTTTGCTATGGCTCGGAGCCCGTCCGGAGCGTATTCAAGGCAACGTATCGCAGGCCATCGTGTCCGGTCGCCCCTGTCGCGTCGCAGTCCGTTCCTCCGGCGCGCGCCGCAGGAGACGCCGCATCCTCCTCGTCCCGGTTGACCCTCGCCTGCGTCAAGCATGGAGCCCGGTCATGAGCGACGATCTGATGCGCCGTGCCACGGCGGAGTTTTTCGGCACCTTCTGGCTCACCTTCGGCGGCTGCGGCGCCGCGGTCCTCTCCGCCGCCTATCCGGGCCTCGGCATCGGCTTCCTCGGGGTGGCCTTCGCCTTCGGCTTCACGGTGCTGACCATGGCGTACGCGGTCGGCCACATCTCGGGGGGGCACTTCAACCCGGCCGTCACGCTCGGTCTGTGGTCGGCCGGGCGCTGCGCCAACCACCACGTCGTCCCCTACGTCGTGGCGCAGGTCGTCGGCGCAATCGTGGCGGCGGGCGTGCTCTACGCCATCGCATCGGGCAAGCCGGGCTGGATCCCGGAGGGCTTCGCCTCGAACGGCTACGGCGATCTCAGCCCCGGCAAGTACGGGCTCGTCGCCTGCGTGATGACCGAGGTGCTGGCGACGTTCTTCTTCCTGTTCATCATCATCGGGACCACCTCGAAGGGCGCGGCGGTCGGCTTTGCCGGCATCCCGATCGGGCTGACCCTGGTGCTGATCCACCTGATCTCGATTCCCGTCACCAACACCTCGGTGAACCCGGCCCGCAGCACGGGGCCGGCCCTGTTCGCGGGCGGTCCCTACCTGATGCAGCTCTGGCTGTTCTGGCTCGCCCCGATCGCGGGCGCGATCCTGGCCGGGATCGTGGCGCGCTGGCTCTACGAGCCCGCCGACATCGTCGACACGGTGGTCGTGGAGAAGCGGGCGGTGGCCTGAGATCGACCCGCGCGTCACACCGGGTTCCGCTCGCGCGGGCCCCGGAACGTCGGCGGGGGCTTGCGCGCGGGCGCCGTCCATCCGATTCCGGTCTCGCCGCCCTCCGCGGCGGAGACGGGAAGGATAGGGCATGCGCAGGCTCTGGGGCCGGGCCAACTCGGTCAACGTGCAGAAGGTGCTCTGGGCCCTCGACGAGCTCGGGCTGCCCTACGAGCGGGTCGACGCGGGCGGCGCGCACGGCGTCGTGAACGGCACCGCCTACCGCGCGATGAACCCGAACGGCCTCGTGCCGACCCTGCAGGAGGGCGACTTCGTCCTGTGGGAGTCGAACGCGATCCTGCGCTACCTCGCCGCGGCGCATGGCGGTCCGCTCGCTCTGCCCGGGGACGCCCGCGCGCGGGCGCGCATCGACCAGTGGCTCGACTGGCAGGCGACGAGCTTCACGCCGGCCATGCGCGACGCGTTCATCCAGACCTACCGGGTCGCGGAGGCTCAGCGCGACCACGCGGCGGTGACAGCCTCGCTCGCCCGCACGGAGGTTCATGCCGAGACCCTCGACCAGCACCTCGCGGGCCAGCCCTTCGTGGCCGGGGACCGCTTCAGCATCGCCGACATCGCGGTCGGCTGCGCCGCCCACCGCTGGCTGCACATGCCCCATGCCATCGGCGAGCGGCCGGCCCTCTCGCGCTGGTACGCCGGGATCGCGGCGCGGCCCGGAGCGGCCCAGGTGATCGCCGAGCCGATCTCCTGAGCCGGGCCGGCGGCTTGCCGGAGCCCTTCCGCGACCCACCTTGGGCGGCAGGCCCTGGCTGCCGGCGCGGAGACCTCTGACATGCCGATCGACTCGACCCTGCGGGACGCCCTCTCGGCCGTCACGACGGCGAGCCTCGCGCGGGCGCTCGCCCGGCGCGGGCTCGGCGCCTGCCTGCCCCGCGGCCTGCGCCGCCGCACCGGCGGCACCGCGGCGGTCGGCACCGCGGTCACCTTGCGGCTGATCCCGGCCCGCGACCAGGCGGGTCCATCGCTCGCCGAGGCGATCGAGGCGGTGCCGGAGGGCGCGGTCGTGGTGGTCGATGCGGGCGGTCCGGGCAGCGCCCTGCCCTTCGGCCCGATCCTGGCCGAACGCCTGCTGCGCAGGGGCGCAGCCGGCCTCGTCGTCTCCGGCGCGCTCACCCCCGGCAACGCCCTGCCGATCTGGGATTGCGGCGAGGCGCCCGCGCTCGCGGCAGTGAGCCTCGTCCTCGCGGGCACGAACGAGGCCATCGCCTGCGCCGGGGCGGCGGTCCATCCCGGCGACATCGTGGTCGGCGACGGGCACGGCCTCATGATCGTGCCGCCCGGCATCGCGGAGGCCGTCGCCTTCGAGGCCGTGGAGCAGCAGCGCCTCGATCTCTGGCTGCTGCGCGCCGTCGAGAACGGCGGCAGCCTCCAGGGCCTGCTGCCGCCCGACGACGCGGCGCTCGCCCGCTTCCGGGCGGAGACGGACGCCCGCTGAGCGGGCCGACCGAGACGCCCCCGCTCCCAACCTCCGAGCCGCGAGCCGCCGATGTTCTTCCCGCTCTCGAAGGTGATCTTCTTCGCGCTGACGCCCTCGAACTTCCTGATCATCGCCGGGCTCGCGGGAGTCCTGCTGCTCGCCGCCACGCGCTGGCGGCGAACGGGTGCGGGGCTCGCGGGGTTCGGCCTCGGCGGCCTCCTCATCGGCGGCCTCTCGCCCTTGCCCTACCTCGTGCTGGCGCCGCTCGAGGAGCGCTTCCCGGCCTTCGTCGACGACGGGACGCCGCTCGCCGGCATCGTCGTGCTCGGCGGGGGCATCGATTCCGGCCTGTCCGAGGCGAGGCGGCAGATCGTCACGAACGACGCGGGCGAGCGGCCGATCTACCTCGCCGACCTCGCCCGCCGCTATCCGAACCTGCGCCTCGTTTTCTCGGGCGGCAGCGGCAGCCTGAGCCAGGGCCTGTCCGAGGCCGAGTTGGTCGGGCGCATGAGCGAGGTGATCGGGGTGCCCCGCACCCGCCTGATCCTGGAGCACCGCTCCCGCAACACCCGCGAGAACGCGCTCCTCACCGCCGACCTCGTGAAGCCGAAGCCGAGCGAGCGCTGGCTCCTCGTCACCTCCGCCTGGCATATGCCGCGCTCGGTCGGCTGCTTCCGCAAGGCGGGCTTCTCCGTCGTCGCCCACCCGGTCGACTACCGGACGCGGGGCTTCGCGGACGCCCTGCGCTTCAGCAGCTACGCCTCGGACGGCCTGCTCCAGCTCGACCTCGCGGTGAAGGAGTGGGTCGGCCTCCTCGCCTACCGCCTCGCCGGCTACACGGCCGAGGGCTTCCCGGCGCCCGCGGACGCGTCGTCCTCCGAGCCCGCCTCTGGCCCGGCCGCCAGCCGGTAGACCCCGCGGAAATCGTCCGGGTCCGGCACCGGGCGGCCCTTGCGCAGGATCGCGACGCGGCCGGCCTTCATCAGGCGGACGGCGACGCGGCGCACCGGCTGCATCAGCGGCCCCCACCCGTCCGGATGCGGGCCGCCGAGGGCGCGGGCCACTTCCGAGGGGCAGATCGTCTTGCCCGCGCCCCGCTCCGCGACGAGGCGCAGCATCGTCTCGGAGATCGCCTCCTCGCTCGCCCGGGCCTTGAGCCCGTCGCTCTGCGGCTTCGTCATCGGTCTGGCTCCCGGAGGGTGAGCGGATCCTCCGAGAGCAGCGCGCTCCGGATCTCGGAGGCGAACTGGCGCCGCCACATCACGAGGACGACCGCGGTCGTCGTCAGCATCAGGATGATGGGGCTCACGAACCAGCCGAGATAGGCCAGCGCGAAGAAGAAGGCTCGCTGGCCGCGCGCGAAATGGCTGCCGGCGGCGATGTTCATCGCGGCTGCCCGGCGAGCCGACCGCAGCATGTCGGCCTCCGAGGCGGCACTGCCCTTCGGCGGCACCGCGCCGATGAGGATGGCGCCGTAATTGAACAGCCGGTAGGCCCAGGCGAACTTGAAGAAGGCGTAGACGAACACGACCGCGAGGCCCGCCACCTTGATCTCCCAGGTGGTTCGCGTGGTGACCGCCCCGAACGGCAGGGTCTGGAACAGGGTCAGGACGTCGTCGCTGGAGCGCGAGAGCGTCAGCACGCCGCCGAGCGCGATCAGCGACGTCGAGGCGAAGAAGGCGGTGCCGTTCTGCAGCGAGGCGTTGATGGTGGTGTCCACCACGCGGTTGTCGCGCACGATCATCTGCCGCGCCCAGACCTCGCGCTGCGCGTTCATGATCTGGGTCAGGCTGACGAGCCGCCCCCGCAGCCGCCCCACCGAGAGGCCGTAGCCGAACCACGCCAGGATGAAGACGATGAGCGCCGCGAGATCGAGGTGCGAGAAGGCGGCGTCGGAGGTGAGGCTCGTCATGCGGTCCGGTGCCGGGCGGCTCCCCGGTCGATCGCCCTCGGCCTGAGGGCGCGCGGCGTCGGCGTGGGCGTGCGTGTCGGAGCGGATCTGGGACCGCGCCCGATCGAGCGGGATGGGCCTCGGCTCTAGCCCGCCGGACCGCTTCCTGTCGAGGGGCGCGATCCGGCGCTCAGCCCGCGCGGACCTCGAAGCCCGCGAAGGTCTCCGTTCCCGTACGCTCGGTCACCGCGACGTCGTCGACACGCGCGCCGCGCGGGCCGGCCTCGCAGGCCCTCAGCATCGCGCCGACCGCCTCGGCCGGTCCCGAGAAGGTGGCGGCGACGGACCCGTCGTCGCGGTTGCGGACGTGGCCCGTCAGCCCGTGCAGCTGCGCCTGATGCTGCGTCCAGGCGCGGAAACCGACCCCTTGCACGCGGCCGCTGATCACGACGTCGACGGTTCTGGTCTCGCTCAAGCGCTGCTCCCGGGTTTCGCCGGCCGCCTCTCCGCCCGCGCCGGCAGCCGGGCGGGCCGATCACGGCGCCGGCTCCGCGGCGCCGGGCCGTCAGGTAGCACGCGGGCGGGACGATGAGAACGCCGCGGCAAGCGTGGCCGGGACGGCAGGTACCTCCTCGGTCGATCGATGCCTTGCCATGCCGACGTCGATCTCGCAGCTTGGTCGAACGTCGTCGCGACGTCCGTGTGGCAATACTCGGCGTCGACGCGCCGACCGCCCGGGCGGAGCCGGAGGGTCCGTCGTGACTCTCGAGGAGCTGGAAGGGAGCACCGGCCCCATCTTCCCCGCGGGGCGCCAGCTGAGCGTCGGACTGCAGAACGTACTCGACCGGCGCTACTTCACCCGCGCCGCCTTGGAGGACACCGGCGGCACCTACGCGGCCCCGCCGTCCGCGCGAGCGGGCGGCGCCCTCAGGCCGGGCCGCGCAGCCAGCCCCGCATCTCCCTCAGGTAGGCGGCCGGCAGCTGCGCCGCCTCGCCGGCCTGCAGCACGGCATCGAGGTAGCCCGGCCGCGGCATGCCGGGCGCCGTGCTGCGGCCGAGATAGATCAGCGCCCGCTTCACGCCCTCGCGCGTGGTCACGGGCAGCGCGGCCTTGGAGTAGAGGCCCGAGGCGACGCCCTCGTAGCGGTCGAGGGCCGGGATGTCGGCGAGCGCCAGGTCCCAAAGCACGCCCCAGACGGTGCGGGCAGGGTCGCGCACCACCGAGGCGTAGCCCTCCCGCATCACGATGAAGCGGTGCCGGTTGAGCCGCCCCTGCCCCACCAGCCGCGAGGCCGGGCAGCGCAGCGCCATCGCGGCGGCGTCCATGTTGGCGCCGTAGGCGAAGTAGAGCGGCAAGGACTGCCCGAGCCTCAGGCGAACTCCAGGATCACGGCGTCGACCGCGAGGCTGTCACCCTCCTTGGCGTGGATCTTGGAGACGGTCGCGTCGCGCTCGGCGCGCAGCACGTTCTCCATCTTCATCGCCTCGACGATGGCGAGCGGCTCGCCGTTCTTCACCTCCTGGCCGTCCTTGACGAGGATCTGCTTCACGAGGCCCGGCATCGGGCAGAGCACCTGCTTGCCCGAGCCCGACTGCTCCTTCACGGGCATCAGCGCGGCGAGCTCGGCCTCGCGCTTGGTGAAGACGCGGGCCTCGGCCGCCGCGCCCGCGTGCTGGAGCGCGACGCCGTTGAGGAGGCTGCGCACCTGGATCGCGACCCGCTGCCCGCCGATCGTGCCCTGCCAGACCGGCTCGCCCGGCCGCCAGGTGCTCGCGACGGTGAGCGGCGTGCCGTCGGCCTCGGTCACGACGAGGTCGGCGCCGTCCGAATCGACCGTGACCGGGTAGGCCTCGCCCGCCAGGATCACGACGCGGTCGCGCTCGAAGTGGAGGAGGCCCGGATCGCGCATCTGGCCCGAGATGCCGCGCTTGCGCTGGTTGAGCTTGTGATCGATGGCGGCCGCGGCCGCGGCCATCCGGCGGGCGATCTCGCCGCGTGGATCGGGCGCGCTGAAACCCTCGGGGAACTCCTCGGCGATGAAGCCCGTGGAGAGCCGTCCTTCGCGCCAGCGGGGATGGGCCATCAGGGCGGCCAGGAACGGGATGTTGTGGCGGATGCCGTCGATCGCGAAGGCGTCGAGAGCCTCGGCCTGCGCCTCGATCGCCTCGGCGCGGGTCGGGGCCCAGGTCACGAGCTTGGCGATCATCGGATCATAGTGGATCGCGATCTCGCCGCCCTCCTCGACGCCGGTGTCGTTTCGAACGATCGCGCTGCCCCGGCGGCCCTCCTCCGGCGGCTGGTAGGTGGTGAGTCGGCCGATCGAGGGCAGGAAGTTACGGGTCGGATCCTCGGCGTAGACGCGGCTCTCGACCGCCCAGCCGTCCAGCTTCACCTCCGCCTGGGTGAGGGGCAGCTTCTCGCCGGCGGCGACGCGGATCATCAGCTCCACGAGATCGAGCCCGGTGATCATCTCGGTGACCGGGTGCTCCACCTGCAGGCGGGTGTTCATCTCCAGGAAGTAGAAGGACTTGTCCTGGCCCGCCACGAACTCGACGGTGCCGGCCGAGTCGTAGTTCACGGCCCGCGCCAGGGCGACGGCCTGCTCGCCCATCCGGCGGCGGGTCTCCTCGTCGAGAAGCGGCGACGGAGCTTCCTCGATCACCTTCTGGTTGCGGCGCTGGATGGAGCACTCACGCTCACCCAGGTAGACGACGTTGCCGTGCTTGTCGCCGATCACCTGGATCTCGATGTGGCGCGGATCGGTGATGAACTTCTCCACGAACACCCGGTCGTCGCCGAACGACGAGGCGGCCTCGGACTTCGCGCGGGCGAAGCCCTCGGCGACCTCTGCCGCCGAGTGGGCGATGCGCATGCCCTTGCCACCGCCGCCCGCCGACGCCTTGATCATCACGGGATAGCCGATCTCGTCGGCGATCGTCACGGCGTGCTCGGGCGAGTCGATGACGCCGAGGAAGCCCGGCACGGTCGAGACCTTCGCGGCGGAGGCCGCCTTCTTGGACTCGATCTTGTCGCCCATCGCGGCGATCGCGCCCGGGTTCGGGCCGATGAAGACGATGCCGGCCTCGGCCAGCGCCTTCGGGAACGCCTCGCGCTCCGAGAGGAAGCCGTAGCCCGGATGCACCGCCTGCGCGCCCGTCTTCCGGCAGGCGTCGATGATCCTGTCGATCAGCAGGTACGACTGGGCGGCGGGCGCCGGGCCGATATGCACGGCCTCGTCGGCCATCGCGACGTGCACGGCGTCCCGATCCGCGTCAGAATAGACCGCGACGGTCTTGATCCCCAGACGGCGCGCCGTCTTGATGATGCGGCAGGCGATCTCGCCGCGGTTCGCGATCAGAATTTTATCGAACATCGAATACCGTATTCAATTCGAAGGAACTCGGCGGCGAAACCGGCGCTCAAGCTTCGCCCCCGTTAAAGCACTTGCGCGCGTTCTGGAAGGCGACCTTCGTCGGGCAGGCGCGGTTTCCCGCGCCGCCGGCCGCGCCCGCCCGCGATCCCCGGTTCAGGCGGCCCGGTTCCGGCCGGCCCAGTCGGGCGCCGGCGGTGCGGCCGGAGCCGCCACCACGCGGTCGCGGCCGAGCGCCTTGGCCTCGTAGAGCGCCGCGTCGGACCGCTGCAGCAGCGCCTCCGGGCCGCGGAGCTCGAACAGGGCGGGAGCGATGGCGGTCCCGACGCTCACCGTGACGCAGAGTCCCTCGGAGAGCCCGGGATGGGGATGCGCCAGCGCCGCGACGGCGGCGCGAATCCGTTCCGCCGCGGCCGCGAGCGTACTCGGGCTGGCGGCCGGCACCAGCACGACAAATTCCTCTCCGCCGTACCGGGCGGCGAGCGACGGGTCCGGGATCGCGGCCTCGATGGCCCTCGCCACCGCGACGAGGCAGCGGTCGCCCGCGGCGTGGCCGGCGCTGTCGTTGAAGCGCTTGAAATGGTCGACGTCGATCAGGATAGCGCCGATCGTGCCCGCTCGGGCCGCCTGAGCCGCCCAGTTCTGCGCGAGGCGCACCTCGAAGGCGCGGCGGTTCGGCAGACCGGTGAGTCCGTCCGTGTCGGCGAGGACGGCGAGCCGTGCGTTCGCGGCTGTGAGGGCGTCGGCCTGGATCCGGTTGCGGGTGCTCAGGACGAAGGCGTGCTCGAGAACGGTGTTCATGGCCTGCCGGGCCGGAATGAGACAGCCGATCACGAAGCCGAAGAAGATGGTCGCGATGATCGGGACCTTGGCCTCGACCGCCGGGTTGATCAGGCCGAAGGCGAGGAAGAGGGCCAGGATGACGGCGGAGCCGGCGATCGTCCAGACGCGGTCGATCGGGAACACGACGACCGCCGTCGATGTGGCGAACGCGCCGGCCAGGAGGTATCGCTCATGGATCGCTCCGGCGCCCGCGGTGCCGAGGATTCCCGCCACGAGCATCATGGTGGCCACCGTGATCGGCAGTGTCACGCCCTCGATCCAGGCAGCCCGGGGCCGCGACCAGATCCAGGCCAGAGCGGCGTAGCATCCGGGGATCATGACGGCGCGCGTCACGAGGGAGACGGGGAGCAGCGCCGGTTCCATGATGTAGTCGAGCGAGCATGTGACGATGCTGAAGACCGACACCCAGAGCAGCCAGAAGCGGATCGTCCGGCTGCGATGCCGCCAGCTCGCCGCCCGGTAGATCGCGCGCAGGCGGCCCGTCAGCCTGATGTCGCGGACCCGGCCGGCCAGGACCCGGTCGATCTCCGCGAGGAGGCTCTCGCGCTCCGTCGCATCCAGGCCGTCGATGATCGCGTATCGCGAGGCCGCGCCGGACTCGACGCCCGGTCCTCCGATCGCTCCTCGCGCCGCCGCCCCCGCGCCCATCCGATCTCGCCCGGTGCTCACCGAGACTCATTATCGGTTCGGTCCGGCGGAATTCCGTTACGATGCGCGGCCCGACACCCCTGCATTCCCGCGCGGCGTCTCGTTTTTCTGCTCAAGCTTCGGCGGGTTCGAGGTCGCCGAGCGCAGAATTTGGCTTCTGCTGCTGGGCGCGGATGGCGGGCCTCCCGAGCCCGTTCAGGCGGCGAGCAGCGTTCCGGGCACCTCGTCCGGCGAGGTCCGGCCGTTGGCGGCGAGCGCGAAGGCGATCAGGGTCTCGTCGGCCGACTGCGCCTCGCGAACGACCTCGACCGCGATGCGGGCGCCCGTCGCCGTCGGTCCCGTTCCGGCGCCGATCGAGGCCGCGAGCCAGCGCGCCGTCTCGGCGTTCACGTAGCCGGTCGGCCGCTCGCCCCAGACCGCGAGATCGACCACGCAGGCCACGAGGAAGTCGGCGAAGGCGGCGTTCGGCTGCGCGACCGCGCGGTCGAGGGCGATCAGCAGGTCGGCCTCGTCGCGCGTGACGAGGCCGTCCGGCAGGAGTTCGCCACTCAAGGTGGCGAGGTCGGCGGCAGTGATGCGGCCCGCAGCGACGATACGGTTACAGAAATCCTGCAGCGAAGCGTTGCTCATTTCTTGATGCTCCCCCGGCTTTTGCTTGTGCCGGTCTGTGTTCCTGTCTGAAATCGACTATGCGGGAGAGGATCCACTTCGCGGTTAACGGCAAAATCTGAACTGACGTTCAGGTTAAAGCGTGCTCACGAAGCAGCCTTTCGGGATTCTTGCCGCCGAGGCTTCGACATAGCCGGGACGGCGGGTTCCGTGGCACAGTCCGGGCGCGCCCCGCGCAGGCGCGTCGCGAGCGGTCCGCGCAGACGGGGCCGCCGCCGGGAGGACCCGCGTGAGCACCCTTTTCATGAGCCACCCCGCGGCCCTCGACCACGCGATCCCGGAGGGGCACCCCGAGCGGCCGGACCGGATCCGCGCCATCGAGCGGGCGCTGGAGGACGAGCGCTTCGCCGGCCTCGTGCGCGGCCTCGCCCCGAGGGCGGAGCCGGAGGTCGCGACCCTCGTGCACCCGGCGGCCTACGTCGAGGCGATCGTCGCGGCCTCGCCCGCGGAGGGCTACGTGCAGATCGACGCCGACACGCTGATGTCCCCGGGCACGCTCGAGGCGGCCCTGCGCGCGGTCGGCGGCGCGGTGCACGCGGTCGACGCGGTGATGGGCGGCGAGTGCGCCAATGCCTTCGTGGCGATGCGGCCGCCGGGCCACCACGCCGAGCGCGCCACCGCCATGGGCTTCTGCCTGTTCAACCACGCGGCGATCGCGGCGCGTCACGCCCAGAGGGCTCACGGCGCCGAGCGCGTCGCCATCGTCGACTGGGACGTGCATCACGGCAACGGCAGCCAGGACATCTTCTGGGACGACGGCAGCGTCCTCTACGCCTCGACGCACCAGATGCCGCTCTTCCCCGGCAG
Source organism: Methylobacterium oxalidis (assembly GCF_007992195.1). Classification (GTDB taxonomy): domain Bacteria; phylum Pseudomonadota; class Alphaproteobacteria; order Rhizobiales; family Beijerinckiaceae; genus Methylobacterium; species Methylobacterium oxalidis. The sequence continues at coordinate 44,372 of NZ_BJZU01000061.1, read as the reverse complement.
CGGCGCCGCCTCGGAGCGCGGCACCAAGGGCACGATCGTCAATGTTCCGCTCCGCCCGAACGACGACGGCGCGGTGTTCCGGGAGGCGTTCGAGGCCGGCATCCTGCCGAGGCTGGAGGCGTTCCGGCCGGATCTCGTCGTGATCTCGGCGGGTTTCGACGCCCACCGCCTCGACCCGCTCGCGAACCTGCGCCTCGACGACGCCGATTTCGGCTGGGCGACCCGCAAGCTGATGGACCTCGCCGACCGCCACGCCGGCGGCCGGATCGTCTCGGTGCTGGAGGGCGGCTACAGCCTGGAGGGCCTGGCGCGCTCCGCTGCCGCCCACGTGGACGCGCTGCTCGGGCGGTGAGCCCTCAGGTCTCCAGCGGCTCCTCGCCCAGCATCTCGATCCCGAAGCCCGACAGGCCGACATAGGACCGGGACGAGGAGGACAAGTTGCGGATCGAGACCACGCCGAGGTCGCGCAGGATCTGCGCACCGAGGCCCACCTCGCGCCACTGGCGCACCCGCTGCGCCTCCGTCCCCTCCTCCGCGAAGCGCGAGAGCGGCACCCCGGCCGTGCCGTCGCGCAGGTAGACCAGGACGCCGCGGCCCTCGCGGGCGAAGCGGCGCATGACGCAGTCGATCTGCTTGCCCCCCTCGATCACGTCGGCCACCACATTCGAGCGGTGGAGCCGCACCAGTACGTCGTGCCCGTCGCCGATCCGCCCGTGCACGAAGGCGAACTGCTGGATCGTCTCGAAAGGCGTCGTGTAGGCGTAGCCCGTCATCTCGCCGTGCTCGGTGCGGACTGGGAAGTGTCCGACCCGCTCCACCAGCTTGTCGCGGGCCTGCCGGTAGGCGATCAGGTCGGCCACCGAGACCCGCTTCAGGCCGTGGCGGTCGGCGAAGTCCTCGATCTGCGGGCCCTTCATCACGGTGCCGTCGTCGTTGGCGAGCTCGCAGATCACGCCGACCGGCGGGAGCCCGGCGAGGCGGCAGAGATCCACCGCGGCCTCGGTATGGCCGGAGCGCATCAGCACGCCGCCGTCCTTCGCGATCAGCGGGAAGACGTGGCCGGGCCGCACGAAGTCGGCCGCGCCCATGTTGCCGTTGGCGAGCGCCCGCACGGTATTGCAGCGCTGCTCGGCCGAGATGCCGGTGGTGAGCCCGTGCTTGACGTCGACGGTGACCGTGAAGGCGGTGCCGAGCGGCGCGTCGTTCGAGGCCACCATCGGGTCGAGGCGCAGCCGGCGCGCTTCGCCGAGCGTGATCGGCGCGCAGACGATGCCGCAGGTGTTGCGGATGATGAAGGCCATCTTCTCCGGCGTGCAGAGGGAGGCCGCGACGACGAGGTCGCCCTCGTTCTCGCGGTCGTCGTCGTCGGTGACGACCACGATCTCGCCGCGGCTGAACGCCTCGAGGGCTTCGGTGACGCTGGTATGGGACACGGGGGGTGACTCTTCTTCGGTTCGGGCCTACCGGCGGGCGTCGGGCTCGACGCCGATCTGACCCCGGTGGCGCAGATAGTGGTCGGCGAGCACGCAGGCCATCATCGCCTCGGCCACGGGCACGGCGCGGATGCCGACGCAGGGGTCGTGGCGCCCCTTGGTGACGAGGTCGACCTCGCGGTTGTCCCGGGTCACCGAGCGGCGGGGCGTCAGGATCGAGGAGGTGGGCTTCACGGCGAAGCGGCAGACGATCGGCTGGCCCGACGAGATGCCGCCGAGGATGCCGCCCGCGTGGTTGGCCAGGAAGGCGGGGCGGCCGTCGTTCGAGGCGCGCATCTCGTCGGCGTTCTCCTCGCCGCGGAGGGAGGCCGCCGCGAAGCCGTCGCCGATCTCGACGCCCTTGACGGCGTTGATCGACATCATGGCGGCGGCGAGATCCGCGTCGAGCTTGCCGTAGACCGGCGCGCCGAGGCCCGCGGGCACGCCCTCGGCCACGACCTCGATCACCGCGCCGACCGACGAGCCGTCCTTGCGGATGCCGTCGAGGTAGGTCTCGTAGAAGGCGGCGGCCCGGGCGTCCGGGCAGAAGAAGGGGTTGCGGGCGACCTCCTCCCAGTCCCAGTTCGCGCGGTCGATCCCGTGCGGGCCCATCTGGACGAGGGCGGCGCGGATCGCGACGCCGGCCGGCAGGACCTTGCGGGCGACGGCACCCGCTGCGACCCGCGCCGCGGTCTCGCGCGCCGAGGAGCGCCCGCCGCCGCGATAGTCGCGGATGCCGTACTTGGCGTCGTAGGTGTAGTCGGCGTGGCCCGGCCGGTAGCTGTCGCGGATCTCGGAATAGTCCTTCGAGCGCTGGTCCGTGTTCTCGATCATCAGCGCGATCGGCGTGCCGGTGGTGAGCTGGCGTCCGCCGGTGCGGTCGTCCGCGAAGACGCCGGACAGGATCCGCACCTGATCCGGCTCCCGCCGCTGCGTGGTGAAGCGCGACTGGCCGGGCTTGCGCCGGTCGAGCTCGGCCTGGATCTCGTCGGCCTCGAGCGGCAGGCCGGGCGGGCAGCCATCGACCACGCAGCCGAGGGCGACCCCGTGGCTCTCGCCGAAGGTGGTGACGCGGAAGAGGTGGCCGAACGTGTTGTGGGACATCGCCCGCCCGCTCTAGCGCGGGATCGCGCGGCCCACAAATCCGATCCGCGCCGGGCACCGAAAGCGTATTGCCCGTGCGGCCGGACACGCCCCGGCGCTTTTCCGCGCAACCGTACCTCGACGGCGGCCGCCGGCTCGGGTTCAGGTCCGCCACCGCGCGCCGGAGGCGGCGGCGCGGGAGGGAACCGATGACGCTGCGGGATGTTCTGACGGCCCTCCTCGTCGTCACGCTGCTCGGCGTCAACTTCGTGGCGATCAAGGTGGGGCTCGAGACCCTGCCGCCCCTGCTGCTCACCGCCCTGCGCTTCCTGCTCGCGGCGCTGCCGGGGGTGCTCCTCGTGCGACCGCCGAAGGCGTCGCTCGGCACGGTGGTGGGGTTCGGGTTCTCCCTCGGCGTCGTGCAGTTCGGGCTGCTCTTCCTCGCGATCGCCCTCGGCATGCCCGCCGGCCTGTCCTCGCTCCTGATCCAGATGCAGGTCTTCTTCACGATCGGCCTCGCCTTCGTGGTGTTCGGCGAGCGGCCGGGCGCGCTGCAGATGGCCGGCGGTCTCGTGGCCGCGCTCGGCGTCGCGGTGATCGGCGTGTGGAAGGCGCAGCACGCGCTCCTGACCCCGCTCCTCCTCGTGCTCGGGGCGGCGCTCGCCTGGGCCTGCGCCAACATCATCGTGAAGCGGGCCGGCCGCATCGACATGCTGGCCCTGATGGTCTGGGGCAGCCTCGCGGCGACGCCCCCGCTTCTCGGTCTGTCGCTGCTCGTGGAGGGGCCCGCCGCGATCGCCGAGGGCCTGCGCCGCGCCGACGCCCGCACACTCGCGGCGGTCCTGTTCATCGCCTACCCGACGACGATCCTCGCCTTCGCCCTGTGGAACCGGCTGCTCAGCCGCTACCCGGCCGCCACCGTCACCCCGTTCGCGCTGCTGGTGCCGGTCGTGGGCATCTCCAGCACCAGCGCCCTGCTCGGCGAGCCGTTCGGGCCCGTCGAAGCCGGGGGCGCCGCGCTGATCCTGATCGGCATCGCGCTCAGCGTCTTCGGGGGGCGCAGGCGGGCCGCGCCGCCCGGCTTCATCCCGGCACGGCCGCGAGACCGCCGCGCGCCCTGAGGGCGCGATAGGCCGAGAGGCCCGCGGCCAGATCCTCCGTCAGCCGGCGCTCGTCACCGAGATCGTCCAGCCCGTACGTCAGGCCGAGGATGTGGGCGGCCTCGTAGCCGCCGGGCAAGTCGCCCTCGGTGCCGAGGCGGATCGCCCGCTCCGGCAGGCGCTCCGCGAAGTCGGAGAGCGCGGCGCGCAGGCCATGGCCCGAGGCGCGCAGGGAGGCCTGCGCGCCGGGCCCGTGCTCGCGAATCGCCGCGACCGTGCCCTGGGCGAGGGAGAGGTGCACCGCCTCGCGGTCGGCGGGGAAGAGGTAGACGAGGTAGTAGCCCCGCGTCGCGCTCGTGGTGACGCCGGGGTCGAACACGGCGATCCAGGGCACGGCGGCCCAGCGGGAGCCGCGCCCGGCGCTGCCCTTCACGAGGAGGCCCGCCTGCGGTCCGAGGAGGCGCCGCAACTCGTCCGGCGCGCCGCGGCGGATGACCCAGCCGAGGGGATGGTTCGCCGGCGGTTCGAGCCGGGCGAGCGGGTACTCCTCGGCGATCCGCCGCAGGGCATGACCGAGGCTCACGGTCCGGACTGCGCGGCGATCAGGCCGGCCCCTCGTCGGACGCCGGGACCTCGGACGTGGCGTGATCGCGCCGATGCATGGTCGTCACGGGCCGCCGGCTCCAGACGGGAGATCGTCCGGGCAGGACGGCGAGTCGGATCTGAGATATTTCGGCGCCGGATCACGGCTGCGCCAGCACGCCCCCGCTGATCGGCTGCCTAACGCCCGTGGTCGACGGGAAGGTGATCGGCAGGCCCTTCAGCGAGCGCACGGCGAGGTGCGCGAACGCCTGCGCCTCCAGGTAGGCCGAGGACCAGCCGATCGCGTCGGCGGTCGTGATCTCGGAACGCAGGTGGTAGTGGAGCAGGCGCACCAATTCGCCGTTGCGGGCGCCCCCACCGGCGACGATCCAGCGGGTCGGGATCTCGGGGGCGTGATCGAGGGCGCGGGCGACCGCGCGGGCCGTGAAGGCGGTCAGGGTCGCCGCGCCGTCCTCCGTCGAGAGCTGGCCCGCGAGCTTGTGCGAGAACCAGTTCCGGTCGAGCGACTTCGGCGGCCTGCGCACGAAGAACGGGTGCATCAGGAGCCAGGCGAGGAGCGACTCGTCCGGCCGGCCCCGGGCCGCGGTACGGCCGCCGTCGTCGAGGTTCTTGTTCTCACGCTCCTGCATCCACTCGTCGATGAGGGCGTTTCCGGGCCCCGTGTCGAAGGCGACGATGCTGCCCTTCGAGTCGATCAGAGTCGCGTTGGCGACGCCGCCGATGTTGAGGATGCCGAACGGCCCGTCGAAGCCCGAGGCCTCGGCGAGGGCCTTGTGGAAGATCGGCACGAGCGGCGCCCCCTGCCCGCCCGCCTCGATGTCGGCCCGGCGCAGGTCGGAGACGACGGGGATGCCGAGCCGCCGCGCGAGCGCGGTCCCGTCGCCGATCTGGATGCTGATCCGGTGGTCGGGCCGGTGGATCACGGTCTGGCCGTGGAAGCCGATCACGTCGATGTCGCCGGCCGAGAGGCCGTTCTCGGCGAGGAAGTGCTCCACCGCCTCGGCATGGGCCTTCGTGACGAAGGCTTCCGCCTCCGGCAGGCGGCCGGGCCGGTCGTCGGGCGCCACCACGCTCTCGGCGTCCTTGGTGGCGGCGCGCAGCAGCGCCTTCTCCTCGTCGGAATAGCCGCGGTAGCCGGTCGGCCCGAGCGGCTCCAGGAAGTTGTTGTGGCCCTTGACGACGTGGACGCGCTCCCCGTCCGTCTCGATGAGCGCGATGTCGACGCCGTCGAGGGAGGTGCCGCTCATCAGCCCGATCGCGCGCATCATCGCCATTGCGTTCCGCCCCCGTGCCTTTCCCCCGCCGCCCTGCTAAGAGCGCGGCCATCCGTGCCGAAGCGCAGGAGCTAGCACGCGGGGCGCGATCCTGTCCCGCCCGGGCCGGCTCCCGCCCGGCGCCCCGCGAGACCGAACCGCCGCCATGACGTCCCCGACCCCGAACGCCTCCGAGAGCTTCAGCCCACGATCCGACTTCCTGCGGATCCTGACGGAGCGCGGCTACATCCACCAGGGCTCGGACCTCGCCGGGATCGACGCGTCGGCGCTGGAGGGGCGCCTCACGACCTATGTGGGCTACGACTGCACGGCGGCCTCGCTCCACGTCGGCCACCTCCTCTCGATCATGATGCTGCACTGGCTGCAGGCCACCGGCGGCAAGCCGATCGCGCTGATGGGCGGCGGCACGACGCGGGTCGGCGACCCATCCGGCCGCGACGAGGCCCGCAAGATCCTGACGCTGGAGCAGATCGAGGAGAACAAGGAGGGCATCAAGAAGACCTTCGCGCGCTTCCTCCGGTTCGGCGAGGGGGGCAACGGCGCCCTGATGGTCGACAACGCCGAGTGGCTGACGAAGCTCAACTACATCGAGATGCTGCGCGACATCGGCCGGCACTTCTCGGTCAACCGCATGATGTCGATGGACAGCGTGCGGATGCGGCTGGAGCGCGACCAGGAGCTCTCGTTCCTGGAATTCAACTACATGATCCTCCAGTCCTACGACTTCGTGGAGCTGAACCGCCGCTACGGCTGCATCCTGCAGATGGGCGGCTCGGACCAGTGGGGCAACATCGTCAACGGCATCGATCTCGGCCGCCGCCTCGGCACGCCGCAGCTCTACGGGCTGACCTGCCCGCTGCTGACGACCGCGTCCGGCGCCAAGATGGGCAAGACCGCGGCGGGCGCCGTCTGGCTCGATGCGGGCTTCCTCAGCCCCTACGATTACTGGCAGTTCTGGCGCAACACCGAGGACGCGGACGTCACCCGCTTCCTCAAGCTCTTCACCCTTCTGCCGATGGACGAGATCGCGCGGCTCTCCGCGCTCGCCGGCGCCGAGATCAATGAGGCCAAGAAGGTTCTGGCCACCGAGGCGACCGCGCTGATGCACGGGCGCGACGCGGCCGAGGCCGCCGCCGAGACGGCGCGCAAGACCTTCGTGGAGGGCACGCTCGCGGCCGATCTGCCGACCGTCACCGTCCCTCGGGATCTCCTCGCGGCCGGGCTCGGCGTCCTCACCGCCTTCGGGCCGGAGCACGCGCGGCTCGTCCCCTCGACGAGCGAGGCGCGGCGCCAGATCAAGAACGGCGGCCTGCGGGTGAACGACGTGGCGGTGAGCGACGAGCGCGCCGTGCTGCGGGACAGCGACCTCACGGCGGACGGCGTGATCAAGCTCTCCTTCGGCCGGAAGAAGCACGTCCTGCTGCGCGCGGAGTGATCCGCGGCTAGCGCTCCATCGGCGCGGCCTGCACGCCGTCGGCGAAGGCGTCCGAGCCGCCGCCGGCGCTGAACAGCTTGCGCAGGAAGCCCGGCGCCACCGCCGAGAGGGGGTTCACGCTCACGTCCGGCGCGCCGAGCTTGCCGGCGACGCGGAAGTTGACGGCGAACAGGCCCTCGTTGTGGCCGCCCGCGAGGAGGGGCCCGAACAGGGGCACCTGCGCCACCACGTTGTTGAGCCCGTAGAGTGGCACGAAGGTGCCGTTGATGTCCGTGCGCTCGCGACCCGTGTCCAGATAGCCGCTGAGCGTGAAGCCCATCGCCGCGTTCGAGATCGCGGCGTCCGCGAAGTCGACGCGGCTGCCGGTGCGCACGAAGTTCGCGCGCATCCGGTCGAAGGTGACGTCGCTCGCCTGACCCTGGACCACGCGGCGGCGCCCGCGGGCGTCCGTGACCTCGCTGCTGGCGGGGCCCTGGGCCATGATGCTCGACAGGGCGGGCTCGTTGCGCAGGGCGAAGTTGCGGATGTTCACCGCGCCGGTCTGCGGTCCGTCGTTCATCGAGACGTTGAGGAGCAGCCGGCCGCCGTACATGCGCTTGTAAATGTCGACGAAGCGCAACGTCGCGCCGGCATCGGCCGAGTCGACGTTGAGGACCGGAGCGCCGCGGTCGCCGCGGGCGATGCTCGCCGTGAAGGGGGCGGAACGGAAGCGGCCCTGGAAGCTCGCCTGCCGGACCTCCCGCCCCCGCATCGAGAGCTTGAGGCTCGCGCCCGTCAGCGCCTCCTCGTTGAAGCCGGTCAGGATGTTGAGGGCGAGATCGGCCTCGATCTCCTTCGGGTTCGCGTCCTTCGGACCCTTGCTGTCGGGCCCGGTGAGCGAGCGAAGGAAGGGCCGCGCGTCGGCGACAGCGCCCTTGACGCCGAGCCGGTACCCCGCGCCGCTGCGCTCGAGGGTGACGCGCATCTCGTCGCCGGGCGAGAGTTTGAGGCTGGAGAACTCCGCCCGGTCGATGCCGCCGTCCGCCCCGAGGCTTGCGCCGCCGCGAGCGGAGGCGGCCCCCGCGTCGAGGACGATGTCGCGCAGTTCCGTCGCGTTCCCGGGCCCGCCGTCGATCAGGGTGAAGGAGAGACGGCCCGGCTTGCCGGCGGGCTTCACGAAACCCGGCACCAGCCCGTCGATGCCGGCGCGGCCGAGATCCGCCTCGACCCGAACCGGGGCCTTGCCCGGACCGGGCCGACCGACCGGCACCACGGCACGCACCGCGATCGGCCCCGTGAGCTGGGGCGCGCCGGGCATCCCCTTGCGCACGCGCAGGGCCTCGTCGAGGGTCAGGCCCACGAGCGCCTCGCCGGGTGCGCCGGCCTTCGGCTGGCGCAGGTCGACCGTGATGGGCGAGCCGCCGATCCGCCCGTCGCCCTTCAGCGAGAAGCCGCCGCGGTCGTAGCTCACGGCGAACTTGCCGCTCTCAAGCCGCTCCTTGCCGAACACCTTGTCGACGCTGAGGTCGGTCAGGGCGCCGCTCAGGGTCACCGGCAGGTCGACGAGGTCGGGCAGGTGCTTGAGGTTGAGCGGGAAGTCGATGCGCAGGTCCGCGTTGCCGCGCACTGTCGCCGGATCGAGATCGGTGTTGGCGAGGCTGCGGAACATCTTGGTCTGCAGCAGGGCCGCCAGCGCGTCGGCGCCGCCGCCGAGATGGAGGCCGATCTGCGCCACGACCTTCTCGGGCGTGATCTCGGGGATCACGAAGCTGCCCTCGGTGATGGCGAGGCTGCGTCCGTCCGCCATGCGGATGTCGGCGGTGACCCCGCGGATCGTGGTGGTGCGGCCGGTGATCACGCCGGAGACCCGGCCGCGGGTGAGGGGCGGGGCGTCGGCCGAGACGTTCAGCGTCGCGTCCGAGACGCCGAAGGTGATGCGCACGGCGTTGTCGGGCATGGGGTCGCCCTTGGTGGCCGCCGCGAGCTCGGCGCCCGTCATGTCGACCGCGATGTCGACGCTGTCGACGCGTCCCCCGCGCAGCTCGTCGGCGAGGTAGTTGCGGGTCGGCGGCGCGATGTGCTCCGGCCAGAGGCGGAGCGCGGTGCGCACGTCGGTGTTCGTGGCGGCGACGTGCAGCGTCAGTCCGTCATCGTCGCCCGCCGTACCGATCGTGCCGGTGATGCGGCCGCCGAAGGTGTCGCCGCCCATGGTGAGATCGTCGATCGAGATGCCGCCGCTCCGTCCCGAGAGGCGGGCGTCGAGCGTCGCGATCCGCACCGGCTTGTCGGCGGCGCCCGCCCCCCGCAGCACCGCGTCGCGGCCGGTGAGCGTCGCCGTCCAGGCGGTGTCGGCGCCGGCCGGGCTCTCGGTCCAGGCGCCGGTGAGGCGCACCGCGTTGCCGGCGCCCGCGTAGTCGAGAGCGTCGAGCTTCAGGGCCCGGTTCGCCTCGTCCCAGCTCGCGCTGGCCTGCAGGCTCTCGATCGTGACCGGGTTGAAGTCCTTTTCCTCGATCAGGAAATTGCCGTCGCTCGTGCGCAGCGTCGCCTTCATCGCCTCGATGCGGCCGCCGTCGAGCGCGACGTCGGCCTTGGCCGAGAGCTTCAGGTCGGTGGTGATCGGCAGGCGCGACTGGCCCGAGAGGAGCAGGAGGTCCGTCACCGGCAGGTCGTCGAGAGTGATGATGCCCGTGCGTTTCGTGCCGCCCGCCTCGCGCAAATTGCCGCCGAAGCGCCACTCGCCGTGCGGCCCGTCGATGCGCAGTTCGAAGATGCGCGCGTCCTGGCTGGCGTCGCGGCCGAACAGGCCGTTCACCCGCTCGAACACCGCCCGCTCGCGGGCATCGTCGTCCACGAGGGTGAGCCGGGCATTGGTGATGCGAGCACGGTCGAGGGCGCCGACGACGCCCGCCGAGTCGAGCACTACGCCGAAGATCGAGGCGACGGCGGCCGAGAGCGGCGACACCGTGCCGCGGGCCGGATCGACGCTCGGCAGCGTGTGCGGTTTGGCCTCCCCGGGGTGCGCGGGCTCGGAGGCCGCGAAGGCGATGGAGCCGTCCCGGTGCACGAGGGCTGTCATCTGCAGGTCGCGGAACTCGATCGAGCGCGGCTGCACGGCGAGCCGCATCAGGCTCCAGGTGTCGAGGCTGACGACCGCGAGCGGCGCCCGCACCACGAGCGCGCCCTGCGGATTGCGGATGTCGAGCCCGGCGACGCGGAGCGCTAGCGACCGCTCGCTGTCGAGCTCCAGCGCGGAGTCGCGCAGGCTGATCTTCCAGCCAGGGCCGATCCGGTCGGCGATCGCCGAGGCGACCTGGGCGGAGAGGCCGTCGATCCGCAGCGGCCCGTAGGTCAGGCGGAGGACGGCGACGCCGATACCGAGGCCGAGCAGGAAGACGAGGGAGAGCGCGGTGAGGAGGCACACGCCGCCCCAGCCACGGGCCGGCGGCTTCGATCGAAGTCCCTGGGCCGTATCCTCAACCATTCCTACCTTGACCGCTGGATCGGTTTGCCCGCTCGGCCTAGAGATCGAGGGACATCCGTGTTTCGTGGCCGCCTCGTCGGCGTCTCGCGGATGGCGTTCCTCACCGGACACCCATAATCGGCCGAAAGGAAGGCATGATGGCGCTCGAGACCGGCGATCCCGCCCCCGATTTCGCTTTGCCCGGCGCGGGCGGCGAGACAATCCGGCTCGCCGACCTGAAGGGTCACAAGGTCGTGCTCTACTTCTACCCGAAGGACGACACGAGTGGGTGCACCCTGGAGGCGCAGGGCTTCAACGCGCTCCTCGACGCCTTCGCCGCCGCCAACGCGAAAGTGATCGGGGTCTCGCCGGACTCGGTGAAGAGTCACGACAAGTTCCGGGCGAAGTACGGCCTCACCTTCCCGCTCGCTTCGGACGAGGCCAAGACGATGCTCGAAGCCTACGGCGTCTGGGTCGAGAAGAGCATGTACGGCCGCAAATACATGGGCGTCGAGCGCACCACGGTGCTCGTCGACCGCGAGGGCCGCATCGGCCGGATCTGGACGAAGGTGAAGGTGCCGGGGCATGCCGACGAGGTCCTGCAGGCGGCCCGCGACCTGGCCTGATGGGATTGCCGGAGGGAGGAACTAGGTTCTTCCTCCCAGGCATTGTCGCTCCGTTAACCTTGACCCTGGCTTAATGCCGGCTCGCCTCACGGGTCGGTCCTGATGCCACTCACCACGCGGGCCGCGCCCTCGAATTCGCTCCGCGCCGTCTGGTTCGGCCTCGTGGTCACGACGCTCTGGGCGGCGGGCGCCACCTACGTGCTCGTCTTCCACGACGAGGTGCTGGCCCGATTCGTGGCGCGCCAGGCCGCCATGCAGGCGGCCTACGAGGCGCGCATCGCCGAGCTTCAGACGAGCCTCGATCGCACCAACACTCAGCGCGCCGTCGACCGCGACGGCCTCGAGAGCCGCCTCTCGGCCCTGGCGGAGCGGCAGGCCGGCCTGGAGCGGCGGCAGGCGGCGATCGCCGACCTCACGGGCGAGGCACCACCGAACGCCACCGATTCGATCGCCACGGGATCCCTGCCGGAGCCTCCGCCGGCCGCGCTCGAACTGCGCGGCGCAGAAGGGGCGCTCGGCCGGCGCTCCGCCCGCGATCTCGGGACCCGGCTCGCTGGCCTCGAGCGCGACCTCGACCGGTTCGGCGAGGCACAGTCGCGCGGCCTCGGCCGCCTTGCCGCCCGCGCCGGGCGCGGCGCCGAGCGGCTGCGCGGCCTCGTCGCGCGCACCGGCCTCGATCCGCACCGCTTCGACCGGCCGGCGCCGGGGCTCGGAGGCCCGCTCGTGCCGGTGAGCGGCGACCCCTTCGCGCTCGCCCTCGCTCAGGCGCAGCGGGCGCGCGGCGACGAGGCGCGCCTGCGCCGGATCGCGGCCGACCTGCCGCTGCGGCGGCCGATCCTCGGGGAGTTCAGCCTGTCGAGCGGCTTCGGCACGCGGCTCGACCCGTTCACGCGCGGGCTCGCCCTCCACACCGGTCTCGACCTCAAGGCGGAGTTCGGGGAGCCGGCGCGCGCCACGGCGCCCGGGCGCGTCACCGCCGCGGAGACGGCGGGCGGCTACGGCAACATGGTCGAGATCGACCACGGGCACGGCCTCGTCACCCGCTACGCGCACCTGGCGCGGCTTTCCGTGACGCCGGGCCAGTGGGTCCGAGCGGGCGACGTCGTGGGGCGGGTCGGCTCGACCGGCCGCTCCACGGGCAGCCACCTGCATTACGAGACCCGGATCGACGGGGAGCCCGTCGATCCGCAGCGCTTCCTGAGGGTCGGCGCCGATCTCGACGCCTGGCAGTTCAACGCGCCCTGAGGCGTCAGTCGATGTCGTCGACCGCCTCGGCGCCGCCGTAGACGCGCTGGGCGAGCGACGCCTCCATGAACGGGTCGAGATCGCCGTCGAGCACGTCGTCCGGGCTCGTGGACTGGGTGCCCGTGCGCAGGTCCTTCACCAGCTGGTAGGGCTGCAGCACGTAGGAGCGGATCTGGTGACCCCAGCCGATATCCGTCTTGGCGGCTGCCTCGGCGTTGGCCTTCTCCTCCCGCTTCTTCAGCTCGGCCTCGTACAGGCGGGCGCGCAGCATGTTCCAGGCCGTGGCCCGGTTCTTGTGCTGCGAGCGCTCCTGCTGGCAGGCCACGACGATGCCAGTCGGGATGTGCGTGATGCGCACCGCCGAATCGGTCGTGTTGACGTGCTGGCCCCCGGCGCCGGACGAGCGGTAGGTGTCGATCCGGCAGTCCGATTCCTTGATCTCGATCTCGATCCGGTCATCGATGACCGGGTAGACCCAGACGCTGGCGAAGCTCGTGTGGCGGCGCGCGCTCGAATCGTAGGGCGAGATCCGCACGAGCCGGTGCACGCCGGATTCGGTCTTGAGCCAGCCGTAGGCGTTGTGGCCCTTGATGAGGAGGGTGGCGCCCTTGATGCCGGCCTCCTCGCCTTCGGACCACTCCACGATGTCGACCTTGTACTTCCGGCGCTCGGCCCAGCGGGCGTACATGCGCTGGAGCATGTTGGCCCAGTCCTGGCTCTCCGTGCCGCCGGCGCCCGAATGCACCTCGAGGTAGGTGTCGAACCCGTCGGCCTCGCCGGAGAGCAGGCTTTCGATCTGGCGGCGCGCGGCCTCGGCCTCGACGGCCCGCACGGCCCGCTCGCCCTCCTCGATCGTGCCCTGGTCGTCCTCGGCCTCGCCGAGCTCGATCAGGGTGTGGGCGTCGTCGAGGTCCTGTTCCAGCCGCTTGATGGCGGAGACCGCCTCGTCGAGCTGGGTGCGGTCGCGCATCACCTTCTGCGCGGCCTCGGCGTCGTTCCAGAGTTCCGGGTCCTCCGACGCGGCGTTCAGCTCCGCGAGGCGTTTCTCGACAGTATCCCAGTCAAAGATGCCTCCTCAGCAGTCCGATCGACTGCTTGGCGGCATCCGAGGCTTGCTCGATCTCGGCGCGCATCTGGCGGGTTTCACTCGTGTGGCGAAGTCGGAGGGGCCTGATACCGGCCCGGCGATCCCCTGTAAACGCCGCCTCCCCTGCGACGCCCCGTCCGCGAAACCGCCGCGTGCTCAGGCGTTGGTACCCAACGTTGCAACCTGCGGGAGCATGCGCGCGATGGCGAAGACGGAGACCGACGACGCGAGGGCAGACGACGCCAAGACCTGGGATGCGTTCAACGAGGCCGTCAACATGACGCCGGCGGCGCTGCGCAAGCACCTCGATTCGGAGGCGAGCCAAGCCGTCGGCCAGAAGACCGACGGCGGCGAGTCCACCGGGCACCGGGAGGGACGGCGCATCCTGGAGATCAAGGACAGGAAGAAGGCCGACCTGACCGAGGACGACTACGCCCACATGCGCAAAGTGGTCTCCTACGTGCACCGCCACCTCGCCCAGGGCGGCAGGGCGCGGCAGGACCCGGATTCACCCTGGCGGATGTCGCTGATGAACTGGGGTCACGATCCTATGAAGGATTGAGCCGGCCGGAGCCTCAGCGGGCGACCACCGGCGGCACCGGGGCAGGCACCAGCACGAACACGCGCGGCCGGTGGCGGCGCCCCAGCGTCGTCTCCGTGTCGCTGTCGTAGTAGTAGGCGTTGCCGGTGAGGCCGAAGCCGCCGCCGTTCATCACATGCGGCACCGGCACCGCCGGCACGGCGAGCAGGTCCTGCCGGTAGGGCGGGGCCACCGGCCTGCCGGAATCCGGATCGACCTGCAGCACGGTCGGCCCCTCCCCACCCATGTAGTAGGACGGGACGCCCTGCGCCGAGGCGCCCTGCGGGGCGGCCAGGCAGAGGCCGAGAAGGCTCGCGGCGATGGCGGGTCGGATGTGGCTCACGCGGGGATCTCCGTCGCGGGCGCGGGGCCCGGCTCCCGGGAAGGGCCGGGCGAACCTATGCCCGTCCGCCTTTCCTGTCCGTTTCGGTCCCTCAGCCCTTCGAGCGCAGCACGACCTGCGGCTCGCGGGCGACGGGGGTGCACTTCGTGTCGAAGGCGTTGAGCACGAGGGGCCGGGAGTCGCAGACGTAGCCGACCTCCGGCCCCGGCGCCGGAACCGGATCGCGGGCGATGATCGGGTTCGGCGCACAGGCACCGGCGGCACCGGTGAGCAGGAGGGCGGCGAGCAGGTTCAGGCGGCGCATGCAACCCTCGGAACGCGGGTGTCGAAACAGTCCCGCCGAGCCTTGCGGTCAAGGCCCTCGCCTGACAAGCGCCGATGACCGCACGGTTCCGCTTTGCCGCCGCCTGTCGCCCCGCCGCAACAACGCGCGGCGGGGGTTCGTCCGCGATCCGCGGCGCCCGGATCAGACGGCCTTGGCCATCGGCACGACGTTGTGGAGCGTGCGGTCCGCCGTCTCGAGGAAGCGGCGGACGTTGCGGGCGGCCTGGCGGATGCGCTGCTCGTTCTCGACGAGGGCGATGCGCACGAACTCGTCCCCGTGCTCGCCGAAGCCGATGCCCGGCGCCACAGCGGTATCGGCCTTCTCCACGAGGAGCTTGGAGAACTCCAGGCTGCCGAGATGCTTGAAGCGGTCGGGGATCGGCACCCAGGCGAACATCGAGGCGGAGGGCGCCGGGATCTGCCAGCCGGCCTTGCCGAACGAATCGACCATGACGTCGCGGCGCTTCTTGTAGATCGCACGCATCTCCGCGATGCAGGCGTCCGGCCCGTTGATGGCCGCGGTCGCCGCCACCTGGATCGGCGTGAAGGCGCCGTAATCGAGGTAGGACTTCACGCGGGTCAGCGCCGCGAGCAGGCGCTCGTTGCCGACCGCGAAGCCCATCCGCCAGCCCGCCATCGAGTATGTCTTCGAGAGCGAGGTGAATTCCACGGTGCAGTCCATCGCGCCCGGCACCTGCAGCACGGAGGGCGGGGGCTCGCCGTCGAAGTAGACCTCGGCGTAGGCGAGGTCCGACAGGATGATGATCTCGTGGCGCTTCGCGAAGGCGACGAGGTCCTTGTAGAAATCCAGCGAGGCGACGTAGGCGGTCGGGTTCGAGGGGTAGCAGACGACGAGAGCCACCGGCTTCGGGATCGAGTGCTGCATCGCCTTCTCGACCGCGGGGAAGAAGGCGGGCGTCGGCTCGGCCGGCACGGAGCGGATCACGCCGCCCGCCATCAGGAAGCCGAAGGCGTGGATCGGGTAGCTCGGGTTCGGCACCAGCACCACGTCGCCCGGCGCCGTGATGGCCTGCGCCATGTTGGCGAAACCCTCCTTGGAGCCGAGGGTGGCGACGACCTGCGTGTCCGGGTTCAGGCTCACGCCGAAGCGGCGCTGGTAGTATCCGGCCTGGGCCCGGCGCAGCCCCGCGATGCCCTTCGAGGCGGAGTAGCGATCGGTGCGCGGGCGGCCCGCCGTCTCGACGAGCTTGGCGATGACGTGGCGCGGCGCGTCGAGGTCCGGGTTGCCCATGCCGAGATCGACGATGTCGGCGCCGTTGGCGCGGGCGGCGGCCTTGATCCGGTTCACCTGCTCGAAGACGTAGGGCGGCAGTCTCTTGATGCGGTGGAAATCGGTCATGGTCTTGGCGTTGTCCATCGGCGCGGGTCCCGTGATTCGCGCGTGCGGGTCATCGAATAGCGGGATCGGCCTGTCTACCATCTCGGGGCAGATCCGCCGACCCGGAAAATTCACTCGGCGCCGGCGCCCGGAGCGGCGCCCTGCCCCGTACTCTTGCCGGAGCTCTTGCCAGCGCCCTCGCCAGCGCCCTTGCCGGCCCCTTTGCCCTCCCCTTCCGCGGCGCGCCCGCGCGCCTCGTTGCGGCTGCGGGCGCCCTCGAGCTCGGCCGCGAGCGCCTTCTGGCTCTCCGCCGATTTCGCCCGCACGGGCCGCTGCGGGGCCGAGATGCCGACCGGCAGGTAGTCCCCGCCCCGGCGCGAGGCCGCCACGAAGTCCGGCGTCTCCGGATTCCGCTTCGCCGGCTCGGCGAGCCGCAGCGGGCTCGTGTCCGCGGAGCAGGCGGCCGTCAGCGCCGAAACGAGGAGCGCGACGGCGCTGAGGGCATGTCGGGCTGAGGCCATGTGCGTTCTGTAGCGGTAAACAGATCCGGCGGGGGTGGCGAAAACTTGGGGTGAAGCGTTAATTTGTCGGAAACGAGGCTCCCGGGACTGTAGCGGCGGGCGAGCGTGCCGCCGCGTCCTGAACGCGGCGGAGACAGGGAGAGACAAGCGCGTGACGGAGCATAAGACGCCGGCACAGATGCCCGACTTCGAGGCGCTGTCGCGCAACGCCAGCCAGTTCGTGGAGGAATTCGGCCGCACCGCCGCCACCTACTTCAAGCCGCTCGACGGGGACGGCGTGAAGCCGGGTGCCTCGGACGAGGTCGGCGACGTGGTCCGGACGCTCGGCACGGTGGCCGAGAAATGGCTGTCCGACCCGCAGAAGACGCTGGAGGCGCAGACCGCGCTGAGCGAGGCTTTCGTGAACCTGTGGGGCTCGACCTGGTTTCGGATGCAGGGCGAGAACGCCCCGCCCGTCGCCGTGCCGGAGCCGAGGGACAACCGCTTCGCCCACGCGGAATGGTCGACCAACCCGGTCTTCGACTTCCTGAAGCAGAGCTATCTCATCACCTCCCGCTGGGCGGAGGGGCTCGTGGAGCGGGCCGAGGGAATCGACGAGCACACCCGGCACAAGGCGCAGTTCTACCTGCGGCAGATCGTGGGCGCCCTGTCGCCCTCGAACTTCGTGATGACGAACCCCGAGCTGCTCCGCCACACGCTGGAGGAGGGCGGCGCCAACCTCGTGCGCGGCATGAAGATGCTCGCGGAGGACATCGAGGCGGGCAAGGGCGAACTGCGCGTGCGCCAGACCGACCCGTCCGGCTTCGAGGTCGGCCGGAACGTCGCCGTGACGCCGGGCGAGGTGATCTTCCGCAACGACCTCATGGAATTGATCCAGTACGCGCCCCAGACCGAGACGGTGCTGAAGCGGCCCTTCCTGATCGTGCCGCCCTGGATCAACAAGTTCTACATCCTCGATCTCAACCCCCAGAAGAGCCTCATCAACTGGATGGTCTCGCAGGGGCTGACGGTGTTCTGCATCTCCTGGGTCAACCCGGACGAGCGCCACGCCGACAAGGATTTCGAGAGCTACATGCGGGAGGGCATCGAGGCGGCGATCGACGCGATCGGCATCGCCACGGGCGAGACCGAGGTGGCGGCGGCGGGCTACTGCGTCGGCGGCACGCTGCTCGCCGTGACGCTCGCCATGCAGGCGGCGACCGGCAACCGGCGCATCAGGAGCGCGACGCTCCTCACCACGCAGGTCGATTTCACCCACGCGGGCGACCTGAAGGTCTTCGCCGACGAGGAGCAGATCCAGGGCATCGAGGCGCGCATGAAGCAGCGCGGCTACCTCGACGGCTCGCGCATGGCCAACGCCTTCAACATGCTGCGGCCGAACGACCTGATCTGGTCCTACGTCGTCAACAACTACGTGAAGGGCAAGGCCCCGATGGCCTTCGACCTTCTCTACTGGAATGCCGACGCCACCCGCATGCCCGCGGCCAACCACTCCTTCTACCTGCGCAACTGCTACTTGGAGAACAACCTCTCCAAGGGGAAGATGGTGATCGGCAACGTCCGGCTCGATCTCAAGAAGGTGAAGGTGCCGATCTTCAACCTCGCCACCCGCGAGGACCACATCGCGCCTGCGCGCTCGGTCTTCGAGGGCTCGGCGCGGTTCGGCGGCAAGGTCGATTACGTGCTGGCGGGTTCGGGCCACATCGCGGGCGTCGTGAACCCGCCCGCGAAGCCGAAATACGGCTTCTGGACCGGCGGCCCGGCCACGGGCCGCCTGGAGGACTGGATCGAGGCCGCGACCGAGACCAAGGGCTCGTGGTGGCCCTACTGGTTCGCGTGGCTCGAGAAGCAGGCGCCGGAGCGGGTGCCGGCGCGAAAGCCCGGCGGCGACGCCCTCCCCTCGCTCGGCCCGGCGCCCGGCACCTACGTGCGCATGAAGGCCTGAGGGCGCGAGGCGCGCTCAGCCCCGCGCCACGAGAAAGGCCGGCGGATCGCTCCGCCGGCCCTTCGTTCTCGGATGGGGCGCGGCCCTCAGTACTTGCGCACGAGGGGCGCCGCGGCGACCGGGGCGGCCGGCTCGCCGAAGACGTACCGGAAGCCCACCGAGACGATGTCGGCGCTGCCCTCCGCGACGCCCGCGAAGGTGATCGGGATCGCCGGCGCCGCGATGTAGCGGCTGTCGTAGTCGCGGCCCGGCCCGGCCAGCAGGCGGCCGCGATCCACGAACAGGTGGGAGTAGGCGGCGTTGAGGGTCAGCTTCTCGCTCCAGCGGTAGCTCGCGCCGATCGCCACGTTGATGCGGTCGGCGTCGGGCAGACGGGCCGAGCGGTTGGAGAAGTCGATCGGCGACTGCTCGTAGGAGACGCCGCCGCGCAGCGTCAGTGCCGGCGACCAGTCGTACTCGGCGCCGACCGAGTAGGTGTAGCCGTCCTTGTAGTTCAGCGGCAGGGCCTGGACGGCGGCGCCGGTCACGAGCGAGCGCACCGGGACCACACCGAGCCTCGACCAGTTGTCCCACTCGAAGCCGAAATTGACGCGGGCGACAGGGCTGATCGCCTGGGTGATGCCGAAGCTGAGCTTGTCGGGCGTGTCGAGCACGGCCTTCACGGCCGCCTTCGGCGTGATCAGCGGGTTGATCGGCGGCAGCAGCAGCAGGCCCTCGATGCCGTGGTTGACCGAGGAGCGGTAGCCCACGCCGATCGACGTGCCCGCCCGAGGCGTCACGAGCACGCCCGCCGTGAAGCCGACGCCCCAGGACTCGCCCTTCAGGATGGCGGTCGGCAGGTTGGCGGGCGGGATCAGCGGGCTGAACGGGAAGGCCGATTTCAGGTTGAGCTTGAAGTACTCGAAGGTCGGGCCGGCGGCGACCGAGAGCCACTCGTTGACCTTGTAGCCGATCACCGGGTTGATGTTCAGCGAGAAGATGCGGCTGGAGCGCGCGTAGACCTCGCCGGCCCAGACCGGGTTCGGCTTGGTCACGAGGCCGAAGGGCGCCCCGGTCTGCAGGCCGATCCAGAGCCTGTCGTTCAACTGGTAGGAGGTGGCGCCCGAAGGCACCACGGCGCCCTGGCCGATGTCGCCCGAGTTGCCGAGCGCGGCGAAGCCCGGGCTGGTGCCCGGCTGCGTGCGGATGTCGCCCGACAGGTTGATGAAGGTGAAGTTCTGCTCGCTGATCCAGCCCGGCCGCATCGTCACCGTGGCCGGGTTCCAGAACATGGAGGAGACGCCGCCGGCGCCGGAGGCGGCACCCGCATCCGCGAGGCCCGCCGCGATCGTGCTCTGCTCGCGGATGCCGAACGCACCCGCCGTCGCGTCACCCGCTCCGAGGACGAGCACCGCCCCCGATACACCCGCCAGCGCGAGCGCCCGCACGTTCCCCATCATGTCCGTTCCGCCTTGTTTGTGGCGCTCGACTGCTCCGTCCCCAGAACGGGCGCGACGCCTTAAAACGAAGATTACCGCGCGCCGCGAGACCTCGCAATCCCGCGTTGTGTGCGCTTTCGAACGCAATTATACTACAGAAATACATGACATTACTGAAGATGCTGCTAATCGAGGTGGCGTCTTTTCGCATTCGCGCGATTCGTTCACATCTAAACCTTCTGCACGATTATGCAGGGCGTTTCGCCGAAAGCGCCGGGTCCGGCGTTTTTGTGCAGGTCGTGTGTGGTTCGAGCAACAAACCGGCAACGTGGTCCGACGCGTGATCGCTTGACGGGCGCGACGCGGGAACCACTTGCCGCCGGAAGAGTCAGGGCAGGAGCCTGAAACCCGCCAGGCTGAAACGGTTCGGAGGGCCTCGACGATGAAGCTGGTGCGTCACGGTGAGATCGGGGACGAGAAGCCGGGGCTGATCGACGGAGAGGGCGAATTGCGCGACCTCTCGGGCGTGCTGCGCGACCTGTGCGGGCCGGCCCTCGCCCCGGCCGCACTCGACCGCCTGCGCCTGATCGACCCCGAGACGCTGCCGATGCTGCCGCCGGAGACCCGGCTCGGTCCCTGCGTCGGCGGCACGCGCAATTTCATCGCGGTCGGCCTCAACTACGCCGACCACGCGGAGGAGACCGGCGCGCCGATCCCCTCCGAGCCCATCATCTTCAACAAGGCGCCGTCCTGCCTGTCCGGACCGAACGATCCGGTGATCCTGCCCAAGGGCTCGGCGAAGACGGACTGGGAGGTGGAACTCGCCGTGGTGATCGGCACGCGGGCCTCCTATGTGCACGCCAACGAGGCGCTGAACTACGTGGCCGGAATCTGCGTCTGCAACGATCTCTCGGAGCGGGAGTACCAGTTCGACCGCGGCGGCACCTGGACCAAAGGCAAGGGCTGCCCGACCTTCGGGCCGCTCGGCCCCTGGCTCGTCACCCTCGACGAGGTGCCCGACCTGAAGCGGCTGAACCTCTGGCTCGACGTGAACGGCGAGCGGATGCAGTCGGGCTCGACCGGCACGATGATCTTCGACGTGCCCCAGATCGTCGCCTATCTCTCGCACTTCATGATGCTGGAGCCGGGCGACGTCATCACCACGGGCACGCCGCCCGGCGTCGGCCTCGGACGCAAGCCGCCGCGCTACCTGCAGAGCGGCGACGTGGTGACCCTCGGCATCGACGGCCTCGGCGAGCAGCGTCAGGAGGTGGTGGCCTTCGACGACTGGACCGCCAAGGTCGCGGCGGGCGAGCCCACGAACTGAGGGGCGAAGCGCGGCCGTCGGGCGGGGCCGGCTTGATTTTCCGGCCGAGTTCCGCTGGATGGGGCCATGACGCTCTCTCCGGCTCCCCTGCCCGCTTCCGCGCGCCCCGACATCCGCCACGACTGGACGGTCGCCGAGATCCAGGCCATCCACGACCTGCCGCTCCTCGACCTCGTCTATCGGGCGGCCGCGATGCACCGGGCCCACAACGACCCGGCCGACATCCAGCGGGCGAGCTTGCTCTCGATCAAGACGGGCGGCTGCCCCGAGGATTGCGCCTACTGCCCGCAATCCGCCCACCACAAGGGCGCCGGGCTCGCGCGCGAGCGGCTGATGCCGGTCGACGCCGTGCTGCGCGAGGCGGCGGCCGCCAAGGCGGCGGGCGCGCACCGCTTCTGCATGGGCGCGGCGTGGCGCCAGCCGAAGGACGGGCCTGAGTTCGACGCGGTGCTCGCCATGGTGCGGGGCGTGCGCGGGCTCGGCATGGAAGCCTGCGTGACGCTCGGCATGCTGACGGCCTCCCAGGCGCAGCGGCTCGCCGAGGCCGGGCTCACCTCCTACAACCACAACCTCGATACTGGCCCGGACTTCTACGGGGACATCATCTCGACCCGGACCTACGAGGACCGCCTGCGCACGCTGGAGAACGTGCGCGAGGCCGGCATCGGGGTCTGCTGCGGCGGCATCGTCGGCATGGGCGAGGGCGTGACCGACCGGGCCGCCATGCTGCAGGTGCTGGCCAACCACGCGCCGCATCCCGAGAGCGTGCCGATCAACGCCCTCGTCGCCGTCGAGGGGACGCCCCTGGCGGAGCGGCCCGCGGTCGACCCGCTCGACCTCGTGCGCATGTGCGCCACAGCCCGCATCGTGATGCCGCGCGCCCGCGTGCGCCTCAGCGCCGGCCGTCGGGATCTCACTCGCGAGGCGCAGATCCTCTGCTTCCTGGCCGGCGCCAATTCGATCTTCTACGGCGAGCGCCTGCTCACCACGGCGAACAACGAGACGGACGCGGACGCGGAACTCCTGCGCGACATCGGCGTGCGGGTGCCGGATATCACCCTCGCCGCCGCGGAGTGAGCGCTCGCGGGGGCGCCCTGCTCCGCCTCAGCGCGCCTCCTTCGGACCGGGCACCCAGTCCGGCACGGTGATCCGGAAGCTCGCGCCCGGAACCCCGTCCTCCAGGCGCAATGTGCCGCCGTTGAGCTGGACGAGCTCAGCCGCGATCGCGAGGCCGAGGCCGGTGCCGCCCGCCCGCATCGACCCCTGGAAGGGCGCGAACAGATGGGCCTTGGCCCGCTCCGGCAGGCCGGGGCCGTTGTCCGAGACGCGGATCGTCACGAAGCCCGAGCCGACGCCGCCGTGACGGGTGGCCGTGACCCGCACCTCCGGCGATTCCTGCCCGGCGCCGGCCGCGTCGAGGGCCTGCACGGCGTTGCGCACGAGGTTGGTCAGCGCCCGCGAGAGCTGTTCCGGGTCGGCGCAGATCTGGAGGCCGGGCGGCACCTGCTCGCGCACGTTCACCCGCGACATCGTCGAGAGGCCGGCGAGTTCGGGCAGCTCGGCCAGGATCGGCTGGAGGAGGACGAGGCGGCGCTGCGGGTGCCGCTCGGTCGCGCGTCCGTAGGCGAGGGTCGCCTCGCAGAAGCGGATCGCCCGGCCGAGCGTCGCCACGAGGCGCGGCGCAACGCGCTGCACCGTCGGGTCGGCGGCCCCTTCGAGCCGGTCCACCAGCAGCTGGGCCGTTGTGAGCAGATTCCTCAATTCGTGGTTGATCTTGCTCACGGCGAGACCGAGCTCGGCGAGCCGCCGCTTCTCGCGCAACTCGCCCGCGAGCGCCTGCTCCATGCGGGCGAGCGCCGTCTCGGCATGCCCGATCTCGTCCGTGCGGCGGGAGGGCTCGATCACCCGCTCCAGGCTCTCCGGATCGTCAGCGAAGGCGGTGATGTTGTTGGCAAGCCGGCGCACGGGGGCGACGATCACCCGCTGCAGCACGATGAAGACGAGGCCCGCCGCGGCGCCCGCGATGATCAGCGACGAGAGCAGGAGCCGGATCGAGAAGTCGACGATCGCCGTGCGCAGCGGCGCCTCGTCGATCAGGATCTCGACCACGTCGAAGCCGTCGCGCCCCTGCCCCACCACGCGCAGCGGCTCCTCGCCGGGGGCGATCAGGGTCCGCCAGGAGCCGTGGAACGAGTCCCACCAGGAATCGTCGCGCAGATCGACCGTCTCGACGACGCCCTCCGGCATCGCCTCGTTGGAGAGGAGGCGGCGGGTGCCGCCGCCGCTGACCACGATGGCCCGGGCGCCGACGCCGGCCAGGAGGCGGCGGGACAATTCCTCGGACACCGTCTGGCCAGGGGCGGCATCGAGGACGGTCGCGGCGACCTGCGCGGCCGCGATCCGGTCCGAGAGCCAGCCCAGGCGGTAGCTCGCCACCGCCGGCACGTAGATCAGGATCTCGGCGACGGCGACGAAGGCGACGGTGATCAGGAACAGACGGCCGGACAGGCCGAAATGACGCCCGAGGCCGCGCGCCGATGCGACCTCCGCCGGCGGGCCGAGGATCGGTGCCGTCTCGGTCTCCGAACTCGTACTCACGCCCATCTCGATCCCTGTCGGATCCTGTGTGCCCTCTTGCCTGCTGCCACCCGGAATGCACTGAGATGTGCGCGCCCTGCCGCGGTACACGGGCAATCGACCTACCCCCGCCCGCAAGCAATTGTCAGATCAGCGGGGACCTTCGTACGCGCCCGAAAGCGCGGCGTCGAGAGGCAAGCTCGACGGGAAAACAGCAGAACTGGTTTGAGCGTATTTCTACTGGTAAAACCAGGGGTTGATGGTACGTTTACATCATTTCCTTAGGTTGTATCAGCGTTCGCACGGGCGTCCGACCCGACACGCGAACCGGCTTCACGGCTCGCCGAGTGGATCCTTGGTGCCGAAGCGGCGCCGCAGGACGACCGAGAGGAGCGCGAAGGCCGCGAGGCTCGCCAGTCCCGCCACCATCTTGGGCGTCACGAGGGCCGAGACGGCGAGCGCCTCGTCGCAGGCGAGGCTGCCGGCGGCACGGCAGGCGGCCTTACCGCTCTCATGGGCTGCCACCACGTCCTCGATCGCGGCGCCTGTCGCCGCGTAGACGAAGGCTCCGGGCAGGAGTCCGAGCATGGTCGCGAGGACGAAGGTGCGCAGCCTGACGCCGCAGGCGGCCGGCGCGAGGTTTGTCATCCAGAACGGGAAGATCGGGAGCAGGCGCAGGAAGGCGATGTAGCCGAAGGCGTCGCGCCGGAACCCCTCGGCGAGGCGGCTCAGCCGCGGTCCTGCGACCCGCCGCAGGAGGTCGCCCGCCGGCCCCCGGCCGATCGAGAACACGATCGCCGCCCCCGTGGTCGCGGAGGCGACGGCGAGGAGCGCGCCCGTGACGATGCCGAACAGGAAGCCGCAGATGATCGTCAGCACCAGCGAGGCCGGCACCGAGAGCACGACCGCGCAGACGTATATCAGCCCGGCCGCCACCACGGCGCGGAAGCGGTCCGCCTCGACGAACCCCTGCAGCCAGGCGCGGGAGGCGAGCAGCCTATCGAGGCTCAGGAGGTGATAGGCACCGGACACCAGCATCGCCAGCGAGGCGAGTGCGAGAATCGCCAGCGGCAGCCAGCGCAAAGCGGCTCGGCCGCGCCTGCCCCCGGACGGCTGCGGCGCCACGGCCCTCAGCCGGCTTTACGCATCCGCAGGATCTTGAAGAACCCTCCCGGGAAAGTCGGGGCGACACCGATGAACTCGACGCCGTTGCGGCGCGCCCACGCCTCGATGCGGGTGGCCTTGAAGTCGGAGGACCAGCCGATCTTCGTGCAGAGAGGCGCCACGATCTCCTCGACGCGCGCCACCGGCCCGTCCGTCTGCCCGAAATGGTTCGCGAGCACGATCATGCCGCCGGGCCGCACCACCCGCAGGAACTCCGAGAGCGCGGCCTCCGGGTCCGGCACCAGCGTGATCAGGAACTGCGCCACCACCGCGTCGAAGGATGCGTCGGCGTAGCCGAGGCGGCAGACATCCATCACCTGCAGGCCGCGGACCTGCGTGAGGCGCCGGCGCTGCACCTTGCGGCGGGCCCGCTTCAGCATGTCCTCGGACAGGTCGACGCCGCAGACGAAGGTGCCGGCCGGGTAGTAGCCGAGCGAGAGCCCGGTGCCGACGCCGGCCTCCAGGATGCGCGGTCCGCAGGCCACGGCGGCCTCGACCGCTGCGCGGGCGGCGGGCTCCGTGAGCTTGTCGTAGACCACGTCGTAGACCGGTGCCCAGCGGGCATAGGCCTTGCGCATCAGGGCGGTGCTCGGCCCGGCCGCCTGCGGCTCGCTCAGCATGGTGCTCTCGGCTTCCTGTCTTCGTGGGGATCGGAACTCAGGCCGCGCGGGCGGCGCCTGCCTGCAACGCGTCGATGCGCCGGATGGTGCCGCCGCCGAGAACCCGCGCCCGGGGGTCGTCGTCGGCGTAGATCGCACAGGCCTGCCCCGGCGAGACCCCATCCTCCGGCGTGGCGAGCGTGACCTCGGTGGTGCCGGTCGTGGGGTCGTGGCTGAGCGTGGCCGGCCGCGGCTCCCGGGTCGAGCGCACGCGCACGGCGACCGGCGCGTCGGCGATCTCCGCGAGCGGCCGCTCGCCCAGCCAGTTCACCGCGTCGAGGCGGATCCGGCTGGTGGCGAGCGCGGCGCGCGGTCCCACGACGACGCGCGCGGTCTCCGGCTCCAGGCGGATGACGTAGAGCGGCTCGCCGACCGCGAGGCGCAGGCCGCGGCGCTGGCCGACCGTGTAGTGGATGATGCCGTCGTGCCGGCCGAGTACCCGACCGCCTGCGTCGACGATGTCGCCCGGGCGGGCCGCGTCGGGGCGCAGCCGCGCGATCACGTCGGCGTAGCGTCCCTGCGGCACGAAGCAGATGTCCTGGCTGTCGGGCTTCTCCGCCACCGCGAGGTCGAGCTCGCGCGCGAGGCGGCGGGTCTCGTCCTTCGGCAGCTCGCCGAGGGGGAAGCGCAGGAAGTCGAGCTGCTCCGGCGTCGTCGCGTAGAGGAAATAGCTCTGGTCGCGGGCCGGATCGAGGGCGCGGTACAGGGCGCGGCGGCTCGACCCCGGCGCCGCCGGCCGGCTCGCCACGTAATGGCCCGTGGCGAGGGCGTCGGCGTCGAGGTCGCGCGCGGTGGCGAGGAGGTCGCGGAACTTGATCGAGCGGTTGCACTCGACGCAGGGAATCGGGGTCTCGCCCGCGAGATAGCTCTCGGCGAAGCGGTCGATCACGGCGTCGCGGAAGCGGTCCTCGTAGTCGAGGACATAGTGCGGGATGCCGAGCCGCTCGGCCACGCGGCGGGCGTCGTGGATGTCCTGGCCGGCGCAGCAGGCGCCCTTGCGATGGGTCGCCGCGCCGTGGTCGTAGAGCTGTAGCGTGATGCCGACGACGTCGTAGCCCTGGCGCTTGAGCAGCCCCGCCACCACCGACGAATCGACGCCGCCCGACATGGCGACGACGACGCGCGTCTCGTGAGGGGGCTTCGGAAGGTCGAGCGAGTTCATCGGGCCAGGGTTCGACGGCGGCCGCGGTCCGCCGCTCCGCATGCCGGGATCTATAGTGACTGTCGCCCACAAGTTCCAGGGAGCGGGCGCAAGCCTTCGCATGTCGGGTGGGATCAGGGCGGCAAATCCTGCCCGGCAGGCGGCAGCTTCCGCCCGGACGCGCAGCCCAGGGGCGCAGACACGTGAAGGAAACTCCTTCCTCTGCAGTGGCTTGGCGCCGGAACCACATGGCCTGTCCCTTGCTGATCCCTCGGCAGGGAGTGTGGCATGGGCTTCTCGGCAGCGGATCTGATGGACGTCGTGGCGCGGCGGCCCGCGCAAAGCGCGGCGCAGGACGCGCGCCCGAGCCGGCCCGTCGCGGCCGCGCGCGAGCGCTTCAACCTCGACGTCGCCGAGCGCGAGCGCCCTGCACCGCGCGCCGCATCGGTCCCGGAGCGGCGGGATTCCGGCCGGACCGGCGACGCGGTCGGCGCGGCGCGCAAGGGCCAGGACGCAGCCGCTCCGAGACCGGCCTCGGCAGACCGCGCCCGCGGACCGGCCACGATCGCGCGGACGCGCGGAGAGCCCGCGTCGGAGCCGACGTCTCGCGCGCCTGCCGACACTTCGCGCGACGTATCGGCGGCTGCGCCGCGCACCGATGCGAATCCGTCCGTGGCCGCGGAGGCGGATCAGGCCGCCACGGTGCTGGCGGAGGCGGCCGAGGCTCAGCACGTCGCCGAGGGCGGCGCGCCCGAGGAGGACGAGGAGACGCCGGAGGCGGACGGGGCCGACGAGGGGCAGCCGGCGGGCGGTCTGTTCGCACTATTGGCCATTCTCCAGCCGTCCCCCGCGGCGCCTCCCCGGTTCGCGGCCGGCGCGGCGATGTCGAAGGCTCCGGCCGGGGAGACCCTTGAGGCGCCTCCGGCCGAGGCTGGCGCGCCGGCTTCGGGCCATCCCCAAACGGTCCCCGGCGCGAAGCCGGAGCCCGGCTCTGCCGCCACGGAAGCCGCGGGCGTCAAGGATCCGCGTCGGGCGGGCGACGGCGCCGACCCGGTGCCGGCCGGCACCGAGACGCAGGGGGAGCCGGGCAAGCTCGATTTCGCCGGACAGCTCGCCACGGCGACCCCCCAGGCGCCGCCCGCCGACCCCCAGTCCTTCGTGAAGGAGGGGCCGGCCGTGCCCGGCCTCCAGGCCCAATCCGCGCAGGGCGCGGAGCGGAGCGCGGCCCAGGCGCATTCCCCTCCGGTGCCGATCGGACAGGTTCCGATGACGATCGGCCTGCGATCGCTGTCCGGGTCGAACCAGTTCGAGATCCGCCTCGACCCTGTCGAGCTCGGACGCGTCGACGTGCGGCTGGAAATCGACAAGGAGCGCGGCACCGTGACGACGCACCTCGTCGTCGAGCGCGTCGAGACCCTCGCCCTGCTCCAGCGGGACGCGAACGGGCTTCAGCAGGCCCTCGCCCAGGCCGGCCTCGACCCGAGCGAGGGCGGCATCAACCTGTCGCTGCGCGGGGACGGGCAGCCCGGCTCCGGCGCCGAGCAGCGCGAGGGGCAGCGCCGTGGCGCGCCGCTCCTCGCTGAGACGCCCGAACTGCGGGGCCTCGACGCCGCGCCCCTGCGCAGCCTGAGGGGCCTGACCGGCCTCGACATCCGGATCTGAGGAGACGAGCATGGCCTCCAGCATCGGCAGCACCACGAGCAGCACCGCGTCGAGCGCCAGCACGACGAGGGCCGACGCGCAGCAGATCGCGGGCAACTTCACGCAGTTCCTGACGCTGCTCACGACGCAGCTCAAGAATCAGAACCCGCTCGACCCGATGGACACCAACCAGTTCACGCAGCAACTGGTGCAGTTCGCGCAGGTCGAGCAGCAGCTGAAGGGCAACGACCGGCTCGACTCGATCCTCACGAACGCGAAGGCCGCGAGCAGTGCCTCGGCCACGAGCTTCATCGGTCAGACGGTGACCTCCGACGGCAAGAGCGCGCAGCTCAAGGATGGGGCGGCCAACTGGACGCTCACCCCCGCCCGCGCTGTCACGAAGGCGACGATCACCATCCTCGACGCCAAGGGCAACGTCGTCGGCACCCAGACGAAGGCGCTCACCGCCGGGGCCCAGAGCTTCACCTGGAACGGCCGGAACTCGGCGGGGCTCTCGGCCGCGGAGGGGCAGTACACGATCAAGGTCGACGCCTTCGACGCCACCGGCCAGAGCGTGGCCGTCGACACGGCGGTGAGCGGCAAGGTGACGGGGGTCGATCTCAGCGGGAGCGAGCCGGTCCTGACGGTCGGTGCGGCGCGGGTTCCGGTGTCGAGCGTGCGCTCGATCTCCAACTTGTCCACATAGCTGGGGAAAATCGAATCATATCCGAGGGATGCGCTTCAACATATTTTAAGCGGACGCAAGTAGCGTCGGAGCACGATAGGTCAGTCGAGTGTAGAGCGTATCTGATGACCGAACCGCACCGCCCGAGAGTGAAGTACGTGATCGGGCCCGATGGCAGCCCCCTGACGATCGCCGATCTGCCACCGACCACGACCCGCCGCTGGGTCATCCGCCGCAAGGCCGAGGTCGTGGCCGCCGTCCGCGGCGGCCTCCTCAGCCTGGAGGAGGCCTGCCAGCGCTACACCCTCACCACCGAGGAGTTCCTGAGCTGGCAGTTCTCCATCGACCAGCACGGGCTCGCCGGGCTGCGCACCACGCGCATCCAGCATTACCGCCACTGAGATCGCGACCGGGATCGTCCTGGCGGGCGGCCCCGCTGGACGATCGCGCTGCGAGGCGGCACCGAGGCCGCGCCCGTTCTGGCGGGCGCGGCCTCGGCCGTTTCCGGCGCGGTCCGAGTGGCCCACCGTTAACCGGGCGCTAACCACGAACCGGGCAACTTTTGCCGAGCGAAGGCGGGCCGTCGGCTGCGCGGCTTGGGGTGGGTGCGTCGCGTCGTGAAGCCGGTTCTCGATCTGGTGACGAAGCTGGGGCCAGCGCGGCTCGCCGCGATGGCGGCGGTGACGCTGACCCTCGTCGGCTTCTTCGCCTTCGTGATCCTGCGGGTCTCGCGCCCCGACATGGGCGTCCTCTTCTCCGATCTCTCGATGCAGGATTCGGGCGCGGTGATCCGCGACCTCGATGCCCGCGGCATCCGCTACGAGACCCGGGGCGATGCCGGCCAGACCATCCTCGCGCCCCGTCCCGACCTCGCCCGCCTGCGCATGGACCTCGCCGGCAAGGGCCTGCCGACTCAGGGCGGCGTCGGCTACGAGATCTTCGACAAGGGCGACGCCTTCTCGTCCACGAACTTCGTCCAGAACGTGAATCACCTGCGGGCTCTGGAGGGCGAGCTCGCCCGCTCGATCCGGGCGATCGGCCGGGTCCAGGCGGCCCGCGTCCATCTCGTCCTGCCCGAGCGGCGCCTGTTCGAGCGTGACCGCGAGGCGCCGAGCGCGGCGATCGTGCTGAAGCTGATGGGCGACCTCGACGCCGGGCAGGTGCGCGCCATCCGCCACCTCGCGGCCTCGGCCGTGGAGGGGCTGAAGCCGGAGCGGGTCTCGATCGTGGACGAACGGGGCCGCCTGCTCGCGGACGGCGCCCGCGGCGCCGACGCCCGGACGGGGGCCGATCTCGAGGAGAAGCAGTCGGGCCTCGAGCGGCGGCTGCGCCTGCAGATCGAGGAGATCGTGGCCGGCATCGTGGGCCAGGGCCGGGCGCGGGTGCAGGTGAGCGCCGAGCTCGACATGAACCGCGTCGAGAGCCGCTCCGAGACCTTCGACCCCGAGAGTCGCGTCGTCCGCTCCAGCCAGACCCGCAACGAGAGCTCGCTCACCGGCGGCGCCGAGGGCCAGGTCACGGTCGGCAACGAGCTGCCCGGTGCAAACCAGCAGGACAAGGCCCCTGCGCAGAAGGACCAGACCAACAAGACCGAGGAGACCACGAACTACGAGATCTCCCGCGTGACGAAGACCGAGGTGGTGGAGGGCGGGCGCCTCAAGCGCCTCTCCGTGGCGGTGGCGCTGGACGGGATCTACGCCCCGGGTCCCGACGGCAAGCCCGCCTATCAGGCGCGGCCCGCCGCCGAGATCGAGCGGATCGCGGCCCTGGTCCGCACCGCGGTCGGATTCGACAAGGCCCGCGGCGATCAGGTCGAGGTGGTCAACCTGCGCTTCGCCGAGGCGCCGGCGGTGCCCGAGTTCGTCGAGACGTCCCTGGTGCAGTCGCTCCTCGCGCCGACCAAGGAGGACGTGCTGCGCGTCGTGGAACTCGGGGTGCTCGCGCTTCTCACGCTCATCGTGCTGATGGCGGTGGTGCGCCCGCTCGTCCGCCGCGTGCTGGAGGCCGAGGCGGCGCCCGCCGCCCTCCTGGCGGCCCCGGCACTCGCGGGGGTGGAGGGCCTGCCCGCCGAGATGCCGGCCCTGTCGCGGGACAATCCCACGGCCCGGCTCGTCGAGTTCGCGAAGATCAACGGGCAGGTGCAGGCCGAGACCGTGCAGCGCGTCGTCGACATGGTCCGTGCGAGCCCGACCGAGACCGTCGAGGTGCTGCGCAACTGGATCCAGGAAAACTGAGAGCGGAGCCGGGGTAGAGAGCGATGGCGGGCGGGCCGAACATAGCCAGGGTGATGGAGGGGATCGGCGGGACGGCGTTCGCCGCCATGCCCGGCCCCCAGCGCGCGGCCGCGCTCCTGCTCCTCCTCGGCGAGACCGAGGGCGCGCCGATCTGGCAGATGCTGGAGGAGGAGGAGATCAAGAAGGTCTCCCACGCCATGGTCCAGCTCGGCTCGCTCGACGCCGAGGTGGTCGAGAAGCTGATCGTCGATTTCGTCTCTCGCCTGTCCTCGGGCGGCGGCATCACCTCGAACTTCGAGCGCACCGAATCGCTCCTGCTCAAGATCTTCCCGACCGATCAGGTCTCCGCGATCATGGCGGAGATCAAGGGCGCGTCGGGCAAGCGCGTCTGGGCGAGCCTCACCCAGATCGATCCGGAGATTCTCGCCTCGTTCCTGCGCAACGAGTACCCGCAGACCGTGGCGGTGGTGCTCTCCAAGGTGCGCTCGGACTACGCCGCCAAGGTCCTCACGATCCTTCCCGAGGAATTCGCCATCGACGTCCTCAACCGGATGCTGCGGATGGAGACGGTGCAGAAGGAGGCTCTGCGCCACATCGAGGAGACGCTGCGCGTCGAGTTCGTCTCGACCATCTCGCAGGCGACCCGCCGCGACGCGCACGAACTGATGGCCGACGTGTTCAACGCCTTCGATCGCCAGACGGAAGGTCGCTTCCTGGCCGCTCTCGACCAGGCGAACCGCGGCTCGGCCAAGCGCATCCGCGAGTTGATGTTCACCTTCGAGGACCTGCTCAAGCTCGACCCGGGCAGCGTGCAGACGCTGATGCGCAAGATCGACAACGACACCCTCTGCCGGGCGCTGAAGGGCGCCGACGAGCGGGTGCGCGGCTTCTTCATGAGCCAGATGTCGACGCGCGCCGCCAAGAACCTGACGGACGAGATGGGCTCGATCGGCCCGATCCGCCTGAAGGAGGTGGATGAGGCGCAGGCCAAGATGACCGAGCTCGCCAAGGACCTCGCGGAGAAGGGCGAGATCATGATCGCCAAGAACAGCGCCGAGGAGGAGCTGGTCTATTGAACGCCCGGCCCTTCCTGTTCGACACGGACTTCCGGCGCCCGCAGGCGAGCCCCGCCGCGGCGGCGGCCGCGCAGGAACTCGCCGCGGCCACCGCCGCCGCGCACGCGCGCGGCGTGCAGGAGGGCCGCGCCCAGGCCGAGGCGCAGGCGCAGGGGCGTCTGTCCGACGCCCTCACCCGCCTGAGCCTCGCCGCCGCCGGCCTCCTCGCCCAGGCCGACGCCGAGGCTGCCGAGCGCGAGGCGGAGGCGGTCGCCGTCGCGACGCTCATCGCCACCCGCGTCGCGGGCGAGGCCCTCGAGACGCGCCCGCTCGCCGCGATCGGAGAGGCGGTGCGCGCCGCCCTGCAGCACCTGCGCGGCGTGCCCCACCTCGTGGTGCGCGTGAACGACGCGCTCGTCGACGAGACCGAGAGCCTGATGAAGGGCCTCGCCCGCGAGCGCGGCTACGAGGGCCGGCTCGTCGTTCTCGGCGAGCCGGACCTGCTGCCGGGCGATGCCCGCCTCGAATGGGCCGACGGCGGCATCGTCCGCGACCGCGCCCGCATCGAGACCGCCTGCCTGGAGGCCCTCGGCCTCTCCCCCGCCCCCACGC
Source organism: Methylobacterium oxalidis (assembly GCF_007992195.1). Lineage (GTDB taxonomy): Bacteria > Pseudomonadota > Alphaproteobacteria > Rhizobiales > Beijerinckiaceae > Methylobacterium > Methylobacterium oxalidis. The sequence goes on along the minus strand of NZ_BJZU01000061.1, from coordinate 11,443 downwards.
CCTGACCGCGAAGACGAGAGATGTCCGACGATTTCAATCTGCCGCAGCTCAGCGACGGCGACCCCGGCTTCGACGGGGATTCCATCCGCGAGGCGCCGACCACGGCCAAGAGCGCGGGCGACCTTGAGCAGGTCTTCGACGTGCCCGTCGTGGTCTCGGCCGTGCTCGGCTCATCCCGGATGCCGATCGGCGATCTGCTGCGCCTCGGCCCCGGCGCGGTGCTGGAGCTCGACCGCAAGGTCGGCGAGGCCATCGACATCTTCGTGAACAACCGTCTCGTCGCCCGCGGCGAGGTCGTGCTGGTCGAGGAGCGCCTCGGCGTCACCATGACCGAGATCGTCAAGGGCGATCACTGATCGCGCGCCGGGACGCGCCGCCGTCCCGCCTGCCCTGTGAGAGAACGGAGTGCCCGCCATGCGGCTCCTGATGATCGGACGGCTCAACGGCGAGCTCGTCACCGCCTCGAAGATCGCGATGAGCCGCGGCGCGGCCGTCACCCAGGCCGACGGCGTCGAGCAGGGCCTCGCAACCCTGCGCGCCAAGGGCGCCGACCTCGTGATGATCGATGTCGGCCTCTCGGTGCGCGACCTCGTCGGCGCGCTCAACGAGGAGCGCATCCGCACGCCGGTCGTGGCCTGCGGCGTCGCGGCCGATGCGCGCGCCGCCGTCGCCGCGATCCAGGCGGGGGCCAAGGAGTACATCCCCCTGCCCCCGGACCCGGAGCTGATCGCGGCGGTGCTGGAGGCGGTCGCCGCGGACGGGCGCGCCTTCGTCTGGCGCGACCCGGCCATGGAGCGGGTGGTGAAGCTCGCCGAGCAAATCGCCCGCTCGGAAGCCTCCGTCCTGATCACCGGCGAGAGCGGCACCGGCAAGGAGGTGCTGGCCCGCCACGTCCACGCCCGCTCGAACCGGGCGGCCAAGCCCTTCGTCTCGGTCAATTGCGCGGCGATCCCCGAGGCGCTCCTCGAATCCGAGCTGTTCGGCCACGAGAAGGGCGCCTTCACGGGCGCGGTCGCCCGACGCATCGGCCGCTTCGAGGAGGCGAACGGCGGCACGCTACTCCTCGACGAGATCTCCGAGATGGATGTCCGCCTGCAGTCGAAGCTGCTGCGGGCCCTGCAGGAGCGGGTGATCGACCGGGTCGGCGGATCCGCCCCCGTCAAGGTCGACATCCGGGTGCTCGCCACCTCGAACCGCAACCTTGCCGAGGAGGTCCGCAAGGGCAGCTTCCGCGAGGATCTGTTCTACCGCCTCAACGTGGTCCACCTGCGCCTGCCGGCTCTGCGCGAGCGCCCGGCCGACATCCTGGAGCTCGCCGCGCATTTCTCCAAGAAATACGCCGAGGTGAACGGCCTGCCGGTCCGGCCCCTGAGCCGGGCGGCCCAGACGCTCGTGCGCGAGAACCCCTGGCGCGGCAACGTGCGGGAGCTCGAGAACACGGTGCACCGGGCGGTGCTGCTCGCGAGCGGCGCCGAGATCGGCCCGGAGGCGATCCTGACGCCGGAGGGCGACGCGATCGCGGGAGCGCCCGCCGATCCTGCCGCCCGCGCCGCACAGGTGGCGGAGGCTGCCACCCGCGGCCTCGTCGGGCGCACGGTGGCCCAGGTCGAGTGCGACCTCATCCTCGACACCCTGGATCACTGCCTCGGCAACCGGACCCACGCCGCCAAGATCCTCGGCATCTCGATCCGGACCCTGCGCAACAAGCTCAACGAGTACGTCGAGGCCGGCCTTGAGGTGGCTGAGCCGGGCAGTGCCCGCGCCGCGGCCGCCTATGGGTGATCAGCCGCGGCCCTTCCGATGGGCCGCCGCCTGCGCGACCATCGCCTCGTCGAGCTTGCGCAGGGATTCGTAGCGCGCGATGTCGGCCTCGACGTCGCGGATCGTCTCCTCGACGAGATGCCGCTGGAGCGCCACCCGGGCATCCTCGGGGGCGAGCGTCTCGCGCTCCTGCAGGCGCAGCACCGCCTGGCGCACCACGGCGTAGACCTGCTCACGCTCGGCGCGGCTCATCGCGGGCGTGATCGCGCGGGCGACGAGATCAGCGAAATCGGACATGGCGGCGATCGGGGATCCTGCGCGCGGCCGGGCCGCTCCGGGCCCGCAACGGTGAGGGCGTGGATTTAGCAGATCCACGCTCGCCCGATCCAGCCCGGCGACCGGCCGGCCGCGAGGCGCGGGCGGGCCCGCGCCTAGAGGCGCTGGTCCTTGATGCCGGCGAGCACCAGCGAGACCGAGCTCCAGACCACGAGAAAGCAGAAGAAGGCGATGATCAGGCCGTAGCCGCGTCGCGGATAGAGCGAGTCGGTGGGGATAACCGGCGGCACGAAAGTCGCGAGGTAGATCTGCTGCTTGCTCGCCGAGACCCGGGCCCGGTCGAGGATCGTGTTGGCCGATTCGTTGAGCTTCTCGGCGATGGTGCGCTCGATCAGCAGGCCCTCGTATTCCAAGAGTGCCTGGGTCATGTTCGGCGCGCCCGTCGCGCCGGCGGTCTCGCTGGTCAGCTGGTCCTGCAGCTGCTTCATCTGGTGGTCGATCGCCGCGATGTTGGCGACGAGGACCTGGATCCCGCGCGAGTTCTCGTTGAGGTTCGAGCCGCGCAGGACCTGCAGGTCGTTCTCGGCCTTGAACTTGTCCTTGCGCAGGCTCGTCATCGTGATCAGCGTCGCTTCGGCCGACTTGATCGGGTCGATGATCCCCCAGCGGTTCCGGTAGTGCTGGATCGCGAGATGCGCCTTCTTCAGGCGGTCCTGCGCCTCGGTCGCGTCCTTGAGGGCGTGCTCGACCATGTCGGCCTGCGCGCGCCTCGAGATCGTGTTGATCAGCGCCTCGGACTTCGCCACCACCTGCTTGGCGATGGCGAGGGCGTCCTCCGGCGTGAAGGCGCGGGCCGTCAGGGTGATGACGCCGGAGATCGCGTCGATCTGCGCCTCGACGTGGCGGCGCCAGTAGCGCGTCAGCTCCTCGATCGGCTGGGGCGGATTGTAGCGGGCCCAGAAATCGGCCTCGCTGCGCGAGAACATCTTGGTGACGGCGAGTTCCTTCTCCGCCAGCTCGACCATGGACTGGCTGTGGATGAAGTCGCGGACGATGAAGCTGTCCTGGCTGTTGTGCTTCTGGATGAGGCTCGTGAACTCGCCGAGGTTCACGTCGCCCATCGGCTCGACGTTGCCGCGCACGGCGAACTGCGCCTCGGCGATGTACTGGTCGGAGGCGAACACGAAGAGGTAGACCGCCACGATCGCCGTGGGCAGCAGGACGAACAGGCTGAAGCGGCGGATCAGGACGGGGAGGAGGTTCTCCTCCTTGCGCGGGCGTGGGCGCAGGCCGGGAACGCGCGTCCAGTCCAGCTTCTCTCGCGCCTGCCGCAGGAGGGCGGGAAGCTTGCGGTCGGGGATCGGCTCGATGGTCTCGGCGTTGCGGCGCACCTCGGGCAGCGCGTTGCGCGCCGCCTCGATGATCCCGCGGAGCCGCTCGCCTTGCTTGACCTCGTCGACGTTCATCCGTTCGTTTTCCTGGGGGTCGCGCGCGGTCTCGCGCCCGGGCAGATCGCGTCCAAGATCCGGGTCCAAGATGGGGTCCCAAGTCCCGCTCTTTTCGGCCCTTTTTAAGGCACCCACCCTGCCCGCGGGAAGCTCGGCCGTTCAGGGTGCCCCTTTGCCGCGGCAGGCCCTCGCCGGGCGCGGCGCGGTTGCGCCGCTCCTCCGCCGAGCCTAGGCGAGCCCGCATGAGCGATCCGACCTCCGCCGCCGTACGCCCGAAGTCCCGCACCGCCAAGACCAAGCTCGAGGCGGTCGTCGTCGTGTGCGCGAAATGCGCCAAGCGCCAGAGCCTGGGCAGCCGGGCGGTGCGCGCCCTCCTGAAGCGCGGGCTCAAGCGCGGCCACCCGAAGCGCAAGGTCCGGGTCGTGGAGACGGGGTGCCTCGGCCCCTACCCGAAGCGGGCGCTGGCGGTGGCGACCGGGGCGAGCCTCGCCCGCGGGCGCGTCGTCCTGCTCGATCCCGCCGCCACGCCCGAGGAGGCCGTCGCCGCCCTCCTCCCCGAATTCGGCCCCAAAGCCGGGCTAGCGCCGGCCGCCGAAACGGGCGAGGAACCGAATCCCCTCTCCTGACGACAGCAGCCGGCCCCGGGCCGGGCCCGAGGCGTCCGTCATGCCGGCTCATAGAAGACCCGCTCGCCCTTTGCGTGCCCGGCTCCGCCGGCGGGCGGCGGCGTGCCGATGAGCGCCGGCACCAGCGGCCGGGCCGGCGGCGGGCTTGGGCGCGCATTGCTCCGACGCCTGCCCCTCTTCGGCACGGCCCTCGGCCTCGTGCTGGCGGTCTGGCTCGTCGCCACCAACGACATCGGCGCCGTGGCCTCCGCCTTCGGCCGGATCGGCCTCGCCGGGCTCGCGGCCGTCGTGATGGTGCGGGCCGTCATCGTCCTGCTCTGCGGGCTCGCCTGGGCGCGGCTCCTGTCGGGCCTGAGCCCCGCCGAGACCGGAGCCTTCGTCGTCCTGCGCTACGTGCGCGAGGGCATCAACGTGCTCCTGCCCGTGGCCTCCGTCGGCGGCGACGTGGTGGGCGGGCGCCTCCTCACCTTCTGGGGCGTGACGGGCGCGCTCGCCGCCGCCTCGATCCTCGCCGATCTGCTGATCCAGGCCGGAACCCAGGCCCTGTTCGCCCTCGCGGGCGCCCTGCTGCTCACCCGCCTCGACGGCGAGCCCGCGGCGGCCCTGGCCGGGTGGATGCTGCACGCGCTGGCGGTCGCCGGCCTGGCGCTCGGCGCCTTCTTCGCCATCCAGAGGAGCGGCGCGGCCCGCTTCATCGAGCGTCGCCTCGCGGGCCTCGCCCGGCGCTTCGCCCGGGAAGCCGCGCCCGCCGGCGGCGACGCCGCCGCCGCCGCGAGCGTCCAGGATGCCCTTGACGCCGTCTGGGGCCGGCGGCGCTGGGGTCCCGTCGCGCAGTCCGTCCTGCTCCACCTCGTCGCCTGGGTGCTCGGTGCGGCCGAGATCTGGATCGTGCTCGCCTGCATCGGCGTCGAGGGCGTGACCGTCTCCGAGGCGCTGGTGATCGAGGCGCTGGCGCAGGCGGTGAAGTCGGCCGCCTTCCCGATCCCGAGCGGGCTCGGCGTCCAGGAGAGCGGCTTCGTCGTGGTCGGCGCGCTGTTCGGCATCGACGCGGGCACCGCCATCGCCGTCTCGCTCGCCAAGCGCGTCCCGGACGTGGTGCTGGGCCTGCCCTCGCTCCTGGTCTGGCAGAGCCTGGAGGCCCGCCGCTCGGCGGGGCTCGTCCGATGAGTGCGCCCGCGGCGAGCTTGCCTCGCGGGCGTCCTGCGACCACCGTGCCGGCCGTCATGACGACCCCGAATCGACACCTCCTCCCGCGCACGGCCCGGTGCGCGGGCGCCGCGCTCCTCGTCGTGCCGCTACTCGCCCTCTGTGCCTCGGCCGGACCGGCTTTCGCCCAGAGCGTCACCGTCGACCTCGGGGCGGGCGGGGTGACCGAGCGGGCGCTCCAGCTCGTCGCCCTCATCACGGTCCTGGCGCTGGCGCCCTCCGTCCTCGTGATGGCGACCTCCTTCACGCGAATCGTCGTGGTGCTCTCGATCCTGCGCTCGGCGCTCGGCACGCAGACGGCGCCGCCGACCGCGGTGATCGTCAGCCTCGCGCTGTTCCTGACCGCCTTCGTGATGGCGCCGACCGGGCGGGAGGCCTACCGCGCCGGCATCGAGCCGCTGATCGCCGGCCAGATCACGCAGGGACAGGCGTTCGAGCGCGCCTCCGCCCCCTTCAAGACCTTCATGCTGCGCAACGTGCGGGAGAAGGACCTCAAGCTCTTCCTCGACATGGCCAAGGTGCCGACCCCCTCCGGGCCCGAGGCGGTGGGCCTGGAGATCGTCACCCCGGCCTTCATGATCTCGGAGCTGCGGCGGGCCTTCGAGATCGGGTTCCTGCTCTTCATCCCCTTCCTGATCATCGACCTCGTGGTCGCCTCGGTGCTGATGGCGGTCGGCATGATGATGGTGCCGCCCGCCACCGTGGCGCTGCCGTTCAAGCTGATCTTCTTCGTGCTCGTGGACGGATGGACGCTGGTCGCCGGATCCCTCGTCCAGAGCTACGGAACCTGAGCGGCGATCAGCCCGGCGGCGCGCTCTCCGGGCGGTTCTCGGCGCGGGTACCGGCCTTCTCGGACGGCCTGCCCCGGTCGGGCACGCCGGTGTCGGGGTAGCGCCTGCGGTACTCGGCGAGGAAGGCGGCCAGCGTCTCGGCGCTGGTGGCGCGCTGCGCGATCTCGCGGAAGCCTGGGTTCCGGAGCGCGTTCGCGGCGGTGAGCAGGGCGAAGGTCCGCGCGTCGGCGCTCTCCGACATCGGCCCCGCGAACTTGCCCTTGAGGCGCTCGAGCCCGATCGTCTCGCCCGAGAGATCGTAGGCGATGGCCGCCCGGATCACGTCCGCGCGGGCTGCCTCGTCGAGGGGCTTGCGGCCGCGCCAGATGTCGCCGAGCAGCGCCTCGTGCGCCTCGCCGGCCTCGCGCCAGCGCCGCGCGCCCCACAGGATGTCGGCCCGCAGGCGCTGCGCGTCGGCGGCCGTGTCGCCCTCGATCGTCTCCAGGGCGAGGTCGGTGCGCGAGAGGTCCGACAGGGCGCGGGCCCGGATCAGGCCGCGGGCCCGGCGCAGGTCGCCCGGCAGTTCGGGCAGGTGCGTCGCTTCGAGGACGTCGAGCGCCATGAGGGGCTTGCCGTCCATCAGGCGGATCGCCGCGAGCCTCGCGGCGACGCTTGCTCGCGCCGCCCCGGTCAACCGGTTGTCGACCTGGTGCTGCAGCAGCTCGGCGGCCGAATCGAGAAGATCGAGCCCGACCAGCCGGTCCGCGAGGCGGCGGACGATCTCGTCGCCGCGCCGGCCGATCGGGGCGAAATCCTTGAAGTCGAAGTAGAGCGCCACCGCCTCGATGCCCGGGATCCTGTCCCCGAGCGGGCTCAGGAAGAGGTCGTCGAACAGGGCCTGCGCCTCGGCGTGCAGGCCGCGCGACACCGGCGAGTCGGGGGCCGTCGCGTTGGCGCGCCGTGTGGCCAGGAAGGCGTCGCGGTAGCGGCCGGCATCGGCGTAGAGATGCGCGAGGCCGGCAGTCATGGCCTCCTCCGTCTCTCCGCCGTGCCACGTGATCGCCTCCCGCTCCAGGCGGTCGATCGCCTCCTTGCTGGCGAGCTTGCCGGACGCGTGGGCGAGCAGCGTGCCGCGCAGCGTCGCCGCGACCGCCACGGGCCGCTCGGCTTCCGCGCTGAGGCGCTCGTAGGTCGCGAGCGCCGCCACGGTCTGACCCGTGGCCTCCTCCATCCGGCCGCGCAGGAAGGCGAAGCGGTCGCGCAGGATCGGGGGCGGCGTGAGCCGGCCGACGGAGACGAGGCCGCGGCTGGCGCCTTCGAGGTCGCCGGTCTCGATCGCCGCCTCGATCGTCGCGGCCTTCAGGAGCGCCTGGAGATCCTCCGGATAGCGCTCGAGGATGTCTCCGGTGGCGCGGAAGGCGTTGTCGGCGGCGACCCAGCGGCCGGCCTGGGCTTCGGCGAACCCGCGCCAGAGGGCGGCCTCCGGGTCCTGCGCCAGGTTCTCGGCGGCGAGCGTGCGCCGAGCCGCCGCCAGCCGCCCGAGGCGGGCCTCGGCGAGGCCGGCGAGGATCGGGATCTCGCGCTGGCCGGCGATCACCGGGTCGTCGGCGCCGGCTGCGGCGAGGACGGCCAGGGCCTCCGGGTCGAGGCCGTTGGCCAGCATGGCGCGGGCGAGGTCGAGGCGGGGCGGGCCGCGCATGGCGCTCGTCGCCTCGGTGATCGCCCGCGTCAGCTCGCGGAGCGTCTCGCGCACGTCCCCGCGCCGGGCCATCTCCCAGGGTCCGCGCTCGATCGCCAGCGCGCCGGCCCTGCCGAGCGGCGCCTCCGGCTCCCGCATCACGGTCGAGACGGCGAGCCCGCCCTCGCGCCCGATGCTGACGCCGTCGAGGTCCGGGCGCACCGCGAGGTCGTCGGCCTGCGCTGCCACCGCCACGCCGAGGCGGCTCGGCAGCAGCTCGAAATCCACGAAGCGCTGGCGCTTGGCGACGCCCGCCAGGCGCCGCGCCCGGCTCGTCACCACGGCCACCCGCTCGCCGTCGAGGTCGAGCCAGGTGGCGCTGCCCGGGGCGGGCAACTTCAGGCCGACGCCGAAACGCCCGCCCGGTCCGGGCGCGCGGGTCGCGGTGAGGCTGTCGCCCGGGCTCAGGGTGTCGCCCGTCACGAGCTCCCAGCCCCCGGCGCCCCGCGCCGGCCCGACCGGAAGGAGGTCGATCAGGCGGCCGGCCGGCACGACGAAGCTGAGGGCGACCACGCCGCCCGTTCGCGCCGGCGGGCCGACCGGCCGCAGGCCGATCCGCTCGGCATCGGCGGCCGTGACCGGCTCGTCCGTCTCGAAGACGAGGGTGGCGACGCCCGCGCGCTCGAACAGGGCCGCGGGCGGGGTGCTGCGGAAGGAGAAGACGAGGCCGTCACCGGCCGCCCGCTCCGGCGCCGACGCGGCCGGATCCGGCGCCGGTCCAGCCCCAACCCGAACCGCCGGAGCCGGCTTCACGTCGGGCGGCGCGGACGGTTCCGCGGCGCCGGGGACCGTCGGAACGGGGCTCGCGGCCTGCCGGGGTGTCGGGGTCCGCAGGCTCAGGTCGATCGTGAGCCCGTCGTCGTCCCGCTCGGTCGTCAGCAGGTAGCCCTCGCCCGGCGTGACGAGAAGGGAGGCTCCGCCCTCGTCCTCCTCGGCGACGACGTTCGCCGCCGCGGGCTTGGTGCGGCCCCGGATCTCGGCCGCCTCGATGCGCCAGGGACCGGCGACGCGGATGCGGGTCGCGGCTCCGGCCGGCTCGGCGGAGGTCGCCGTGCCGGGCGGCAGGCGCATCGCGAGGCGGGTCAGGCTCGGCAGGTGGGCCACCTCGACGGGCAGCGCCTTCCGTGGGGGCACGGGCGTCGCGGCCTTGAGGGCTGCCTCCGCGCGCTGCACGCGCTTGGCGAGCTCGGTGACCACCTCCGGCGGCAGCGGCGGCGGCAGGCCCGCCCAGCCCTCTGGAAGCAGGTCCACGAAGACCTGCTCGCCGGCCTCCTGCACGTTGACGCGGTAGGGCTTCTGGAGAGCGAGACGCAGGCCGGTGCCGTCGGGATCGCGCCGCACCGTCGTCACGAAAGCCGGCATCTCGGCGGCGAGGCGCTCGGGCGCCCCCTGCACCCGCTCGCCGAAGCTCAGCACCAGCACGGTGCCCATCAGCTTCGCCTTGACGGAAACCGGCGCGTCGAAGGTCAGCGCGATGCGGCCGTAGCGCTCGAGCTGGCTTCCCTTGGCCGCGAGGAGGCGAGCGGCCTCTGCGGCGCCGCCCTGGAGCCAGAGGGCGAGTCCGAGGCAGGCCAGAGCCGTGCGGCGACGCCTCCGCCGCCCTGTTGCGAGACCAGCCGCCATCGTGAAACGCCACACCCGAGAGCGGCGGGCGCCCCGGCCGGGGCGCTGCGCCTGTACGTCACTTCGGGGTCGGATTGTGCCCGGACAGGGCTAATGGCCGCTTAATTGCGGACCCGTCCGGTTCTCACTTCCTCACGATGAGGCCCGGAATCGCCTTGCCGGCCTCGCCGAAGGTCTCCACGGCGCGCTTGCAGCTCGCCTCCGCATCCTTCTGGTAGATCTCCGTATAGGCTCTCGCGCGCAGATGCAGATCACCCTGGTTCAGCTCGGCGGGATCGACGCCGAGCCGGGTCACCGCCATCCGGAGCTTGTCCGGGTCGCCCTTCAGGTCCGGGCACGACGCGTCGACGAAGGCGACCAGTCCCGCGAGCTTCGCGGCGTTGTTGCGCTGCCGCTCGGCCGGACTCGGCGCTCCCGGAGGCCCCTCCTGCGCCGTGAGCGGCGTGACGAGAGAGGCGACGAGCCCCGTCAGGATCATCCCACGCACCGTCCCGTGCATCATGGCCGCCCTCGCTCCTCGCCCGTCCGATCGATCCGTACCGATGCTCAGCCGCTGAATGCGATCACGCGCGCGAAGGCTGCGGCGAAGCCGGCGAGCGGCACCGTGATCACGGTCGGCTCCTGGCCCTCGGGCCGCGGGGCGGTGATCGTCAGCTTCTCGGCGGTCTTCATCGAGTCGGTGGCGAGCGTCGGGAAACTGATCGGCACGAGACATCCTTCCGAGCCGCAGGCGAGGTAGGGGGCGCCCTTGCCGAGCACCGTCTCGTCGAGCTTGAACGAGACGCCGGGCTCGATCGAGACGCCGAACGGCATCAGGATCAGCCCTTCCGAGCGCCCGTCCTTCGGGGCCTTCAGCTCGATGGCGAACTGGCGTCGTCCCGTCTTCCGGTCGCCCTGGCTCTGCATGACCATGCAGCTCGTGTTCGCGCTCTCGCGGCTGCAGTTGACGGTCCAGTTGTCGTAGGTCTCGCTCACCGCCGTCGCGCCGGCCGGCCAGACGGCGGCAGCGCTCGGCGCCGGCGCCGGCGGTGCGGCTTCGGCCGGCTTCGGGGCCGGCTTGCGGGGCTGGGGCTTCGGCTTCGGCTTCGCCGCGGGTGCCGCGCTCTCGGGGGCGGGTGCATCCTCCTGCGCGCGGCCCGCGCCGGCCGTCGCGAATGGGCCGAGGATGATCGTGCCGATCAGGGCGAAGGTGCGGATCGCGCGGATCTGCGTCATGCGGCTGTGTCCCCAAGCGCGGCGCAGTCGGCGTCGCGGCTCGGAGAAGCCGCCTAAAGGCCCCTGGCCCGCGATGCAATCGCGGGCACCCGAGTTTGTTGTCGCGCTCCGGCCCGGCCTCAGCGGAAGGCGGCGTCGACGCCGCTGCTCCGCGCCTGGGCACAGCGGCGCGCGAAGGCCGCCTCGTGTTCGCGCCGAACCGCGCGGACGATCGCGGCGGCCAGGGTCAGGACGCCGGGGTCGCGGTCGAGAGGCTCCTCGACCGGGCGGGAGATGTTCGAGACGAGGACCGCGAGCATGGCAGGACTCCGAGAGCGTGCATGCGGGCGTTTCCAGAGCCGTTCGACCGAGGCGCGGCTTCATGTTGCATTGCAAAATGACCGGTGTGGACTATGCGTGCAATGCAGCATTCCGCGCGGCGGCCATGCGGCCGGCTCATGCTCCGGCAACGCCCTCTTCACAATTGCCGGCGGTCCGGCGGTTGACCCCGGGGACGCGAGGGGCCAGTGAGCGCGTCGCTCATTCGTCATGTCCGCTGCTTATGGACGCCGCTTCGCCGCACGGAGCGACAGGAGAGGAAGGATTCCCCGCCCGATGACCGACCAGCCGAACCAGCACCCCGTCCACGGCCGCATCAGCGGTCCCATCGTGATGATCGGGTTCGGCTCGATCGGCCGCGGCACCCTGCCCCTGATCGAGCGCCACTTCGCCTACGACAAGGCGCGCTTCACCGTGATCGACCCGTCCGACAAGGACCGGGCGCTTGCCGAGAGGCACGGG